>JBGATH010000068.1:0-12389 GCA_044229235.1 Usitatibacteraceae bacterium
GAGCCGGGGGTTTCGCCGGATGTGCCTGCGCACATCCGGTGCCCGGCGAACCGGCCTGTCATACCGGACAGGCCGTGGGGTCACACTTCAGGTTTCGCCGGATGTGCCTGCGCATATCCGGTGCCCGGCGAACCGGCCCGTCATGCCGGACAGGCCGTGGGATCACACTTCAGGTTTCGTCGAACATGCGCGGTCACACCGTTTTCCCGACGCAGCAAGACGCCTAGCGTGATGCGGATCAGTTGATCGTCGTTGTCGGGTCGTCTTGCCGCGCCTCGAGGACGCGCGACCGCCCTTCGCGCTTGGCCCGCAGCAGCGCATGATCCGCGCGACGCAAGGTTTCGCGCAGCGTCAGCCCGTCGCGCGGGAACACGGCCACACCGCCCGATACCGTCACGCTGGGCAGGGGCTCGTTGCCGAGTTTCATCCTCAGGCTGAAAATATGCCGGGCAATGGTGTTGGCGCGACCCAGCGCATTCTCAACGGTGGCGCCGGGCAGGATCAGCGTGAACTCCTCGCCGCCGTAACGGCAAACGATGTCCTCGCCGCGGGTTGCCGCGCGCAGGACTTCGCCCACACAGCGCAGCACCTCATCGCCGGCCGCGTGCCCGTAGGCATCGTTGAGCTTCTTGAAGTGGTCGAGGTCAAACTGAACGATTGCGACCGGCGCCTTGTTGCGACGCGCGCGCTCCTCTTCCCGCTTCAGGCTGGCCTCCAGGAACCGCCGGTTATGCAGCCCCGTGAGTCCGTCGTGAAGGGACGCCGTCAGCGCCACCGCCTCCGAAGTCAGCAGGCGCCATACCAGTGCAGTGACCAGCGCGCTCAACAACAGGCCGCCGACGAGAAGCCAGCGCGGCGCATTGCTGTCGATTTCCCGCATGTAGGCGGGCGTGGCTTCGAAATGTACGGTCCAGGTATTCCCGCCCTGGCGCAACTGGCGCTGCATCCAGTAAGGCGAGCGCACTTCCGGATCGAGGGCATGGGGCACGCCATCGTCGTCAAACATCAGGGCCGCCTTGCTCGGCGCGGTTCCGTCATAGACTTCCGTGTCCAGCACATCGCGTTCTTTGCCGATGAGCCCTTTCATGAGGTCTTCCATGCGAAACGGGCAAAACACAAAACCGGCAATGGCGCGCCGCCGATCGGAGATGGTGGCGAGCGGCAGGCCACGTGCGTACACCGGCTGCACGTACAGGAATCCCGGCGTTCCGCCTGTCAAGTCACCGACGAGGACAATCTTGCCGCTTATCGCCGGCAGCCCCGTGTCGCGCGCCCGATCCAGCGCGTCGCGGCGAACCGGTTCCGAGTACAGGTCAAAGCCGGCTGCCCGGCGATTGCGCTCGTTCAGCGGTGCCGGCCAGATCACCGGGTAATACTCCGCCCGTGTGCCTGGCGGGCGAACCGTGAAGTCCCTCATCCCCTCCGCGCGCATGCGGGCGGTAAACGCGGACAGTTCGCTGTCGCGCACGCGGGCAGCGAAGTGCAAGCCCTGTACGCCGGGGTAGGTTTCCTGCAAATGCGTTCCCGCTACGTACTGCTGCCATTCTTCGCGGGAAATATCCGGCGAGGCGGCAAACAGGGCCGAGGCACTGCGCAGCACCTGTTCGTAACCGCGCATGCGATCGAGGATCAGTTGCTCGACGCGCATCGCCTGTTCGTCGAATGAGCGGGCTGCAGCCGTTCTCTGCGACAGGCTGGTGACGTACCAGGCCAATACGCTCACACCAATCGCGAGCAGCAGCACCACACCGGCAATCGTCACACGGCGGCTGGCAAAACTCGGCAGGCTTGGCGCTTTCATCTGGCTGTTTTGTACGGGGTTGGCAGCAAGGGTGTCGTGGGCGTTTCCCGCCGTGAACATTGACACAAAAAGCCTCTCTCTGCACGCCTTCTCAGCTGGCGCAGGGCAGCTCCCCGGGGTTTGTTAAATCGTGTGAAACCCACCCATTCTGTGCATCAGGTCACAGCCGGCCGAACTTCGCAAGCGCACTATCGGTTCGTCGCAGCCGATCGCGACACATGAGAAAAGCAAGCAGCTGCAGTACTCGTTACACGGTCAAATACTAGGCGCACTCCTAGGACCTCTGGCTTGGGATACCTGTCTCCCGCGGAGAAAGTCGATAGCAAATTGACGCAGGGTCACCTGCTCTCCAAGGCCGGAATTGCAAAAGGGCACCCTCGGGTGCCCTTTTCTTTTTGTCGCAAGGTGCCGACGATGATGCGCGGCGCTCAGGCCTTGAAAGTTGCAGCGCCCGCCACGCTTTCGGCCTTGATATAGATATTGCCGTTGCGCGTTGCCAGAAATTTGTCGAACGGAATCTCCTCCTGCTTGATGAAACCGCGTCCGGGCAGCGATCCCCCGGCGACCATTTCCACGACTGCGCACAGGCTGGCCGCCGTGGTCCAGGAAATCGCCCGCCAATTGCGGCCTTCAAGCTCCATCACCGGATAGGCTCGCACATACTCTTCCCGCGACAGGCGGCCATCCTTCTGGCCTTCCACAGCGGCGTGCACAAACACCACATCCTCATCCACTGCCGGCAGCGCGTTCTTCAACAGCCTGTTGGCCAGTTCACGCTCGTCGCGCAGGTAGAGTTCGTTGAGCAGGAAACGCATCTGTTCGCAGTGGCCCGGGTAGCGCATGGTCTTGTAGTTGAGCTCCTGCACCTTGCCGAAGTAGGTTTCACACATGGTGCCGAGTCCGCCGGATGTCGTGAACGCCTCAAGCACCAGACCGTTAACCAGGATCATTTCCAGGCCTTCGAGCGCCGGCACCATCTGCGGTTTGCTGTTGCGAATCACCTCGCAGTCGTTGATGTATTCGTTGATCACGCCCTCGGGCGACCAATTGAGCGCATAGCCAAGTTTGCCGCGCGGATGCTGCGGCAGCGCCCCCACGCGCAGTTCGATCGAACGCAGCACATCAAAATGGCCCGCCAGGTCGGCGCCAACGATGCCGATAAAGCCTGGCGCCAGCCCGCATTGCGGGGCCATCACGCCCTTGGCGGTTGCCGACATCTCGAGGATGGCCTTGGTGGTCGGCACGTCCTCGGTGAGGTCGAAGTAGTGCATGCCATTGTCGTGCGCAATGCGCGCCACACCGACATTGAGGTGGAACGGCAGGCAGGAAATCACCGCATCCGCCCCCGTCAGCATCGGTTTGAGCGCGGCCAGGTCGGCAACGTCGAGGGTGCGGGTATCAAACGGCAATCCAGCCGGTGGATTGGCGTCAAAGCCGGTAACGCCGAAGCCGGAACGCGTCAGCAGCGTGCCGACCAGACTGCCGACTTTGCCGAGGCCGAGCACGGCCACTTTCTTGAGGGCGGAAGCCATCGTGTTTATCTCCTTGAGTGGGGGGTGTCGCGCAGGCTTTGCGGCGATGGTGCCGCTTTATTGTTTGCGGCGCTTGTGGCGCGCGCTTTTTGCCCGTCTGAACGAGACCACTATTATATCCGGCCCGTCACGCCTTCCGAACTCACACGAAGCCGCGAAACGGCATGCCGAGTGCGGCCGGCCGCTGGATCCAGTTGTCGGGTGTATAGCGCGCCCGACCGCTGACGGCGTGCAGGGTGTAGGCGTGCCGCGACTCGGGTGAGGTGTTGGCTTCCGAAAGGTGCGGGAACGCGCCGTTGAAGACCACCAGCGTGCCCTGTTTTACCTCCAGCCACTCCAGCTTTGACATGTCCCATTCGATATCTGGACGAAGCCGTTCCATGCGCAGTGAGCCGTCCGGCTGGCGCCGGTTCAGGTCGCGCAATCCTTTGGCGTGTTCACCCGGCAGCCCGCCGAGGCAGCCGTTACCGCGATGCGCATCCTCGATGGCGAACCAGAAACCGATCACCGATTCCGGATCGGTATAGAGAAACGTCGAATCCTGGTGACACACCACCTCGCCGCCAATGCCGGGCTGTTTGAAAATGTACATGGACTGCACCACCAGCGGATCGACCAGGCCGACGGCATCCGCCACGGCCTGCAGGCGCGGGCCGCGCGAAAACGCCGAAAACACCGGGTCGAGGTCATGCATGGCGTGGCCCAACTTGTTGATGGCGCGCGCGAGCGGCACCTGCAGCGTCCCATCCCCGGCAAACGCGCCCTCCTCGAAAAAAGCGCCGATGCCATTGGCCGAGTCCTCGAAGTAGCGATCGCGGGCATGGCGATTGTCGAGCGTCGAAAATACGGTTCCCGGCGACTGTGGCGCGACCTCCTCCACCAGTTCCATCGCCCGTTGTCGCAACGCCGCGCATTGCGTAGGCGTAACGAAATCCTCGATCACGATTACGCCGTCACGCGCGAATGCTTCGCCCGCCATGGACGGGATAACCTGACCTTCCCTGAATGCGCCGCGCCACACCATTCACCTCCCGCGTTCAAACCATGAAAGTCCAGCACTGTCGCGGCTCTCCAGCCATTTTCGGCCTGGGAACCGCGCTGGTGCTCGACTTTGGCCCGTGCAGCGATGGCCGTTTGCGATAACGCAAAGAATCGCCACGCGACGCCAACGCCCTGCCCGCCAACCGCTAAACTCTCAGCCGTGGGTCGCCAAACCGGCGGTTGCGCTACCCCTCCATGCCACAAATGCCGCGTTTGCCACAATAACCCAACGGAACCCGACATGAAATACCTGCACACCATGGTGCGCGTAACCGATCTCGATGCCTCGCTGGACTTCTATTGCAACAAGCTGGGACTGGTGCTGACGCGCCGCAACGACTATCCCAGCGGCCGCTATACGCTGGCCTTCGTCTGCGCACCGGGTGACGAGTCCGCCGCCATTGAACTGACGCACAACTGGGACAAGGAAGAACTTGGCAGCGCCCGCAACTTCGGTCACATCGCCTACGCCGTGGACGATATCTACGCCACCTGCCAGAAGCTGCTGGACGCCGGCGTGACCATCAACCGCCCACCGCGCGACGGACGCATGGCGTTTGTGCGCTCCCCCGACAATATCTCGATCGAACTGCTGCAGGCCGGCGCAGCCTTGCCGCCGGCCGAACCGTGGCTGTCGATGAAAAATACCGGCGCCTGGTAGACGCCGCCATAACCACAAGAAACCACCGCGCCTGAGGGCCACAAGCCCGAGGATTCATTTGATTACCGAAACCAAGGAGACATCATGCTGGTAGGCGTTCCAAAAGAAATCAAGAACCACGAATATCGTGTCGGTTTGACCCCCTCGTCCGTGCGCGAACTCACCGCACACGGCCATAAGGTGCTGGTTGAGCATGATGCCGGCGCCGGCATCGGCGCGGCCGACAGCGTCTACGAAAAGGCCGGCGCGACCATCGCCGGCAGCGCGGCCGACGTCTTTGCCCGCGCCGAAATGATCGTCAAGGTCAAGGAACCTCAAGCCGTGGAGCGCGCCATGCTGCGCCCGGGCCAGCTGCTGTTCACCTATCTGCACCTCGCGCCCGATCCGGAACAGTGCAAGGAACTGATGCAAAGCGGTGCCGTCTGCATCGCCTATGAAACCGTCACCCAGCCCGGCGGCGGCCTGCCCCTGCTGGCGCCCATGTCGGAAGTGGCCGGGCGCATGTCGATCCAGGCAGGCGCCTATTCGCTGGAGCGGGCGCACGGCGGCATGGGCATCCTGCTGGGCGGCGTCGCCGGCGTGCCACCGGCCAAAATCGTCATCCTCGGTGCCGGTGTGGTCGGCACCAACGCCGCGCAGATGGCAGTGGGAACGGGGGCCGAAGTGGTGGTCATCGATCGCAGCGTCGATGCGCTGAGGCGCATCGACCGCATGTTCAACGGCCGCGTGAAAACGGTGTTTTCGAATCGCGACAACGTCGAGCAACACGTGTTGTCGGGCGACCTGGTTGTCGGTGGCGTGCTGATCCCGGGCGCGGCTGCGCCCAAACTCATCACGCGCGCCATGGTCGATGCGATGAAGCCGGGCTCGGTCATTGTCGACGTGGCCATCGATCAGGGCGGTTGCGCGGAGACATCACGTGCGACCACGCACGCGGAGCCCACCTATCGCATCGGCAACGTCGTGCATTACTGCGTGGCCAACATGCCGGGCGGCGTGCCGCGTACTTCGACCTATGCGCTCAACAACGCCACCCTGCCGTTCGCGCTGCAACTGGCCGAGCATGGCTGGAAACAGGCACTGAGCAGCGATGTGCACCTGCGCAACGGCCTCAATGTCTGCGCCGGCAAGGTGACCTGCAAGGAAGTGGCCGAGGCGCTCGGCCACGAATTCGTGGCGCCGGAAACGCTGCTGGCCGGCTGACGCCCTACTGCCTTGAGACGCTGGCGCTGGCGGTAACGGCGCCGCGCTGCTCGGCTCGCGCCACTTCGGCCACGACCTCGGCGAGGTCCACCGGGGCGGCGCGATCATCGATTTCCACGACGACCAGGTAGCCCCGGTCCGTGCCCGCCTGCGTGAAGACCTTGGCCAGCGACAACTGGTCGCTGTTGCGCAGCTTGCCGTCTGCCGGGTCCCAGGCCTCCATGGCGACCAGGCAACCGGCGGAAGGTGTGCCCGGGTAATAGCTCGCGCCGCGGTAGTAGTTTGAATTGATGGTGGTGCCGTGCAGCAGCATTTCATTGCGCCCGGCCTGGCCGGCCAGAAACGCCTCCTTGAAAGGCGGGTAATTGCGCCAGGTCACCGGCAGGTAGCTCTCGTAGTGCTGCTCGGACCATTCGCCGCTGGTTTCGGCGTGCGCGAACTCACTCACCGTTGCCTCGAACGGCACTTTTGATTCGAGGTACGGCGTAGGGCCAATCCAGCGGTTGGTGGCCGTGCCGGCGCCGACGATGGTGAACAGGCCCTGCGGCGTATTGCCGTTGGTGATGGTGCCCGGCAGCGTGGACAGCGCACGCGCCAGGTGCGGAATCGCGAAGTAGCTGCCGTCGGCATTGCGCGCGTAGCGTCCATCGGCGCCGCGCACCATGGCAAGCCCGAAGTAGTTGCGACCAGGCCTCTGGAAACTGACGATCGCCGGCAGCAGCGGACTGGCGGCACGAAATGGCGCTGCCAGCAGATCGGCCAGGGGCGGGCGTTGCGCGCGCTCAGCAGCCAGGTCGGTGGTCAGCACGTGCATCAACGCCCGCAAACGAGGTTCGGCCAGGCCAGCGGGGAATCGCATGAGCAGCGTTTCACGCAGCGCCGCGCGCATTCCGGGCGATGCGTCGGCCTTGAGCAGCGTGTAGGCCGCAATGCTGAACTCGCGCGGTGTGGCGAGCTCGGGCAACAGTTGCCGCAGTTGCGGTGCCGTGTCGTCGGCATACAGCGCATGCGCTACGGTGAGGATCGCGCGCTGCTCATCCGGCGGGCGCTGCGCCAGCGTCGGCAAAGTCGCGGCGAGGAGCACGCGCCCGGAATCGCGCGCGGTGTTCAGGAACAGGATGGCGTCCAGCGCGGCGGCAGCGGCGGCGGTATCGCCCGGCTGCGCCAGTGCCGTGCGGACCTTTTCCATGGCGGCATCGGCTTCAGAGCGTTCGCCCTCAGCCGACGCGATGGGCGCGACAAACGTTTCCGGCGTGTAGGCCGCGATCTCCGCCGGCGAGTGGCGCTTGGGTGACACGCCGGCACAGCCCGCCAGCACTGCCGCGAGCAGGCTGACGGCTACGACACGAATCACGGCGCGCAAAGGCAGTGCACCACCGCGGCGAACGATTTGCCGCCATCTGCACGGTCGGCCATTTCACCCAGCCAGGTCAATTCCTCGCGCACTTCGCGCGCGGTCCTGGCCGGCAGGCCGGCAGGCAGGAGCTTCAGGTCAAAGTGGCTTTGCAGCGACTGCGAAATTGACGCGCCGAAGTGCTGGAGGAAGGTTTCCAGTTTGCTGCGCTCGGGTTCGACGTAAACCACGCGCACGCTGTCGCCGAGCTTGGCCCGCGTGGCTGCCGACTTGATGGCATCGTTGTAGCTGCCCAGCCGATCCACCAGCCCGCGTTCCTTGGCCTGGGCTCCGGTCCAGACGCGCCCCTGCCCGACCTCGTCGATCTTGTCCGGCGTGGTCTTACGCGCGGCAGCGGCTTTGGTGGTGAAGTCGGCGTAGATACGCTCGATCGAAAGCTTGACCAGTTCCGCAAAGCGCGGATCGAGTGCGCGGCGCGGGTCGTATTCGGCGCCGCGCAGCCAGGTGGTGGTGTAGCCGGCGGTATTGATGGACAGCTTGTCCATCGCTTCCTTGCCGGTTGGCAGCAGTCCGAACACGCCGATGGAACCGGTGATGGTGGCCTGATCGGCGATCACCTCATCCGACGACATCGAGATCCAGTAACCGCCCGAGGCGGCCACATCGCCCATCGACACCACCACCGGCTTGCCGGCGGTGCGCGTCAGTTCCAGCTCGCGGCGCACCAGTTCCGAACCAACCGCGCTGCCGCCGGGGGAGTCAACCCGCAGCACCACGGCCTTGATGCGGTCGTCGTTGCGGGCCTTGCGAATCAGTTCGGAGGTGGAGCGTCCGCCGATGCGGCCGGCCGGCTCGTTGCCGTCGCTGATTTCACCTTCGGCCACAACCACGCCTACCGCGTCGCCGGCCAGCACCGGCCGCACCGTGGCCGCATAGGCTGCATAGGAAACCTGGCGGAAGGTCTTGTTCTCTTCGTCCTTGGCGCCGCGCTCAATCAGCATCTGCCGCAGCTCGTCCCGCGTCTTGATGCCGTTGATCAGCTTGCCCTCCAGCGCCATCCTGGCTGCATCGCCCTTGGTGGCGGCCAGGCGCTGGTTGACTTCTTCGATGCCCTTGGCAAGGCTCCCGGGCGGCAGCTTGCGCGCCGTTTCGACATCGGTCGTGTACGTCTTCCACAGTCCGTCGTACAGATACTTCTCGGATTCCAGCGATTCCTGCGATGGGCCGGTGGCAAAGTACGCCTCCGCGGCATTCTTGTACTTGCCGACGCGCACAATGTTGGCCGTGACTCCCAGCCGGTCGAGCGCGGCACGATAGTAATTGCGGTAGCGGCCGAATCCGTCCACCATCACCATGCCCATCGGGTGCATGTAGGCCTCGCTGGCATGCGCCGCCAGGTAGTAGGCGCTCTGACTGTAACTCGCGCCCCAGGCGATCACCTGCTTGCCGGACGCGCGCGTCCTTTCCAGCGCACCGACGATCTCCCGCAGCGTGGCAAGTCCGGCGCTCTCGAAGTCGTCGGTCATGAGCAGGACGCGCTCGATCTTCTCGTCTTTCGCAGCGGCTTCAAGCGTGGCGAGGATGTCGCGCAACTGCATCTCGCCGTCGTCCTCGCCCGACCAGCGGTTCATCAACTGCCGGCGCGTGTCGCCAGACTTCTGCTCGACGATTTTGCCGTGCAGGTTCAGCACCAGGACGGTCTTGTCCTTGAGCGGCGGCGCACCGGGCGCTGACAAGGCGACGATGACGAACACCAGTATCACCAGGAACAGAAGGTTAAGCGTGAAGCGCCGGAAGGCGTCCACAAAGCCCCACAGGCGCGAGAAGAAACTCCAGCGGGACGGTTTGGTTGAATCGGACATGCAGCCTCCGGGGTGAAGCGGGATCAGGAAAGAAAGTGCGCCACGGCAAACGTGGGTGTGATAGCCGGATTATCGCATCGCGCGGGGTACCTACCTGCCGGACACTGTATCGAACTGTGCCGGGCTAGCGGCCGAGCCTGGCCCGAACCTGGTCGCTGAAATAACCGCTGCGGACATAAGGATAGAGATTCCTGCCCGGGCACAGCGTGTTTTGGGCGAAGTCCTTGTGCGCGGCGATGCTGGCGGGGTCCAGGCCGAAGCGCGCGGCCAGCATGCTCATGACGTCCACGACGGCGGCAAGCTGCGCCGGAGTTGGCTCGATTTCCTCGTAGTTGCCCAGCACTACCACCAGGGCGTGGCCGGCCGGATCGTAATCGGTGTTGGTATCGCCGGCAAAGCGAATGTCGCGGCCCGCGTAGATATTGCCGTTCAGATCGATCAGGTAGTGATAGGGGATGTCGATCCACTTGCGATCATTTCGCGACCACGACTGCAAGCTGCGCAGGTATTCACGTGGATCGCGGCTCCGCGGAAAGGTCTCACCACCGTGGTGCAGCGTGATGCGGGTCAGGACATGCAAGCGCGCCCGGGTGGCATCCGCCCCCGTGCCGCCCCATTGCGCGACGCTGACGATGCGCGCTTCAATGCCTGCCACCGGGTCCGCAGCCGGCACCATGGCGCAACCGGACGCGAGTGCGGCCAGCAGCACGCACAGGGTGCCGACGCGGCGGCGCAATAAATCAGTCAGGTTGTTCATCGCGCGAAGGGGCCAGCCCGTATGGCTTCACCAGTTTCCAGACGTGGAGCGGAATCATGTTTTTCATCTTGCGCGGCTCCTCCCGACGCAGGTGGATCACGGTCTCGACCGCCTTCATCTCGACTCGCGCCCGGGCGAACTCCAGGCCGCGCGGCCCGATGCGCGGCATCAGCCAGCCCACCACCGGTCGCAACCAGTCCGGCATGCGTCGCAGCGGCAGGCCGCCGGCGGCGCGGATCACGTTCTGCATGAACCCCTTCACCGGGCCCTGCCGTTTGCCGGCGCTGCCGGGCGCCGACACACGCACCTCGTCGCCGAGCAATTTCAGCAGTTCCTCGCCGCGCTCATTTCGCACCAGCAGCCACTGCTCGCCCTGTCCGCCCATATAGCCCACGGTGATGTCGGCCAGCACGTTGGTGTAGTCCACGCAGGTGCGGCAGGTCATCGGAAAGAAATCGGCGGGCAATTGCGACAGCGGCAGCATCAGAAACGGAATCGCTTTCACCCGACCATCCGTGTAGCGGATCTCGACGTGATAATCGGCGCGGAATTCGAGATAGCTGATGTTGTCCGGCTCCTCGGAAATCAGCTCCAGGAACTGGTGAAAGCGCTCGGTGGTGCTGTTATCGGAACAGGGCGTGCCGATCACAAACAGGCGCTCGAAGCCGAGCTCCTTTTCCAGCGCCCGCAAGGCATACACCTGGCACGGGATGCCGATGACGGCGAGGCGCTTGTAGCCTTTCGCGATGGCCGGCTCCAGCAGCGCGAGCAATGGTGCATACCCCATGCGCATGCCGCGGCACTGGGCCATGCCGGCCGCGGAGGTCACAAGCACCGGCATCGGCCGCCATTTGTCATTCGGATCAGGCGCCATGGCCAGCACCGCATCCACCGCACCGGTTTCCAGCAGGCGCTCGGCGATGCGCGTGGTAATGCCGGTCCACTGGGCGCCTTCACGCGGCGCAACCATGGCGGCGCGCAGCATGCGCCGGAACGGGCCGAAGTGCAGTTCATCGGGGCGCGCCGGATCGCGGGCACGACCATGCACCACTGTTTCGAGCGCGGGGTAATCGGGTTGGATGAACTGGCAGGCACTGGCGCAGCGCTTGGGCTCGGATGAGCGCGAGATGCCGCAGTCGGTGCACATGGTGCGCGGCACGGCCGGCGCGACCATCGGTGCCCATACCGATTTCACTGCCGCAGCTGGACCGGTCACGGCTGGTGGCACGGCGTCATCAAGGCAACATCAGGCAAGCAAGGCCGGTCTGGCTGAGAGAGTGTGCGCATGCCCAAACTCTAGCATTGACGCGCCTCCCAGGCCAAACGGCCCGGGAGGCGCGTCAAATGGCGATCTTCGTTGACGAGCGCGTTACTGCAGCCGGAACGAGAACGGCACTTCGACCATCACCTCGCGTCCCTGTCCCGCGCACTGGAACTGTTGTAGCGCCGAGAGTACCGCCGTGTTGAACACACGGTTGGTTGAGCTGATGATCTCGGCATTGCGTATGGCGCCGGAGGCGCCCACGACAAAGCGCGCCAACACGTCGCCCTCGATGCCGTCGCGCCGCGCCATGATGGGGTAACGCATCGATGAGCGGATCGCCTGCGAGTTAGGGCACGCGGCGCTGACCGCAACTGCCGGCGTCGACCCGGATCCATCGACCGTGGTCGATACCGACGATTCGGTGGAAATGACCGCATCGCTGGGCACGGCTGCAACCGTTTCCGGCTGCACGACGGGCATCACAACCGGGACATCCGGAACCGGCACCTGCAGCGGATTCTGCGCGGCGGTCTTTCTCGTCTCGGGTTTGGGCGCGGGCGGCGGGGTATCGATGATGCTGACGTACTCGATCGATGCCGGCATGGCGATCCGCATGATCGGATGACCCAGCCCGGCCATCAGGCCACCGATCAGGACAACGTGCAGCGCGATCACCAGCGACAGGCGTGCGGCGCTGCTGACAGCGCTCTGTTTGCGAAAAACGAATTCCATTTGACACCTCCAGGAAGGGAATCAACAGGGACGCCGGGGATCCGGCGCCTGATCGTTAAACGGATAACAGGCACAAAGGGGTTACGGCTGCTTACAACCCCTTACATTTGCGGCGGTTCCACGCTACCGGCGTGCTAGCGCCCCGTCAAGCCCATGGCGCGGCTGATGACTTCCTTCATGAT
>JBGATH010000069.1:0-12261 GCA_044229235.1 Usitatibacteraceae bacterium
GCTTGTCTTCGCCGAAACTCAGGGACTCCATGCGGTCGCCGCCCACGCCGAGCACGGAAGCAGCCTTGCGCACGGCGTCGGCGCGGCGCTGGCCGAGAGCCATGTTGTATTCACGCGAACCGCGTTCGTCGGCATGGCCTTCCAGCCGGATCTTGCGATTGCGGTTTTGCGACAGGAAGTTGGCGTGCGCCTGGACCAGCGATGCGTACTCGGGCTTGACCGCATCCTTGTCGTAGTCGAAGTAGATGACGCGCTTGGAAAGCGGGCTTCCCGGATCCTTCAGCGGGTTGATCGCGGGCGTCGGCGTCGGCTGCACCTGCGTGGTCCTGGCCAGATTCGGGTTGGGTGTCGGTGCCACGGCGGTGGTTTGCGAGCGGTCAACAACCGGTGTGTCCTTGGCCGGGTCCTTGCTGGCACAGGCCGAAAGGAACACGGCGAGGCTCAGGGCAACGATGATCTTTTTCATATGCATTTCTCCTTGTGAATCAACCTGGAATACCGACAACGCCATCGGGAAGTTTATCCCCAATGGTGCTGGTTCGCTCAGCGCGCGCTCGAGGTGCCGTAGGGGCCCCACGCCGGCTCGCGCACGTCTCCCGCCTGTGAGGAAAGCTTTTGCTTGACGCGGCCATCCGACGATACGGCACCGAGGCGCCCGCGCCCGCCGGACTTGTCTTCGTAGAGGATGGTGCGGCCGTTGGGTGAAAAACTCGGGCTGTCATCCAGCGGCCCGTCAGTCAGCACCGTGACCTGCCCGCTGGCCAGCTCCAGCAAGGCGATGCGCAGTCGTCCCGCATCGCGGCTGACGAACACGACCGACTTGCCGTCCGGGCTCATGCGCGGATTCACGTTGTAATTGCCCTCGAAGGTGAGCCGCTTGGGCACGCCCCCGGTGGTCGGCACGATGTACAGCTGCGGGCCGCCCGAGCGATCGGAGACGAAGATGATGTCTTTGCCGTCGTTGGTGAAGGTGGCGTTGGTGTCGATGCTGTTGCTTTCGGTCACACGCACCGCGTCGCCGCCGGTTGCCGGGACCACATACACCTGCGAGATCGAATCCTTGGAAAGTGCGACCACCAGTTTGGTGCCGTCTGGCGACCAGTTGGGTGCGTAGTTGTCGCCGCGGAAATTGGCCACCGTGCGGCGTTGGCCGGTGGCGAGGTCCTGCACGATCACCGTCGACTTGCGGCTTTCGTAGGAGACATAGGCCAGCTTGGTGCCGTCGGGCGACCACTTGGGCGAGCGGATGGGCTCGAGCGACGACAGCACGGCCTGCGGATTGAAGCCGTCGGCGTCGGCCACCTGCAATTCAAAGCGGGGGCCGCGCTTGAGCACGTAGGCAATCCTGGTCGAGAAAATACCGCGCTCGCCCAGCAGCTTTTCGTAGATTTCGTCGGAGATCTTGTGGGCCGTGGCGCGCAGCTGCGATGCCGCCACCGTGAACGAACCCGAGGTCAGCTGCACCTTCTTCGCCACGTCGAAGAGGCGGAAGCGAACCTCATAGCGTCCATCCGGCAGGGCACTGATGCCGCCGATCACCAGCGCTTCGGTGCTGCGGGCCGTCCAGTCATCAAAATTGATTTCCGACGGCTCGGTGGGCAAGCGTGTGATGCCGCCGAGATTGACGATGCGAAACAGGCCGGTGCGTGCAAGGTTGCTGCTGACCACCGGCGTGATGTTCTGCGGCGCGCCATCCTCATTCGCGAACGGCAGAATCGCCACGGGAACCTGCTTGCCGGCGCTGGTGGTCACATCGATCACCAGTTGTGCTCTCGCTTGGAAGGCCGTCGCGAGGAGGGTCAGGGTTGCGGCAAAAAGAAGGCCGCGCAAAGTGAGTCGTTGCATCATGGTTTTTTACCGCTCATGTTCTATTCTGAGAATCAGTTCGCGCCGGCCACCGAAAAGTTCCGCACTTTGTGGCAACGGCCAGTTCTGGATGCCGTTGATGGCGCGTTCTACCGCTTCATCATACACACGGTTCCCCGAGGGCTTCACCACCTGGGCGTCGAAAACGGCACCATTGACCAGCAGTCGCAGGCGCACTTCCACGATCGGCTTGCCCGAAACCGTGTCGGGGATGTTTGCCCGCCCGGTTCTACCGCTTCATCATACACACGGTTCCCCGAGGGCTTCACCACCTGGGCGTCGAAAACGGCGCCATTGACCAGCAGTCGCAGGCGCACTTCCACGATCGGCTTGCCCGAAACCGTGTCCGGGATGTTTGCCCGCCCGGTGATGAGCGCACGGATCTTGGCCGCGTAGTCATTCAGCGCCTGGTTGCGCGCCGCATTCGCGGCCGAGGCGGCGCGTTCAGCCGCGTCGGCCCGGGCGCGGTCCTCGGCCGCCTTGGCGGCTTTCTTTGCCGCCTCTTCGTCCTTGCGCTTCTTCTCGAGTTCAGCCTGCCTTTTCTTCTCGAGCTGCTCGCGCTTGACCTGCTCCTCGCGCTCGCGTTCCGCCTTCTCCTTGCGCGCCTTCAGTTCGATATCGGCCTTGGAAACCTGCGGCACGCTCGGCTTGACCGTCAGCGGCTCAACCTTGACCGGCTTTTGCACTTCCGGCTCGGGCGGCGGTGGCGGAGGCGGCACCGGTTCGGGTGTATTGCGAATATTGGGCAGCTGGTCCCACAGCTCCGCCACCAGCGGTGCGGGATGCTTGACCTGCCACGACACACCGAACACGATCACCGCGAAAAACACGGCATGGACGATGATGGCCAGCAGCGCTGCCGGCATGCGACCCGGCTCCCGACGCTCGCCAAACACCTGGGCCATTGCGCCACCGGGATGAATCGCCGCCACCTTAGCGCTCCTGCTTGGCCAACAGGCCGACGCGCTTCACCTTCCCGCTTTGCAAGGTATCCAGCACGTTCAGCACGTCGTCGTACTTGAGGCTCTTGTCGGCCGAGATCACCACGGCCTGCTCCGGATGCGCCGCCTGGATGGCGCGCACCGCCGGCAAAAGCCGGTCCTTGGGCACCTGCTGTTCTTGGCCGCCCTTCTGGCGATCGACCAGCAGGATGGTGCCGTCCTTGCGAATGCGCACCTCAAGGGGTGCCACCGTCGGATTCAGCGCCTGGCCGACGCTGGGCAGGTCGATCTGTCCCGGCTGAATCAGCGGCGCGGCCACCATGAAGATGATCAGCAGCACCAGCATCACGTCGATGTACGGCACGACGTTGATCTCGGCCATGGCTTTGCGCGGGCGGCGTCTCACAGCACAAATCTCCTAAGATCAAGAACTGGCGCGGCTTCCCGGGCAAAAATGGCCGGAAAGGCGCGCCAATGCTGGAGTTTGGCCATGGACATCAGTGCGTGGCCTGCCGCTGGAGGATGTTGGTGAATTCCTCCATGAAGCTCTCGTAACGATTCGCCAGGCGGTCGATTTCCGCCGTGTATTTGTTATAGGCGATGACCGCCGGGATGGCGGCGAACAAGCCGATGGCTGTGGCGATCAAGGCCTCGGCAATACCGGGTGCGACTTGCGCCAGCGTCGCCTGCGCCACGTTGGAAAGTCCGCGAAACGCATTCATGATCCCCCACACCGTACCCAGCAAGCCGATGTACGGACTCACCGAACCCACGGTCGCGAGAAACGGCAGATGCGACTCGAGAAAATCGAGCTCACGCTGAAAGGTGGCTTTCATGGCGCGACGGGTGCCGTCCATCAGCGAGCCGATGTCCACGCCGGCCCGGCTCTTGAGCTTGAGGTATTCCTTGAAGCCGGCCTCGAAGATCCGTTCCATGCCGACCACTTCATATTGTCCCGAACTGGCGCGCTGGTACAGGCCAACCAGGTCCGCCCCGCCCCAGAATTCGCGCTCGAACTCCTCAGCCTGCTTCTTGGCGCGATTCACGGTGAACATCTTGACGAAGATGTACCACCACGAGAACAACGAGGCCAGCAGCAGGATGCCCATGACGATCTTGACGACGATCGAGGCATTGATGATGAGGCTCAGGAACGCCACATCGTTGGTTACATTCAGCACGTCGCCTCCATTTTCTTGCGGACGTCCGCGGGTATTTCGACCGGTTTGAAGCCATCGGCGGACACCGTCGCCACCGCCACCCGCGCCCGCAGCAGGACCTCCTCGCCACGGCGGATCTCCTGGTGAAACGCGATGCGCACGCGGCCGAGGTTTTCGATGCCCACACTGATGTTTAACGCGTCATCCAGCCTGGCGGGTTTCAAAAATTCGATGGCCAGCTCGCTGACGATGAACAGCATGCGGTACTTGCGTTCCAGTTCGCTGTTGGTGTAACCCAGATAGCGCAGCCACTCGGTACGCGCGCGCTCCAGGAACTTCACGTACTGGGCGTGATACACCACGCCGCCGGCGTCGGTATCCTCGAAATAAACGCGAAGCGGGAAATCAAAGGTGAACAGCGGAGATTGCTGGGCATTACGCAGAGAGAGCTTCGCCATCAGAAAAGTTCCGGCGCAGCCGCGCTGCTGGGTGTGGCGATGCCAAAGTGCTGGTAGGCCAGCAATGTCGCCATGCGGCCGCGCGGCGTGCGTTGCAGGTAGCCTTGCTGGATCAGGTAGGGCTCCAGCACGTCCTCGATGGTGTCGCGTTCCTCGCCGATGGCAGCGGCAAGGTTTTCCACCCCCACCGGGCCGCCGGCAAATTTCTCGATGATCGACAGCAACATGCGCCGGTCCATGGTGTCGAGGCCGATCTGGTCGACGTCCAGCATCTTCAGCGCCGCATCCGCCGTGGTCTGGTCGACGTGCCCGTTGCCGCGCACTTCGGCGAAATCACGAACCCGCCGCAGCAGGCGGTTGGCGATGCGCGGCGTGCCGCGGGAGCGCAGGGCAATTTCCTGGGCGCCGTGGTCGTCCACCCGCACGTTGAGCAGCTGCGCCGAGCGCGCCACGATCAGCTTCAGTTCCTGCGGCGAGTAGAACTCGAGCCGGGCAACGATGCCGAAACGATCGCGCAGCGGGTTGGTGAGCATGCCCGCGCGCGTGGTGGCACCGACCAGCGTGAACGGTGGCAGGTCCAGCTTGACCGAGCGCGCCGAAGGGCCCTCGCCGATCATGATGTCGATCTGGTAGTCCTCCAGCGCCGGGTAGAGGATTTCCTCGACCACCGGGTTAAGGCGATGTATTTCATCGATGAACAGGACATCGTTCGGCTCGAGGTTGGTGAGCATGGCGGCAAGGTCGCCGGCGCGCTCGATCACCGGGCCGCTGGTGTGCTTGAGGTTGACGCCCATTTCGCGGGCGATGATGTGCGCCAGCGTGGTCTTGCCCAGACCGGGCGGGCCGAACAGCAGGGTATGGTCCAGCGGCTCCTTACGGGCACGCGCGGCCTCGATGAAGATCGACAACTGGTCGCGAATTTTCTCCTGCCCGACATACTCTGCCAGCAGCTTGGGCCGCAGGGCGCGTTCCAGCGCTTCTTCCTGCGGTGACGCCTTGGTGCCTGCAATCAGCCGGTCTTCTTCGATCATGGCGTGATTTTACCGCCCGCCCGGGCCTTTTCCGGCTTGCGGCGGATATAGAGGGTCTTTTCGACGCGGGCGATGCGCTTTCCTTCGCTGTCCAGCACTTCGACCACGTAGGTCGGTTCGAATTTTTCGCCGGCGGCGGTCTTCGCCCGGGCTTCCGCGATCTGTTCGTCGGTCAGGTGAAAGTCGGCGTAAACGGTGGTTCGGCCCGGCGCGATGAAATCGATCTTCGCGGACTTGTCCCAGACCACATAGTCCCGGCCCAGCTGATGCATCATCATGATCATGTAGTACGGATCCGTCATGGTGAACAGCCCGGCGCCAAAGTGTGAACCGACGTAATTGCGGTTGCGCAGGCCCAGCTTCATGCGCATGCGGACGTGGCGCCAGTCCGGCGCAATGTGCTCGACATGGATGCGCATGCCGATGAACGGCGGCCAGCAGTTCATCACATGGCGGAACAGGGCGGGACTGAACTGCAGCCGGCTCCAGAAACCTTGCTTGCTCGACGACATCAGCCTTTGGACAACAGCTTGAGTGCCTGGCGAATACCGTCCGAAACGCCGGCATCCTTGGGCAACTGCTTGATGGCGAACAGCGCTTCCTTGTCGTTGTAGCCAAGGGAAATGAGGGCATTGAGCACGTCGCCGGCGGAGCTTGGTGCTTCCGTGGTACCCCCGGCGCCGATGCGAGCATCCACTTTCAGCTTGTCGCGCAGTTCCAGCAGCAGGCGCTCGGCGGTCTTCTTGCCGATGCCCGGCACTTTGGTCAGCCTGGCGCTTTCCTGCAACGTCACCGCTTCGGCGAGATCATTCACGCTCATGCCGGACAGAACTGACAGCGCGACCTTGGGGCCGACCCCGCTCACTTTGAGCAGCGTCCGGAATGTGGCGCGTTCGGCCTGGGTACCGAAGCCGTAGAGCAGGTGCGCGTCCTCGCGCACCACGAGGTGTGTAAACAGCACCACTTTCTCGCCGGTGCGCGGCAGATTGTAGAAGGTGCTCATCGGCACATCGATGTCATAGCCGACCCCGCCGACGTCCACCTGCACCTGCGGCGGATTTTTTTCCAGCAGCAAACCCGAAATTCGCCCGATCATTTCACCAGCCTCCCGCCCTTGACCCGGTAGCCGCGCGTCGTTACCCCGGCCAGTTCCCCGCCATGGGCGTGGCAGATGGCGCAGGCGAGCGCATCCGCCGCATCGGGGCTGGGATAACCCGGCAATTTCAGCAGGCGCTTCACCATTTCCTGTACCTGCTCCTTCTTCGCATGGCCGTTGCCCACCACCGCTTGCTTGACCTGCAGCGCAGTGTATTCGGAAACCGGCAGATCGCGGGATACGGCTGCGCAAATCGCGGCGCCGCGGGCCTGTCCCAGCAACAATGTGGATTGCGGATTGACGTTGACGAACACCTTCTCGACGGCCACTTGCGCCGGCGCGTGGCGGGCAATGACCTCCTGCACGGAGTTCAGGATGTTCTTCAGGCGGTCAGGCAGCTCGCCATCCGGCGATTTGATGCAGCCGCTGCTCACGTAGGTCAGCGCCGATCCGGACTTCTCGATCACGCCGTAACCGGTCACGCGCAGCCCGGGGTCGAGGCCAAGAATGCGCAGCGAGGCAGTCAAGCCGCCTCGGGCGTCAAGCCGGATTGGTGCGGCGCGGGCACGTCAGGCTTCGTCCATCACCGCGGAGGTGTAAACATCCTGGACATCGTCGAGCGATTCGAGCACATCGAGCAGTTTCTGCATCTTCGTCGCGTCGTCGCCCGCAAGCACCGTTTCGGTGTTGGCCTTCATGGTGACTTCGCCGAACTCGGCCTTGAAGCCGGCCTTTTCCAGCGCTGCCTTGATGCCGGCAAACTCGTACGGTCCGGTGATCACTTCCATGGATCCGTCGTCATTGGTGGTGACATCCTGCGCGCCTGCCTCGAGCGCGGCTTCCATCAGCTTGTCTTCATTGGTGCCCGGCGCGAACAGCAGCGTGCCGCAATGCTTGAACAGAAAGGCCACCGAGCCGTCGGTTCCCATGTTGCCGCCGTACTTGGAAAATGCGTGGCGCACTTCGCCAACGGTACGCACGCGATTGTCGGTCATGCAGTCGACGATGACCGCCGCGCCGCCGATGCCGTAACCCTCGTAGCGAATCTCTTCGTAGTTCACACCCTCCAGTTCGCCGGCGCCGCGCTTGATGGCGCGCTCGACGGTGTCCTTGGGCATGTTGTTGTCGTAGGCCTTGTCCATCGCCAGGCGCAGGCGCGGATTGCTGTCCGGATCAGCGCCGCCCATGCGTGATGAAACGGTGATTTCCTTGATCAGGCGCGTGAAAATCTTGCCGCGCTTGGCATCCTGGCGACCTTTGCGGTGCTGGATATTCGCCCACTTGCTATGTCCCGCCATGGTGCTTCTTCTTTCTTGCGATTGCGAGCCTTCGCCGGCAAATGCCACGAGGCAACTTGAGCACCCGACGCGTCGTCACCCGCACAGGTAACGGTCACATCCGGTGCTCGTCGCGCCTTGCTTCTGCCGCGCTCGGGACTCTTGGTATTGATGAACTGGCAGGAATGCGATTTCAGCCGCGTTCCCGAAAGCGTAATGTTAACATTCACTCACCATCCGGCCGAAGCGCCGCTTCACTCCTGCTCACCATGGCTGACCCACTGTTGATTGCCAAGACCAGCGACAAATCGCTGACCGACCTGTGCCTGCTGCCCAACATGGCCAATCGCCACGGCTTGATTGCGGGCGCGACCGGTACCGGCAAGACCATCACGCTGCAGGTGCTGGCCGAACATTTCTCGGGCATCGGCGTGCCGGTCTTCATGGCCGACGTAAAGGGCGACCTGACCGGAATTTCCCAGCCGGGCAAACCCAATCCGAAGGTCGAGGAGCGGGTCAGGCTGTTGAAGCTCGACCACCAGAGCGCCGCCTGCCCGGTGACATTGTGGGATGTATTCGGCGAACAGGGGCATCCGGTGCGCGCCACCATTTCCGAAATGGGACCGGTGTTGCTCG
The DNA here is from genome assembly GCA_044229235.1 of Usitatibacteraceae bacterium. Classification (GTDB taxonomy): domain Bacteria; phylum Pseudomonadota; class Gammaproteobacteria; order Burkholderiales; family Usitatibacteraceae; genus UKL13-2. Next base: position 8,466 of record JBGATH010000069.1, read on the forward strand.
CGCGCATCTTCAATCTCAACGACACGCAGACCGGCGTACTCACGCTTGCCTTCAAGATCGCCGACGACAATGGCCTGCTGCTGCTGGACCTGAAGGACCTGCGTGCGCTGCTGGCGTGGGTGGGCGAGAACGCCAGCAAGTTCACCACCGAGTACGGCAACATCTCGGCGGCCAGCATCGGCGCCATCCAGCGCGGCCTGCTGACGCTCGAACAGCAGGGCGGCGACAAGTTCTTTGGCGAGCCGGCCCTGTCGCTGGACGACCTGATGCAGACCGACCAGGGCAAGGGCGTCATCAACATCCTCGCCGCGGACAAGCTGCTCTCCAGTCCCAGGCTGTATTCGACGTTCCTGCTGTGGCTGCTGTCGGAACTTTTCGAAAACCTGCCGGAAGTCGGCGACCGCGACAAACCCAAGCTGGTATTCTTCTTCGACGAAGCGCACCTGCTGTTCAACGAGGCGCCGGGCGAATTGCTCGAAAAGATCGAGCAGGTGGTGCGCTTGGTGCGCTCGAAGGGAGTCGGCGTCTACTTCGTCACGCAGAACCCGCTCGATATCCCCGATACGGTCCTCGGCCAGCTCGGCAATCGCGTGCAGCATGCGCTGCGCGCCTACACGCCACGCGACCAGAAGGCGGTGCAGGCGGCGGCGGAAACATTTCGCGAAAATCCCAAATTGAAGGTCGTGGATGTCATCACCGAGCTCGGCGTGGGCGAAGCGCTGGTGTCATTCCTCGACGAAAAGGGCCGACCGACGATTGTCGAACGGGCCTACATCTGCCCGCCGCAATCGCAGATCGGGCCCATCTCGCCAGAACAGCGCCGCGCGCTGCTGGATAGTTCGCTGGTCGCCGGACAATACGAAAAGACCGTCGACCGCGAATCGGCGTTCGAAAAACTCAAAGACCGGCGCGGAAGCACTGAATCGCCCCCGTCAGCCGGCAGCGGCGGCCTCGGCGGCATACTCGAAAAAATTGGCTTGCCCAGCAGCGGCGGAAACTCGAAACGCGAGGGCGTAGTGGAGGCAGCGATGAAAAGTGCGGCGCGCGCCATGGCATCCGAGGCGGGCCGTCGTATCATTCGGGGCGTGCTGGGTTCCATTTTGGGTGGTCGCAAGTAGTTTGCCGGCGGTTCCAGGAGAGGGAGAACAATATGGCCAAACGAGAGCCGGGCGAGCGCAGGAAAGAAATTCTGCAGACGCTCGCACACATGCTGGAAAACCCCAAAGGCGAGAAAATCACCACCGCCCTGCTGGCCGCGAAACTGGACGTTTCCGAGGCGGCGCTTTACCGGCATTTCGCCAGCAAGGCGCAGATGTTCGAGGGACTCATCGAGTTCATCGAAGAGACCGTGTTCTCGCTGGTGAACAAGATCCAGACCGAGGAAACCGACGGCCTCAAGCAGGCCGAGGGCATCGTCTCGATGCTGCTGACGTTTGCGCAGAAAAATCAGGGTATGACGCGCGTGCTGATCGGCGATGCGCTGGTGAACGAGGACGAGCGGCTGCAGGCACGCATGAACCAGTTGCATGACCGGCTGGAGTCTTCGCTGCGCCAGAGCGCCAGGCTGGCATCCACGGCCGGGGCGCTGCACGCCTCCCTCGACGCCAATGCCTATGCCAATGCCCTGATGTGCTTCATCGTTGGCCGCTGGCACCAGTTCGCCAAGTCGGGCTTCAAGCGTTCGCCCACCGAAAATCTTGCGCAGGGCTGGAGCGTATTCGCCGGTTGAGACACCATGGCATCACCCGCCTTTGATCCGGTTGAAACCCAGTTGCTCGCTTACAACGCGCGCGACATCGAAACCTTTCTCAGCTGCTACACCGAGGGCTGCGTTGTCGAGGACGGCAACGGCAACCGGCTGCTGGCCGGTCACGACGAAATGCGCGCACGCTACGAGGCGCTGTTCTCCGACTCGCCACGACTGCACGCCGACATCGTCCATCGCATCCGCATCGGTCGCTACGTCGTCGACGAAGAAAACATCAGCGGACGGATACCGGACGTGCGGCGGGCGATTGCGATCTACCGCATCGATGCGACCAGCGGCTTGATCGACCACGTGCGCTTCCTGCGCGAGGACTAGCGGTGCCCGGGCTGGTACTGGACACGCCGCGCCTGCGGCTGGTGTCGCCGGAGGCCACGCTGGCAGCGGCCATGCGCGACTTCGTGATCCGCAACGAGACCCACCTTGCACCCTGGAATCCACCGGCGCCGCCCGGCGTGGGCAGCGAAGCACACTGGCAGGCCTTTGCCGAGAAGAGCACGGCCGCGTTTGAATCCGGGCAGGCTGTCCGGCTCTGGTTGACGCAGCGTGATCAGCCGGCACGCGTGCTCGGCACGATCGGTTTTTCGCAGATTTTTCGTGGCCCGTTCTGTTCCTGCGTGATGGGCTACCAGATTGATCGCGAAATGGAGGGCAAGGGACTGATGCGTGAAGCGCTGCAAGCTGCCATCCGCTACATGTTCGCCGAGCAGAAGCTGCACCGCATCGGCGCCAACTACCGCCCTGAGAATGTCCGCAGCGGGCGCCTGCTGGCAAGGCTCGGGTTTCGCATCGAGGGCTTGTCGCGCAACTACCTGCTCATCGACGGCGCATGGCGCGACCACATCCTCACCTCGCTGACCAATGACGCTTTCGAGGCAGCCTGGTTCAAACCGGCATGACCGCTAAGCCGTAAGCACCGAAAGCAGCGCAATGACCGTGCCGCCGTAGGCGATGGTGGAAATGACGATCGCGGCGGTGGTTTCCTGCTCGGCAACGCCGTAACGCTGCGCAAACAGCAGCGGGTTGGCGCCGATGGGCAGGGCGGCGCAGAGCACCGTCACGGCCGCTGTGCTGGGCGCCAGTGGCATCAGCCAGAACGCCACCGCCGCCACCATCGCCGGATGGATCAGCAACTTGACGACACTTTGGGCCGACGCCGGCCGCACCACGCCCTTGACGCCATAGTGGGCCAGTGACAAGCCGATCAGCACCAGACACAAAGGCACAGCGGCCTGCGCCATGGTGTACAAAGTCGCTTCCACCGCCGAAGGAATGGGCAGCTTCAGCAGGTTCCAGCCGAACCCGGCGACGATGGGCAGTATCACCGGGTGAATCAGGGTTTGCTTGAGGATGGGACCCGCGATCTGTCGCAGCGACTCGCTGTTGCCGGTCTCGCTACGCTCGCGCCGTGACCATTCCATCAGCGCCGTGGCGGTCGTCAGCATGACCACCGCGTGCACCGCGATGATGGTGGCATGGATGGCCAGACCGCGCTCACCAAAGGCGGCAATGGCGACAGGGATGCCGATCTGCACCGTGTTGCCGAACGTGCATGAAAGCGCGCGCACGGTGGCAACGTCGGCGGCTACCTGTCGCCGACGCTCGAAAGCGAGCACCAGCATCATCAACAGCACGGTCGGCACGAAAAAGGCAGCCAGTGCCCGCAACTCCAGTGTTGCCAGGTCAATGCGCGCGGTAGTGCGAAACAGCAGCGCCGGCACAAACAGGTAAAACGCGACATTGGAAATGCCGCGCGTGACCTGGCCGCTGTCGAAGGACTTGCTGCGACCGAACAGGTAACCCGCGACTGCCAGCAGGAAGATCGGCAGTAACTTTTCAGCCAGCGGCGTCATGGGAGCGTACCGAGAAACTCAAGCACTGGCGCGCCTTTCAGGCCATTTTCGCGGATTCAACCACGAGTCCCGACACTTCAGGGCGTGCGCAAGGAGGGGTGAGGTAACGAACCGCGGTACCCTTTTGCTTCTGACACGAAAGGAAGCCGCTATGAGTGGTTCGCCCCTCACCTTGGAA
>JBGATH010000016.1:0-84371 GCA_044229235.1 Usitatibacteraceae bacterium
GTAACGCTGGCCCTGCACGGCGCCGCCGACGATGAAGTGATGCGATCCCCAGCCATGATCGGAACCATCGCCGTTGGTGGTGAGCGTACGGCCGAAATCGCTGCCGGTAAACGCCGTGACGCTGTTGGCCACACCCAGGGTGACGGTGGCGTCATAGAAATACTTGAGGGCGTTGCCGATCTGGGTGTGCAGGCCGGGCTGGGTCGTCAACTGGTCATCGTGGGTATCGAATCCGCCCAGCGAAACGAAGAACACCTGGCGCTTGGCGCCGAGCGCGCTGCGCACCGCGATCATGCGCGCCACCAGCCGCAGTTGCGCGCCGAGGTTGCTTGTTGCCAGCGAGGCCGGCAGGGGCAGATCGGGCGCGGTGGCGAGCGCCGTGGAAAGCGCCGCGTTGGCGTCGATGGAACGCGTGGTGGTATCCGCAAGGTCCTGCGTGAAGACGCTGCTGCCGCCGGCGGTGATGAGGGTGCGAAAGGTCGATGCTGCTGTGCTCGAACCGAACAGCGATCCGGTGAGGCCGCCGATCGACGTCGAGCCCGCCGTGCTGAGCTGGTAGGCGACAGTGGACTGGCCGGCGAGGAAAACCGCCGCGCCGCTCACCGAGTTGCAGGTGAATATGGTGGCGGCGTTCTGCGATGCCATCAGGTCGCCGATGCGCCCGCCCCAGCCATCACGCGCGCCTTCCGGGGCGCTGGCCTGCCAGGTCGACTGCTGGTCGTTGTGCGAAAACAGCTTGGCGGGCAGCGGTGCGGTGCCGCTGTTGTACTGTGCCTTGGTGATGGGCGCCAGCAGCGGCCCGACGTTGGCCAGTATCGCCAACTTGCCGGCATCCCACACGGTCTTCAGTGGCGACAGTTCGGTTGGCAGCGCAAACTGGCGACCGGCATTTGATCCCGTCAGCGGCGTGATCGGCGACAGCGGCAACAGATCCGTCAACGGGCGGGCGATGGTCGGGCGCACCGTGTTGTAGGCGTTGTAGCTGGTGGCGTCGTAAGGAATGACGGTGTTGTTGTGATCGTTGGCGCCATACATGAAAAGGCACACCAGCGCCTTGTAGTCGGAAACGCTTTGCGCAGCGGCGTTGCCGATGGTGGCGAGATTGAGCGCGAAGGGCCCGGCACTGCCGGCGATGGAAAGGCGTGCGCCAGCCTTGAGAAACTCACGGCGCGATTGTTTCAGCAGGATCATGGTCGTGGCCTCAGTTCTGGAAGATGTATTCGGGACTGGCCATCGTCAAAAAGATGGCGAGGTTGACGCGATTGCGCTGGTCGTTGGCAGGGTTCGCGGTACCGATATTGACGGTGGCCACGGCGTCGCGGATGCGGGTACGCGTGGTTGCCGACAAGGTGTTGCCGGTGAGCAGCAGGCTGACCCGATCCACCAGTGCATCCGGATTGCCGGCGAGCGCCAGTTCGGCGGTGTAGTCGGGCTGGATGTCGCGCACGCCGCCCACCGACGTGCCCACACCGGTGCTGATGGCACCGCGCATGTAGTTCAGATAGCCCGCGACCGAGGTCTCGTTGATGATCTGCGCTTCCGGTGCCACCAGCCCGATGCTGCCGACGCGGCTGTTGGGCGGGCTGTAGCCGGGGCGGAAGAAATTGAATACCGAAGGCGAATACATCGGCGACTGCGCCAGTTGGGACGCGGGGTCGAGGACCGTGCCGAGGATGAAACGACCGTCATTGGATCGCGCATTGAAGGCGCGCATCCAATGGACCAATCGCACCACCGGCTCACGCAGCTTGCCCGCCGTGGCGACGCTGCCCGCAGCGGCACGCGCCTCTGGATCCAGCAGCACTGCCTTGATCACGGCTTTCATGTCACCGCGCACCCCGCTGCCGTTGTTGTTGAATGCGGCGCTGACTCGGGCAACGTATGCGGCCGAGGGGTTGGACGACACCAGCTTCTGGATGAGTTGCTTGCCGATGAAGGGGCCGACGTTCTGGTGATTGAACAGCGTGTCCAGCGCGATCCTGACCTCATTGCTGGTATTTACCGTTGCCGTGGTGGAAGCCGGAATGGTGGTGCCCAGAAACTGTTTCTGCGAGATCGAATGAAACTGGTTGTAGGCCTGCATGGGCAGGATTTCGCGATTCGGGTCGACGGTACGGCCGCTGAAGCGGTTGTCGGTGGTATCCGGTCCCGCCCAGCTGAGGCCGGTGAATACCCTGGCGAGCCCGGACACGTCGCCATTGGAGTAAGTCTCGACCGAGCGTCCGATCGGGTCGCGGGCGATGCTGCCGTCGGCATTGAGCACGTACAGGCCGATCGTGAACAGCTGCATGACTTCGCGCGCGTAGTTCTCGTCGGGGACCTGGCCGGTGGCGGCATTCTCCTTCTGGTTGCGAAGGTGCGACAGGTACAGGCCCATCATGGGTGAGTAGGTGACCGATTCAAGCAGGTCGCGGAAGTTGCCGAAAGCCTTGGTGCCCAGCATGTCCAGGTATTGCGCCGGTCCGCGCGGATAGCTGAAGGCGATGTTGCTGTTGTTGGAAATGACGAAGATTTCCGACAGGGCAAACGCCACCCGCTGGCGCAGGGCGTCGTCGCCCGTGGCGAAGTTCTTCCAGATGCTCCACTGGAAAGCGGCCTGGCCATTCTGCTGGGCCACGGGCAAGGTATTCAGGTATGCCGTGACCGCCGGCAGGTGCAGGGACTGGGGTTTGGCGAACTGGCTTTCCAGCCAGGCCTCGTAGCCGCGCGCGGACACATCATCCACCTCGCTCATGCGCGGGCCGAACGTGGCCTGGCCAAGGAAGCGGGCCGCCTCGCTCTTTGCCACGGCCTGGGATGCAGTCGTACAGACGTTTACGGCGCCACCAGCGATGGCAAAGCGCTCGATGGCGAGGCTGCGATTGGTGATGCCGAGGCCGGGGATGGTGTAGGTAAACGTCCCGCGCTCGCCATCGGCAAAGTTAAGTTCGAAGGTACCGGCGGTGACCACGGACGACTGCGCGATTGGCCCGCTGATCTGCGAGAACGGGATTCCCGTGGTGACCTGATAAACGCTGCCGGTGATGCGGCGGGAATTGGCTGCATCCTGCGTGCCCTGTGCGGTGTACCAGGTGGCGGCACCCTGCGCGTCGTAGACATACCAGCCGAGGAAAATGATATTGGACTGGTGGGAGATCTGCATTCCCCAGCCCTGCGCCGAGGTGCCGCCCCACCAGTGGTCGGTGTAGTTGGTGAGGCTGCTGCGCGAACTGACCGACTGCAGCGTACACACCGGCACCTGATCAGCGGCGGCAAAATTCTGCGGTTCGAGATTGGTCTTGCTTTGCGTGATGCTGCCGATCGTGTAGTTGAGCGTCAGGCGGTTGCTGGCGGTTAGGACCAGTGAGCCGGTGCCGGCCACCGTCGCCACCAGGTTGGCGCCCCCGGTCATCTGGGCGAGCGGCGTGCCGGTCGCCGTGGCGATTGTCCCCGCACAGGTGGTGCCGGAGAATGCGCAGTCGAGCGTGTACCAAACCGGCTTGCTCTGGGCGTTGTAGGTAAACCAGACCGCAAAAGTTCGCGTGCCCTGTTGCTGGATGCTCAGGCCCCATCCGGACTCGCTGGGTTTGTACCAGAAGCCGACCAGGTTGCTGGTCTGCGCCGCTACATTGCCAGCGCCAGCCAGCAACAACAGGGCGAAGCACTGCGCAAAGGCGCGCCTGCACCATGTCAATATTCGGAAAAACGGTGTGGGCGTCGGTGTGATCATGTCGGCATCCCTGCAGTGGTTGCGATAGGCGGTGCAATTGGCGCTTACCTTACCTGCGATCAGCGTCAGTGGCACCTGTGATTGTGTAACGAGTTGCGACGGCAGCACAAATTCACCGCGAATGGTGACCATGATTTTGCGCTGATCAGGACAAGCCCGGAGTGGAGGGCCAAACTCCAGCATTGGCGCGGCCTTCAGGCCGAAAATGCCCTGTGGACCGCGCCGATGCTGGGGTTTCATCTGCGCGATGCCCGGTCATCGTTGACGATTGCTGGCGATCGCTGCTTGACGTGCCTCATAGCGCCGTCGGGCCTTGCTGCTAGACTTGAATCACCAACGACAAACCGGAGGAAATGAATGTTCAAGCACATCCTGATACCCACCGATGGCTCGCCCTTGTCGACCGAGGCAGTCAAGGCGGGCATCCGTTTTTGCAAGGAAACGGGGGCGCGCGCCACGGTGTTGACGATTACGCTGCCATTTCCGAATTCTCCGTTGGCCGAATATGCGGGGGCGACCCATGCCATGTACGACGCCGGCATGAAGAAAGCCGCCGAGGAGCGCCTGGCCGTGGCCAGCGGGATTGCGCGCGATGCTGGCGTGGCTTGCGAAACGCGCACACATGCTGATTGGCAGCCGTTTCAGTCCATCGTGCGGACAGCAGAGGACGAAAAATGCGATGCCATTTTCATGGCCTCACACGGCCGACGCGGCCTCAGCGGCCTGCTGCTGGGCAGCGAAACGCAAAAAGTGCTGACGCATTCGAAGCTGCCGGTCATCGTCTATCGCTGATGCCCGAGCGCCGCGAACTATCGCCGGCCAAGCGCGAGTGATGCCATGGCAAAGTCCCTTCGGCCGGGTGCTGCCAGCCTAACCTTCCTCGGTGCCACCGGCACCGTAACGGGTTCAAAGATGCTGCTCAGGGCCGGTGAGCGCAGTTTGCTGGTCGATTGCGGGCTGTTCCAGGGATTGAAGGCGCTGCGGCTGCGTAATTGGGCGCCGCTGCCGGCTGCACCGAAATCAATCGACGGCGTGCTGTTGACGCATGCCCACCTCGACCACTCGGGCTACCTGCCGGTGCTGATCAAAAACGGCTTCAGCGGGCGGGTGCACAGTACTTTCGGCACACGCGACCTGTGCAAAATCCTGCTTGCGGATGCCGGACACCTTCAGGAGGAGGAGGCGCGCTACGCCAACAAGCATGCGCTTTCCCGCCATGCGCCGGCATTGCCGCTCTACACCCGGCAGGAGGCCCTCGCCAGCATGGACTATTTTTCGCCGGTGCGCTTCCGGCAGGCGGTGCAGATCGCCGACGTGTTTTCGTCGATACTGGTGCCGGCAGGTCACTTGCTGGGGGCGGCTTCGGCCATCGTCGATGCGGGCGGCCGACGCTTTGTGTTTTCCGGCGACCTGGGCCGCCAGCACGACGTGATCATGCAGCCGCCAGCCCTGGTAGAGGCCGCCGACTATTTGGTGGTCGAATCAACCTACGGCAACCGGTTGCACGCGACTGGCGACCCGGCGCGCGAACCAGAGGCGGTGCTGGCCGCCGCCATCACCCGCGCGGTCGCGCGCGGCGGCACCATTGTCATCCCGGCCTTTGCAGTGGGCCGCGCGCAGGCGGTGATGTACCTGCTGTGGCAGCTCAGGCAGCGGCGGGCAATTCCGTCGTTGCCGATCTACCTCAACAGCCCGATGGCGGCAGATGCAACGCGCCTGTACCAGCAGCACGCATCCGAACACCGCCTGACGGCAGAGCAGTGCCGCGCTGCCTTTTCCGTGGCGCACATCGTCAAGACGCCGGAAGAGTCGCAGGCGTTGAACAGCCGGGCCGGGCCGATGCTGATCATTTCCGCCAGCGGCATGGCCACCGGCGGGCGCGTGCTGCATCACCTCAAGGCGTTCGCCCCGGATCCGCGCAACATGATCCTGCTGGTCGGTTTCCAGGCCGCCGGAACCCGCGGCGCCTCGATCGAGGCCGGGGCTGACGCGATCAAGATACATGGCCAGTATGTCCCGCTGCGTGCGGAAGTCGTGAAGATTGAGGGGCTGTCCGCACATGCCGACTACGCCGAGATCATCGACTGGCTGAAAGCGTTCAAGCAACCGCCGCGCCAGACGTTTATCACCCACGGCGAACCGCCGGCGGCGGATGAATTGCGCCGAAGGATCGAAGAAACGCTGGGCTGGAAAGTGGCTGTTCCGGAATACCGTGACCACGTGGAACTGGACTGACGTGCACGCAACGGACACGAGTATTGCCGCCAACAGCCACTGCCTGCGCTTGCGCCGGCTGCGCATCGACTCGTATCTGGAGCCGGTTGCGTTCATGCACCGCGACAGCCACATCTGCCGCTCCGAAGGGTTCGGCGTGCACTCGCGCATCCAGGTGCGCATCGGCACCAAAATTGTCGTGGCAACACTGCATGTGGTTGACGGGAACATTCTCGGCACGGACGAGATTTCGCTGTCCGAGTCGGCCTGGCACCTGCTGGGTGCTCATGAAGGCGGGCAGGCAATCGTTTCCCACCCGCAGCCCTCGGCTGCGGAGGGATTGCTGCGCGCCAAGGTCCTGGGAAACCGCCTGGGAGAAGCGGAGTTTTCGCGCCTGATCGCCGACCTTGTTCGCGGCCAGCTCTCCGACCTGCATCTGGCGGCGTTGGTGACGGCATGCTCCGGCGACCGGCTCGACATCGCGGAGACCATCCACCTGACGCGCGCGATGGTGGCAGTCGGCGACCAGTTGCGCTGGCGCGAGACAGTGGTGTGCGACAAGCACTGTGTCGGTGGATTGCCCGGCAATCGCACCACCCCCATCGTGGTGGCCATTGCTGCGGCCTGCGGGCTGGTGATTCCCAAGACTTCTTCGCGCGCCATTACCTCGCCGGCGGGCACGGCCGACACCATGGAGACAATGGCGCCGGTAGACCTGGACCTGGCCGCCATGCGGCGCGTGGTCGAGCAGGAGGGCGGCTGCGTGGTGTGGGGCGGCATGGTTCGTCTCAGTCCCGCGGATGACATTCTCATCCGCATCGAACGAGCGCTGGATTTTGACAGCGAGGGCCTGCTTGTGGCCTCGGTGCTGTCGAAGAAAGCCGCGGCGGGCTCAAGCCACGTGGTGATCGATATCCCGGTTGGGCCCTCGGCCAAGCTGCGCAGCACGCGCGCAGCCGACAATCTTGCGTCGCGCCTGACGCAGGTTGCGGACGCGCTCGACATGCGTTTGCAGATTGTCATGACTGACGGTGACCAGCCGGTCGGGCGCGGCGTCGGCCCGGCGCTGGAGGCACGCGATGTGCTCGCGGTGCTGCAGCGTGACCTTTCCGCCCCGCAGGATCTGCGTGAAAGGGCCCTGAACATCGCATCCGCCGTGCTGGAGCTTGGCGGGGCGGCGAAACCCGGACAGGGGCTTGTGATCGCGCGCCGGACGCTCGATGAAGGCAGCGCATGGGAAAAATTCCAGGCGATTTGCGCCGCACAGGGCGGCATGCGCGTGCCGCCGGTGGCGCGATTCAGGCGAGACATCGTCAGTCGCAGCGGCGGGCATGTTGCCGCGTTTGACAACCGGCGATTATCGAAGCTCGCCAAGCTCGCCGGTGCGCCGCAGGCGCCGGCTGCGGGCATCGACTTGCACGTACGTCTGGGTGATCGGGTTGAGGCGGGTCAGCCCCTGTTCACCCTGCATGCCGAAACATCGGGGCAACTGGGCTACGCAATGGAATTCCTCGGCAGTGGCGCTGAGGTCGCATTGCCGATCAGCATCGCCGGCGACTGACCGGCAGGCGCAGACGCCGCTACGGGGCCTTGTTGGCCTCGTCGAGATGGTGAGTGGCTTGCAGAAAGCAGCTCAAGGCGCTGGCGGCAGAGCAGATGGCCCAGAGTATGAAGAAACCCAGCGAGTAGACGCCGTTGCGGCTGACCGTGACCGGGTGGCCGAGAATGACCAGTTCGGTCGGGTCAAGCAGGGTGAAGACGATGCCGGTGCCGATGCCGGCGGCGAGAAAAGACGGCCAAAGTACCCACATCAGGTAACGGGACATGATTCCGGCCTCTGCGATTATGATGCCTACGGTTTGACCGGTTGACGTCCGAGCGAAACGCTGGTGTCTCCCGGATTCCAGCTGCCGGTCAAGCGCCAACTCCGGGTACCGTCTTCGACGGTCATGCCCCAGCGCGACCTGGAAAAGTCCGCCAGGGATCCAAGGTAGGTTCCCGGCGTCGTGCGCACCAGTTGCAGGACGTGGTCGCTGCCGGCCCGCGTCGGATGATGCAGCGTCAGTTGCAGTTGTGCGCTCACGGGACTGCTCGCCGCGAAGGACAGCAGGATCCGGCCGTCAGTCGAGGGTGTCAGGGATGCGGCGTAGCCAAGTTCCTGCGCGCGCTGGTCGCGGGAAATGGTCATGTTGATGGCCTTGCCTTCCTTGTAATAATCGTCAGCCACCAGTCCGTCGGAGCTTTGAATGGCGAGCCCCAGCGTGATGAAGCCGGCGACCACGACAATGGCGGGGCCAGCCATGAGCAACCAGGGCCAGGGCTCGCGGTACCACGGGTTGGTTGCCGGGGTGCTTGCGCTCATTGCTGCTCCTCAGGATTTGAAGAAGATGGATTTTTCATGCAGTGAATATTCTTCCGGGTCGGGCCGGCCGGCCGCATCCAGCGGAACGATATGAAACTGGATGCGATTTGAGCCCTTCTGCACCTTTTCGGCAGGCGCTCGCAGGCTCAACGTGATCATTTGCGTGGTTGCGGGACCGATGTCCAACGGGACTGCGAGGTCGTTCACTTTCAGGTCATCAAGTCCTGTTGCCGTGATGACCAGTTTGCGCGCTTGCTCCTGTGTGTTCATGATCTGCAGGCGGTAAACATTTTCGATCTGCCCGTCGGCGACTTCGCGCGACATCGCCGCGCGATCGCGTATCACGTCCACCTTGAGCGGCACGCGCAGGTACAGGCTTGCCACCGTTGCCGTGATGATTATCCACAGAACCGCCGAATAGATGAGCACACGCGGCCTGAACACGCGCCTGATCATCTCCTTCCAGCCGAGATGCTGGCTGACGCCATTGAGCGATGCGTAACGAATCAAGCCGCGCGCGTAGCCCATTTTGTCCATGACCTGGTTGCAGCCGTCGATGCAGGCGGTACAGCCGATGCATTCGTACTGCTGGCCCTTGCGGATGTCGATGCCGGTCGGACAAACCTGCACGCAGATCTCACAGTCAACACAGGCGCCCAGTCCCTGCGTCTTGTAGTCGGCCTTCCTCGAGCGCGCCCCACGCGGTTCTCCGCGTTCCTCGTCGTAGGCCACCACCAGCGTGTCGCGGTCGAACATCACGCCCTGAAAACGCGCGTAGGGGCACATGTATTTGCAGACCTGCTCACGCATCCAGCCGGCATTGCCGTACGTGGCAAAACTGTAGAAAAACAGCCAGAAGGTTTCCCATGGGCCGAGCGTCCAATGCATGACCTCGCGGCCGAGTTCGTTGATCGGGGTGAAGTAGCCGACAAAGGTAAACCCGGTCCAGAGCGAGAGTGCGATCCAGATGCTGTGCTTCACAGCTTTCAGGCGAACCTTGCGCGCGGACAGCGGCGCGTCGTCCAGCCGCATCTGCGCGACGCGTTCGCCTTCGACCTTTCTCTCGATCCACAGGAAGATTTCCGTGTAGACCGTTTGCGGGCAGGCATAACCGCACCACAGCCGGCCGGCCACCGCGGTGAACAGGAACAGCGAGTAGGCCGAGATCATCAGCAGGATGGTCAGGTAGATGAAATCCTGCGGCCAGAAGACGATGCCAAAGATGTAGAACTTGCGTGCGCCCAGATCGAACAGCACTGCCTGCCTGCCGTTCCAGCTCAGCCATGGCGAGCCGTAGAACACCAGCTGCGTGATGAGCACCAGCGCCCAGCGCCACTTTGCAAACCACCCGCTCACCGCGCGCGGGTAGATTTTTCTTCGAACCTCATAAAGCGCCTGCTCCTGATCGCCGTTGGCGTCAGGAGCAGGGTTGATGGGGATGATCCGGGACGGCTTGGACATCGGCGACCGGCAAGACTTACGTCTTGGCCGGTTTTGGCGTTGCAGGTGCCGCCGGAGGGTTTGCGTCAGCGGCGGGTGCGGCTGGCGCGGCCGGCGCAGCCGGCGCCGGCTGTCCGCCACCCAGGCTATAAACATACGCTGCCAGCAGGTGTACCTTGGCCTCGCCGAGGCGCTCCTTCTGGGCTGGCATCATGTTGTTGCGGCCGTTTTTCAGAGTTTCGGTAATGGTGTCTTCCGAGCTGCCGTACAACCAGACATCGTCGGTCAGGTTCGGGGCGCCCATGGCGGTATTACCTTTCCCCTCGGGGCCGTGGCAGGCTGCGCAGATCGCAAATCTGGCTTTGCCGGCTTCTGCCAGCTTGGCGTCGTGCTTTAGCCCGGACAGGGAGCGGACGTACTGTGTCAGTTCCTTGATGCCCGCGTCGCCGCCGATGGCATCGCCCAGCGCCGGCATGATGCCGTTGCGGCCGTTCAGGATCGTGGTCTCGATGGCAGCCGGATCGCCGCCATACAGCCAGTCCTTGTCACGCAGGTTGGGGAAGCCTTTGGCGCCACCCGCGTCGGAGCCATGGCACTGGATGCAATAAGTCAGGAACAGTCGCTGGCCCATGGCGACGGCCTGCGGATCCTTCGACAAGGCCGCGATATCAGCTTTCTGGTACTTGGCGAACAGCGGGCCGAATTGCGCTTCGGCCTGTTTGACTTCGTCCTCGTACGCATTCTGCGATGTCCACCCCAACTGGCCGGCAAAATTACCCAGCCCGGGATAGATGGCAAGGTAGAGCAGCGCAAATACGATGGTGATGTAGAACAGCCACATCCACCAGCGGGGCAGGGGATTGTTGTACTCCGTGAGATCGTCGTCCCAGACATGGCCGTGCAGCTCCACTTTCTGGCCCTTCGGTGGGCGGGCAGTGCTCTGCATCCAGAGCAGGACGCCGCAACCGAGGATGCCGACGACGGAGATGCCGGCAATGAACCAGTGCCAAAAACCTGAATTGAAATCGCTCATGAGCGGACTCCGGTGCTGTTTTCCTTTGAGTTGATCGGGGCGAGGCCGCCGGGAAGATCGCTATCGACAAAGGGCAGGTTGGCCGCTTCGTCAAAGCGTGCTCGCTGGCTGCTGCTATACGCCCAGGAGACGATGCCGATGAATACCAGAAATGAAAGCGATGTAATGATGGTGCGAAGGTCGTTGATATCCATGGCTATTTCACATTCTTCAGCGCAGTGCCGAGTACTTGCAGGTAAGCGACCAATGCGTCTTCCTCGGTCTTGCCCTTGACTTCATCGGCGGCTTTGGCGATTTCTTCCTTGGTGTACGGCACGCCGACACGCGACAGCGCGGTCATGCGCGGGGCCGATTCGGCGGGATCGAGCATCGTCTTTTGCAGCCACGGATAGGCGGGCATGTTCGATTCCGGGACCAGGTCGCGCGGCTGGCGAAGGTGCAGCCGATGCCAGTCGTCGTTGTAGCGCCCACCGACACGGTGCAAGTCCGGGCCGGTGCGCTTGCTGCCCCACTGGAACGGGTGGTCATACACAAATTCGCCGGCGACCGAGTAATGCCCGTAGCGCTCGGTTTCGGCGCGGAACGGCCGGATCATCTGCGAATGGCAGTTGTAGCAGCCTTCACGTTGGTAGATGTCGCGCCCTGCCAGCTGCAGCGGCGTGTAGGGCTTGAGTCCGGCAACCGGCTCAGTCGTGGACTTCTGGAAAAACAGCGGGACGATTTCCACCAGTCCACCGACGCTGACCACCAGCACCACCAGCAACACCATCAGGCCAATGTTTTTTTCCAGGGTTTCGTGTGTGAATTTCATGGCTCAGTCTCCGTGTGCCGCTGCTGCTACGCCAGCGGGCGCGGCATGCGAAGGGTTGTCGATGGCAGGAATCGGTGCGTCATATGCCTTTCCCAGCGCTACTGTCTTCCAGGTGTTGTAGGCCATGATGAGCATGCCCGACAGGAACATGACGCCGCCTATCAGGCGTATGGTCCAGTACGGATAGGTCGCCTTCACGCTTTCGACGAAGCTGTAGGTCAATGTGCCGTCGGGGTTCACCGCACGCCACATCAGGCCCTGCATGACGCCGGCGATCCACATGGACGAGATGTAGAGCACGATGCCGAGCGTGGCGATCCAGAAGTGCGTGGTGATGAGCTTCACGCTGTACATTTCGGCGCGGCCGAACAGGCGCGGGATCAGGTAATACAGGGCGCCGATGGAAATGAACGCCACCCAGCCGAGCGCGCCGGAGTGCACATGGCCGATGGTCCAGTCGGTGTAATGCGACAGCGCATTCACTGTCTTGATCGACATCATCGGGCCTTCAAAGGTCGACATGCCGTAGAAAGACAGTGAAACGATCATGAACTTCAGGATGGGATCGTCGCGCAATTTGTGCCAGGCGCCCGACAGCGTCATGATGCCGTTGATCATGCCGCCCCAGCTTGGTGCCAGAAGTACCAGCGAGAAAACCATGCCCAGTGACTGCGCCCAGTCAGGCAAGGCCGTGTAATGAAGGTGATGCGGGCCCGCCCACATGTAGGTGAAGATCAGCGCCCAGAAGTGAACCACCGAGAGGCGATAGGAATAGACCGGCCTGCCGGCCTGCTTCGGCACGAAGTAATACATGATGCCGAGGAAGCCCGCAGTCAGGAAGAAGCCGACTGCGTTGTGGCCGTACCACCACTGGACCATGGCGTCCTGTACGCCGGCGTAGGCGGAATAGGACTTCCACGTGCTGGCCGGCATTTCGGCGCTGTTGACCAGGTGCAACAGGGCAACGGTGAGAATAAATCCGCCGAAGAACCAGTTCGCAACATAGATGTGCGGCACTTTGCGCTTGACGATTGTGCCGAAGAACACCAGGGCATACGAGACCCAAACCAGAGTGATCAGGATATCGATCGGCCATTCCAGTTCGGCGTACTCCTTGCTCGTGTTGATCCCGAGCGGCAACGTTACCGCGGCCAGCACGATCACCAGTTGCCAGCCCCAGAACGTGAACGCCGCCAACCCATTGGAGAACAGCCGCGTCTGGCAGGTGCGCTGCACCACGTAATAGGAGGTTGCGAACAAAGCGCATCCGCCAAACGCGAAAATCACCGCGTTGGTATGCAGCGGACGCAGCCGCCCGTAGGAGAGAAACGGTATGCCGAAAGTGAGGTCGGGCCAGATCAGCTGTGCGGCGATGATAACGCCAACCAGCATGCCCACGATGCCCCAGACAACGGTCATCAGGGCAAATTGCCGTACCACCTTGTAATTGTAGGTCGTTGCTTCTGCCTGCATATTCAGGTTCCTTTGAGGGTGTATTTCACGACAACCGGATGTTTGCATTGCAGCAAAATCTTGTTTTGATATAAATCAAGTGCGCCGGACTGGTCCGGAAACACTTTCCTTTTCAATAGCTTCCGGCGCCTTCCTGGCCGGCTGATCGTCATCCATCAGGATGCGGTGTCCCGGACTGTCGAGGTCGTCAAACTGTCCGTTTTCGGCCGACCACCAAAAGGCTGCGCCGATTCCGAGGGCAATGAGCACACCTAGCGGGATGAGCAGGATCAGAATCTCCACGCTAGTCCACCCGGTCGCGCAGCAGGCGCAGTGAATTGCCAACCACGATGAGCGAACTGGTCGCCATGCCAATCGCCGCCCAGGCGGGAGAAAGCCACCCGACCATGGCCAGCGGCAGTGCGATCGCGTTGTAGGCGATCGCCCATGCAAAGTTCTGTCGGATAACCCGATTCATCTTCACGGCTACCCGGCGCGCCGTCAGCAGCGGCATCAGGCGGCTGGACATCAGTACCGCATCGGCCGTCAGCCGTGTCAAATCCGCTCCGCGGCCCATCGCGATGGAGACCTGCGACTTGCCCATCAGTGGTGCGTCATTGATGCCGTCGCCGACTGCGATGATGCCTGTTTCTTCGCGCCCTTCACGCGCAATCAGCTCGGCGTAGGCGAGTTTTCCGGCAGGCGGGCATGTGGCGCGGACGCATTGGGGCAAAAACCGCAGCGATTCCGCGATTACGGCCACCCGCTCCGGCAGATCGCCGGAAAGCAGGTGTGTCCGCAGTCCGTCGGCACGCAAGCCGGCGACAGTCGCGCCCGCGTCCGGGCGCAGCGGGTCATCTGTGGCAATGGCGGCGAGCCAACCCTGTTCGTTGCCGAGGAAAAGGCTGGCCGTCGCCGGCAAGGTTGGTGGCGAGCCGGCCAACTCCGTAACGTAAGCCTGTGTGCCGAGCCGGTAGCGACAGCTGCCGATGTGGCATTCCACGCCCGCGCCGGACACCAGTTGTGCGTCGGAAACCGCCGGCAAAGGATCGAGGTTACCGCTGTCGGCGCGGGCCCGGGTCAACGCGCGGGCAATCGGGTGTGCCGAGCCATGCTCCATCGCCACCGCGATGGCCAGTACTTGTTCGCGGCTGAGGGACGACAGCAGTTCGACGCTGGTGATTGAGACGTGGCCCAGCGTGAGCGTGCCGGTTTTGTCGAAAACAATGTGATCTGCGGCGGCGATTCGATCGAGCGCGTTGGCGCGCGTGATAAGCAAACCGTCGCGCGCCAGGCGGCTGGTGGCCAGCGCCTGCGCGGCCGGGGCGGCGAGCGCCAGCGCGCACGGGCAGGTGACGGCCAGCACGGCGACGGCGACAGGCAGGCTCCTCGCCGGATCCACGGCCAGCCAGGCCAATGCAGCACCCAACGCGGCCAATAGCGTGAGCGGGGCAATCCAGCGCGCGACATGGTCCGCGAGCAGGACCAGGTGCGGACGTGAGGCCATGGCCTGCTCGGTGAGCTGCCGCAGGATCGCTGCCGCGCTGCGCGCGGCCGAATGCGTTACCTGCATGAGTACCGGTGATCCGAGATTGAGTGAGCCGCCGACAATCGAATCCGTTTCTCGCCGCTGAACCGGCAGGGGTTCACCGCTGAGCAGCGATTCATCAAATTCGCTCTGCCCCTGGACCAGCGTGCCGTCCGTGGCCGCCATCTCGCCGCTGCCGATGCGAATCACGTCGCCCACCTGCAATTCGGCGGCGGGAATGGAGGCGCCGCGTTGGTCGCCGGGAAACGCGTTCAATCGCCAGGCCAGGGGTGGCGCGGCATTGGTCAGCCTTTCGATCAGCGCCAGCGACGATTCGCGCGCGGAAGATTCAAGGAAGCGTGCCGACAACAGCAGGAAGACAAACATGGAAATTGAGTCGAAGTAGGTCTCGCCGTGTCCTGCCAAAAGTGCGGCAACACTGCTGGTGAAACCGGCTGCGATTGCCAGCGCAATCGGCAGATCCATGCTGACGCGCCACAGCCCCATCGCGCGCAGGTCGCGCCAAGCGCCGATGAAGAAACTTCTCCCGGAAAACAGGATCGCGGGCAGGGTGAGCACCATCGCCGCCCAGTTCATCAGCAGTTGCGCCTCGCTGCTGACGTCGCCCGGTGCGCTCAGGTAGATCGGCACGGTGAACATCATCACCTGCATCATTACCAGCAAAGCGACACCTAGTTCGATGAGCTGACGCCGGCGCCGGGCGCGCCGCACAGCCATCGCCGCGCCGGCACTGGCTGGCTGGCCGCTGAGGCCGACGCTTTGCAGGGAGTGCAGAACCTCCGGTAGTCCGGTGCGCGTGGCGTCCCAGGTGACGGTGGCACGATGAGTGACCTGGTTGACGCTGGCTGCAGTGACACCCGGCTGGCGATGCAGGGCCGATTCGGCTAGCCATACGCAGGCGCTGCAGGTTATCCCGTCGACGTAGATCTCGGCTGAGCGCAGATCGCCGGCGGCAGTGACGTACCCGGACTGGACCCGGTCCAGAGCAAATACCGTGTCGCCAAGGATTGCCGCCGGATCTGGAACGGGCGCGCTGCCTGGTTTTGCGGTGCGCTCGCGGTAGAACGCTTCCATGCCATTGTCGATGATGGTGCGCGCAACGGATTCACAGCCAACACAGCACATGGCCCGCAGCCGGCCGTCGAATTGAACGCGGTAGCTGGTGCCCGCCGGTACAGGCAAGCCGCAGTGGAAGCAGGCTGTGAGTTCCGGCGCGCTCGAATCAAAGTTGGCTGCGGCACTCCTGGCGATAGCGTTCATGGTGGCGCGCCGACCGCTGACGTGTTGCTCATCATGCTGGTGCAGTAAGCGGCGAAGGCCTGCAGTTGTGCAAGCGAACCGATTCGCGCCAGGCCATAGACGCCGATCGCGATCACCGCCAGGCCTGCAACCAGCCGTACTTGCGGGTGTCGTGTCCAGCGCGCCGCTGCGCCGCCGATGAAGCCGGCGGCAAGCATGGCAGGGAGCGTACCGGCGCCGAATGCGAGCATGGTCAGCGCGCCGGCGCTGGCGCTGCCGGCGCCCATCGCGGTCAGCAACATGGCGTAAACCATTCCGCAGGGAATCCAGCCCCAGATCGCACCAAACAGCGCAGCATGAGCGGGGGACCGCAGAGGCAGTAATGGGCGGGTGAGTGGCGAAATCTTGCGCCAGACCAGTCCGGCCGCACGTTCAAGCGGCGCCAGCAGTTGCGGCAGGCCGAGCAGATACAAGCCCGCCAGCACGATCATGAGATTGGCAAAAACGAACAAGGCGGTGCGTGCGGCCGTCGTCTCGCTGATCACTGCGGACGGCCCCCAGCCGGCGGCAATGCCACCGACCATGCCGGCGAGGGCACCGGCAATGCCGTAGCTGGCAAGGCGCCCGGCGTTGAAGGCAATGACGTTGGCTTCGGCAGCCCACGGCCTGCGGATTGCCGAACTGGTACCGGTGGCCGCGTGAACCGGCACCGGGAACGGGTGCTCTGATGTTGCCCGGACGGGTGCCGTTGTCGCCAGCGCAATGCTGCCGGAAACGCCGCCGCACATGCCCAGGCAGTGCAGCCCGCCGAGCAGGCCGGTAGTGAACGCCGTCAGCGGCAGCGTCCATAGCGTGACGCCAAGTTCCACCATATTGGCGCCTCGCAGTTCAGATCAGCTTGGAGAATCGCTCACGCTGCTCGCCACGACGCAGATTCCTGTCGAATACCATGGCAATAATCCTGACGAGCAGGCGACCGCGCGGTGTCACATTTATCCAGCCTGGCTCCAGCGTCACCAGACCTTCCTGCTGCAACTCGGCAAGTTTCTCGAGTTCGTAGGCGAAATACTCGTTGAACTTGATCAGGTGCGCGATTTCGATGGACTCGATGGAGAGTTCGAAGTGGCACATGATGGACTGAATGACCGCGCGGCGAAGGATGTCGTCGGCGGTCAATTCAATGCCGCGCAACACCGGCAATTCGTTGCGGTCGAGACGATCGTAGTACTCGTCAAGCGTCTTGACGTTTTGGCTGTAGGTAGCGCCAACCTTGCTGATGGCCGACACGCCGAATGCGATCAGGTCACTGTCCGGTCGCGTTGAATAGCCTTGGAAATTCCGGTGCAGCCCGGCGTGCTTGGCGGCCATGGCCAGTTCGTCGTGCGGCAGGGCGAAATGGTCCATGCCAATGTAGACGTAACCGGCATCGGTGAGTGTCTGGATGGCCAGCGCCATGATCGCCAGCTTGGTTTCGGCCGTGGGCAGATCAGCCGGCTCGATGCGTCGCTGCGGCTTGAACATGTGCGGCAGGTGCGCATAGCTGTAAAGGGCGATTCGGTCCGGCTTGATGGCCAGCACGCTGTCCAGCGTTTCACCAAATCCCGCAACGGACTGCTTGGGCAGGCCATAAATGAGATCGATGTTGATGGAAGTGACGCCATGCTTTCGGGCAACTTCGATGGCGCGGTTGGTTTCCTCTTCGCTCTGGATGCGATTGACCGCCTTTTGCACGTCGGGGTTGAAATCCTGCACCCCCAGGCTCATTCGATTGAAACCGAGTTGTCCCAGCGCCGCAATTTTCTCGTTATCAACCGTGCGCGGGTCGATTTCAATGGCGTATTCGCCAGGCAACAGCTCAAAATGCTGCCCAAGCTGACGCATGAGCTGGCGCAATTCCTCGGAGGAAAGGAACGTCGGGGTGCCGCCCCCCAGATGCACTTGCTCGGCACGACGATTGCCTTCGAGCATCCCGGACACAAGGCTGAATTCGCGGTCAAGATAACGAAGGTATTGCGCGGCGCGACTGTGGTCCTTGGTCACAACCTTGTTGCATCCACAGTAAAAGCAAATCGTGTTGCAGAACGGGACGTGAACGTATAATGAGAATGGCTGGTTGGTGGCCACCGCGCCAGCGACGATATTGCGCTGCCGCAACGTGGTTTCGTGCGCCCGCATGTCATAGGCTTCAATAAACCGGTCGGCAGTCGGGTAAGACGTATAGCGCGGCCCCGGTTTGTCGTATTTTTGCACCAACGCGGTGTCGATCAGGATGGATTCGGCGGGCATCAGGGGTTCAGTGGTGGCTTGCATAGGCGGATGGTGACTTGGTGGGCTTTTTGTGTTTTGATGTGGATCAAACAAAAATCGACCGGCGTCCAAATTTGATTTTTCAGGAGTAATTCATGCCCCGAGCCGAATTGGCCAGGCAACAGAGCACCCAAATGGTACTCGCGGAATTGAAGGCCGCGTGCGCCAATTGCAATCTTCGAGAACTGTGCCTTCCTGCCGGGCTCTCGCAGAAGGAACTGGAACAACTTGACTCCCTCGTCAGCGTAAGGCGAAAAGTAAAACGCGGCGAGGCTCTATACCGCGCCGGTGAGCCGTTCGACGCCGTTTATGCCGTGCGCAGCGGCTTTTTCAAGTCGCGCGTGACCTATGAGGACGGCCGCGACCAAGTTACTGGATTCTCCATGGCAGGTGAAATCCTGGGAATGGATGGAATCAGCCAGGGCAGCCACAATTGCGACGCGGTTGCGCTCGAGGACAGCGAAGTTTGCAGCATTCCCTATGCACATCTTGAAGACCTGTCGCGTGAGATCGATGGCCTGCAACGCCATTTTCACAAGGTCATGAGCCGGGAAATTGTGCGCGAGAGCGGCGTCATGATGCTGCTAGGTGTCATGCGTGCCGAGGAACGAATCGCGGCCTTCCTGCTCAACCTTTCGCAGCGGCTCAGCGCACGCGGTTACTCACCGATGGAGTTCCATCTGCGCATGACCCGCGAGGAAATCGGCAGCTACCTTGGCCTGAAGTTGGAGACTGTCAGTCGCGCGTTTTCAAAGTTCCAGGCAGATTCGCTGATTGAGGTCGACCAGAAGCACGTGCGCATTCTCGACATCGCCGGTTTGCAGGCGATCTACGCCCACCACGTGCGCTGAAAGTACTGCTGCCGCCTAACGGCAGACCAGCACCGGTATCTTCGAGTGCGTCAGTACCTTGGTCGTCTCGCTGCCTAGCAGCAGCGCGGAAAATCCCTTGCGGCCGTGCGAGGCCATGACGATCAGGTCGCACTTGTGTTTTCGTGCAGTGTCGATGATGCCGTCATAAGGTTGCTCGGCCACGATGCTGACGAACCTGATCGCGACGCCCTTTGCTGTGGCGCGCTTTTCTGCCGCCGCGCGAACCTTGACCGCATGCCGTTCAATCGATGCTTCCCACTCGGACGGTTTGTTCAGGTCCAGCACATAGCCGTCACCTGCGACCATCATCGGGAAGGGTGGAGAGACTGTGACCGCGGTGATGGACGCGCCTAGTTTCTGGGCGAGCCCGGCGGCCGAATCGAGAGCCTTCAGCGACAACTTTGACCCATCCACGGGCACCAGCAGATGCTTGTACATACGGCCTCCATCACGAGTGTTCAGAAGGACATATTAGTACTGTCGGGACAGGCGACTTTGATAATTATCAATCCTGCGCCAGATGCTGGCGGTGGCAATGTGCCGCCTTGCAGTTGATTCAGACGTCCGATTTCGCCTTGGTGCCGCCTAGCAAGGCGCCAATCTTGCGCGGAGCGGGTTTTTTCGGACCGGCGGGAGCTGGCGCGGCCGCGTCATTGGTGGCACGAGGTGACGCGGGCTGGTAGGGCTGTGAAAAATCGAACTGCCCATGGGGCGAGCTTGGCGCCTGGCCGCGGTCTTCCGCGGCTTTCGGCGGGCGACGGTGCCCCGAAGCCTTGGCGTCGCGAATCCCGCGCCGCTGGCGCCGGTCGTCCGGACTCTCCTCCGATTCCGCAGGCGTGTGAGCACGCGGCGCGCGTTCGCGTCGACTGCCGAGGTCCGGCGATTCAAGCCGGGGGATCTCGCGCTTCAGCAGCTTTTCGATGTTGACCAGGAACTCGCGCTCTTCCGGGCTGACCAGTGAGATCGCTTCACCAGGTGTGCCGGCCCGGCCGGTACGACCGATGCGATGCACATAGTCTTCAGGAACGTGCGGCAGCTCATAGTTGATGACGTACGGTAATTGATCGATGTCGAGGCCGCGCGCGGCAATGTCGGTCGCCACCAGGATGGGGGTTTTGCCCTGCTTGAACTCTTCCAGAGCCTGGGTGCGTTCCGACTGACTGCGGTCGCTGTGGATCGCGACTGCGGCGAGTCCGTCCTTTTGCAATTGGCGCGCCAGGCGGTCCGCGTCGCGCTTCATGCGGGTAAATACCAGCACCTGGGTCATCTGCCTGGTCCGGATCAGGTGGGCCAGCAAGGCATGCTTGTTGGCTCCCGGAATTTCGTACACCTGGTGGGTCACCAGTTCGGCAGGGGCATTGCGGCGCGCCACCTCGATCATCTGCGGGTTGCGCATGATCTGGTGGGCGAGCTTCTTGATGTCTTCGGAGAATGTTGCCGAGAACAGCAGGTTTTGCCGGAAGGGCGGCAGTGTGGCCAGTATGCTCTTGATGTCGGGAAGAAAGCCCATGTCGAGCATGCGGTCTGCCTCATCGAGCACCAGAATCTTTACTTGCGACAGGTTGATGGTTTTTTGCTTGAGGTGGTCGAGCAGCCGACCTGGGGTTGCAACCACAATTTCCACACCACCTTGCAGTGCCTTGGTTTGCGGCTTCATGTCGACACCGCCGTATATCACGGTGATTCGCAGAGGCAGGTATTTGCCGTAGGTGCGTACCGATTCCTCGACCTGGGCGGCCAGTTCCCGGGTCGGCACCAGCACCAGCGCCCTGACGGGGTGGCGGGCCGGCGAGGTGCTTGAATTGGCTTCAGGCGCCAGGACATGCAGCATCGGCAGGGTGAATCCGGCAGTCTTGCCGGTGCCGGTCTGCGCGCAACCCATGATGTCACGGCGCTCAAGTATTAGCGGGATGGCCTTGGCCTGGATCGGCGTGGGCTCGGTATAACCCTGTTCGGCGACCGCGCGAAGCAGTTCGGGAACCAGGTGCAAAGATTCAAAAGACATGCAACAGCCTAAGGTAAAGTGGTGCCGGAGCCCGGGGCAGCTCAGTTGGCGGGCCCTTGCAGGAAACCGCTATTGTACCGCGAGGCCAGGCTCGACCCGATCGGGCGCCGCTGACGCGGGTATGCACGAACCGCGACGCCGGATTTGAGATGCATCAAAACGGCGGCGCGCAAATTGAGCGAACCTGAAATCGTGTTGCCGTCGATCGAATCTGTCGCAAGGAGAATCAATCATGGGGAACGCAAAACTTACGGTACTGGGCGCAATGCTGGCGTCGCTGCTCACCATGGCGTGCACGACGTCGTGGGCGCAGTCGCCAAAGGCCGGCGAATGTCCGCAGCCGCGCTTCACGGGCAAGGCGCCCGATGAATATTACCTGCGCAAGAGCCCGCTGGATTCACCGGACGAACGGCTTGGCGCACAATTGTTCGGCGGCAGCGGCAATGACGGCAGTTGCGCGATGTGCCATGGGCGGCGGGGAGACGGCAAGGGGCCGCTGTCCAAGCTCTATGATCCGCCGCCACGCAATTTCGCTTGCGCAATGACGGTAAATGGCGTGCCGGATGGTCAGCTTTTCTGGATCATTCGCTTTGGCTCGCCGGGCACGGCAATGCCCCCGCATTCCCAATTCAGCGATACCGACGTTTGGCAACTCGTCGCCTACCTGCGAACCCTCGCCAAGTGAGGCTGGCGCAACGCTAAATGAGCTTTCCCGTGTTGCGCAGGCGATCGGCCATCACTTTCATCACATGGAGTGCGAAGTCCGGGTTTTCGTGGGTCAGTGTACGAAAGCGGGCTGCGTTGATGGCGATGAAGTTGCAGTCCTCGCGCGCGACGACGCTGGCAGCGCGCGGCGCGTCGTCGATAATTGCAAGTTCTCCGACGATCGAACCCACCTGCAGCGTCTCGACGAGCTTGTCGCGCAACAACACGTCGGCGCGGCCGGACAGCAGCACGTACATCGAGTCGCCCGCGTCCCCTTCGGCAAACAGGGTGTGCCCGGCAGGAAGCAGTCGCACATCCGTCTGGTGCATCAGGAATTCTTCGATCTTCATGGTGCTCTCCCGGGCCTTTGCATGCGTTTAGCCAAAACCAGAATACCTGATTTTTCGAAATCGGGCAGTCCCCTTGCGCTCCATGTGCCGGCGTGTGGCATTGCGGATAAAATGCTGCACCGCTGCGGTTCCGGTTCCGTTGCTGGTCGCAAGGCGCCATCCCGCACCCACAAGGAGCCCGCATGAGCGAAGGTTTTTTTCGGCATCACGCCGCCACTCTCGAGCAGATTCGCCAGGACGGTTTTTACAAGCGCGAACGCGAAATTGCCACCGTGCAGCAGGCGTGCATTCGCCTCGCCGGCGGCGAGCAAGTCATCAATTTCTGCGCCAACAACTATCTCGGCCTCGCCAATGATGCCCGACTTGTCGCCGCGGCCAAACTGGGGCTGGATGACCACGGTTTCGGCATGGCCTCCGTGCGCTTCATCTGCGGTACACAGACCATCCACCGCGAACTCGAGCGCGAGATTGCTGCGTTCCTCGGTACCGAGGATGCGATCCTCTATTCATCCTGCTTCGATGCCAACGGGGGCCTGTTCGAAACCGTGCTGGGCGAGCAGGATGCCATCATCAGCGATGAACTGAACCACGCCAGCATCATCGATGGAATCCGTCTGTGCAAGGCGCAGCGTTTCCGCTACCGCAACAACGACATGGCTGACCTGGAAGCGCAATTGCAGGCTGCGGTCGCTGCCGGTGCGCGCCACAAGATGATTGCCACCGACGGCGTGTTTTCGATGGACGGCATCATCGCCGACCTCAAGTCCATCTGTGACCTTGCCGACAAGTACGGTGCCGTGGTCATGGTCGATGATTCGCACGCGGTGGGCTTCATCGGCGAAGGCGGGCGCGGCACGCCGGAGCACTGCGGCGTGGCCGACCGGATCGGCATCTATACCGGAACGCTTGGCAAGGCACTCGGTGGCGCGTCTGGCGGATACATCGCCGCGCGCCATGAAGTGGTGGACCTGTTGCGGCAGCGTTCGCGACCCTATCTGTTTTCAAATTCGCTCGCGCCCGCCATCGTCAGCGCCTCACTGGCGGTTTTGAAAATGCTGTCCTCAGACGAGGGCGCGTCGTTGCGGCGGCAGGTGCGTGAGAACGGCGCCCGATTCCGCAAAGCGATGAGCGCGCAGGGATTCACGCTGGTGCCGGGCGAGCATCCGATCGTGCCGGTGATGTTGGGCGATGCGGCATTGGCAACACGCATGGCTGATGCGTTGCTTGAGGAGGGCATCTACGTCATCGGATTCAGTTTCCCGGTAGTGCCCAAAGGCCGGGCACGCATCCGCACCCAGATGTCGGCGGCGCATACACCCGCACAGATTGACCAAGCGGTCGCTGCCTTCACGAAAGTCGGCAAGGCGCTCGGCGCCATCACGTGATGAAAGCACAACAATGAGAGCTCTCGCCAAACTGCAGCGCGCCCCCGGCCTGACCATGACTGATGTTCCCAAGCCGGAAGTAGGGCATAACGATGTCCTCATCCGCATCAGGAAGACGGCCATCTGCGGCACCGATATCCACATCTGGAAATGGGATGAATGGGCGCAGAAAACCATTCCCGTACCCATGCATGTCGGCCATGAGTATGTTGGCGAGATTGTCGACATGGGCCAGGAAGTGCGTGGCTTCGACATTGGTGATCGCGTCTCCGGCGAAGGGCACATCACCTGTGGTTTCTGCCGCAATTGCCGGGCAGGCCGCCGGCACCTGTGTCGAAATACCAGTGGCGTGGGCGTGAATCGCGCGGGGTGCTTCGCGGATTACCTGGTGATCCCGGCATTCAATGCATTCAAGATTCCCGACAACATCAGCGATGACCTGGCCTCGATTTTCGACCCATACGGCAATGCCACGCATACGGCGCTGTCGTTTCCGCTGGTTGGGGAGGACGTGCTCATCACCGGCGCGGGCCCGATTGGCATCATGGCCGTGGCGGTTGCCCGTCATGTCGGTGCGCGGCATGTCGTGATCACCGATGTCAACGATTACCGTCTGGAACTGGCACGAAAAATGGGTGCTACCCGCGCCATCAATGTCGCTCGGCAGTCCCTCAAGGAGGTGATGGCCGAACTCGGCATGGTCGAAGGGTTTGATGTCGGCATGGAAATGTCAGGCGTGCCATCGGCGTTCGAGAGCCTGTTGGAGAGCATGAATCACGGCGGGAAAGTCGCGCTGCTGGGCATTCCGCCGTCGGACACGGTGATCGATTGGAACCAGGTGATTTTCAAAGGACTGGAAATCAAGGGCGTGTACGGGCGTGAGATGTTCGAGACCTGGTACAAGATGGTCGCCATGTTGCAGAGCGGCCTCGACCTTTCGCCTATCCTCACGCACCATTTTCCGGTTGAAAAATTCGAAGACGGCTTTGCTGCCATGTTGTCCGGTCAGTCCGGCAAGGTCATCCTCGATTGGAGTTGAAGGGCTCGGGCCATTTGCGTGCTTCCAGAATTTGTCGCGCACGGGCCAAGCTTGTGGCGGGTAGCGTATGCGCCCGGGGGTGCGCACAGCAGAGGCGCGAAACTTGTCCCCGCGGCACCTTGCGGAAGCTCCCAATGCGATGAAGTCGAGCATTGGCGCGCCTTCCAGGGCAAAAGCGCGAATTCCAGTTCGAGTCCCGACACCTCAGGGCGTAATGGAAAGGGGTGAGGCCACGAGCTGCGGTACCCTTTTGTTGTCTAGACGAAAGGAGAACCGTGATGGGTTGCCCGAGCCTCACCTTGGAAGAACGTTACCAGTTTCACAACCTGTTGTTGGCGGATTTGCCGATGGGGATGATTGCCGTCCAGATGCGGCGGCACCGTTCGGTCCTGTATGACGAGATCAAGCGCTGCGGGGCGCGGCAGGAATATTGTCCCGAGCGCGCCCAGCAGCACCGGGAATGGACCAAGCAGCGTAGTGCCGCCAACCATCCGACCAAGCCGGCCGCGGTGATTGAGCAGGTCAAGGCAGGGCTGAGGCAAGACTGGTCACCGGAACAGACCCACGGACGGCACACTTTGCTCGGTATGCCCACCATGTGCGTGCAGGCCATCTACAGTCTGGCGCGGCGTGAGCGGATGGCGCATTTGCTGCGGCTGGCACAGTTGCGCCGGGCGAGAAAACGCCCGGCATCCCATCCGTGGCGGGGGCGGGCCAAGCCAATCCGCGAGCGGGCGGCGGAGGTGCTGGACCGGACCGAAATTGGCCACTGGGAGACCGACACCATGATCGGCAAGCAACGCGACGTGCGCCGGGTGCTGGCTTCGGCGGAGCGGCAAAGCATCTTTGCGGTGTTGCGGCGGCTGGAGAGGGTGGATGCCCAAGTCACGGCGCGCCATGTGGTGCGCGACCTGCGCGATGGTGGATTGCCCTTCCGTAGTGTGACCAGCGATCGCGGACCGGAGTTTGCCGCCCTGGGAGACTATTTACCCGACCAGGCCTATGTCTGCGACGCGCGACGGCCAAACCAGCGCGGCACCAACGAGAACCTGATCGGGCTGCTGCGCCAGTACCTCCCAAAGGGCAAGTCCCTGAACGACCTGACTCAGCGCCAACTGGACAAGATTCAGAACAAACTCAACCACCGCCCGCGCAAATCACTCGGTTATCTGACACCATACGAGGTCATGTTCAATTGCCCACCAACTGTCGGGACTCGAACTTGAATCCGCGAAAGTGCCCGGAAAGCCGCGCCAATGCTGGAGTTTATATCTCGACTTGCGTGCCCAGCTCGACCACGCGATTGGTGGGGATGCGGAAGTAGTCGGAGGCCTTCGCGGCCAGGTGCGACATCCACACAAACAGATGTTCGCGCCATAACGCCATGCCGCCGCCCGGTGTGGCGATCAGCGATTCTCGGTTGACGAAGAAACTGGTCTCCATCATGTCGAAGTTCATGTGCTGCAGGCTGCAGTCGCTCAGCATGTCGGGAATGTTCGGCGACTCCATGAAGCCGTAATGTGCGGTAATGCGATAGAAGCCATGCTGCAGGTTTTCGATCCAGATGTAGTCTTCCTTCGGTACCCGCGGAATGTCCTCGATGACGATGGAGAGGATGATGACGCGGCCATGCAACACCTTGTTGTGCTTGAGGTTGTGCAGCAGTGCGCTGGGCACACCCTTGCCGTTGGTGGTCATGAAAATGCCGGTGCCCGGCACCTTGGGTGTATCCGAAAGCGCCATCGACTCCACAAACGCATCCAGCGGGATGGAACCCTCGTTCATGCGCTTGCGCAGGATCTCGCGGCCCTTGCGCCACGTACTCATGACGGTAAACATGACCGCGCCGATCACCAGCGGAAACCAGCCGCCGTCGGCAAACTTGGTGAGGCAGGCGGAAAGGAACATGAGGTCGTTGCCGACGATGATGGCGGTAAGCGCCAATGCGAACATCGCGTTCCAGCGCCAGATGCGAGTCATCACCACGAACAGCAACAAGGTGTCGATGAGCATGGTGATGGTCACCGCGATGCCGTAGGCGCTGGCCAGGTTGCTGGAACTCTTGAATCCGAGCACCAGCAACACGATTGCCACCAGCATGAACCAGTTGACGAACGGCACGTAAATCTGGCCGACCTCGCGTTCGCTGGTGTGATTGATCGCGAAGCGGGGCAGGTAGCCGAGCTGAATGGCCTGTTTGGTGAGCGAAAACGCGCCCGAGATCACTGCCTGTGACGCGATCACCGTGGCGGCGGCTGCCAGTGCAATCAGCGGCAGCAGCGCCCACTGTGGCGCCATCAGGTAGAAGGGGTTTTTCACCGCCTCGGGCTGGCTGAGCATCAACGCGCCCTGGCCGAAATAGTTGATCAGCAGCGCGGGCCAGACCACGAGAAACCAGCCACGGCGGATCGGCACGCGTCCGAAGTGGCCCATGTCGGCGTACAGCGCCTCGCCGCCGGTCACGCACAGCACCACGGCACCGAGCGTAATGAAGGCAGCGAACTGGTGCTCGATCAGGAAATGAAAGCTGTAGTACGGATTGATGGCAGCCAGCACGCCCGGATTCTTTGCGATCTGTACCACGCCCAGTATGGCGAGCACGGCAAACCAGACCACCATCGTCGGTCCGAAGTAGCGTCCGATGGCGGCAGTGCCGTGCCGCTGTATGGCAAACAGCCCGACAAGGATGCCGATAACGATGGGCAGGACGAAGCGCTCCAGCGCCGGGGCGTAAAGCGTCAGGCCCTCCACCGCCGACATCACCGATACCGCCGGGGTGATGATGCCGTCGCCGTAGAACATGGCGGCGCCGAACATGCCGAGGGAAGTGACCACCCAGCGGCCGCGCGAACGGCTCAGGTAGCAGCGTTGCGCGAGCGCGGTAAGAGAAAGAATGCCGCCTTCGCCGCGGTTGTCGGCGCGCATCATGAACAACAGGTACTTTACGGTCACCAGCGTCACCAGCGACCAGAACATCAGCGAAAGGATGCCGAGCACCGTCGATTCGTTCAGGGGAATGCCGTGCTGGGGATTGAAAGACTCCTTGAGCGCGTAGAGCGGGCTGGTGCCGATGTCACCGAACACCACGCCGATGGCGGCAATGGTGAGCGCGCTCGATTTCTTGGTGGAGTTTTCCATGAGGTATTGCCGGATGGCTCAGCACATGACCGCGATTGCGGGAAGGGGCTGCACGCAGGCGCGTGATCGGCAGTGTCGTGTGCTGTTTCGCTAGGAGGCGGACGCTTGTTGACGGTTATGCGGGCGGAACGATGCGTTGAGGCCGAATCGCGTGGTCAAATCGTTGGCGCGAAGCATAAACCTATTTTTGCTGCGGTGCAATGTAAGGCCGAAAACCCTGCTCAAGTCATTGTTAATCAAGAATTAATTGCCTGATTTGGTCAATTCAGGCTGCCGCTGCGGCGGCCGAATCAGCGCGTGAATATCGAAGGCAATTGCCTGCGCGCGCAGCGCAGATTCAAAGCGCTCTGCTGGCTCGCGATCAAGTTGATGGCGTGGATTCCCGTCGCAGGCGGCTGCGAGGATTTGCAGGTTGATGGCCGGGCTGAAGTGATAGATATCAGCGTAAAGGTCAAGGTTGTGGGTGATGGCGCTGTCCCACTGGTAATCCAGCAATCGCACATTGGGTAGTGCTGCGAGACGGTGCACCACATAACGTTTGAAGGCGAGCGAAACGTCCAGTTGCCCGCGCTGCACGAAATCGGCCCAGACCACGATCGAGTAGGGCGGGAATACCAGCGTGAAGCGGGTGTCCGGATTGTGTTCGATGAGCGGCACGATGTTGGCTTCGAAACTGGCGCGCATGTGTTCGATGGTTCGCGGTCCCTGATGGAAATTTCGATTGATGTGGTCCGGATCGATGCCGCGCAGAGCGCGTGCCTGCGAAAATTCCACCTCGTGATCCCACGACCAGGCGCGATCCGGGTCGGTCGAATACCTGCCGACGGGAACACCGCGAACAATCGCCAGCGATCGCATCGCTACCGGACCCGCGAGCAAATAGGAATAGTCGTCCAGCGGATTGTCGTTGTAGAGATATAGCGGCAGTGGCTCGGTGATTTCCGGCAGGCTGCCGTCGATCGCAGCCGCAAACGAGTTGAAGTCCAGCGACATCACCACGGCTTTGGGTTTGCGATGTCGCAGCGCCAGTTCGAGGATCTTCCCTTGCTCATAAGCCGCCATCGCGGATGTGGCGAGGTTGACCGGCCTAGCTTTGCAGATCTTTGCAACTTCGGCCAAGTCGTAGTTCTCCATCAGGGACGAGCCCGTGATCACGAAATCGTAGTCGGCATTCCTTGCCAGGCCGGGATTGATGTAGCGCTGCAGCACGCGCGGAAAGCGTGCCTGCTCGCGCGGCGCGAGGCGAAAGTGCTGGAAAGGGTCGACGAAATAATTGAAGGCAGCGACGCCGCCAAGCAGCAGCAGCAGCATTAGCAGCGTTGTCAGAATGAAACGCGCTGCTCGGGCCGGATCCGTGGGCGGCAGAGCGGGTAGCGGGGTGATGTGGTTGCGCATGCCGGACTAGAAATTGAAATACAGGAACTGGGAAACCTGGCCGAGGGTAAGCACGCCCAACGCGAGCAGCACTGCCGTGACGCAACTCTCCCGGAAGCGCCCGCAAAATTGGCGCGCGAGGCGATCGCTGTTGACGGGAATCAGAACAAGTACCGCTGCGGTTGTCAGCAATACGCCGAGCGAGGGCGCGGCGTATGGCAAGCCGAGTTCCAGCCGGGTGGGCAGCAGTGCCGCGATGGCGGAGAAGTCGGCAGAACCGGGAACCAGTTTCCGCGCGACGGCAATCGCATCCTCCATGTTCCTGGCACGGAAGAACACCCAGGTGACATGCACAAACAGGAACGTGATCAGGATCGAAACGAAACGCGGCAGACGCAGCCCGAAGCGCTGCCAGGCGCGGAAAAGCACCAAGGCGGCGCCGTGCAGTGCACCCCAGGCAATGAAGGTCCATCCCGCGCCGTGCCACAGGCCTCCCAGCAGAAAGGTCGCCATCAGGTTGGCGCCGATCCGCCATTCGCCAGCACGGTTGCCGCCGAGCGGAATGTAAAGGTAGTCGCGCAGGAAGCGCGATAGCGTGATGTGCCAGCGCCGCCAGAAATCCTGGATGTTTGCCGACAGGTAGGGCGAATTGAAATTCACCGGCAGGCGAATGTTGAACATCAGCGCGGCGCCCAGCGCCATGTCGGTATAGCCTGAAAAGTCGAAGTAGATCTGGAAGGTGTATGCCAGGGTGGTGGTCCAGGCACTTGCAAAGTTGAGGCTGGCGACGGCAGCGTAACCGGCGTTGGCGGCTTCGCCGAGCGGGTCCGCCACCAGCACTTTTTTGCCGAAACCCAGGGCGAGCAGGAACAGCCCGCGCGCAAAATTGGCGGCGTTGAACCAGCGCCCGCCGGCATCGGCGAACTGCGGCATCATCTCGCGATGGTGAATGATCGGCCCTGCCAGCAGGTGGGGAAAAAACGTGACGAACAGCGCGTAATGCAGCGGATTGGATTCGCGTACTTCACCTCGCGCCGTGTCTGCCAGATAGGCAATCTGCGTAAAGGTAAAAAAGCTGATGCCCAGGGGAAGTGCCAGTTCCGGCACGGGAAGGGAAAACCCGGCGATGCTTGCGAGGGTGCCGGTGGCAAAGGACGCATATTTATAAATTCCCAGCAGCAGCAGATTCGCCGCAATGCCGCACCAAAGCCAGGCGCGCTTTCGGGACGGCGATGACTGGATGCGCTCCCCGACATGAAAGTTGAGAGCGATGCTGGCAATGATCAACGGCAGATGCCAGGGGTTCCACCAGGCGTAAAAGCCCAGCGAAGCCAGCACCAGCCAGGAAAGCGCCAGCGCGGAATGGCGTCGCAGCGCAAAATATCCGAGCAGGGCCAGGGGCAGAAAAACGAACAGGTAACCATAGCTGTTGAAAAGCATGCGCCATTGTCCGGATGGCATTGCCATGCGTCAACGCGCGCGGGGTACAGACGATGGCCTGGCCCAGCGCCAATCGCTTGTCGTTGGCGGTCGGCGTATGATGTCGGGTTCGCTAATTTGGTCCCGTAAAGAATGATTACAAAACCGCTGCACCGGTGGTGTGCCGTTCTGTTCCTGGCGCTTGCCGGAAACATATTTCCGACGCATGCCGCAGACAGCCTCCGCTACCAGTTGCCGCCGCAGGCGATGATCGAAATGGTGGATGCGCCGCCGATCCCGCAAACCATCCTGTCGCCCAATGGCGAATGGCTGATGCTGCTGGAACGTCCGGCGTTGCCCTCCGTGGCCGAACTCGCGCTGCCTGACCTGCGGCTTGCCGGCGTGCGCATCAACCCGCGCAACAGCGACCAGAACCGCTCCGGATTTGCCGTGGCCATCAAGCTGGTGCGCGTCGGTGACCGCCAGGAAAAGGTTGTGGGCAACCTGCATGCCGGCGCCCGTATCGGCGACGCGCAGTGGTCTCCTGACGGCAAGCGCATCGCCTTCACCGTCGTGCGCGATACCGCCGTCGACTTGATGGTGGCCGATGCCACCAACGGCGCCAGCGCGCGACGCGTGACCGAGCGCGCGCTCAATGGCGTGCTGGGACGGCCGTTTGCCTGGAGCAGCGATTCGCGCTCTTTGCTGGCCAACCTGGTTCCCGCGACGCGCGGACCGGCACCGAGGGCCCCACTGGTACCTTCGGGCCCGCTCTCCCAAGAGAATCTTGGCAAGCGCAATGCCGCGCGAACCTACCAGGATCTGCTGAAGTCACCGCACGACGAAGCGCTGTTTGAACACTTTGCGACTTCGGAACTGGCCAATGTCGCGCTCGATGGCAAGGTGACGCCGATTGCCACCGGAATGGTCCGTGCGTTCCTGCCCTCGCCAAACAGGGAGTATGTGCTGGTGCAGCTGATCAAGCGGCCGTTTTCCTACGCGGTGCCACTGCAGCGCTTTCCCCTGCGCACGGAGATTCGTGATGCGCGTGATGTCGATGCCGGCAAGGTTCTGAAGGTATTGTCAGACATCGGACTCGCCGAAGATGAGGAACTCGACCCGGATGCGGTGCGCAAGGGCCCGCGCCAGTACGCGTGGCGTGGTGATGCGCCGGCGACCATCACCTGGCTGACGCCGATCGAAGGCCGCCGCAACGGCCTGGGCGATACGCTGCAGGTGCTTTCCGAGCCGTTCGAAGGCGAAGGCCAGCCGCTATTCAAGTCGGACTTGCGGCTGCAACAGGTTTTCTGGGGGCGGGATGATCTGGCCATCGTGGTGGAGGCCCAGCGTAAAACGCGCCGCGTTGTCACCTGGCGCGTGTTTCCCAATGACGCAAGCCGTGCAGCCGTGAAGCTGTTCGATCGTTCCTCCGAAGACCGCTATGGCGACCCCGGAGCACCGATTGTCGAATCGAATGCGCGCGGCGGCCGGGTACTCAACATCTCGCCTGATGGCCGCGCCATATACCTCATTGGTGCGGGCGCCAGTCCCGAGGGCGAACGGCCCTTCATCGATCGCTACGAGGTCGACAGCCGCGAGTCCAAGCGCCTCTACCGTTCCGAGGCGCCGAATTTCGACCAGCCGATGGCAATTCTCGACACCGGCAGTGTCATCAAGTTGTTGATGCAGCGCGAGAGCCTGAACGACGCTCCCAATGTGTTCCTGCGGGAGCTTGCCAGTGGCGCAATGGCACAGGTGACGCACTACGCCACGCCGAAAAATCCGATCGCCAACGCCACCAAGGAAGTGGTGCGCTACAAGCGCAGGGATGGTGTGGAATTGACGGCAACTCTATATTTGCCGCCGGGTTATCGGAAGTCGGACGGACCCTTGCCGATGTTGATGTGGGCGTACCCGCGTGAATTCCGTTCGGCGGATGCCGCCAGCCAGGTCGGTGTCTCGCCTTATCGATACGTACGCCCCGCATTCAGCGGGCCGCTGCCATTCCTCACCCAGGGCTACGCCGTGCTCGACAATCCGGGCATGCCGATCATCGGCGACAACGGCAGGGAACCCAACGACAGCTACCTGCCGCAACTCATCGCCAGCGCCGAGGCTGCCGTCGATGAAATGATCAGGCGCGGTGTCACCGAACGTGGCAGGATCGCAGTGGGCGGGCATTCGTACGGTGCCTTCATGGTGGCGAACCTGCTGGCCCATACCAGGCTTTTTGCCGCCGGCCTCGCCGAAAGTGGCGCATACAATCGCACGCTGACGCCGTTCGGCTTCCAGGCGGAAGATCGCGTTTACTGGAAGGCGCGCGAGGTCTACAACCAGATGTCGCCCTTCAACTTTGCCGACCAGATCAAGGCGCCATTGCTGTTGATTCACGGCGAGGCCGATTCCAACTCCGGTACGTTCCCGTTGCAAAGCGAGCGCCTCTACCAGGCGATACGCGGCCTGGGGGGTACGGTGCGCCTGACCATTCTGCCCAATGAAGACCATGGCTACCGTGGCCGCGAGTCGGTGCTGCATCGCCTGTGGGAAGAGCACCGCTGGCTGGAAAAATACGTCAAGCACGCGGGACGTTAATAGCAAACACCAGCATTGACGGGCGTTTCCGGGCAAAAGTGGTCTGAAAGGCGCGCCGGTGCTGGGGTTTTAACGTTGGAATAAACTGGTTTTCATTGCCACTCAAGAATGCGCCAACGCGGCATTCCTTGACGTGATGAGGTGGAATCGGGATAATTCGGCCCCTTCGGGCGCTTCATTTCCGATCATGGCCAATTAGCTCAGCCGGTTAGAGCGACGGAATCATAATCCGCAGGTCCCCTGTTCGAATCAGGGATTGGCCACCAGGACACTCCAAAAGGCCGCTCACGCGGCCTTTTGTTCGTTAGCCGCGATTAAATCGGCTGCGAGGCACCAATTTGGCAGCTCCGCTGCTCATCGGGCACAAGCCCGATTCTGCTGCTCGCTGCCAACTTGATGCCTCTCGCTCGATTTTCTCGCGACTCCAGACTTAGGAAACAGACACCTGCACGGGTTATTCCCCGCCACCAGGAGACAAAAATGTCCGCCACACCTCCCGCGCAAAAGCCTTCGAAGAAAGTCTTCATCAAGACTTTTGGCTGCCAGATGAACGAGTACGACTCGGACAAGATGGCCGACGTACTGCATGCCTTCGAAGGTTACGAGAAGACCCAGGTCCCCGAAGAAGCGGATGTGATTCTCTATAACTCGTGTTCCGTGCGCGAGAAGGCGTCGGAGAAACTGTTCAGTGATTTGGGCCGCATGCGGGCGCTCAAGGAAACGCGACCCGATCTGCTCATTGGTATCGGTGGCTGCGTGGCTTCCCAGGAAGGCGAGGCAATCGTCGAACGCGCACCGTACGTTGACCTGGTGTTCGGACCGCAGACCCTGCACCGCCTGCCGGAAATGATCGCGGCACAGCGCGAAAGTGGCGCGTCGCAGGTCGACATTTCCTTTCCGGAAGTGGAAAAGTTCGACCACATGCCCCCGGCTCGGGTCGAGGGCGTTACGGCGTTTGTGTCCATCATGGAGGGCTGTTCAAAGTACTGCAGCTTTTGCGTGGTGCCCTACACCCGCGGCGAGGAGATTTCGCGGCCATTCGAAAGCGTCATGGATGAGATTCGCGGCCTCGTTGCGAAGGGTATTCGCGAAGTGACGCTGCTCGGCCAGAATGTCAACGCCTACGTGGGCGAGATGGCCGATGGCGGAAGCGCCGATTTCGCCTTGCTCCTGTCTGCCGTTCACGCCTTGCCGGGCATTGCGCGCATTCGCTACACCACGTCCCATCCGCTGGAATTCAATCAACGCCTGATCGACGCTTACGGCAAGCTTCCCAAGCTGGTGTCGCAATTGCATCTGCCGGTGCAGTCAGGTTCGGACCGTATGCTGGCGGCCATGAAGCGCAATTACACGGCAATGGAGTACAAGTCCATCATCCGGCGCTTGCGCGCGGTGCGGCCCGAAATTTCGCTTACCAGCGATTTCATCGTGGGTTTTCCCGGCGAGACCGACGATGACTTTGAGCGCACCATGAAGCTGATCGAGGAAGTGGGCTTCGACGGCAGCTTTTCATTCATCTATTCGCGCCGTCCCGGCACCCCGGCCGCCAGCTTGCGCGACGACACGCCGTATGAGGTGAAACTGAAGCGCCTGCATCGCATGCAGAAATTGCTGGATGCGCAGTTGCATGCGGTCTCTGCCGCAATGGTCGGCACCACGCAGCGCGTACTGGTTGAGGGTGCCTCGCGCAAGGATGCGGGGGAGTTGATGGGACGCACCGACAACAATCGTGTGGTCAATTTTCCGGCCGGCGGTGAACATGCGGCGCGACTCGTCGGTCAGTTCATCGATGTCGCCATTACGGGGCTCAGCCACTACACGTTGCGTGGTGAAGTGGTTACGCGCGAAACTGTGGCCGGCTAGCGCATGAAAACACCAACGCTCGAATTCTCCTTTACGCCTGTCGACAACCGGCGCCTTGCATCGCTGTGCGGTGCGCTGGACGCCAATATTCGCCAGATTGAGGCGGCGCTGGATGTTGCCATTGCGCGCCGCGGCGAAAAATTCTCGGTCTCCGGCGAGCGCGACAGCATCGAACTGGCGGCCAAAGTGCTCAACCGGTTTTACGCCAAGGCGCACAATGATTTCAGCGTGGAGGAAATCCAGCTCGGCATCGTCGAGATGCGGCACGCCCGCGACAGCCGCGAGCAGCGTGAAGCCAAGGTAAGCGATGAGCCGCAAGTGCAGGACGAAATTTCATTGCACACCAGGCGGGCCGACCTGCGCGCGCGGACCGAGCATCAGGCGCAGTACATCCGCCAGATGCAAACGCATGACATCACGTTTGGCGTTGGCCCGGCGGGCACCGGCAAAACCTATCTTGCCGTAGCCTGCGCGGTGGACGCCTTCGAACGCGACCTGGTCAAGCGCATCGTTCTTACCCGTCCGGCGGTCGAGGCGGGTGAAAAACTTGGTTTTCTGCCGGGGGACCTGTCCCAGAAAGTGGACCCCTACCTTCGTCCGCTTTACGACGCCCTGTACGACCTGCTCGGTTTCGACAAGGTCAACCGGATGTTTGAACGCCAGCAAATCGAGGTTGCGCCGCTGGCATTCATGCGCGGCCGGACGCTGAATCATTCGTTCATCATCCTCGATGAGGCGCAGAATACGACGCCTGAGCAGATGAAAATGTTCCTGACACGCATCGGCTTCGGCACCAAGGCAGTCATCACCGGGGATGTGACGCAAATGGACCTGAAACATGGCCAGACCAGCGGCTTGATCGATGCGCGCAATGTGCTGCAAGGCATACGCGGCATCGCCTTCACCATCTTCCAGGCCAACGACGTGGTGCGGCATCCGCTGGTGCAGTCAATCGTGACGGCCTATGAGGCCTATCACCGCAAGATACGCTGATGGCGGCCGCTGCCTCTAGCGTCGCGCGTGCCGCCCTGAAGCGGCAATGCAATCGCATCGTGCCGGGCAATCCCGCGCCGTTGCCACAGAATGAACTGCTGGCGATCGCCGACTGGATGGCCAGCAACCAGTACGATATCGACTACTACGGTACCGGCAAGCTCGTCTCAGACTTTGAGGCCAAGGTTGCCAGGCTGCTGGGCAAGCCTGCGGCAGTGTTCATGCCCAGCGGCAAGATGGCCTCGCTCATCGCGCTGCGAATATGGGCCGACCGCGCGCACAACGCCGACTTCGGGATGCACCAGACGGCACACCTTGAACTTCATGAAGAACATGCCTATCGCAAGCTGCATGGCTTGCGCGGCCATTTCCTTGGCCGGCAGGGCGAACCCCTGTTGTCGCGCGACCTGCTGCTTTGCGATATCCCGGTTTCTTCGATTGTCATCGAATTGCCGATGCGCGAGATCGGCGGGCAGTTGCCGCCTTGGGAAGACCTGCAGCAGCAGCGGGCGGTTGCCAGCGGCCGTGGAACCCGTCTGCACCTGGACGGTGCGCGCCTTTGGGAAACGCTGTCTTTCTACGAGGGAAAGACCTACGCCGACATTGCTGCGCTGTTCGATTCGGTTTACGTGTCCATGTACAAGGGCATCGGCGGAATTTCCGGCGCGATGTTGCTTGGCGACACCGCCTTTATCGCGGAAGCCCGCATCTGGCTTACCCGCCACGGCGGTACCATCTCCCAGCAATATCCGGTTGTCGCCAGCGCCGCCATGCGCTTCGACCAGCGCCTCAAGCGCATGCCGGACTACTTCCGGCGGGCGCAGACTTTTGCCGCGGCAATGCAGTCCGTGCCCGGCGTACAGGTCAACCCGACCGTTCCGCAAGCAAACCTCGTGCACCTGCGATTTGACCTGCCGCCGCAAAAGTGGGAAGCCGCGCGCGACCACATGGCCGCCATCGAGCGCATCTGGCTCGGCGGGCCGCGAACACTGCCGGACAAGGCAATCACCGAAGTGGAGATCTATGTGGGTGAGGGCCTGATGGCACTGGACGACGCGGAAGTCGTTGCCGCCTATGTGAAGCTGTTGCAATTGGCGGGCAAGGGAGCAATCGCGGGGGCGGCGTTGGCGTGAGCGGCGCCAGTGCAATAACGATCCAGCGCGCCAGCCGCCTGCCGGGCATTCCCGCAAGCCGCCAATTCCGTATCTGGCTTGCGGCCGCCTTGCCGCAGCGCGCGCACCTCGGCGTGCGCATCGTCAACGCCGCGGAGGGGCGCCGGCTCAATCGCGAATTCCGCGGCAAGGATTACGCCACCAACGTGCTGACTTTTGTTTATCACGATCCCGGCGCGGATATGCTCGAGGGTGACCTCGTGCTGTGTGCTCCCGTGGTGGCGAAAGAGGCGCGTGAACAGCGGAAGGCCCTGCAGGCTCATTACGCGCACCTCACCGTGCATGGCGTACTGCACCTGGCCGGCATGGACCACGAACGCGAGCGCGATGCCCGCAAGATGGAAGCCCGGGAAGTGGCCATTCTTGCGTCGCTGGGCTACGGCGACCCCTACGCCTGATGCCGCCGCAAGGGTGCGTAGTGCGATTGTGTTAAATTGAATTTCTCGAAACAGCGCAGTTTTCAACATGGACGCATCACCAAAACGCTCTCTGCTGGAGCGTCTGTCTTCAATGCTCCTGCGGGAGCCTGAAGACCGCGGCCAGCTGGTGGAATTGCTGCACGGGGCGTTTGAAAACAATCTCCTTGATGCGGAAGCCCTGGCGATGATCGAGGGCGTGATGCAGGTCTCGGAGATGCACGCGCGCGACGTCATGATTCCGCGATCGCAGATGGACATGATCGACGTCGAGGAAAACCCCGATGCGTTCATTCCCTTCGTCATTGAGACGGCACACTCGCGATTCCCGGTTTTTGAGGGCGGCAAGGACAATGTCATCGGCATCCTGCTGGCCAAGGATCTGTTGCGCTATTACGCCAACGCCGACGATTTTGATGTGCGCGACATGCTTCGGCCGGCAGTTTTCGTGCCTGAATCGAAGCGCCTCAATGTCCTGTTGCGCGATTTCAAGGCCAATCGCAACCATATGGCCATCGTCGTCGACGAGTACGGTGGCGTCGGCGGCCTCATCACCATTGAGGACGTGCTCGAGCAGATCGTCGGCGACATCGAGGATGAGTTCGATTTCGACGAAACCGAGGACAACATCCTGCCGGACAAGTCCGGCCGCTTTCGCGTCAAGGCCGTGACTGAGATCGGTGATTTCAACAGCGCATTTGAAACCAGTTTTTCCGACGAGGATTTCGATACCGTGGGTGGACTGGTCATGAACCGTTTTGGGCGCGTGCCCAAGCGAGGCGAGTCGGTAACCTTTGACGGCTTCAAGTTTTCCATACTGCGCGCGGACAGCCGCAAAGTGCACTCATTGCTGGTGGAAAAGATTGCCAGTGCAAATGCTGCTGACAACCGGGCCGAACCGGCGAGCAAATCGACGGCATGACCCGGTTACGCGTGGCGGCGCCGCCGCTCGCATTGCAGTTGCTTGTGGCTTTTGGCGCCGGGGCCATCGGCGTGCTGGCATTTGCGCCGTTCCGCTGGTGGCCGCTTGGTGTCCTGTCGCTGGCCCTGCTGTTCGGCCTGTGGAGCCGCGAGGCGCGTGCGGGGCGAACTTTTGCGATTGGCTTTGCCTGGGGGCTAGGCCTGTTTACAGGCGGTGTGTCGTGGATTTATGTGAGCCTGCACGTGTACGGCAACATGCCTGCGGTGCTTGCTGGCGCATCGACATTTCTGTTCTGTTGTTACCTGTCGATTTACCCGGGATTGGCGGGTATTTGCGCCCAACAGCTGCGCAATCGCTTCGCCATCGGTCCGTCTGCCGGGCTGGTGCTGGTGATTCCGGCGTGCTTCGTGATGTTCGAGTATCTGCGCGGCTGGTTGCTGACTGGTTTTCCCTGGCTGACCATGGGATATGCACAGGCGCCCGGCGGTCCGATTGCTGTTCCGCTGGCCGGGTTCGCGCCGGTTGCCGGGGTCTACGGCATCTCCTGGCTGTTGGCATTGAGCGCTGCGGTCGGCGTGGCGCTGTTCAATCCCGTCAGCAGCGTCGCAGTTACGGGCCGCGGCCGCGCGATGCTGCTTGCCTCGATGCTGCTGGTATGGGGGTTGGGCGCGGGGTTGCGCCATCTCAACTGGAGTGAGGCCGATGGACCGGTCGTGACGGCCGCGCTGCTGCAGGGAAACATTGCCCAGGAACTCAAATGGCGCGCTGACCAGCAGGACGCCACCTTGAAAAATTACGCATTGCTGGTCGAGCAGTCACGCGCGCGACTCATTGTCCTGCCGGAAACAGCATTGCCGGGCTTTCTCGACCAGATGCCGCCGGAATACATGCAGTACCTGGAAAAACACGCGCGGCAAAATGGCGCCGATCTGGTTGTCGGAGTGCCAATCGCAGAACGCGGCGCTTCGGGCGTCGAGCCGTACCGATACGCAAACAGCGCCATCTCGATGGGCGTGTCGCCGGCGATGCGTTACGACAAGCAGCACCTGGTGGCATTTGGCGAATTCATGCCGCCGCTGTTTTCCTGGGTTTATCGTTGGCTGCAAATACCTTTGGCGGGCTTTACGCCTGGCGGCAGCGGGCAGGCGCCAATGGCCATTGCCGGCACGCGTGTCGCGGTCAATATTTGCTACGAGGATGCCTTCGGCCGTGAAATCGCGCTGCAGGCGGCAGGCGCGGGTTTGCTGGTGAACATGTCCAACATGGCGTGGTACGGCGAGTCGCTGGCGGCTGAGCAACACGCCCAGTTCTCGCAGATGCGCGCCCTGGAGACCTCGCGGTGGATGCTGCGCGCCACCAACACCGGCGTGACCGCCGCCATCGATGAACAGGGCGTAGTAGTGGCGGCGATGCCGCAGTTCAAGCGCGGTGTGCTGACTGTCGATGCGCAGCCCAGAAGCGGGGCGACGCCTTACACGCGCGTCGGAGATGCCTTGGCCTTGGCGATTCTTGTTTCGGTGCTGGTACTGGCCATCAGCAGCGGCCGGGGCAAGCGCGTAACCCCCGCTTCGTCATAGCGGACGCGCGCGCACCAGAAACTGCCAGGTGCATAACTCGGCCAGTTCCTTGGGTGTGACGCGTTCCAGGCAAAAGCGTCCCGCGCGGATGTTGATTTCCGGGTTGTGCTGCTGCGCCGAGTAGAAATCGGCAAGTTGCGGGTCCATGATGTGGTTCACGCGTTCGACGGCGTAGCCGGTCTCCTGCAGGAATCGCAGAATCTCCTTCAGCGTAAAGAAGCGGATATGGGTGATATCGAGCAGGCCACGCTCCACGTACGGCCAGATGCCGTTGTCCACCAGGTCGCGCATCAGCCCCAGGTGGCGCGTGTTGG
The DNA here is from genome assembly GCA_044229235.1 of Usitatibacteraceae bacterium. Lineage (GTDB taxonomy): Bacteria > Pseudomonadota > Gammaproteobacteria > Burkholderiales > Usitatibacteraceae > UKL13-2. Next base: position 40,253 of record JBGATH010000016.1, read on the forward strand.
GAATGCTCAGGATCATTTGCGCGTCGACGGTCAGGTAGGGCTTGATGTCGACCATCACCCGCCAGGGGTTATACATGTGCTCCAGCACATCAGCCATGACCACGGTGTCGATGGTGCCCTTGAGAATTCCCGACCCCTCCAGATCTAGCTCCTCGAATCGCCCGCAGAGCACCTGGTCGAGGCGCGGCGCGGCCAGGTCGGCGGTGGCGCGGTTGGGCTCGATGCCGATGGTACGGCAGTCGGGGAAAGTGGCTTTCACGTGCGCGCCGAGATTTCCGGAGGAGCAGCCCACATCCAGCAACACTCTGGGCGGCCGCGACATGGCCGGGAGAATATTCGGATTGAAGTGCTGGATATAGGGCGGTGCCTCGGCATCCACGACGTCGAGGAACTCCTGCCATGGATATTTCGGGGCGGCTGCGGCACCCGGCACGGGAACGAAAGGCTGGGAAGACATGGCTATCCTGTGTTGAATCGACCGGCAACCGCGGCTGTTGCCACGGCAGTTACTTTGCGCCGCCTGCTGGCGAGCACGTAAAATAGGAAGTTTAGCGCAACCGGTTTCCCCTTCGATGATCACGTTTCAGGAAGTTATCCTCAAGCTCCAGCAATACTGGAACCAGCAGGGCTGTGCATTGCTCCAGCCCTACGACATGGAGGTCGGGGCGGGAACATCGCACACTGCAACCTTCCTGCGCTCGCTGGGACCCGAACCGTGGCGGGCAGCCTATGTCCAGCCTTCACGCCGGCCCAAGGACGGGCGCTATGGCGAGAATCCCAATCGTTTGCAGCACTACTACCAGTATCAGGTGGTGCTGAAACCCTCGCCGCCGAACATTCTCGACCTGTACCTCGGCTCACTGGCCGCACTCGGTCTGGATCTGGCGCAAAACGACGTCCGCTTTGTCGAAGACGACTGGGAAAACCCGACGCTCGGCGCCTGGGGCCTCGGCTGGGAAGTGTGGCTCAACGGGATGGAAGTCACCCAGTTCACCTATTTCCAGCAGGTCGGCGGCCTGGAGTGCAAGCCGATCACCGGTGAAATCACCTATGGTCTCGAACGGCTGGCGATGTACCTGCAGAACAAGGAAAACGTCTACGACCTGGTGTGGACAACGTGGGAAGAAAATGGCGTGCAGCGTACGCTCACTTACGGCGACGTTTATCACCAGAATGAAGTCGAGCAATCCACCGCCAACTTTGAGCATGCAAACATCGAGGCGCTGCTGCAGCATTTCGCTGATCATGAGGGCCATGCCAAGTTGCTGATGGAAACACAACTGGCATTGCCGGCATACGAACAGGTACTGAAAGCCGCACACACCTTCAACCTGCTCGACGCCGCCGGCGCAATTTCAGTTACCGAGCGCGCGGCCTACATTGGCCGCATTCGCAACCTGGCGCGCAGCGTGGCGCAAAGCTATTACGAATCGCGTGAGCGGATGGGCTTTCCGATGCTGCACCAGACAAAGCGGGAGGCTGCATGAGTACGGCGCCGCTGCTGGTCGAGCTGTTCACGGAAGAATTGCCGCCTAAGGCTTTGAAGAAACTCGGCGATTCATTCGCCGCCAGTCTTCGTGACGGGCTGAAGAAGCGCGGGCTGCTCGATGACGTCGCCGCGATGACGGTGTACGCGACGCCGCGTCGGCTGGCGCTGCGTCTCACCGACGTACGCTCGATCGCGCCCGACGAGCCATTTACGGAAAAACTGATGCCGGTTTCGGTCGGCCTCGATGGGGCCGGCAATGCGACGCAGGCGCTGCTGAAGAAACTGGCGGCGAAATCGCTAGGGCACCTGACTGTTTCCCAGCTGGCGCGCGAGAGCGACGGCAAGGCTGAACAGCTTGTCTATCGTGATGTAGCACCGGGGCAAACCCTGCTTGTCGGTCTGCAGGGTGCGCTGGAGGAGGCTGTTTTGGGACTGCCGGTGCCAAAGCTCATGAGCTATCAGCTCGCAGATGGCGATACCACGGTGCATTTTGTACGCCCCGCGCACGGGCTGGTGGCGCTGCACGGGCCCGATGTCGTGCCGGTTAACGCGCTGGGTCTGTCCGCAGGGCGCACAGTCCACGGGCATCGCTTTCAGGGAGCCGGCGATATCGAACTCGCACACGCCGATGAATACGAATTGCGGCTGGAAAAGGAAGGCGGCGTTATCGCCAGTTTTGACAAGCGCCGCGACGAGATCCATCGCATGCTGCGATTGCGCGCTGACGAGCAGATTACGACTCTGGGCGAGTACGACGACTACCAGTCTCTGCTCGACGAGGTGACCGCACTGGTGGAACTGCCGACCGTGTATGTGGGGGAATTCGACCGCGAGTTCCTCGAGGTGCCGCACGAATGCCTAACACTCACCATGAAGCTAAACCAGAAATATTTTCCGTTGTTCCTCGACGAGGGCGGACTGTCGAGCCGTTTCCTCATCGTCTCCAACATGCGTCTCGACAACCCGCAAAATGTCATCGAAGGCAACGAACGGGTGGTGCGTCCGCGCCTTGCCGACGCGCGTTTCTTTTTTGAGACCGACAAGAAAACAAGACTGGCTGACCGGCTGCAGAAGCTGTCGAGCGTTGTTTATCACAACAAGCTTGGATCGCAGGGTGAACGAGTCGCGCGGGTGAGAAGACTGGCGGTCGCGATTGCACAGGCCATCGGTGCGGATGCGGCACAAGCGGACCGCGCCGCGCTGCTCGCCAAGGCCGATCTGGTCACGGACATGGTTGGCGAGTTTCCGGAACTGCAGGGTACGATGGGGCGCTATTACGCCCTGCACGACGGCGAGCCGGCAGTGGTTGCCGATGCCATCGCACAGCATTACCGGCCACGGTTTTCCGGCGATGCGCTGCCGGACAACCCGGTGGCACTGGCGGTGGCGCTGGCTGACAAGATGGAAACACTGGCTGGCCTGTTTTCAATCGGACAGGTGCCGACCGGCGACAAGGATCCGTTTGCGCTGCGCCGTCATGCGCTGGGAGTTTTGCGCATGCTCATCGAGCGCAACCTCAACATATCGCTGCCGACGCTGGTGCAAGCGGCGTTGGCGTGTTTTGCCAACGCAAACCCGAACGCGGGCGAGCAATTGGCTGAATATGTCTTTGATCGCCTTTCCTGGTACTTGCGTGACATGGGCTATTCGGTGCTGGAAGTGGACGCCGCCGTGGCTGCGCGTCCGCCGTGGGGCGAGTTTCCGGCGCGGTTGGCGGCAACGCGAGAATTTACCAAGCTTCCCGAGGCTGCCAGTCTTGCCAGTGCCAACAAGCGCATCGGCAATATCCTCAAAAAGTCTGAACAGACAAGTGCATCGGCGTCGGTTGAAGCTGACCTGTTTGTGGAGCCGGCGGAGCGGGGCTTGCACACCGCCCTGCACGCGGCAAAACAACAGTTTGACCGCCATTTTTCTGCCGGCGATTACACCGCCGCACTGCAGTCTCTGGCCCCACTGAAAGTGCCGGTGGATGCGTTCTTCGATGGTGTGATGGTGAACGTGGAGGACGCGAAGCTGCGCGCGAACCGCCTGGCACTGCTCGAGGAGTTGCACGCGCTGATGAACAAAGTCGCTGATCTCTCAAAACTGGCAGCGTAAAATCGACCGCATGAACAATCCCATCAAGCTCGTGATCCTCGACCGCGACGGCGTGATCAATCAGGACAGCGATCACTTCATCAAGAGCCCGGCAGAATGGAAACCCATCCCGGGCTCGATCGAGGCCATTGCGCGCTTGAACCAGAACGGTTACCGGGTGGTGGTGGCCACCAACCAGTCGGGGATCGGGCGGGGTTTGTTCGACATGTCCACGCTCAACGCCATCAACGACAAGATGATGGAATTGGTATTTCGGCAAGGGGGGCGCATCGATGCCGTATTTTTTTGCCCCTGTACTGCCGAGCAGAACTGCCATTGCCGCAAACCGGACACCGGCATGTTCGAGGACATTGCTGCGCGCTACCAGATGGGCTTGGCCGGTGTACCGAGCATCGGCGATTCGCTGCGCGACCTGGAAGCGGGCATCAAATCCGGCTGCCTGCCCATTCTGGTGCTTACCGGCAAGGGCAAGAAGACCAGAGACAAGGGTGGACTTCCCCGCGGGACGCGTGTCTATGCCGATCTGGCGGCAGCGGTGGATGCGCTCATCGCCGACCCGCCGCGCGCGGCCGCCTGAACTGCTGCCGCCGCATGATCTACCTGCGATCCACTGCCTTCTTCCTGCTGGGCATCGTCAATACGTTCCTGTTCGGCATGTTCGTGCTGCCGCTAAGCTTCATTTATTTTCCTGCCGGCTACGAATCCGCCCGCCTTTGGGGTGTTGCCACGCTATGGCTATCCACCCATGTACTGGGCATCAAGTACAACGTGCGCGGCGCGGAAAACATTCCCGCGCATCCCTGTGTGGCGATGGCGAAGCACCAATCGGCATGGGAGACGGTTTTCATCCTCACCCGTATCCCGCGCGCCGTATGGATCATCAAGCGCGAGTTGCAGTGGCTGCCGATTATCGGTTGGGTGCTGTATGCGCTGAAATCGATCGCCATCGACCGCAAGAGCGGCAAGCGTGCGGTCGAGCAGATCGAGGAGCAGGGCCGCGACCGCATCGCGCAGGGCCTGTGGGTGTCGATCTTTCCCGAAGGGACACGCATTGCGCCGGGCAAGCGCGGGCGCTACGGCATCGGCGGTGCCTGGCTGGCGGCCAGGACCGGCACCCCGATCCTGCCCATCGCCCACAATGCGGGCGAATGTTGGCGGCGCTACGCGTTTCTCAAGTATCCCGGCACGGTCACGGTCAGCATCGGACCGCTCATTCACACCGCGGGACGTGAGCCGGCTGCCGTCATCGCTGATGTCGAGAACTGGATCGAGACCGAGATGGGCAAGCTGCCCCCGGCCTGCGGCTGAACCAGCAGATGTTTTTCTCCCGCAAGAAACCGCCCGCACCCTTGGTTGAGGAAACCGAACGCAGCATCGCGCTGGACGGGCGGCGTGTGGATTACCGCCTGGTACGCCGTCGTGGCCGGCATGGCGTTGGACTGAAAATCGATGGCAGCGGCATGACGGTGGCGGCGTCGCTGACCACATCGGTCGGCAGCATCGAGGACATGATCGGCAAGAACGCCGGCTGGGTGCTGAAAAAGCTCGATGAATGGTCGCACCGGCGCGTGCAGCCGCAACGCTGGGAAACCGGTGCGGCAGTGCCATTCATGGGTGAAAACTTGACGCTCATGATCGATGCCGGTGCTACGCGCGTGCACGTCGAAGCCAGCCTCGGACACCTGTTTGTGCGCGTGCGCGCAGCCGAACCGGCGCAGATTGAAAAGGCCGTTCACACATGGTTTCGCAAGCAGGCACTGCCGCATCTGGCGCAGCGCGCTTTCCAGTTTTCGAAGCTGCATGGCCTCACGCCGCCACGCGTCTTCCTTTCCAGCGCCAACAGTCGCTGGGGCAGCTGCAATTCGCGTCGCGAAGTGCGCTTTTCATGGCGCCTCATCAAGGCGCGTCCCGCGCTCATCGATTATGTGGTCTGCCACGAACTTGCCCACCTGCGGCACATGAACCACTCGACGGCCTTCTGGCAGGAAGTCGAACGCATGTGTCCGGACTACCGCGAACTGAAGGCGGAATTGGACGCGAACGACCACAAGTTTCGGGCATTTTGAGGCGGGTGCCTTGTCCTTGCCCGACCCTGACGGGATAAATAAAGACGAGCAGCGCAGTGCGCGAGAGTTCGGTGACAAGCATCTGCGTGAAACGCAACGGGTGCGCTTCGGATGCGGCCTGATAATCGGCTTCGCAGTGGCGCTGCTTTTTCTGGCACGTTACGGCCGGCGCCATCCGGTCGGATGGCTTGGACTACTGATTGCCGCGTGCATCGTCCTGGCGGTCGCAGGTATTGTCGCGACCAATACTGACCAGCAGCTGGCCGAAGGACTCGAATGGCAGGTGTCTCCGGCCGGGAAGCTGATGTCGCTGTTGCCGCGATGGTTGTTCGCCTGCTTGCTTGCTGCCGGCGGCCTCGCGTTGATTGCGCTGGCTTTTGCATTCTCGGGATGATGGCCGCTCAAAAGTCGTAGCAAAATCTCCAGCACTGGCGCGGCTCCCCAGCCATTTTCGCGGATTCAAGTACGAGTCCCGACACGCGGTGGGCGGTTGAATGCTACCTCGTATGGGGTCAGGAAGCCGAGACATTTCCTTGGTCTGTGGTTGTATTTTTCCTGCAGACGCCTGACCTTGGCCGGGGTGAGGGGTTGTCCGTACTCACCCCTTGGGTAAATCCGCGCAGCATGCCGATCTGGTTCTCGTTGGTGCGCGCTGGTTTGGTGCACGAGGATCGCAGACAAAGCCTTGCCGAACCCATGACCTCGCCCGTTGCCCTGAACTCCGGACCGCGATCGGTGGCCACACTTTCAAACGGAATCACAGTGATCCAGGCGTCGTTCATCGATCGCGCCACCGTTGGCTCGGCCTCAATCCGTTCGGCACCTTCAACTGCATGCACAAACTCTGCCGCTCGACCATGACCAACAAACGCTTTTTATCCTTCTTCTTCACCCAGCCCTGGCGATGTCGGCTTCCCAATGACCGATCTCGATCCGCAGCAGAACCTCCTTGGCGCGCCGGTGGATCGACTGTGCGAAACCGTTCCACCGGCGCCGGGCAGGCCGCTGGAATGCAGGCGGCAGCCAGGCCACGGTATGCAACCACCGGTCCCAACCGTGGCGTTTGGCCGCCAGATGGATGGCCTGGAAGCTGACCGGCACCGGGTGTTGAATCGCGTCACGGCGACCGCTGATTTGTTCCGGCGACCAGCCCGCCTGTGATCTGTTGCTTGATTTCCTGCCAGTCTTCGGCGGGCTTGTGCCGCGCGTTGGCGGCACCAGCAGCACGCTGGCGCGTTGCGATGCCGCTGGGCCCGATGCGGACAGTACCGTCCTGCTCGAATCACGACCGCGATGGTACTCGTCATAGACCGCCGATCGGTGTAGGCCCCAGCGCAATGGCAATCTCGGACAACGGCAATTTGGCCACAAAACCGGCGTGAATCAAGGTAACGTTCTTCCAAGGTGAGGGGCGAACCACTCATAGCGGCTTCCTTTCGTGTCAGAAGCAAAAGGGTACCGCGGTTCGTTACCTCACCCCTCCTTGCGCACGCCCTGAAGTGTCGGGACTCGTGGTTGAATCCGCGTTTTTGCCCTGAAATGCCCGCCAATTCTGGACTTTCGCTTACGGGAACTTCTATTAACCTGCTGCGCGATCAAATTTCGCGCCTCCGGTGCTCTGCGTACTTTCGTACGCGTCCGTTCCTCGGCCCGACCTTTGACCGCTCGCTACGGTTTCTAGAAGTTCGCTTACGCTTCCACTGTGGCCCGATCAGCCAGCCTGACGAACTCTACGACCGACAACGTTTCCGCGCGGCGCTTCGGGTCGATGCCAAGCGCCTCGATTTCGCTGGCGGTCAAGAAGGGCTTGAGCGTATTCGAGAGGGTCTTGCGACGTTGTCCGAATCCTGCGGTAACCATGGCCGCAAAACGCCCGTCACTCTTGGCGCGCAGGCGCTCGGCAGGCAGCGGCACCAGGCGAACGATGGCAGACTCCACTTTCGGCGGGGGCGTGAAGGATTCGGGCGGAACATCGAAAAGATGATGCATGCCGAAGCGGTACTGCAGCATCACCGAAAGCCGCCCATAGGCCTCGGTATCCGGTTCGGCGACCATACGATCGACGACTTCCTTTTGCAGCATGAAGGTTCCATCGATGAGTTGCTCGGCGAAGCCGGCAAGATGGAACAGGAAGGGCGTTGAAATGTTGTACGGCAGATTGCCCACCGCGCGAAACCGGCAACCCAATTTGGCGAAGTCGAACTCGAGTACGTCTTCCTGGTGCAGCGTGAAATGAGATGCCGGATAACGTTTGCGCAAGGCCGCCGCCAGGTCGCGGTCAATCTCCACTGCGTGCAGATGGTCGAGTCTGTTCATCAAGGGCGCGGTAAGCGCGCCCGGGCCGGGGCCGATTTCAACAATCACATCCGCGCGCTGCGGCGCGATGGCGGCAACGATACGTTCGATGATGGCGGCATCGGTCAGAAAATGCTGACCGAATCGCTTCTTGGCCTTGGGCAACATGTCAGGACAGCCGGTGTGCGAGTTGCACGGCGAGGCTGATCGCCTGGCGCATGCTGCCGGCGTCGATCGTCCCGTTGCCGGCGAGGTCGAGTGCGGTGCCATGATCTACCGAGGTGCGGATGATCGGCAGGCCCAGCGTGATATTCACGCCGGCGCCGAAACTGGCAAATTTCAATACCGGCAGTCCCTGGTCGTGATACATCGACAACACTGCGTCGGCATCGCGAAGATGATGCGGCGTGAACAGTGTGTCGGCCGGAAGCGGCCCGGAAACCAACAAGCCCTCGCGCTGCAATGCCTTCACGACCGGGGAAATGATCTCGATTTCCTCGCGGCCCAGGTGACCGCCTTCGCCTGCATGCGGATTGAGGCCCGCTACCAGGATGCGTGGCGCGCCGATGCCGAACTTGCCGACGAGGTCGGCGTGCAGGATGCGCAAGGTCGTCGTCAGTGATTCTGCCGTGATGGCAGCAGGAATGTCCCTTAATGCGAGATGGGTGGTGGCAAGGGCGACCCGCATGACAGGATTGCCGCCGACCAGCATCATCACGACGCGAGCGGTGCCTGTCCGTTGCGCGAGGTATTCGGTATGCCCGGAAAAATAGCCGCTGGCCAAATTGGCGTCATTGATGACACCCTTATGCACCGGCGCGGTGACCATCGCCGCAAATTCTCCAGACAGGCAGCCTGCCACCGCGCGATCCAGCAAGCGCAGCACATAGCCGCTGTTGGCCGCATCCAGTCGGCCCGGTTCGACATTCGCGGCGACGGGAATATGTTCGATGCGCAGTGCCGATACATCGATGCCGCGCATCCGTGCACGCTGCCGGATAACGCTTCGGTCCCCCAGCACGATGATATCGGCGCCGAATGACTCGCCGGCCAGCAGGGCGCAGAGGTCGGGCCCGATCCCGGCAGGCTCACCGGACGTGATTGCAATTGTCGTCATGCCACGCCGCGCGGCGATTCCGGCAATGTCGTGCGCGACCGCTCGGCCGCGGGCCCGGCCACGCTGGATGGTGGCCGGCCGCCTGTCACTTTTCGTCGAGCCGGTATTCGACGAAGGCGCGGTCGCGCGCTTGGCGGATCCAGTCCTGGAACGCCTCCTCGCCCTTGCGGGTGCGAATGGCGTTGCGCGCGGCGGCACGCTTGCGATCCTCGGAGATGCCCTCGCTGCGGCGCTCCAGCACTTGCACCAGGTGCCAGCCGAACTGGCTCTGGAATGGCGCCGAAATCTCGTTGTCGCGCAACTGGTTCATGGCGCGCTCAAACTCCGGCACGGTGTCCCCGGGCGACATCCAGCCCAGGTCACCACCCTTGGTCGACGATGGATCATCGGAATGCACCTTGGCAAGTTCGGCGAAGTCGCCGCCGGCGGCGATGCGTTCGCGAAGCCGGGCCAGCCGATTCTTGGCATCTTCATCGGTGACGCCGTCCTTGGCGCGGATCAGGATATGGCGGGCGTGGGTCTGCTGGATCGCGGGGGCCGCATCCCGGCCGCGCTTGTCCAGCAGCTTGACGATGTGGAAGCCATTGGCGCTTTTGAGGATATCGGTGGTCTCGCCCGGCTTCAATACGTTTATGGCCTCGAGGAACAATGCCGGCAGGCGGCCGGACGGGCGCCAGCCAAGATTGCCGCCCTGCAGCGCATCCGGAGCATCGGAAAACTGTGCGGAAATCTGTGCGAAATCGGCACCCTTGCGCAGCTCGCCCAATGCCTGCAGGGCGCGCTTGCGCTTGGCTTCAATCTGCGCGCTGGTGGCCTGTTCGGGCACCAGCACCAGGATGTGCGCAAGGCGGAACTCCTGGTCGGTGGTGGCTTCGCGCGCTTCCAGGGCAATCTGCGTATCGACCTCGGCCTCGGTGACGTTGATGCTGGTTTCCACTTCGCGCTCGCGCAAGCGCTGCAGGGCGACTTCGCTGCGAATCTCCTCGCGGAATTTCTGCCAGCGGACGCCGTCCTGCTCGAGCAGTCGCCGGAATTCGGTCATCGACACGTTGTTTTCGTCGGCGATGCGCTGGAGTGTCTTGTCGAGGGTGCCGTCGTCCACCTTGATGCCCGTCTCCTTGGCCTCCTGCTGCTGCACCAGGTCGTTGATCATGCGTTCCAGCAACTGCTTGCGAAGTTCTTCCTGCGGGGGCAGGCGGGTCCCCTGTTTCTGCAATTGCTTGACGATGGTGGCGAGACGCTCATTGAGATCGTTCTGGGTGATGACCTCGTTGTTGACGATGGCCACGATTCGGTCGAGCTCGACCACGCCGCCGGTCCTGGCGGGAGCGCTCAGCCGGGTGTCGAGCTTCGGCGCCGCCGGAATGACCGACTGGAACGGCGCCTGCGCGAGGGCGAGCCCCGAGGCGGCCAGGGCAATCAACAGGATCGAACGCGCAAACAGAACAAGTTTCATGGTGCAACTTTCAAAAAATTTGATTCGCGGCGGGCGGCACGCAAACAGCAGCGGTTTCGCGGCGGCCTGCAGCTGAGCATTGCAACGCCGCTGACCTGATAACCGGACGCTCAACGTTCCTCTGACCGCCGGTAGCCCGGAATGTTCTGCCTCAGGGTTTCGAGCGGGTTGATGCCCAGTTTAGACAGGCCCTTGAGCTCAAGCTGGAACTGGATTGAATTCGAATATTGCTGGGTTGCCGTGGCAAAACGATGCGCCACCAGACGGAATTCCCAGCAACCATAATTATACTCGACGCCCACCAGGCCCTCGAGCAGGCGGCGATCCTGAAAGGAGTGGTTGGCGCGAGCCAGCAGGGTCCAGCCGGGCGCGGTCTTGCCGAACGGCCATTGGGCGGAAACGTCGACCTGCTTGATCGAGTCGCGCGTGAACCGGTAGCTGAAGTTAAGAATGCGGCCACCCTCCGCGTTGTAGCGGGCCGCGATATTGGAGCGCGCAAACTCGGTGCGCGAGGTCGAATACTGAAAACTCGAGTCGAGGAACCAGTTGTCCGACACCTGCCCCGACAGCGCGGCCAGCAGGTCGGACCGGCTCACGTTGCCCTGCTGTGGGCCCGACAAGTCCGGCGCCGAGCCGGGCAGCGTCACCTGCTGCGGACGAAAGTAGTAGCGCTGGCCGATCGCCGCGCGCAGGCGCTCGATCCCGGTCGCGTTCTCGATCAGGCTGCTGGAGACCGCCGCGGTCATCTGTTTAGCGTCGGAAATGCGGTCGCCGCCGACAAACAGGTTCTCGTTGAAAATCTGCGCAAAGCTGAAGTCAGTCTTGGCCGTCGAGAAAATCGGCAGCCTGCTCTGGTCGCGAAACGGCACGTACAGCAGGAACAGGCGCGGTTCCAGCGTCTGCGTCATCGACTCGCCGGCAAGCATCAGCGGGCGCTCAAAGGCGAGCCCGCTGTCGACGCTGACGATGGGCAGCGTGCGGTTACCGCTGGCGTTGCTGCCGGCGTTGCGCGTCAGGTCGTAGCGCGTCGCGTGAAATCCGACCTTCGGCGTGAGGTAGCCGTATGGCTGCGTCACGGGAAAGGCCAGCGATGGATAGATGAGAAAGCGTCGCCCGTTGACCAGCGTGGGGTGCTGGAAATCGGTGAATTCGCCAACCGTGTTGAATTCGAAACCGTTCCAGCGATTCGGACGCGCATTGAAGGCTATCTGCGGGGCCAGCTTGTACGGCGGCGTGACCGCCTGCGTGGGGTCGGGGTCCTGGAGAGTCTGAAAAGCGAGGTAACGCGTGGTTAGGTCGCCGACGAAGCTGTTGTATGACAACGTCGCCTCGCGCGGCAGGTTGGTCTGGGCGGTATTGGCAATGCGCGTGGACAGGTCGCGGAAATAGTTGTCGTCGGATACCTTTTGCGCGTTGATCGACGCTGTCCAGCCCGGCATTGACCACGACTCGAGATTCTGGAAGTGGCGGGCAATGAAAAGGTAGCGTTCGCGGTTGATGACACGGTCGTGCGGCAGGTACTCGGTATCGAGCTGGCCGAGAAATGACCGGCCGAGGTAGCGCAACTCGCTGCCGAGTTGCACGCCTCGCTTGGTCATCAGCTTGGGAGTCAGGGTGGCGTCGAGGTTGGGAGAAATATTCAGGTAGTAAGGAATCGACAGTTCCAGGCCGCTGTTGGAAGACGAGCCGAATGTCGGCGACAAAAAACCGGACTTTCGGTCGCTGTTGAGCGGGAACGTCATGTACGGCAGGTACAGGATCGGCACCCCTTTGAACTGCACGACGCCGTTGTAACCCGTGCCGACGTTGCGTTCGCGATCCAGCGCCAGCTCGGAAATCTTCAGGTACCAGTCATCCTGATCAGGCTTGCAGGTGGTGTACTCGGCGCTGAACAGGCGCTCGTGGTCCTCGCCCTCAAATTTCATGTTGGCGGCGCCACCGCGGGCCTCGTAGCGCTGTGTCGGCCGATTCGGGTTTCGCGAGAAAAAGAAGCTCGGCTTCTGAAGTGTGCCGATCTCATCGGCCACCTTCAAGTTCAGGTCGTTGCCAACCACCACGTCACCATCCCGGTCCATGCGCACCCTGCCGGGAACCTTCACCGTGTCGGTCGCCTGGTCGTACTCAACGCGCTCCGCTTTCACTTCCATGCCGCCTTGCTGCAAGACGACGTTGCCGGTGGCCGTGACGCTTTTCTGGTTGATGCCGTCGATCTGGTCGGCACTGATCACGCGCGGTCCGACCTTCGGGGGGCGTTGCATCAGTGATGCCGGCGTGGGCAGCAGGCGGTCGAGCTTGAGGCTTTCGCGAATCGCGGCGTCAAGTTCGGTCTGGTTTGGCGTCGTCACCTGCTGGGCAGCCAACGGCGCCGACGTCAGCAGCGCGGCAATCGCGAGGCAGCCCGGCAGTTGCGCGGCAGCCAGGCGGTTCAACGCGTGGACCCGTCTTGCAAAGTCGTCATTGGTCGGCAGGAGGCGGGGCGTGAGGCGGATGATAAAATTCTCGTCTACAGAGGAAACCAACAGAATGACCGATCACACTTCGCCGCGCATGGCGGCGATGCATGCGTGGCTTGGCCCGCAACTGGCGCGTGACGGCTTTACCGGCTACGCACTCACACCCGCGTCGACCGATGCAAGTTTTCGCCGTTATTTTCGCATAACCGACTGCAGCGACGCCGGGCGCACCCGCATTGTCATGGACGCGCCGCCCGAACTGGAGGATTGCGCACCATTCGTCAAGGTGGCCGGACTGATGCACGCAGCCGGCGTGCGCGCGCCCACAATCTTTGCCCACGACCTCACCCAGGGGTTCCTGATGCTGGAGGATCTGGGCACACAGACCTATCTTGACGTGCTCGACGAGTCGACCTTCGACCCGCTGTTCCGCGCGGCCAATGAAGCGCTGGTGGAATGGCAGCTGGCCTCTCGGCCGGGCGCATTGCCGCATTACGATGAAGCGCAGATACAGCGCGAGCTTAGCCTGTTTCCCGACTGGTACATCGCCCGCCACCTTGGCGTCACGCTCAACAGCGTCCAGCAGTCAACGCTGCAGGCTGCCTTCTCCATGATCGCGCGCTGCAATCTTGCGGAACCGCAGGTGTTCGTTCACAGCGATTACATGCCACGCAATCTCATGGTGACCACGCCCGGCCCGGGAGTGATCGATTTTCAGGATGCGGTTTACGGACCGATCAGCTACGACGTGGCGTCCCTGTATCGCGACGCTTTCGTCTCCTGGGAAGAAGAGCGCATCCTGGACGGCACCATCCGCTACTGGGAGTCGGCCAAGCGCGCAGGGCTGCCGGTGAACGCGCAGTTCGGCGAGTTTTATCGCGATGTGGAGTGGATGGGGCTGCAGCGCCACCTGCGCATCCTCGGCATTTTCGCGCGCATCCACTACCGCGAAGGCAAGCCGCGCTATCTCGCCGATACGCCGCGCTTCGTGGGCTATGTGCGCAAGACCTGCGAACGCTACATCGCGCTGAAGCCTCTCCTCAGGTTATTCGACGAACTCAAAATCGGCGACGTTACCGAGGTCGGCTACACCTTTTGAGCGATCGCCAAACGCCAGCATTGGCGCGCCTCACAGAGCCGTTTCGGCCTGGAAGCCGCGCCAATGCTGGCGTTTTGCGTTTCGATGCGGGCTGGACTGCTCGCCAACGGCACGTTTCGGCACAGAGGCGCTGGCGTACAATGCGCATTCCCAATATTTGCCGCCGATAGCCCATGAAACGCGAAAAGTTTCCCATTCCCGTCGTTCTGCCCAACGTCAAACTGCACAGCGAGCGACGCAAACGCCTCGCCAAAACGTTGAAGGAAGGCCTGGTCCTGCTGCCTACCGCACCGGAAGCGACGCGCAACGCCGACACGCATTACGACTATCGCTGGGACAGCCATTTTTATTACCTCACCGGTTTTCGTGAGCCCGACGCAGTGCTGGCAATCACGCTGGGCAAGAAGCCGCGCCATATCCTGTTTTGCCGGGAGAAGAACCTGGAACGGGAGATCTGGGACGGATTTCGCTTCGGCCCCGAGATGGCCCGCGATATTTTCGATTTTGATGAGTGTTTCCCCATCAGTGAGCTGGAAGCGCGCATTCCGGAGTTGATGACGAATGTTGACCTGGTCCACACGCCGGTAGGGGTTTCCACAGACTGGGATCAGTCCGTCACCCGCTGGCTTAATGCCGTGCGCGCCAAGGTGCGCACCGGCATTACCGCTCCGGTGCAGCTCAGCGACCTGCGGGCGCCCGTTGCGCAGATGCGTCTGATCAAGGACAAGGCCGAGATCGAAATCATGGCGCGTGCGGGGAAGATCTCGTCAGACGCGCACATCCGCGCCATGCGCATGGCGCGGCCGGGCATGTTCGAATACCAGGTCGAGGCCGAACTGCTGCACGAATTCGTCAAAAATGGCGCGCGCCAGCCGGCCTACGGCAGCATTGTTGCGGCAGGTGCCAATGCCTGCGTGTTGCACTACCGCGAGAATTCGGCGGCGCTCAAGAAAGGCGACCTGCTGCTGATCGACGCCGGCTGCGAACTGGAAAGCTATGCGGCCGATATCACGCGGACCTTCCCCGTCGCCGGAAAATTCAGCGGTCCGCAGCGCGATGTATATGAATTGGTGCTGGAGGCACAGCTCGCGTGCATCAAGGCCGTCAAACCCGGTGCGCCGTTCGGCAAGTATCACGAGGCTGCCAACAAGGTGCTGGCGCAGGGCTTGATTGACCTCAAGCTGTGCAAGGGTTCGCTGGCATCGGTGCTCGAGCAGGAGACCTACAAACAGTTCTACATGCACCGCGCCGGCCACTGGCTGGGGCTGGATGTACACGATGCCGGCGAGTACAAGCGCGACGGCAAATGGGTGTCGCTGCAGCCGGGCATGGTCTTGACCGTCGAGCCGGGCCTGTATATCCGCCCGGCTGATAACGTGCCCAGGCATTTCTGGGATATCGGTGTGCGCATCGAGGACGATATCCTGGTCACGGCAAAGGGCAACACCAATCTCACCGCCGCTTGTCCGAAGTCGGTGAAGGATGTGGAAGCGCTGACCGCGGGTTGATTGAAACCGGTCAATGGCGCGCGGCGACCGTCGTTCGTGAAGGTCAAATCGTGACCCGGGTAATCGTGGTCGGCGCCGGGCCGGTCGGCGCGACGTTCGCGCTGCTGGCACAGCGGCTGGGCGTGGCAGTGACCCTGCTCGAGGCGCGCGACGGCCCGAGTCGGGAATCGCGTTCGCTGGCACTGTCGCATGGCAGCCGCGAAATACTCGATGCGGCCGGAGTCTGGAACGCTGACCTCGGCGTCACCGAGATCCATCGCATCCATACCTCGCAGCGTGGCGGGTTCGGCCGCATGGTGCTCTCGCGCGAGGATGCCGGGGTACCCGCCCTTGGTTATGTCTTGTCCTACGCGCGCATCCAGGAAGCGTTGGATACCGCGCTCGCGCAGCGCAACATTGCCGTTTTGCGCGGTGCGGCCGTTGCCGGTTTCGATGAGAGTCCGGAATCGATCAGCGTCCAGTATGCGCATGCCGGTGAACTGCACACGCTGCAGGCCGACGCCGTGGTGCTCGCCGACGGCGGCGCCAATCTCGACAAGGTTGGCGCGCTGTCAGTGGCCGAGAAGGACTATGCTCAAAGCGCGTTACTGGCGCACATCGAAACGGATGCCGGCCACCACGGTACCGCCTATGAGCGTTTCACACCGGAGGGTCCAGCGGCGCTGCTGCCGCACGGTGGCGAACGCGAATACTCCTTGGTGTGGGTGTCGAGTCCGGCGCGGATCGAGCAGTTGAAAGCGCTTGACGATGCGGGCTTCATCGCCGCCTTTGCCGAGCACTTTGGCCGCCGCGCAGGCAGTTTCCTGAAGGTGGGTCCGCGGCGCAGCTTTCCCCTCAAGCTGCGCACCGTGTCGGCGCGCGTCGCGGGCCGGATTGCGGTGATCGGCAATGCGGCACAGGCGCTGCACCCCGTGGCGGGGCAGGGCTTCAACCTGGGCCTGCGCGATGCCGACGAACTTGCACGGCGCCTGTCGGGCAACAACAGTGTGAGTGCCCTGAAGAGTTTCGAAGCTGGTCGTGCCCGCGATGTCGAGCGCAGTGTGGGGTTTACTGATCTCCTGGTGGGACTGTTTTCGAATCAACACTTGCTGACGCGCGTGCCACGCGGGCTGGGCCTCGCCGCGCTGGACGTACTCCCTTTCGCCCGGCGCGCCTTGGCCCGCCGCATGCTCTTCGGGGCAGCCAAGTGAGTTCACGCATCGTTGTTGTTGGCGGCGGTCCCGTAGGCCTGGCGTTTGCCATTGCAGCGTCACGGCTGCCGGGCTTGCAGGTGCAGGTTCTCGAGCGCGCAACGACGCGCTGGGAAACGCTGCCGGTGGAAATCGATCATCGCGTGTATGCATTGTCGCCCGCCTCAATGGCATTTCTGGAAATTATCGGCGTGGTACTGCCGAAGCATCGTGTGGCACCCGTGCAAGGCATGCAGGTCTGGGGTGACGACGTTTCTGAATCGATCAACCGGCTGGATTTCAGCGGTGGCGTGCCGCTAGCCCACATTGTTGAGCACGCTGCGCTGATGCAGGCGCTCGGCGCGCGGCTGGCGTCGATCGCAAATTTGCAGCTTTTGCAAGGCATTTCCCCTGCCGGTCTGGATCTGGCGGTAGGCAAGCCGACGCTGCGTGTTGGCGGCCAGCCGGACATGGCGGCAGATCTGTTGGTTGCCGCGGACGGACGGCAGTCGCTGATCCGCGAGTGGGCGGGTATCGCCGCGACCAGCAAGGATTACGCGAGCGACGGCATCGTCGCCAACTATGCGTGCGAACATCATCACGGCGACATCGCGCGGCAATGGTTCACGGCAAATGGTGTTCTGGCGCTGCTACCGCTTCCTGGCAACCATGTCTCCATGGTGTGGTCGGTGAGCCATCAGCTGGCGGGGGAGCTTCCGCTGGAGGCGCCCCAGCGCATGGCTGAACTGGTCATGCAGGAAAGCCGGCATGCGCTTGGAAAACTGGTGCCGGTATCGCGCTTCGAGCGTTTCGCGCTGGCGCGCGTCATGGCTGAGCGCTGGGTGCAGCCGGGTTTGGCCCTGATGGGAGATGCCGCGCATGCCGTGCACCCACTGGCCGGGCAGGGCGCCAATCTCGGCTTCGCCGACGCCTGGCAATTGTGCGAGCTGCTTGGCAAGCGGTCGCGCTTTTCCGGCGTGGGCGATGTTTCCCTGCTGCGGCGGTACGAACGCAGCCGGCGGGAGGCCGCCTGGGCTGTAGGCACGATCACCGACCGCTTGCGCAGTCTTTATCTGAGTGATGCCGACGCGGCACATTGGCTGCGCAATACCGGCATGGGCCTGCTCAACCGCCTGCCTGCCGCCAAAGCGCAACTGGTAGACTACGCCGCCGGTTGAGGTGGCTCATGTTTATCCAGTGAACCAATTCCGTGGCCCGTACTCGAATCCGCAACTTCCCTGAAAGACTCTCCGTGAATTATGTAAAGCTCGCTGCGTTGATGTGCGCAGCCCTACTGTCGATGTCCGCAACCGCCAATCCGGACATGGTCAAAAAGGAACTGGAAAAGAAGTACCCCGAAGTCAAGGCCGAGCGCATCACCAAGGCCGGCTACGGCGAGCTTTACGAAATTTTCACCAATGGCGAGATTCTGTATACCGACGAAAAAGTGACCTATCTTTTGCTCGGTACGCTGGTGGACGCCAGCAATCGCGAGAACATCACCGAAACGCGCCTGCAAAAGCTGACCGCAATCAACTTCAATGATCTGCCTTTTCAGCAGGCGATCAAGCTGGTGCGTGGCAATGGCGCGCGCAAGATGGCGATCTTCGAGGATCCCAACTGCGGTTATTGCAAGAAATTCGAGCAGGATGTGAATTCGCTGGACAACATCACCGCGTACATCTTCATCTACCCGATCCTGTCGCCGGACTCCATGGAGAAAGGCAAGTCGATCTGGTGTTCGCCCGATCGCTTGAAAGCCTGGCAGGACCAGATGCTTCGCTCCAAGGCGCCGACTGGCAAGGGGGCCTGTGAGACGCCGCTGGATCAGGTCGTGGCGCTCGGCCAGCGACTGCGCATCAATGGCACGCCGGCCACGTTTTTTGAGGACGGCGAGCGGATTTCCGGTGCGCTGCCGAAAGACCGCATCGAGGCAAAGCTTGTTGCGGCCGCTGGCAAGGCGACGGCGACGGCACCTGCCAAGAAATAACCTGTTGTTGGCGATGCGCTGACAGGCGCATCAGGTCGGACTTCAATTCAATTGCGCGCCCTACGGGTCGCGCCATTGGTCATCCGGCTTTTGCGGCAACGACGAACAGCGCCACGCTGCAACCCAGGCCCACCATCCATACCAGGCTGCGCAGCTTGTCGGTGTCGGCAAGATAGGCGACGAGGTAGGCGATTCTGGCAGCCACAAACAGCATCGCGATATTGTCGATTGTGCCCGGAGCGGCCTTGGCCAGGCTGGCGATCACCACGCCGGCAGCAAACAACGGAAAGGCCTCAAAGGCATTCAGGTGTGCGGCGTGCGCACGCGCCGGCATGCCGGACAAGGTCGCCTCCCATTCACGCGGCTGATTATTGTGCGCAAGGTAGCTGCGGTCCCATTTGGCAATGCCGATGGCAACGTATGGCAGCAGGCCGGCAACTAATACACACCAGAAAGCGGTCGTCATTTGTCTGCTCCGTTTGTCTGTCTCGGCGGTGGAGTGGAGGCAGGCGCGGCGGGCGCCTGATTGGGATCGTAGCCCTTCGGCAACAAAACCCACATTCGCCCCGGGTATTTCATGCGTCCTGCCAGGTTGCCGGCGTCGTCGCCAAACCCCCAGTAAAAATCCGCGCGGACGGCGCCACCGATGGCACCACCCGTGTCCTGCGCGACCATGAGTCGGTTCAGTTCCTGGCGTGTTCCGGGGTGCGTGGTGGACAGGAACACCGGCACGCCCAGCGGAATGACGCGCGGATCGACCGCCAGCGAGCGCTCCGCGGTCAACGGCACACCCAGGGTGCCGATCGGACCGGTCAGGTCGTTGGGAAGCTCCTTGAAAAATACGTAACTGGGATTGGCGTTCATGAATTGCTGCACCCGCCTGGGGTGGCGCGCCGCCCATTCCTTGATGCCCTGCATCGATGCGCGCTCTGCCTTTATTTCACCACGACGGATCAGCGCACCGCCGAGGGAGCGAAACGGATGGCCGTTCTGGTCGGCATAGCCAACGCGAATGCGTTTCCCATCAGGAAGCTCGATTTGTCCCGAGCCCTGTATCTGCAGGAAAAACAATTCCACTGCATCATCAACAAAGGCGATTTCCAGCCCTTTCAGCGGAGCTGACGGCGAATCGATTTCGCTGCGATCAAGGTAAGGCACTACTTTGTTGCCCACCAGGCGGCCTCGAAGCCGCCGGAATTTCAGGTCCGGATAAACGTCGGCCAGGTCCACCGTGATCAGATCCTGCGGCGCGGCATAGATCGGGTATTTGAAACGCTTGCCAGCGACGCGTGAGCCGTGCAGCAGCGGCTCGTAGTAGCCCGTGACCAGCCCCGCGTCGCCGTTGTCGAAATTGACGACACGATGCGGTTCGAAGTAGTCGCGAAAGAATGTTGCTGCGGTCGGGTCGCGCGGCGTTTTGACGATCGCCAGCGCGCGCGCGCAGATGTCGCGCCACTCGGCGCGTGACTGCAGTTCCACGCAGCCCTGGGCAAACGCGCCCAGCGCGCGGGCCGCGTCGTCGCCGTTCCAGCCCGGCAAAGCCGTCCATGACGTGCGCTCCAGGTGTCCGCGCGGCGGCTCCGGGGGCGGCGGTGTGATCTCGACTGGTGGCGCGGGTTCAACCGCTGGCGTAAGCGGGCACACAGGGCACGCCTCGCAGGCGGGGCATTTTGGTTCCGGAACCGGCGGCGGGCTGGCGCAGGACGCCATGAGTAACAACAAAGAGAAGCTGAAGCGGCGCGAATACTGTGCGTGAAGTGGTGTCATCGTGAGCGGAGTATAACAACGCGGATTCACCTTCATTCCCTCGGCAGGAAGCGAAATGACACCGTGCTTCGGGGCCCACAATGATCCGCCGGAAACAGGCAGCCACTCTTCCGTTGGCATATGAGCAGGCGCCGGAAACTACCCTTGCCGCGAGCTAGAATGGTGCACTTACTTGCCTGCAACAAACGATGGAAGTGCAAGGGCAGACGTGTCGTTCGACACTGCGGTGCGACGCGCAACAGGAGCAATGAAGATGGGGTGGGTGTTATTCGAGGTGTTGCTGGCGTTCGGTCTTGCCGTGTTCATCGTCTGGTGGACTTTCCCGAAGGAAAAAAAGCCGCCGGCCGAAGACAAGCGCGACTGATCGGTTGGTCAGTGCAAAACGCGCGGCACCGAGAGCGTGAACTCCGGGATGTTCGCGTCGAAACGCGTACCGTCGACCGCCGTGAACTGATAGGTTCCCTTCATGGTGCCGACGATGGTGGCGAGCGAAGATCCGCTGGTGTATTCGAATGATTCGCCCGGCGCCAGAGTAGGTTGTTCCCCGACCACGCCGATGCCACGGACTTCCTGGACCTGGTTGTCGGCATCGGTAATGATCCAATGACGGCTGATCAGCTTGGCGGCGACATCACCGGCGTTGGTAATGCGTATGGTGTACGCAAATACGTATTGGTCGTTTTCTTCGTCGGACTGGTCGGGCAGGTAGAACGCCTGCGCCGTCACGTCGATGGCGTATTTCTTGTCTTGGGACATGCGCGGCATCGTATCACGGGCGATGGCGCCACTTCGCGTAAAATCCCCGGCCTATGAACCAACGAATTGCCCCCTCGATTCTCTCCGCCGATTTTGCCCGCCTCGGCGAGGAGGTCCGCGCGGTTATTGCGGCCGGCGCCGATGTCATCCACTTTGATGTCATGGACAATCACTATGTGCCCAACCTCACGGTGGGTCCAATGGTTTGCCAGGCGGTGCGACCGCATGCAAATACCGTTGCCGGTGTGCGTGTGCCGATCGATGTTCACCTGATGGTCGAGCCGGTCGATCGCATCATTCCGGATTTTGCGAAGGCGGGCGCTGACATCATCAGCTTTCACCCCGAAGCGTCCGCGCATGTCGATCGCACACTGGGATTGATCCGCGAATGCGGCTGCAAGGCGGGCCTGGTATTCAATCCCGCGACCTCGCTCAGCTACCTGGACTATGTCATGGACAAGGTCGACCTGATCCTCATCATGTCGGTCAATCCCGGATTTGGCGGGCAGGCTTTCATCCCCACGGCGCTGCAGAAACTGCGCGAGGCGAAAGCGCGCATCGAAAAGTCCGGGCGCGATATCTGGCTTGAAGTGGACGGCGGCGTCAAAACCGACAACATCGCGGAAATTGCCAAGGCGGGCGCCGACACGTTCGTGGCCGGCTCTGCAATCTTCGGCAAACCCGATTACGCCGCGACGATCCGCGCCATGCGGGCCGAGCTGGCCGGTGCGCGCGCATGAGCATCGCGCTGCAAGACAACACCGTTGATCCCGCCGCGCCGGTTTCGCAGGAGGCGGGAACCGTTGGCGATGCCGTGGCGACCACCATTCCGGCCGAAGCGGTGGTGCGCAAGCCGCGCATGCGCGCCAAGCCAAAATACGCATTTCCGATTCCCGTGCGCGCAGTATTGCTGGATCTCGACGGCACGCTGATTGACACTGTAGGCGACATTGCCACGGCCGCCAACATGATGCGCTCCGCGTTGGGGTTTGCGCCACTCGAGCCAACGCTCATTACTACCTTCGTCGGCAAGGGAATTCCCAACCTCGTGGCGAGGACGCTGCAGGACGCCGTCGGCGAAGTCGGGCCGACTGCCCTGAAAGTGGCTGTCGCCAATTTCGAGCGGCAGTACGAGAAAGTGTTTGGCGATACCTCCAGGCCGTTTCCTGGGGTGATGGACGGCTTGAACGCCCTGCAGACGAAGGGGTTCAGGCTCGGATGCGTGACCAACAAGGCAGAAAAGTTCACGCGCCCGCTGCTTGAACGCACCGGGCTGGCCGGGTATTTTGAAATCACGATTTCCGGGGATACTCTTGCGGAAAAGAAACCGCATCCCATGCCGCTGCTGCATGCTGCCGGGCATTTTGGCGTGCCACCTGCGCAGATGTTGCTGATCGGCGATTCGGTAAACGACGCCGAGGCAGCGCGCGCGGCGGGATCGCCGGTTTTCATCGTCCCGTACGGCTACAACGAAGGCCAGGAGTTGCGCGGCCTGGACTGCGACGCTTTCATCGATGACGTTCCGATGGCGCTGAAATTTGTTAAGCTAGCGCCTCCGCAATAGCAAATCCCTTCCCGAATCAATCATGAATTTCTGCAAGCAAGTCTGGACGTGGCGATGGCAAATCTGGCGCTAGTGCCGCCATTCGCCTGCCCGTTCAACCTGTTTCGCTGAAAGATCATGACTGAATCCGAATTCGCTGCGCTCAGCAGCCAAGGCTATAACCGTATCCCCGTCACGCTGGAAACGTTTGCCGACCTGGATACGCCGCTGTCGATTTACCTCAAGCTCGGCAATAAGCCGTTTTCCTACCTGCTCGAATCGGTCATTGGCGGCGAGCGTTTCGGCCGCTATTCGATCATCGGCCTCCCGGCACGGGAATGGCTGCGTATCAAGGGCAAGGAATGCGCGGTCTTGCGCGCCCGCCCGGGCGGGCAGAGTGAAATGATCGAGCACGTGTTTTCGGCTGATCCGCTCGCTTTTGTCGACAAGTACCGCAAGCGGTTCAAGGCGGCCCCGATCGACGGGGCACTGCGTTTTGCCGGCGGCCTTGCCGGATACTTTGGCTACGACACGGTTCGCTATATCGAGCGCAAGCTTGAACTTGAGGACCACCGGCAAAAGCTCGATCCGATCGGCGCGCCCGATATATTGCTGATGCTGTCGGACGAATTGGCCGTGGTCGATAACCTGTCGGGCAAGTTGCACCTGATCGTCTACGCCGACCCGTCATCGCCGAATGCATTCATCAACGCAAAACGCCGGTTGGAAGAATTGCGTCTGGCCCTGCGGCAGCAGGCACCACTGCCTGTCTATATTCCGGGTGGCCGGCCCGACGAGCCCAATTCGGAGATCGGCAAGGATGCATTTCTGCGCGCTGTTGACCGTTGCAAACGGTACATCGTCGATGGCGACATCATGCAGGTGCAGATTTCGCAGCGCATCTCCCAAGCTTTTGATGCGCCGCCGATCAATCTTTACCGCGCATTGCGATCGATCAACCCCTCGCCCTACATGTTCTATTTCGACATGGGCGATTTCCATATCGTCGGCGCGTCACCGGAAATCCTCGTGCGCCAGGAAGGGCGCAAAGTCACGGTTCGACCCATCGCTGGCACGCGCAAGCGGGGCGCTACGCCGGAGCGTGACCGCGAGCTTGAACTGGAACTGTGCAACGATCCGAAGGAACTCGCGGAGCATCTCATGCTGATCGACCTTGGACGCAACGACATCGGCCGCATTGCGAGTATTGGCAGCGTCAAGGTAACCGAACAGATGGTGGTAGAGCGCTATTCCCATGTCATGCACCTGGTGTCGAACGTCGAGGGAGAAATACGCGAGGGCATTGGTCCGGTCGAATTGCTGAAAGCTACCTTTCCGGCCGGCACGGTAGCCGGCACGCCGAAGGTGCGCGCGATGGAGATCATTGATGAACTCGAACCGAGCAAGCGCGGTATTTACGCCGGTGCCGCTGGCTACCTCGGGTTCAACGGCAACATGGATCTTGCGATCTCGATTCGCACCGGCGTAGTCAGGGATGGAAAGCTTTACGTGCAGGCTGCCGCGGGCATCGTTGCCGATTCGGTCCCGGAACTCGAATGGCAGGAAACCGAAAACAAGGCGCGAGCCTTATTGCGCGCGGCGGAGATGGTCGCAGCCGGCATTGATACCAATCCGTCGTGAGGCGCCCAACATGCTGCTGATGATCGACAACTACGACAGCTTTACTTTCAACCTGGTGCAGTATTTCGGCGAATTGGGCGAGGACGTTGTTGTCAGGCGCAACGACGAAGTTTCTCTGGCGGATATCGAGAAAATGGCACCGGCGCGAATTGTCATCTCACCTGGCCCCTGTTCGCCACTGGAGGCGGGGATTTCGGTGCCAGCCATTGAGAAATTTGCGGGAAAGGTACCAATACTGGGTGTTTGCCTGGGCCACCAGAGTATCGGCCAGGCATTTGGCGGTCGCGTGGTGCATGCCAAGACCCTGATGCATGGCAAGACTTCGCAGATGACGCACACCGGTGCAGGCGTGTTCGAGGGACTGCCGTCACCATACCGCATCACGCGCTACCACTCGCTGGTGATTGAGCGTGAGACCTGCCCCGCCTGCCTGGAGATTACCGCGTGGACCGATGATGGCGAAATCATGGGAATTCGCCACAAAGCACTGCCGGTCGAGGGGGTCCAGTTCCACCCGGAATCGATCATGACCGAACACGGTCACGCGCTGCTCAAGAATTTTCTGAAGATGAAGGTCTAGTCATGTTTACAGCGCAGGAAGCAATCAATCGCCTGTCCGACAAGCGGGAGATTTTTTTCGATGAAATGGTCGATCTCTTCCGGCAGGTGATGGAGGGCAAGGTAACTCAGGTGCAGCTGTCCGCCATTCTGATGGGGCTGCATGTCAAAAGCGAATCGGTCTCCGAAATCGCCGCCGCCGCGCAAGTCATGCGGGAGTTTTCCACCAAGGTCGATGTGGGTGATTTGCCTTTCCTGGTCGATACGTGCGGAACGGGTGGCGACAAGGCGCACACCTTCAACGTGTCAACTGCTGCGGCGTTTGTCGCGGCTGCTGCCGGGGCACACGTTGCCAAGCATGGCGGGCGCGCGGTCTCCTCGCAGTCGGGGAGCGCCGATGTGCTGGAAATGTTGGGGGTGAACCTTGACCTGTCGGCAGCACAGGTGGCGCAGTGCATCAGGCAGGTCGGGGTGGGATTCATGTTCGCGCCAAACCATCACCCGGCGATGAAGTACGCGGCGCCGGTCCGCAGGGAACTCGGCATGCGGACAATACTGAACATTCTCGGCCCCCTGACCAATCCCGCAAACGCCGCCAATCAGGTCATGGGCGTTTTTCACAGTGATCTGGTAGGTATCCAGGCGCGTGTTCTCAAGGAGCTCGGTTCCAGGCATGCGCTTGTGGTTCACGGCGAGGATGGGCTGGATGAGATCACTCTCAGCGGCCCGACGCTGGTCGCCGAACTCAAGCATGGCTTTGTCACCGAGTTCAAGATCGAGCCGAAACAGTTTGGCCTCGATACGGCGCCCGTTGAATCGATCAGGGCCGCCGACAAGGTGGCATCCAGCAAGATGTTGCTTTCAGTTCTGGATAACGAGGGCGGCCCGGCCAAGGACATCGTCATGTTGAATGCCGGTGCGGCCATTTATGTTGCCGGCGTCTCCGCCGATCTTTGGGGCGGCGTGGCCAAGGCGCGGGAAATGATCGAATCGGGCCGCGCCCGCGCCAAGCTCGATGAACTAGTGGCACTTAGCAACACATTGAAGAATCCGTAGCGCGATGTCCGACATCCTGCAGAAAATTCTGGCGACCAAGCGGCGCGAAGTCGCCGACGCATCAGCGCGCCGGTCGCTGGCCGAATTGAAAGCGCGTTGCCGCGACGCAGCGCCGGTGCGCGATTTTGTCGGTGCCCTGCGTAGCAAGCATCGCAGCGACAAGCCCGCGGTAATCGCTGAAATCAAGCGTGCGAGTCCCAGCGCCGGCGAATTCCGCCGCGCGTTGCCAGGCGGCTTCGATCCGGCAAGCTACGCGGCAGGTTATGAGCGCGCCGGCGCGGCATGCCTCTCAGTTCTGACCGACCGGGAATACTTCATGGGATCCCCGGAGGATCTGGTCAGCGCGCGTTTGGCGTGCAATTTGCCGGTGCTGCGGAAGGATTTCATCGTTGACACTTACCAGATCTACGAAGCGCGGGCCATGGGCGCCGACGCCATTTTGCTGATCATGGGCACTGCTCCGTTGGCGCAGCTGTCGGACATGGAGGCAGTGGCCGGCCAGCTCGGCATGGCCGTACTCGCAGAATCGCACGATGCCGCCGAACTCGACGACGCGCTTGCGCTGCAAACCCCGCTGATCGGCATCAACAATCGGGACCTGACCCGCTTTGTGACCGACATCGGCGTCACCCTTGCCTTGAAGTCGCGGGTCGAGCCGCCGCGCGTGCTTGTGACCGAAAGTGGGATTGACTCAGCGGAAATTGCGGCAAAAATGATCGCGAGCGGTATCAATAGCTTTTTGATCGGCGGTGCGCTAATGGCGGCGCCAGACCCCGGCGAAGCGCTGGTTTCCCTCTTTGGCGGCCAACTTGCATGACAAATGTATGACAGTGTTGCGAAAACGCAACATGAGGCATCAGGCACCCTGAATTTGACACCCTGCGCTTGAGCAAATGCCCCAAATTTGGCAATATGCCAGAGGCTTCTCAGAGATATATGGCAATTGGCAGGATGTGATGTGGGAGAAGTTACCGCTCGGCCAGCCACCGCAAGACCATCGGGCGACGTAAGACCGTGTTCTGCTGCTGGTTTAAACAAAATTCCTGCACCAAAGAATTAAAAAGCGTCAACTTAACCAAAGGAGATTTTTGATGAACAAGAAACTGATCGCCCTCGCTATCGCCGGTGCAACGATTGCTCCGGCAGCCCTGGCGCAGTCCGCGAACCCCGTCACTCTGTACGGTACGCTGAACATTGATTTTGAAAACGTCAAGGCAGCGGGCGCTGCTGGCGCGGGTGCCAATGCCCTGTCGCGCAATCGCGTATCAGCCAACTCGTCAAACTTTGGTTTCCGTGGCACGGAAGACCTGGGAGGCGGCTTGAAGGCATTCTTCCAATTGGAAATGGGTAGCGTTGCCATCGACGCCGGCGGTGGTAACCTGGCTGGCCGCAACAGCGCAGTCGGACTTCAAGGTCGCGCCGGTACGGTGCTCCTCGGTAACTGGGACACCCCGTACAAGTCATCCACCGGCTCGGCTGACGCCTTCTACGGCACGGGTATCGCCAACTTCGTGAACATCGTCAGCGGCAACAGCACGCCCACCGCCTCCGCAGGCGCCACCCGCAACGGCTTCGACCGTCGCGCCAGCAACGTGTTCCAGTACTGGACACCGACCATGAATGGCTTCTCGGGCCGCTTTGCCTATGGTGCAAACGAAGGCAAGACTGCAACCGCCAACCCGTCACTGACTTCATTCTCCGGCACGTATGCTTCCGGGCCGTTCACGGTGTCTGTCGCGCACGAGCGTCACCAGCAGTTCGCCAACACCGCCACCGTATCGACGCGTGACAAGGGCACCAAAGTCGCGGGTACCGTGCAATTGGGCGCAACGCAGTTGGGCCTGATCGCCGAGCAACTTACGTACAACGGCAATCTGGCTGCCAGCGGGCTGAACAAAAACTTCACGGTTGGCAATGCTAACGAGGCGAAGTTGAATTCGTTCTACTTCTCGCTTATACACAAGATGGGCGCTGGCACCTTCCGCGCGGCCTACGGTGCTGACCGTGGCGTGAAGCTGAATGGTTCGACCAGCGTATCTGCCGACACCCGTGCCAAGATGATGGTGTTTGGCTACAGCTACACGTTCTCCAAGCGCACCGACGTGTATGGCGTGTATTCGAAGATCAAGAACGAAACCAACTCGCGCAACGATTTCGCCATCAATGGCGTGACCGGCGTTGCGAATGGTGCAGATCCGACCGGCTTTGGCGTCGGCATCCGTCACACGTTCTAAATTGCTGTGCAGTGCCGGGTCGGAAGTTCGGCCCGGATGGCAAGGAAATTCCGGGCGCCGGCTTTGCTGGCGCCCGTTTTCATTCCAGGATTCGATGAAACTGCTAGACCGCCTGATTTGCGAGTTGGATCACGCCCTGCGCACGGTTGCCGCGCCGGCCAACGCCGTGCGCGTTTCGCCTGCGTTGGCGATTGACGCAGGCGAGGAGAGGAGTGTCGAAGCTGCGCGGCTGATGCGGGTCAATCACTGCGGCGAGCTTTGTGCACAAGCCTTGTATCGTGGTCAGGCGCTGGTCGCGCAAAGCGAGGATATTCGTAGCGTGCTGGAGCACGCCGCGCAGGAAGAGCGCGATCATTTGGCGTGGTGCCAGCAACGCATTGAAGAACTGGGCGGGCGGACGAGCATTCTCAATCCCGCCTGGTATGTGGCGTCATTTTGTCTCGGCGTTGCATCAGGCGCGCTGGGAGACAAGTGGAGCATGGGATTTCTGGTGGAAACCGAGCGTCAGGTTGAACGGCATCTTGAAGACCATCTCAGCGACCTGCCGACGTCCGATGTACGCAGCCGCGCCGTTCTGACCACCATGCTTGAAGATGAGATCCGGCACGGGGACAGCGGCGAAGCACATGGCGCCGTATCGCTACCCGCACCGGTCAAAGTTGCCATGAAGTTCACTTCGAAGCTCATGACCCGATCCACCTACTGGGTTTAGGCAGCAATAATCTCGAAATCGTGGGTTACGGCAGCTGTCTTTGCCAGCATTGCGGTGGCCGAGCAGTAGGTTTCAGCCGACAGTTTGATCGCGCGCGCAACTTTGGCTGCGTCCAGTGAAAGGCCTGTCACCACGTAGTGAAAGTGAATGCTGGTAAACACTTTTGGGGTAGTGGGCGCTCGCTCAGCCGTTAGCTCAACGACGCAGTCGGTAATTTTTTCGCGGCCTTTTTTCAGGATAGTGACGACGTCGAATGCGCTACAAGCGCCAGTCCCGATCAGCACGGCTTCCATGGGACGCGGTCCCAGGTTGCGGCCGCCTGCGTCCGGAGAACCGTCCATGACCATGGCGTGACCGCTCTCGGTTTCGCCGACAAATGCCACATTTTCAATCCACTTGATTCTGGCCTTCATGATTTCTCCGGCTGGGAAGTCTGGTAAACGATTGGGGCGGGTGCGCAAATTTAAATGCTCACATTGACACCGAGTGCTTGAATTTATTATAATTTCCAGTTCTGCCAAGTACTCCCCGTTTGCTTGGCAAGCGCATTTGCCCTCCGTCCGACGTCCAATCGGCAGGAATCAGGCAGACATCTACAAGCAACCAAGAAATTTGAGTGAGTACAGCAATGAAAACCTTTTCTGCCAAACCCCACGAAGTCGTGCACGGCTGGTACCACGTCGATGCCACCGACAAGGTGCTCGGTCGGCTGGCGGCTGAAGTCGCCAAGCGCTTGCGCGGCAAACACAAGCCGGAATTTACCCCGCACGTTGACACCGGCGATTTTATCGTCGTCACCAATGTCGAGAAGATTCGCGTCACCGGTGCCAAAGCCGAAGACAAGAAGTATTTTCGCCATTCGGGCTATCCCGGCGGCATCTACGAGACCAACTTCAACAAGTTGCAACAGAAACATCCTGAGCGCATTCTCGAAAAAGCGGTAAAGGGCATGTTGCCGAAGGGTCCGCTCGGCTACGCCATGATCAAGAAGCTGAAGGTGTATGCCGGTAGCACGCATCCGCACAGCGCCCAGCAACCTCAAGAACTCAAGCTCTAAGGAATCGAGAAAATGGTCGGCAAATATCACTACGGCACGGGTCGTCGCAAGAATGCGGTGGCGCGTGTATTCATGAAGCCCGGCAAGGGCACCATCGTTGTCAACGACAAACCGCTGGATCTGTATTTCTCCCGCGAAACTGGTCGTATGGTGGTCAGGCAGCCGCTGGAACTGGTCGGCAGTGTGGACAAGTTTGACATCATGGTCAATGTTTTCGGCGGCGGAGAATCCGGTCAGGCCGGCGCCGTGCGCCATGGCATTACCCGCGCCCTGATCGACTTCGACGCCAACCTCAAGCCGCAGCTTTCGAAAGCCGGTTTTGTGACACGCGACGCGCGCGAAGTGGAACGCAAGAAGGTCGGCCTGCACAAAGCACGCCGTCGCAAACAGTTCTCGAAGCGTTAATCGCATTCGCGAAACTGTGCTTGCAGTCTGGAAAAAAGCCGCTGTTCGCGGCTTTTTTCCTTACTGGATGCGGCAACTTTACGCGGTTATCAGGCATCCAACGGACTCTTTGACATGCTAAGCGAGATGAAACTTCGCGGTTCATGGCGGAAAATTCGTTCAAAGATCGGGATTCGCTCCGAAAAGGTCGCGATTCGGTCACATACGCCGTGGTACATCAAGTTCGGCGGATATGGCCTGATGATGGGTGTGGCGGGCGCGGTCGCATGGTATCTCGTCGACAACAGCTATCGCATCACGGGCTTCAATCGCGAAGAAGCCAAGGCGCAGATTGCCCGGCTGACGGAAGACAATGAACGCTTGAAACGTGACTACGATTTGACCAAAACGCTGCTCAATGAGCGCGAGGGTCAGTTGACCGTAGAAAAGGCGGCACAGGCAGAGTTCACGAAAAACCTCACGCAGTTGCAGGAGGAGAACGCCAGCCTCAAGGAAGATCTGGGCTTCCTGCGAAATATCATGTCCAGCGGCAGCGTGCCCGAGGGCATGTCCATTGCCAACTTGAAGGTCGAGCCGGATGCGCTGCCCAATGAGTTCCGCTACCGCTTGCTGGTTACGCAGGGCGGGCAGCGCAAGCAGGATTTCAAAGGGAAGATCCAGTTGATCGTGCGCGTGCAGGAAGGGTCGCTACAGAATACGCTGAGCTTTCCGACCGATGCCGAGTTGAAAGCGAGCAAAAACGTGCTGGAGTTCCGCTATTACCAAAAAGTGGATGGCAGGTTTAAAATCCCCGAGGGTGCACAGTTGAAGAATGTGCAGGTTCGCCTGCTGGGCATGCCGGGATACGACGTACGTACCCAGCGCAGCCTCAATTTCTAGGAGTGCTTATGTTTGGCAATAAATCAAACAAACCGAGCCCGATCGACAGCCTGATCGGTTCTGGGTCGACCATTACGGGCGATGTCCAGTTCACGGGCGGATTGCGTGTCGACGGCTGCGTGAAGGGCAACATCAAGGCCGTTGGCGACAAGCCTGGCACGCTGGTATTGTCCGAAATGGCAAAGGTGGAGGGCGAAATCGATGTCGGTCATGTGGTAATCAATGGCACGGTAGCCGGCCCGGTGCGTGCCAAGGAATACCTGGAACTGCTGCCCAAGGCACGCGTTACCGGTGATGTGAGCTACAAAACCATCGAAATACACGTCGGTGCGATCGTCATGGGGCGCATGGTGCACGAGGGCGAGGCCCGCCAGGCCGACAAAGTGATTGAATTCAAACCTGCAGCCAGCAGTTGAACTCCTCGCCTTCGCCCTGACCTAACTGAAAACGATTCGCAAACCGGAGATTCGCCATGAATGACATGTCCATGATGCCTGCACCGCTGCTGTTTACCGACAGCGCAGCCGACAAAGTTAAGGCCCTGATTGTTGAGGAAGGCAATGACGAGCTCAAATTGCGGGTCTTCGTGACAGGCGGCGGTTGTTCGGGCCTTCAATACGGCTTCACGTTCGACGAAATCAGCAATGAAGACGATACCGTCATGGAAAAGAACGGCGTCAAGCTGCTGATCGACCCGATGAGCTATCAATATCTGATCGGCGCCGAAATCGACTACACCGAGGGCCTTGAGGGCGCGCAGTTCGTCATCAAGAATCCCAATGCTTCGAGCACCTGCGGCTGCGGATCTTCGTTCTCTGTCTAGCGGCGAACTCCGAAAGGGCTGCTTTGCCAGGCGCTTTTCGATATAATTATCGGTTTCGTCACTAATTTTCGCTGAGGACATCATGGCCGGAGAACGTAAACGCTTGCCTGGGCAAGGATTACAAGCGCTTGTTCATGGGATCGAGCAAGTCGATATTCAAGATGCTGGAAAAGATCAAGAAGGCCTGATTGGCCTGTGAAAGAGAAACCGCTGATGAACTCAGCGGTTTTTTTTCGCCCGAAATCCGGATGCCGCCGCCCAAACCACGCCATCCAATTGTTGCGACGCAGCATCAAAAGTGATTGACAGCTCGACGAGCCAGTAATACGCTCATTTCAAACGATTGTTTGAATTCGTTGAATTGAGCCGCTAACCTACTGAGCTTAAACATAAATGCCGTCCGGATCCCTTCACAGATTGCCGCGTAACGGGCCAGAAGTCGTGCCCGAGCCCAGCGCTACCCAGTCGCGAATCCTGGACGCGGCCGAAGAACTCTTCATGGAACATGGATTTGAGGCGACGTCGTTGCGCCTCATCACCACCGCTGCCGGGGTAAATCTTGCGGCGGCCAACTACCATTTCGGTTCGAAGGAAGAGTTGTTTCAGGCGGTGCTGACACGCCGTCTTGACCCCATGAATCAGGATCGCATGCAACTCCTCTCCGCATACGAGTCGGCGGCCGGGCAAACAGCGCTGACCTGCGAGAAGATCCTGGCGGCCATGTTTATCCCGGCGCTCAGGCTGGCGCGCGACCATGAAACGGGCGGCAAGAACTTCCTGCGGTTACTCGGTCGCGCCTACGCCGACCCGGCGCCCTTCATCCGTGAGTTCCTTTCCAACCAGTATCGGGAAATGATTGCCCGGTTCCGCACGGCATTCAGTCGCGCGCTGCCGCATATTCCCCGCGAAGAGCTGTCGTGGCGCCTGCATTTTGTCATGGGCGCTTTGTCCTACACCCTGGCAGGCACGGACGTCCTGCAGGTGATCGGTCAATACCACCCAGAAGAAGCGACCAATGATGAGTTGCTCCTGAAGCGTCTCGCGCCATTTCTGGCGGCGGGACTGCGTGCACCCAGCCCGGCCGAGGACGACGGGCAACAATTACTCCAGGAAGCTTAGAAAGGAATCAACATGTTTACCTTAATCGTTTCGGTGGTGGCGGCGGTTATCGTCGTTTGGGTCCTTGCGTACTACGGCGCCAGCGCGCTGGTCTGGTCGCTGGTCGCGGGTGCGGCATTGTTGGCGCTCACAGCAGGCGGTGCCATCGGCGGCATCGGCGCCGCGCTGATTTGGACGGCGGTCGCGGCTGTGGCCATATTTGCCGCGCTGACACCCATCCGCCAGCGTTTTGTGACCGCGCCTATTTTCCGCATTTACAAGAAGCTGTTGCCGCAGATGTCCTCGACCGAGCAGGAGGCACTGGAGGCCGGAACGGTGTGGTGGGATGGCGACCTGTTCAGCGGAAAACCCGACTGGAACAAACTGTTGGACTATCCCGCCGCCAAACTGACGGCCGAAGAACAGGCGTTTATCGATGGCCCGACAGAGACCCTATGCTCGATGGTCAATGAATGGCAGGTCTCGCATGAACTTCATGACTTGCCACAAAACGTCTGGCAGTTCATCAAGGACAACGGATTCCTCGGCATGATCATCCCGAAGGAATACGGCGGACTTGGGTTTTCGGCGTATGCCCACTCGCAGATCGTGATGAAGATCTCCACGCGCAGCGGCACCGCTGCCGTGTCGGTGATGGTACCGAACTCACTCGGTCCGGGCGAGTTGCTGATGCACTACGGCACGCCGGACCAGAAGAACTACTACCTGCCGCGGCTCGCCAAGGGTCTGGAAATCCCCTGTTTTGCCCTGACCGCCCCGCACGCCGGTTCCGACGCGGCGTCCATGCCGGACGTCGGCATCATCTGCAAGCAGATGTGGGAAGGCAAGGAGACGCTGGGCGTGCGCGTGACCTGGGAGAAGCGCTACATCACCCTGGGCCCGATCGCCACCATTCTCGGCCTGGCCTTCAAGTGTTACGACCCCGAAAAACTGGCGGGCGACAAGACCGACCTTGGTATCACCTGCGCATTGATCCCCACGTCGCATCGCGGCGTGAATACCGGGCGCCGTCATTTCCCGCTCAACGCTACGTTCATGAATGGCCCGACCTGGGGCAAGGATGTCTTCATTCCGATGGAATGGATCATCGGCGGCCAGCCGATGCTGGGCCAGGGCTGGCGCATGCTGATGGAATGCCTCGCCGCCGGTCGCTCCATTTCCCTGCCGGCACAATCGATTGCCGCCGGCAAGTTTGCGTCGATGGCGACCGGCGCCTACGCCCGCGTGCGCCAGCAGTTCAAGACTCCCATCGGCAAGTTCGAGGGAATTGAGGAGCCATTGGCACGCATCGGCGCCTACACGTACCTAATGGACGCCTGCCGCACCATCACCGCGGGGGCGCTGGATATGGGAGAGAAGCCGTCGGTGTTGTCGGCAATCTCGAAGTACCACATGACCGAGCGCATGCGCATCGTCATCAACGATGCGATGGACGTGCACGGCGGCAAGGGCATTTGCCTGGGGCCGAACAACTACCTTGGCCGTGCCTATCAGCAGATTCCCATTGCCATTACGGTGGAGGGCGCCAACATCCTGACCCGCTCGCTGATCATTTTTGGCCAGGGCGCCATTCGTTGCCACCCCTGGGTTCTGAAGGAAATGAAGGCCGCGCGGGCTGATTCGCTGGAGCAGTTCGACTCCTCATTCTGGGGCCATATCAAGTTCACCATTTCCAACGCCGCACGTGCAATGTGGATGGGCATCACCGGTGGCCGCGGCATGGCCTCGCCTGCCTGCGCCGATACCAAGCGCTACTATCAGCTGCTGACGCGCTTCTCGACCGCGTTTGCCCTGCTCGCGGATGTATCGATGTTCGTCATCGGCGGATCACTCAAGCGCAAGGAGAAACTGTCCGCGCGCCTGGGTGATGTACTCTCACTGCTGTATCTGTCGTCTGCAACGCTCAAGTTCTACGACCAGCGCGGTCGCCAGCAGGATGAACTGCCGTTCGTGCGGTGGGCGCTGTACGACTCTGTATTCAAAATGCAGGTCGCGCTGGACGCCATCATTGAGAACTTCCCCAACCGCGCAATTGCGTTCGTACTGCGGCGTTTGGTGTTCCCGCGTGGCATGACGCTGACCCAGCCGACGGACCAGATGGGCCACGAGGTGGCGAGCCTCATGATCCAGCCCTGTGCCGCGCGCAGCCGCCTGATCCACGGTATTTATTTGCCCAATAACGAACACGATGTCATCGGCAAGCTGGAAGCCGCGCTCAATGCAGTCATCGTTGCTGAGCCGGTTGACGCGAAGGTGAAGGCGGCCAAGAAGGCTGGCCGCCTGGCTGCCAGCGGCCCGGAACCGCAGGCTGAAGAAGCGATGAAGCTGTCAGTGATCACCGAAACCGAGCTTGCCCAGTGGCGCCGTGCGCGCGCATTGCAGCATGAGGTCATCATGGTCGATGACTTCGACATGGACTTTGGCAAACAGGCGGTGGACGGCAGCTACTGGCAACAGGTGAGGGCCGCGGAATGAGCGGAAAAAATTCGCGGCGGGTCTATGTTGTCGATGGCGCCCGCACGCCCTTTCTGAAAGCAAAGGGAAAACCGGGGCCATTCAGCGGTGGTGACCTGGCGGTGGCCGCCGGGCGTCCGTTGCTGGCACGGCAGAAGTTTGCGCCGACCGATCTCGATGAGGTCATCATCGGCGCGGCGATGCCGTCGGCCGACGAAGCCAACATCGGACGCGTGGTGGCCTTGCGTCTCGGCTGCGGCGACAAGGTGCCGGCATGGACGGTCATGCGCAATTGCGCATCCGGGATGCAGGCGCTGGATTCGGCGTGCATGAACATCCTCGCCGGAAAATCGCAACTGGTGCTGGCAGGCGGCACCGACGCGATGAGCCACGCCCCCCTGTTGTTCGGACCGGCGATGGTCAACTGGCTGGCCGACTGGTATGGCGCCAAATCGCTGGGACAGCGCGCCGGTGTGGCGGCAAAGTTCCGCCTTGCCTACCTGGCGCCGGTGATTGCCATTCTCAAAGGCCTTACCGATCCCATCGTCAAATTGTCGATGGGCCAGACCGCGGAGATCGTGGCCAAGCGCTTTGGCATCACGCGCCAGATGATGGATGAGTTCGCCGCCGGCTCGCACCAGCGCGTACTGGCCGGGCGCGAAGCCGGACACTTTGGCGAGATCGAGCCGATGATCGATGCGCGTGGCAATGTGTACAAGGAAGACGACGGCGTGCGTACCGACTCCACGCCTGAGAGGCTCGCCAAGTTGCGACCCGTGTTCGACAAGACCTATGGTAGCGTGACGGCCGGAAATTCTTCCCAGGTCACTGATGGCGCGGCGCTGCTCGTGCTTGCATCGGAAGAAGCGGTAAGCAGGTTTGGCCTGCAGCCGCTGGGCGCCATCGTTGATTCGCAGTGGAGCGCGCTCGATCCTGCCGAGATGGGCCTGGGCCCGGTGCATGCAATCACGCCGATGCTGGTGCGGAATGGCCTGGGTCTGGCCGATCTGGATACGCTGGAGATCAACGAGGCGTTCGCCGCGCAGGCGCTGGGGTGCCTTGCCGCGTGGGAGTCGGAGGAATACTGCCGCGACAAGCTCGGGCTCGACGCCGCGGCGTTTGGCAAGTTCGGCAAAATGGACCGCGCAAAATTCAACGTCGATGGCGGCGCCATTGCAATTGGCCATCCCATTGGCGGATCGGGCGCGCGCGTCGTGCTGCACGCGCTCAAGGTGCTCGAGCGCACCGGCGGCAAGCGCGCGGCGGCATCGCTTTGTATCGGTGGCGGGCAGGGCGGCGCCATGTTGCTGGAGCGCGCATAGCAGAATAAAACACCAGCATTGGCGCGGCTTTCCGGGCAAAAATGCCCGGGAAAGGCCGCCAATACTGGAGTTTGCCCAATTGATGTGTCGCCAACGCATCGCCAAGAAAAACCAGAAACACCCTCCTCCGCATTGAAGGAACCGCATCATGTCCCAATGGAAACACTGGCGCCTCGACACCGACGCCGATCGCCTTGCGTGGCTGACGTTTGATCGCGCAAGCTCCTCAACCAACACCTTTTCCAGCGAGGCTCTGCGCGAGCTGGCCGTCATCTGCGAAACCCTGGCAATCACACCGCCG
Source organism: Usitatibacteraceae bacterium (assembly GCA_044229235.1). GTDB lineage: Bacteria > Pseudomonadota > Gammaproteobacteria > Burkholderiales > Usitatibacteraceae > UKL13-2. The sequence continues at coordinate 77,619 of JBGATH010000016.1, forward strand.
AAAGGCCTGGTCATTCAGTCGGCGAAGGACAACGGCTTCGCGGCCGGTGCGGACATCGACGAATTCACCACGCTGAAGAATGCCGAAGAGGCCTACGCGTTCACCAGGCTGGGCAACGATGTTTTCGACCAGGTGGAAGCGCTGCCATTTCCGACGGTTGCAATGATCCATGGCTTTTGCATGGGTGGCGGCACCGAACTGGCATTGGCCTGTCGCTATCGTATTGCCGATGACGGCCCCAAGACCAAGATGGCATTGCCGGAAGTGATGATCGGCATCGTCCCCGGCTGGGGTGGCGCCAAGCGCATGCCGAAGCTGATCGGTGCCGCACAGGCGCTGGACCTGATGCTGACCGGCCGCGCGGTGGATGCGCGCCGCGCCAGGACGATGGGCCTGGTGGACGTGGTCACGCCGCGCCGCCATTTCAGCAACGCGGCACGCATGCTGCTTGTCAATCCGCCGGCGCCGCATCAACCGGCCTTCAAGGATGCGATCACCAACTGGCCGGTCATCCGCGGCTTTATTGCCGGCGCATCGCGCAAACAGGTCGCCCGCAAGGCGCGCAAGGATCATTACCCCGCGCCGTACGCCATCATCGACCTGTGGGAGAACTACGGTGGTGACCCGCGCAAGGTGCCGCAGGACCATCCCTATTCAATTTCGGGAATATTCAAGCATCCGACCACCGCCAATCTGGTGCGAATCTTCAAGCTGCAAGACCGCATGAAAGGCCTGGGTGCGGGCGAAGTCGACATCCGCCATGTACACGTCGTCGGCGCTGGTGTGATGGGCGGCGATATCGCCGCCTGGTGCGCATTGCGCGGCTTCACGGTGACGCTGCAGGATCTGGACCACGCGCGCATCGCGCCGGCCATCAAGCGCGCCGCGGAACTGTACAAGCGCAAGCTGAAACAGCCCCACCTCATTCAGGCGGCGCTGGACCGGTTGGTGCCGGATGTGCGTGGTGACGGCGTCCAGCACTGCGATCTGGTGATCGAAGCCATCGTCGAAAACGTGGAAATCAAGCGCAAGCTGTACGCGCAGATCGAGCCGAAACTCAAGGCAAGCGCCATCCTGGCCACCAATACCTCCTCCATTCCGCTGCAGGAGTTGTCGGCCGGCCTGGCGCAGCCCAGGCGGCTGGTGGGCATACATTTTTTCAATCCGGTGGCGCAGATGATGCTGGTGGAAATCGTGGAGGGCCCGCAGACTTCGGCTGAGGTCATGAAAATGTCGCAGGCCTTTGTCAAGAAGATCGACAAGCTGCCGCTGCCGGTCAAATCCGCCCCGGGCTTTTTGGTCAATCGTATCCTCACGCCGTACATGACCGAGGCGCAGGTGATGATGGAAGAAGGCATCCCCGCTGAAACCATCGACGCGGCCGCGCGCGAGTTCGGCATGCCCATGGGCCCGATTGAACTGGCCGACACGGTGGGTCTCGACGTGGGGCTGGCGGTAGGCAAGGAGCTCGCCAAACCCGGCGGTCCGGAGCCGAAAAAAATCCAGGAACTGGTGGCAGCGAAGAAGCTCGGCAAGAAAACCGGTGAAGGGTTCTACAAGTGGGTGAATGGCCGCCCGCAGAAAGCCAATGGTTCGGGCACGGTGGACCTGGCGCCGCTGTGGATGCGCATGACGCTGCCGGCGGTGAACGAAGCTGTCGCGTGCGTACGCGAGGGCATTGTTGCCGACGCCGACCTGTGCGATGCCGGCGTGATATTCGGCACCGGCTTCGCCCCGCATCGCGGCGGGCCGATCAATTATTTGCGCGCCGCCGGCAAGGACAAACTGCTCGCGGAGATGAAGGCGCTTGAACAACAGCACGGTGCACGCTTCGCGGCGGACGCCGGCTGGCAAAACATCCAGTAGCCGTGAATCGCGTGCTTTCGCTTTGGACGTCGCTTGCCGGCAAGCCGCTGGGCAAGATGCTCTTTTCGAAAATCATCTGCTGGAAGGCGCCGTACTTCGGCACCATCGCGCCGCGGTTCGAGGAACTCCGTCCCGGGTTTGCAAAGGTAAGCATGCGCAAGCGGCGCGCCGTACAAAACCACATCCAGACGGTGCACGCGATCGCCATGTGCAACCTGGCCGAGCTCGGTGCCGGCACGATGATGGAGGCCAGCCTGCCGGCCTCGATGCGCTGGCTGCCCAAAGGCATGAATATCCAGTACCTGAAGAAAGCCGAGACCGATGTCATTGCTGACTGTACCGCCAGCGACATCGCTGAGGGGCCGGCGCGCGATGTCATCGTCAATGTGGACTTGAAGGACCGTGGCGGGAACACGGTTGCGCGGGCGGAAATTGCGATGTACGTCAGCCCGAAAAAGAAGGCGGCATGACGATGGGAATTCCTGCGCTGTTGCCAGTGCTTGCTACCGGCCGACGTGCTGTGCCGCCGCGTATAATCGGCGACAAGGTCGTAAATTTTGTGCGGCCGGGCGGGTTGCAAGTGGTGTCGCCCGTCCCGTTCATACCGTCCAGGCCCGTGTGCGCCAAGCCGGCATCCGCCGACCCGAGGAGAGCAGTGTTGGCGGAATCGATTCTTCAAAACCGGCGCGGTACCCGCTACTTGGCATTCGACGAGTCGGCCACCATTGCCGATGTGTTCGCCTTGCGCTGCCGCACCTCGCCGAATGCGCCGGCTTATCGGGAATACGACAGCGCGAGCAAGGAGTGGAAGGGGATTGACTGGCGCGAAGCCGGCGATCGCGCGGCGCGCATGCGCGAGGGCTTGCGTCGTGACGGCCTGCAGCCCGGGGAACGCATGGCGGTCATGTTGCGGAACTGCATCAGCTGGATCGTCGCCGACCAGGGGGCGTTCGCCCACGGCCTGATAACCGTGCCGGTGTTTGTCGATGACCGCCCGGACAATGTTGCCTTCATCCTCAACGATGCCGGCGTGCGCCTGCTGGTGATTGACGGCGAGGAACATTGGAAGCGCTTGAAGACCGTCAAGGATCAGCTCGGCGGGCTCAAGCGCATCCTCACCCTGCGGCCGGTAAATGACCCGGAGGAGCCGCGCCTCACGCTGTTATCCGATTGGTTGCCTGCGGCGCCGGGCGCATTCGAACGCACGCCGGCGAAAGCCGATGATCTGGCCACCATCGTCTACACCAGCGGTACCACCGGCCGGCCCAAAGGCGTGATGCTCTCGCACCGCAACATCCTTTCCAATGTGCAGTCCGGCCTTGCGGTCTACGACGTGTATGCCGACGATGTGTTCCTGTCGTTCCTGCCGCTGTCGCACATGTTCGAGCGCACCGCCGACTATTATCTGAATGTGGTCTCGGGCGCATCGATGGTTTTCTCGCGCTCGATCCCGCAGCTGGCTGAAGATTTCCGCATCGTGCAGCCGACCATCATTTTCTCGGTGCCGCGCATTTACGAGCGTTTCCTCGCGGCCATCAATGATCAGCTGCGGAAATCGTCGCCGACCAAGCGGCAGCTGTTTGATCTCGCGGTGAGTATCGGCTGGGCACGCTTCCAGTACCAGCACGGGCGTGGTCCGTGGAAGCCGTCGTTCCTGCTCTGGCCGGTGCTGAAGAAACTGGTCGCCGAAAAGCTGCTGGCGCGGCTCGGCGGCAAGTTGCGTTTCGCGGTGGCCGGCGGCGCCGCCCTGTCGACCGGGGTGTCGCGCGTGTTCGTCGGCCTCGGTTTGCCAATCTGCCAGGGCTACGGCATGACCGAAGCGTCGCCGCTGCTGGCAGTAAACCTGCTCGACAAGAATGAGCCGAGTTCGGTCGGGCCGGCGGTGCCTGGCGTGGAAACGCGCATAGGTGAGAACAGCGTTTTGTTCGCGCGCGGGCCGAACATCATGAAGGGCTACTGGAATAACCCGGAAGCCACGCGCGCCGTTCTTTCCGACGATGGCTGGTTGAATACCGGCGACCAAGTACGCATTGACGAACAGGGCTTCATCCACATCACCGGGCGCATCAAGGAAATCATCGTCATGGGCAACGGCGAATATGTGCCGCCCGTGGACATGGAGCTTGCCATCCAGATGGACCCGCTGTTCGAACAGGTGATGGTTTATGGCGAGGCCAAACCCTACCTTTCGGCAGTGGTGGTACTCAACGACGAGGAGTGTCCAGCAGCGCATCGCCAAACTGACCAAGGAGTTTCCGGGCTACGCCGGCATTCGCAAAGTGTCGATCGCGCGCGAGAAATGGACCATCGACAATGGCCTCATCACGCCGACGCTGAAACTGAAGCGCAATGCCATCGTCCAGCTTTACCAGGCGGCCATCGACGAAATGTACAAGGGACATGTACTGTGAGCGAGACAACCAATGACGATTTCTGCGAAGTGGTGCAGTTGCCCGTGGACCGGCAGCCGGTGATCCGCATCATCCCCATGCCTGCCGATACCAATGCCCACGGCACCATATTCGGTGGCTGGGTGATGGCGCAGGTGGACCTGGCCGGCAGCGTGCCGGCAACGGTGCGCGCGCGCGGCAAGGTGGTGACGGTTTCGGTCAATTCCTTCCAGTTCAAACAGCCTGTGCTGGTCGGGGATCTGGTGAGTTTCTATGCCGACGTGGTGAAAGTCGGACGCACGTCGCTAACAGTGGACGTGGAGGTATATGCCCAGCGTCAGCGGTTTGGCGCAGAGGTGGTGAAGGTAACGGAAGCACAGTTGACGTACGTGGCGATCGATGACGCGCGCAAGCCGCGCCTGGTGCCACCGTTGTAAGGGATCGAAAGAGAAAAGCCCAGTACCGGCGCGGCTTCCGGGCCATTTATGCCCTGCGAACCGCGCCAGTGCTTGAGTTTCAATGTTTAGCAATCCGCAAAGTCAGGAGTGTCTCGTGAGTAATTTCCACATCAGAAAAGTCGCCATTCTTGGCGCAGGCGTCATGGGCGCGCAAATCGCGGCCCACCTTACCAACGCCGGTGTCAAGTCCATCCTGTTTGATCTCGCGGCCAAGGAAGGCCCGAAGAACGGTATCGTCACCAAGGCGATCGACGGCATGCTCAAGCTCGCGCCGGATCCGTTCGCCAGCAGGACCAAGGCAGCGCTCATCACCCCGGCCAACTACGACGAAAATCTGGAATGGCTTAAGCAATGTGATCTGGTGATCGAGGCCATCTCCGAGCGCATGGACTGGAAAAAAGCGCTGTATGAAAAAGTGGCGCCGTTCATCCGCCCCGATGCCATCTTCGCTTCCAACACTTCGGGTCTGTCGATCACGGAACTTTCGAAGGTGTTCCCGGAATCGCTGCGCCACCGCTTCTGTGGCGTGCACTTCTTCAATCCGCCGCGCTACATGAAGCTGGTTGAACTGATCGCCACGCCGGTGACCGAACCGGTGATCATGGATTTGCTGGAGTCGTTCCTCACCACCACGGTGGGAAAAGGCGTGATTCGCGCCAATGACACGCCCAACTTCGTCGCCAACCGCATCGGCGTGTTTTCAATTGCTGCCACCATGCATCACACCATGGCCTTCAAGATGGGCTTCGACGAAGTCGATGCGCTGACCGGTCCGGCCATCGGCCGCGCCAAAAGCGCGACGTACCGCACCGGCGATGTGGTCGGCCTCGACACGCTCGCGCATACCTTCAAGACCATGGACGATAACCTGCCGGACGATCCGTGGCATAAGTACTACACCGTGCCGGCGTTCCTCAAAGGCCTGATCGACAAAGGTGCACTGGGACAAAAAACCAAGGCGGGTTTTTTCACCAAGAAGGGCAAGGACATCCTGGTGCTTGATCTTGCCAAGCAGGATTACGTGCCCAGCACCGGCAAGGTGGCCGACGAGGTCGCCGCCATCCTCAAGATCCGCAACCCGGCCGAGCAGTTCGCGGCACTGCGCGCCAGCGCTCATCCGCAGGCGCAGTTTCTGTGGGCGATTTTCCGCGACGTGTTCCACTACATCGCCGTGCACCTGGGTGACGTGGCCAACTCGGCACGCGACATCGACTTCGCCATTCGCTGGGGCTTCGGCTGGAAGATGGGCCCGTTCGAAACCTGGCAAGCCGCCGGCTGGGAACAGATCGCCAAGTGGATTTCGGAAGACATCGCCGCCGGCAAGACCATGGCCAACACGCCGCTTCCGGCATGGGTGACTGACGGCCGCAAGGGTGTTCATTCCGCCGAAGGATCCTACTCCGCGAAGACGGGAAAAATGGTGGCGCGCTCATCATTGCCGGTTTACCAGCGCCAGCTTTTCCCGGAACTGCTGCTCGGCGAAAAGGCTGACAAGGGCGCCACCATTTTCGAAACCGATGCGGTGCGCATGTGGACCACCAAGGGACACGAAGACGTGGCCATCGTGTCGTTCAAGACCAAGATGCATGCAATCAGCAGCGACGTGCTCAATGGCTTGAACAAGGCGATTGACGAAGCCGAGGCCAATTACAAGGCGCTGGTCATCTGGCAGGAGCAACCGCCCTACGCGGCCGGAGCCGACCTGATGAAGGCGCTGGAGGGCCTGAAGGCTGGCCGCTTCGACGAGTTCGAAGCCATGGTTGCGCTGTTTCAGGCGACGTCCCAACGCATCAAGTACAGCATGGTCCCCGTGGTCTCGGCAGTGGATGGCATGGCGCTGGGCGGTGGCTGCGAATTCCAGATGCATTCGGACCGCGTGGTGGCGTCGCTGGAAAGCTACATCGGCCTCGTCGAGGTCGGTGTGGGCCTGCTGCCGGCCGGTGGCGGCCTCAAGGAAATGGCACTGCGCGCCGCGCTGGCGGCCAACGGTGGCGACCTGATGCCGTTCATCCAGAAGTCGTTCAAGCACGCCGCCATGG
>JBGATH010000070.1:0-12170 GCA_044229235.1 Usitatibacteraceae bacterium
GGCATTCCGGCGGCGGCCATTGCACCGGTGGTCTGCAGCCAGCGGCGGCGGTTGCGATCAGGCATGGGCGCGTACCGGATCGCCGGGATAGGCAGCGGCGCCGGCGTCAATACCCGGCGCCGGCAGGCCGCGTCGCGTGGATACGCGGCCGGCGAGGGCATCGGCAAGCGCGGCGTACACCTCGTCAACGCTGATGTCCCCGATGGCAAGGTCCTTGCCCGCGCCAGGTCCGGCCGACGGGTGATCAAGCGCCTGTAGCGCACCGTGCTCAAGTGGCCGATACAGCGCGCTGGGCAGGGAAGGGTGGTAGAGCACCACCATCGGTTTTTGCAGCGCGCTGTAGAGATGCGTGGGGCCGGTATCGACGCCGACATAGGCGTCTGTACAACTCATCATCGCCATGGTTTGCCGCAGTGAAAGTTGCCCGGCATAGCTGACGGTTTTTCCCGGCAACGATGCCTGCAGTTGCGCGATGCGAGGCTGATCGTCCGCCGAACCGAACAGCACGAATCCCGCCGCGGGCCAGCGTTCGACGATGCGTGTAGCCAGTTCAATGAACTGCGCGATCGGCCAGTCGCGGTAACTTTTGGTGGCAAAGCTTGCGACCTGCATGCCGATGAGCGGCGTGGGCAATATTGGCCAGTCCTCCTGCAGCCGGTCTGTTGCCCAGGCCGACTCGGCGGGCAGGATCGCGACGTCGAGCCGGTACCCGTCAGCGGCAATTCCCACCGCCTCGGGTAACGACAGGTACCAGGCGACGGCGTGCAGACTGTTTTGCGGCGGGGTCTCCACTGCGGCGAACAGGCGGCTGTTCAACGCCGTATCGCGTTGCTTCTCGGCGACTAGGTGCTTTGCCTTGCGCAAGGCGTAACGCACCAGCGCCGCGTCGTGGCCCCAGACAAAGGCCCAGTCGTACTCGGCGCCCAGCAGCACGTCCTTCCAGCCGCGATAGGCCACCCGATTCTTGGTGACGCCGCCGACCTTGCTCAGGTAGGGCAGATGCGCGACCACCTCAACGCGATTGGGATGCCCAAGATACGTCAGCTTGGCGTCGGGAAAATGCCGCGCGATGGCGCGCACCGCCGGCGTCGCCAAGACGGTATCGCCGATGCGGGTGACGTTGATGATCAGCACCCGCCGTGCGCTTGCGGCCTGTTCGCGGCTGATCGTTGGCAGCGGGGCGGTCACAGCTGCCGAGCCAGTTCGCGCAACTGGCGCAATGACATGGCCAGCAGCAGCAGTTGCAGGATCTGTTCGGCGAGGAATTCCTGGCCTTGCCGGTATGCGCTTAACAGACTCTCGACCGCGCCGGCATCGATCTGGCCTTCGGTCAATTCCGCGAGTTGCGCCCCCAAACCGTCCAGCTGGCTCGCCAAGTCCTCGTGCAGCCATGCGGCCAGCGGCGGGTTGAAGCCTTTTTTCTTGCGATGGAACAGGTCCATCGCCGCCAGTTGCGGCATGGCGGGCGCGACAAACTGCTTGGCAGGAAAGGTAAATCGCTGCGCATCCGGTAACTGCGAGACGTAGTTGACCCAGTGGTGGTCCAGCAGCGGCGCACGCAACTCCAGCCCGTGCGCCATGGTGGTCAGGTCGCCTTTGCGCAGGATGTACTCCGGCAAGTAATTGAGCCGATCGATTTCGAGCAACTGTTTCAATGGCGTAAGCCGGTCATTGGCCGGCGGCATGCGCCAGTACACCGCACGGCGCAGCGTGCGACCGGGTTGCAGGCTAGCGCGCTGCGTCGGTGTGAAGCCGGAAAAGCGCAGGCTGTAGGCCTCGTGCCAGGTCATGCGCGCCTCATCAGCCACGCGCCGCCAACCGTCGCCAGCCAGACCGGCTGGCGCCGCCTCCGGCATGCCGCCCAGGCTCATGCCGGCGCGCCACGCTGAACGCAGGTGCTTGTCGAAGCGCTTGTAGCCGGCAAACATCTCGTCGCCACCGTCGCCGCCAAGGACGACTTTCACATGCCCGGTAGTCGCGCGCGCGAGGTACCAGGTCGGCACGCAGCTGGGGTCCGCGAATGGTTCATCGAGGTCGGCAACAATGCGCTCGACGTCGTCCTGAATGCGCGTCGGGATCGGCACCACATGGTTGGGGAAGCCCAGGGTGCCGGCGATCCGCGCGGCATCCGGGCTTTCGTCCATCGCCGGATCCCTGAATCCGGCGGTGAAAGTCTGCAGGCCCGCGTGTCCGGTCGCGGCCAGGCGCGAGGCAACCAGCGACGAATCGATACCTGACGACAGGAACAGTCCCAGCGGGCGATCCGCCACCGTGCGCAGGTGCACCGCTTCATCGAGCAACGTCGTCCATGATGCCGGCGCCGCTTCCAGACCGGGCTGCCAGTAACAGGTCCTGGAGAGTTGCCGCGACTGCAGGTCGAAGCATAGCCAATGGGCATTCTCGAGCCGCCGGATGCCGTTGAATACGGTCATGGGCGCGGGAATGTAGCGATGCGCAAGGTAGGCGTCGATCGCATCGGCATCGAAACCGCGCGCGTCAACCGGAAGGAAGGGCAATACCGATCGGACCGTGGAGCCGAATGCGAATTGCTCGCCGAGGTGCGCGTAAACAATGGGCTTGAGTCCCATGCGATCGCGTATCAGCCACACTTTCTGCTGGCGAAGGTCGAGGATTACGATCGCAAACATGCCGCGCAGGCGCGGCAGCATTTCCATGCCCCAGGCCTCGTAGGCATGCAGGATGAACTCGGTGTCGGATCGCGTCTTGAATTCGTAGCCCAGCCCACGCAGTTCTTCGGCATGCTCCGCCCATCCGTACACCTCGCCGTTGTAACAGATCCAGACATCACCGGCCGCATTGGACATGGGCTGATCCGACACCGGGCGCGGATCGATGATCGACAGGCGCGCGTGCAGCATGGCGTTACAGACGATCTGCTCGCTGCGATCCCAGCCGTGATTCCAGCCTACGATGTGCTGCGCGTCGGGTCCGCGCTGGCGCAATGCCGCAAGCATGCGCTGCTGTGTTTGCGACGGGATCGCTTCGGTGGCAAAGAAACCGGCGATGCCGCACATGGGCTAGCGGACCTTGGCGAAGCGGGTGAAAACGTCCTGCATGCGGTCGAGCATGATGTCGATGCCAAAGTTTGCCCGCGCATAGGCCAGCCCAGCGGCCCCCATTTGCGTCCGCAGGCCGTCATTGCCCATCAAACGCGCGAGAGTCGCGGCGAGCGCGGCAGGGTCGCGCGGCGCAGTCATGAGGCCGGTCACACCGTCCTGGACCGCTTCGCCGATCGCGCCCACCGGCGTGGAAACCACCGCAAGCCCGCACGCCATCGCCTGCATGATGCCCTGCGGCACACCTTCGTCACCGTAGGAGGGCAGGGTGAACAAGTCCAGCGCGGACAGCCATTCAGGGACGTTGTCCTGGTTGCCGACAAAGCGCACGCGGTCGCTCAACTTGAGTTCCTCGACACGCATCTCGAGTGCCTCGCGCTGCGGGCCGTCGCCGATGACCAGCAATTGCCACTCCGGGAAATCCGCGCGCAGGGCGGCCATCGCCTCGAGCAGCTGCTGGTGACCTTTCCAGTCGCGCAGCGTCGCGAGGATGCCAAGCGTCGGGCGGTTGGCGATATGCAGCCTGGTACGCACTGCGGTTTTGTCCAGAGGGCGATAGCGTTCCAGGTCAATGCCGGTGCGCACCGACGTCATGCGCTCCAGCGGATAACCGTTGTCGCGGTGGAGTTGCTGGCGCAGCGCCTCGCCCGTGGTCACGATGTGGGAAGTGGCTCGCTGGTACAGCCAGCGGGTTGACGCCTTGTTGTTGATGGCGGTGGAAACGTGACGGGTGCGCACGATTGGCGGCATGTTGCCGATCGTGGCGCAGGCAATGGCCGACAACCAGCTGTCGGTGGAACTGTGGGTATTGATCACATCGTACTCGTTGCCATTGCGCGCCAGCCAGCGGCGCAGTGCCAGCAAGGGACCGAGTCGCTTGCGCTCGATGTCGATGGCCTGCACCGGGATGCCAAAACGACGCGCAACCGGCAACATTTCCGCGACCGGCGGTGTCAGCAGCATCACGTTGTGCCCGCGGTCGAGCATGCCGCGCGCTTCGGTGAGGATGCGAATCTCCTGACCGCCCCAGCCGATGGAGGATTCGGTATGCAGGATGGAAAGCGCTCTGGTCATGGTTCGAGTGAAAAATCCGGCGCGTAGCGCGAAAACCACAATTCAAGCACGGTCAGCGCCCACAGGCGGCCGGCGTGGTTGCTGCGGCCCGCGCGGTGGTCAGCAATCAGCCGCGGCAGTGCGCCGGCACGGAACAGGCCGCGCTTGCCCAATCCGTCGGCAGACAGTGCATGTTCCATGCGGGACTTCAGTCCACCCTCGAGCCATTGGGAGAGCGGCATCACGAATCCCTGCTTGTTGCGGTAGATGATGTCATGCGGCAGGTATTTTTCCGCGAGTTTCTTCAGCAGGTACTTGGTGGTGTTGCCATGCTGCTTCAGCGCCGGGTCCAGCCTGGCGACGAATTCGATGAAACGGTGATCAAGGTAGGGCACCCGTGCCTCCAGCGAGTAGGCCATGGTGGCGCGGTCCACTTTGGTCAACAGGTCATCGGGCAGCCAGAGCCGCATGTCCACGTTCATGATCTTCTCAAGATAACTGGCGGCGTTGCACTGGTCGAAAAAGGCGGCGGCATAGTCGGCGATGTGGCTGCGTTGCAGGGCCAGAAAGGCGGGTGAAAGCAGGCCGGCATGGGTTGAGCGGTCAAACAGGTTCGGGATCGTCGCGTAGCGTTGCGCAAGCGGCAGGCCCATGGCCTTGACGATCCGGTCCTTTTGCCACAACGCCGGCAGGCGCGGCACCAGCGAGCGCAGCGGTGACCACGCATGGCCGAGCAACGATGTGATGCGTTCCTCGCGAACGCGTTTGGCGTAATTGCCGTACCCGGAGAAAAGTTCATCGGCGCCTTCGCCGGTAAGTACCACGGTCACTTGCTTGCGCGTGAGCCTGGACAGCAACATCGTCGGCAGCGCGGCCTGGTCGCCGAACGGCTCGTCGAAAACATCCACCCATTCGTCGAAGGCACCAAGGACATCCTCGGGCGAGACCATCAGCGGGTGATGGTGGCTGCCCAGATGGCGCGCCACGGCCGCAGCTTCCTCGTGCTCACTCTGGCTGGTGTCGTTGGCGAAGCCGAGGTTGAAGGTATCGATGGGTTTGCCGGTGATGTCGGTCATGAGTGCGGCAACCACGCTGGAATCAATTCCGCCGCTGACAAACGCACCCAGCGGTACATCTGCCACCAGCATCGATTCCACGGAGCAGCGCAGCTCGGCATCGAGCTGCTGCAGGGAAGTCGCCTCATCCCAATGCGGTTTGTCGCGGTAATCGAGGTGCCAAAATGGAAACAGTTCGAGTTCGCCCTTTTTCAGCTTCAGCGCATGACCGGCGGGCAGCTTGCGGATGCCTTTGTAAATGGTCAGTGGCGCCGGGATGTACTGGCACTCCAGGAACAGCCCGAGCGCATCGAGATCGATTTCGCGTGTTACACCGGGGTGTTCCAGCAAGGCTTTCAGCTCGGAGGCGAAGGCGAACAGCTTGCCATCCCAGAAGTAATAAAACGGCTTGACGCCGACATGGTCGCGGGCGGCAAACAGCGTCTGGGTATCGATGTCCCAACTGGCGAAGGCGAACATGCCCTGCAGGTGCGTCGGCGCGGCATCACCCCATTCGGCGATGGCCTGCAGCACGACTTCCGTGTCACCGGCCGTCTTGAAATGGCGTCCGCTGGCTGAAAGTTCGGCACGCAATGTCTTGAAGTTGTAGACCTCGCCGTTAAACACGAGGGTGTAACGCTCGTCACTTGTCGACATTGGTTGACGACTGGCCGCGATGTCGATCACCGACAGGCGCCGATGGCCGAGGTGCGCCGCGCCCTGCTCGAAATAGCCTTCCGCATCGGGGCCGCGATGTGACAGCGTTCGATTCATGCGTCGCAAAACCGCGCCGGCATCGGTGCTGCCGCCGGCCAGGTCGATGAATCCGCTCAGTCCGCACATACAGGGAGATCCGGCGGAGTTGGACGGCTCGGCAGTGGTGTCGCACGCAGGGGCTTGTGCTGGCGGGTGCGGCGACGCGGGATGGGGATGGCGCTGATCACTTCGCGTATGGCGGGCGGGAAACTGCGAGTTTACTTGAGGCCACCTTCACGTCGCGAAACGCGTCCAAAAATAACCCGGTCAATGCACAGCAAACTCCAGCACTGGCGCGGTGCTCAGGGCATTTTCGTGCCAGGGGGCGCGCCAAATGGCGTTCCTGCTCCGGAGAGCTTCCATTGGCGCGCGACCCGGGAAACCGGTACGACCAAATGCTATCCTCGGCGCAATCGGGCGCGCTATCGGGGAACAAACATGCGGATTCGCGGTGCAGTGCTACGCGCAATGGGTGCACAAGCTCCTTACGCCATCTCGCGGCCACTTTCCATCGAGCAGGTGGATCTGGCGCCGCCCGGCAATGGCGAAGTGCTGGTGAAAATCCACGCTGCCGGCCTGTGTCATTCGGACCTGTCGGTGATCAACGGTGATCGCCCGCGTCCGATGCCGATGCTGCTGGGGCACGAGGCTGCTGGCGTGGTTGAGGAACTCGGAGAGGGCGTGTCTGACCTGAAAAAGGGCGACCATGTCGTGATGGTTTTTGTGCCCAGCTGCGGGCATTGCCAGCCCTGCGCCGAGGGACGGCCGGCACTGTGTGAGCCCGGTGCCGTGGCCAATACTGCCGGCACGCTGCTTTCTGGCCTGCGCCGTTTGCGCCAGCCCGACGGGGTCACGGAGCTGAATCATCACCTCGGCTGTTCGGCGTTTGCCGAGTACGCCACCGTTTCGCGCCGGTCTTTGGTCAAGATTGACCCGGAATTGCCGTTGGACGAGGCCGCATTGTTCGGCTGCGCCGTGCTCACCGGTGTAGGCGCGGTGATCAACACGGCCGGAGTCAGGGCAGGGCAGAACGTGGCGGTGATCGGGCTCGGTGGCGTGGGATTGTCGTCGGTTCTGGGCGCGGTGGCTGCCGGCGCCAATCGCATCATCGCCATCGACCTGTCGGACGACAAGTTGGCTCTGGCGCGCGAACTGGGTGCGACCGACAGCTTCAACGCATCGGACGCGGACTGCGTGGAGGCGGTGAGGGCGGCCACTGCCGGTGGCGTGGACTGCGCGTTTGAGCTGGCAGGATCGGTGAAGGCGATGGATCTGGCTTACAAAATCACGCGCCGCGGCGGCACCACCATCACCGCCGGGCTGCCACCGCCGGGACACATGTTTCAGGTACCGCAAGTGAATCTGGTTGCGGAAGAGCGAACCATCAAAGGCAGCTATATCGGTACCTGCGTGCCGATGCGCGATATTCCACGCTACGTGGCGCTGTACCGCCAGGGTCGGTTACCCGTCGACCGCTTGATGAGCGGGCATTTGCAGCTTGATGACATCAATGCGGGCTTTGACAGGCTCCACGCCGGCCAGGCGGTACGTCAGGTCATCGTCATCTAGCAGACGGCGTTGCTGTTATCGCGGCAGGTGAGGCCGGCCGCGACACCCGAAACGCGTATCGCATGTGCCAGTTGCGGCAGGACGTCAATCTGGTTTGTGGGGTGGGGAATGGTGTTGCAGGTCGCGATGCGGACGATTCCGGCTGACTGCAGCGTACGCTCGGCGTCGGGTGCGAACAAGGCATGCACGCCGATGCACACCGGTGCGGCATATCCGGCCTCGATCAGCACGCGGGCCGCCGCCGCCATGGTGTGACCGCTTGAAATGATGTCGTCCACAAGCACGGGTGTACGGCCTTGCCAGTCCGGAGAAATTCCGCCAGGTGCGTGGATCTCCACCTGCCGGTCGCCGACGCGACGCTTCGACATGACGGCCATTGGCGCGGAAGCCTGCGCGGCCACATCGGCCACCCACTGATCGCTTTCGCTGTCCGGTCCTATCACAATCGGGTTCGGAACGTGGTCATGGATCCAATTGGCGATGGCAGGCGACGCCCTGGCGACGATGCCGGGAACGGAATAGATGGCATCCAGGGACGCGTAGCGATGCAGATGGGGATCGACCGTGGCGATCCAGTCGAACGTTGCTGAAATGACGCGGGCAAATGTTCGTGACGTCACCGCTTCGCCATCCTGGAACCGGCAGTCCTGGCGCATATAGGCTAGGTAGGGGGCAACGAGGCCAACGCCGTCGGCCCCGAGTTCCCTTGCCGTGTCGGCAAGAAACAGGAGGCCCGGCAGCTGCGGATCAGGATCATTGAGCGAGGTGACGATCATCACCTGGCGCCCTGCAACTTGACTGGCTATGCGCAGGTAGGTCTCGCCGTCGGGAAAGCGGCGGGATTCGACCCGTCCCAGTTCTGCATTGGTACAAGGTGCGAGTGACTCGGCGAGCGCGTCATGGCCGGGCGCTGGAAGAATCAATGCGGGGGGTATGTTGCGAAAAGACATGCCGGGATGGTACCGAATATGTCCGGCTCAAAGCCGCGGCCATCGAAAGGTTTTCATTGGCAGGGTGTGGCGTGGTCAGAGCACCTTTGTGGCACGGCGCACGCCACAACTAGTAGTTGACATAATATAAATTATACGACTTAGATAGTATGAAAAAAAGACCCGGAATTAGCCAAGTCTTTGAATTCATTGGTCGGGGCGAGAAGATTCGAACTTCCGACCCCTTGCACCCCATGAAACTTTTTGGCATTTTTGCCGAGCAATCCAATCGCATCCAAGTGCGTCCAAAATGATAACTTTTTCGCTTTATCTATCAATTAGATAGACTCGCTTTTGCGCTTGACATTCGTCCGATGTTGTCCAAATAATGCAAGGGTCAATCCAGCTCGGATTGGCAATACACTGGCAATACAGGACCACTTTCCGACCCTTTGCGCACTCAGCATGTCGACCCCACAAAAAGAGCTCACTTCACTGGCAATAGAAAAGCTTATTGCCAGTTCGACCACGCAATGGATCAAGGATCGGGGCGGCCTGTACCTGATTGTTTACCCGGCAAGAACCATCCGAGGCATGCCGGTGCCTCCCTGCAAGTCGTTTGCGGTGCGCTACACGCCACGCGGCGGCAAACGGCGCCTGGTGATGCTCGGGGACTTCCCAACGACCACGCTGGCCGACGCGCGTAAACAGGCGGCGTTGTTCGAAGCCGACGCCAAGCAAGGCATCGACCGGCAACTGGCCCTGCAGCAGATTCGCGCCGAAACGGACCATGCGGCAAGGCTCAAAGCCTCGCGGGTAACGGTTCGCGGCTTGTTCGAACGCTGGAAAGAGCAAGAATTGCAGCGAAATCGCAAGGACGGCGGCGACGAGATCGAGCGAGCCTTTGAAAAGGACGTTTTCCCGTTCCTGGCCGATTTTCACGCTGACGAGATTCGACGCGGCCAGATAATGGCGGTCCTGGATACCATCGTCGCGCGCGGTGCCCGGCGCATGGCCAACCGGACGTTTACCGACTTGCGGCAAATGTTCCAGTTCGCCTTGGACCGCGAGGCGGTCGAAATTGACCCAACGGCCGGGCTGAACAAGAAGAAAATTGGCGGCAAGGAAACCGAGCGCGAGCGGATACTGACCGAGGCAGAGCTGCGCGAGCTGGTCACGCAAATTCCAAAAGCGAATCTGACCGAGGCAACGGTGGCGGCGATCTGGGTCATGCTGGCGACGCTGGCCCGTGTCAGCGAGCTGTCCAAGGCGGCATGGTCGGACGTGGATCTGGAAGCCGGTCTGTGGCGCATTCCGGCCGACAACGCCAAGAACGGGCGGGAGCATGTGATCTATCTCTCGCCTTTCGCCATTGGGCACTTTCAGACGCTGAAGGCTGAGGCGAAATTTTCGCCTTGGGTGCTACCGGCTGGCTCGGGCGACGGTCACATCAACACCAAGGCGATTCAGAAACAAATCCATGACCGGCAGCGGGAGACTCCCCTGCCCCATCGCACCAAGGCTGTTGCCACCCTACTCCCTGCCGGCGGTCCGTGGACGGCGCACGACCTGCGGCGCAGCGGCGCGACGTTGATGGGTGAGCTGGGCGTGCGGCCGGACGTGATCGAGCGCTGCCTCAATCACCTGGAACAATCGAAGATGGCACGAATTTACCAGCGGCAGGAAATGAAGGCGGAGCGGGCCGAGGCGTCGCGCATGGGTGACCGGCTGGCGCTGATCTGCGGCGCGATGCCGGCAATGTGGTGCCATTGAATGCAACGCGCAAGCGGACGGCCTAGCGACGATGCCAACCCTGCCAACAAGTTTTTACCGTCGCCAATGCGGTCCATTGGCAAGCGGCTGGGCCGGGTGCAGAAACACCCGGCCAGCCTGACCACAACGCAACCTGACTGGAGGTTTCATCATGGCTAAGGAAAATACTAGCACCGACATGGATTTGGGCAACGAGGCGGATGTGCGCCAATTGCGCAAAGTTGTGCTGATCGGCCTCGCGAGCTTTGGCGAGATTGAGCGGCTGTCTAATCAACAGGAAATCATGACGGCCTGCAACCGATCTATCCCGGACCAAATGCGCGTCATTCACCCAACGGGCTGCGCGGAGACTGTTTCGGACTTTGCGAACGCTTTGCGCCTGTTGGACTTAATGGAAGATGCCGCACTGGCGAAAAACGCGGCTGAGGCGCGGAAGGCTGCCTAAGTGGCATCGCCAAAAGTCCAACGCGGCAGAAAGTAAGGCAACGCGGCTGAGTCTGAGGTGCAGCCGATCGTACCGACCGACATGGATGCAAAAAAAGCCCGGCCCTTGTGCCGGGCTTCTTGTTTTTGGTGGCCAGCATTTGGCCCAACCTGCAATCAAATTCTCGGGTAGCGATCTAGCGGGAGCGACTGTGTAAAGTCCGCGCCAGCGCTTGCGCTCCGGCCCGCGACGGCCCGCAAAGCCGCGCCAGTGCTAGCGTTGACGATTTTGCTCCGTCGCAACTGTTTTTATTCTATATCTTTAGTGTCGTCCACAACGAACCAAGGGCGACCATGAAAAGACAATGCAGCATTAACACGTCCGCACGGCTCGGAGGAGTTTTCGAGCAACAGCCTCGCAGGCGTGAACATGAAAACCCCGCGCCAGCGCTTGCGCTCCGGCCCGCGACGGCCCGCAAAGCCGCGCCAGTGCTAGCGTTGACGATTTTGGTACATCGCAACTGTTTTTATTCTATATCTTTAGTGTCGTCCACAACGAACCAAGGGCGACCATGAAAAAACAAAGCACTGTATCCACGTCTGCCACGCTGCCGGAAATTGGCCTGGTTCGGCTCCCGGCAATTCTCGCGGTCTACCCGGTCAGCCGATCGCACTGGTGGGCCGGCGTAAAGACCGGCCGCTATCCTCAACCGATCAAAGTTAGCCAGGGCATCACTTGCTGGCAAGTCTCCGACATTCGTGCGCTCATTAATCGCGTAGCTGGTGAAGCAAATTGAGCGCGAAACAACGGCGCCAAGAAAACCAGCTCAAGCATTGGGCCGACCGCATCATTGCTGACATCGCCCGGCTGCAAAGCACCGGCCTACTTGCGGCACATCGCGCCGACGCCTTGCGTGCCGATGTTGCGGGTGCGTTGATGGACATGGCGGTGCGGACTTGATGGCGGCGCCTGTGTACCCGAGCCCGCATGACGCATCGCCCTGGCTGCAACCTTGGCTGCAATGCCTTGGTGCCCGCCAGCGCGGCTTGGTGCCGAGTGATGAACAGGTGTGGATATTCCTGGGCATGCCAGCGAAGCGCAAACAAGATCGCTGGTGCCTGGACGTGCCTCTGGACCAGATTGCCATCCGTGAGGCGCCTGTGGCGATTGTGGCGGGCATTGATGCCATCGTCTATTACTCCGGCGATGCGGTTTCCTTCGGGCTGCTTTCCGGGCTCTCCAAACGCTTGATTGATGCCGGGCCGCGCCGGCTGCAGCTCATTGACCTGGACCAGTCCCGGTGCGCATTCTTGAAACTGGCGGTCGACAATGGCTAGCCTGAAGGCGGACAAGGCAAAGGCGGCGAGTTTCGATTCCGCCGTGTCAAAAACAGAGGCGCCGACGCTCACGGACGCCGGTAATGCCATGCGCTTGTTTCGGCAGGATGGCAAGAGCGTGCGGTGGGTTGCGGAATTCGGTATGTGGCACATCTGGGACCGCCTGAAATGGGCCCCTGATCGTGATGGTGCCATCG
>JBGATH010000017.1:0-82764 GCA_044229235.1 Usitatibacteraceae bacterium
TATCCTAAGCTCGCGGCCTTCTCGGCACGCGCCGAAGCACTGCACGCGTTTCTTAGTACGCCACTGGACTGAGCGGGTGAGCGCAGCGGAATCGCGCCGGCTCGATCGCGTCGCGCGGCAGATTGCAGCCTTGCACGCGGCCAGCTGGAAAACGACCTATCGCGGCATCTTTGCCGATCATTACCTCGACCATGAAGTCGATACCGAGCGCCGACGCCACTGGCTGGCGCGTGTGCGGCAACTCTCGACCGGCCAGGGGGAAATTTTTCTGGCAACCTCGGCAGACCGCGCGCTGGGCTTCGCCTGCATCGAGATCGGCCCTGAGCGGGAGTGGGGCGCACTGGTGGATAACCTGCACGTGCTGCCGACATTCAAGGGCGCCGGCCTAGGCGCAGCGCTCCTGGAGGCTGGCGCGAAATGGGCGGCTGCGCAAGGCCAGAAGCAGATGTACCTGTGGGTCTATGCCGGCAACACCGCGGCGCGGCGTTTCTATGATCGGCTCGGTTGGCGCGAAGCGCAGCGCCGGGCGGAAGAAGTGCCGGGAGGTGCAAAACGAATGGTCCTGCGCATGGTCAAACCGCTCTGAATCCCGCGTCACACTGAAAGCCGGGGCTTGGAAAATTCCTTGCCAGCCCATAATTTCCCCATGCGATGAACAAGATTGCCTACATCCTGATATTTGCCGTCCTCGCCGGCACGGCGACGCTGCTGCAAGCCCAGCGCAGCGCGGAAAAGCCGGTCGAGCCACGCGCCGTCACGCCGCGCGGGCCGCTGACCGAACACGAGCGCAGTCTGGTCAGCCTGTTCGACAGTGCCGCGCCGTCGGTGGCCTACATCACAACCGAGCGCATCGAGCACAACCTGTTTTACGCTGAGGTCGCGCAGGGCGCCGGCAGCGGCTTTGTCTGGGACAACGCCGGCCACGTGGTCACCAACTTCCACGTCATCCAGAATGCGCGCAAGGTGCTGGTGCAGCTCGATGCCGGCAAGGAGCCGGTAGCCGCCGAATATGTGGGTGCCGCGCCGGAATACGATCTGGCCGTGGTCAAGCTCAAACAAATCCCGGCAGGCATCAAGCCCGTTCCGCTCGGCACTTCACGCGACCTGAAAGTCGGCCAGTCGGTGATCGCCATCGGCAACCCGTTCGGCTTGTCGCGCACGCTCACGGCCGGCATTATTTCGGCACTCGATCGTTACTTGCCGACACAGGACTACGCCGAGATCGCCGGCGTGATCCAGACCGATGCGGCCATCAACCCGGGCAATTCAGGTGGCCCGCTGCTCGACAGCGCGGGACGGCTCATCGGCGTGAACTCGGCCATTCGCTCTTCCTCCGGCAGTTCCGCGGGCGTGGGGTTCGCCATTCCCGTCGACATGGTCAATCGCATCGTCCCCCAGCTCATCGCCCGCGGCAAGGCGGCGACACCGGGAGTCGGCGTGGTGCCGTTTGACCCGGTCATCGTGGCACGGAACAACATCAAAGGCGTGGTGGTGGACCGGGTGCGTTCGGACACGCCGGCGGCGCATGCCGCACTCAAGGCGCTGAACCGTCGCACCGGTGAACTGGGCGATGTCATTACCGCGGTGAACGGCCGCCCGGTGGAAACGCTGTCGACGTTCGTCGCGGAACTGGATCGCGCGGGCATCGGCAACGTCGCCGAGCTGACGGTGGTGCGCGATGGCAAGGAGCGGCGCGAGCGGCTCAAGGTGATCGACGCATCGCGCTAGTGCCGTGCCGGCCGGGGAACCTAGAGCTTTTGCAGGCTCTCCGCCAGGGTATCGAGGTACTGCGCAAACTTGTGTACGTCGTTGTGGCCCGCGCCCTTGATCACCACCAGTTGCGTGGCGCCGCGCAGGCGCGCCAGCGCCTCGGCGTGCGTCAGCGGGATGAGGGAATCGAGGTCGCCGTGGGTGATGAGCACGGGCGTCTTCACGCCGGGCAGCCACTGGTCGCTGCGCATGGGATAGCGGTTGATCCACTGCGGCAGCCAGGGATACTGCTTTTCACCCATGGCGGCGAGGCTGACATACGGTGACACCAGCACGGTCAGGTCCGGCTGGATCTCGCTGGCGAGTTTGGCGGCGAGGCCGGTGCCGAGTGACCGGCCGTAAATGACCATTTTCTTGCCGGCGTACTGTGCCGCCACGCGTTCAAAGACGGCACGTACGTCGGCATGCAGCTGCTGTTCGCTGGTTATCACGCCGCTGCTCTTGCCGTAGCCGCGATAATCGATCATGAACAGGTCGTAGTTCACGCGCCGATAAAAATCGGTGCTGGTCAGCCATGACTGCAGGTTGCCGCCATTGCCGTGCAGGAAAAACACCACGCCCTTGGGATTGGGCAGCCGGAAATGCAACGCGGATATTTCCGCGCCGTTCACCGCAATCTTCAGCTCCTCGACGCCGGGCACCGTGAAGCGGTGTTCCGGCGGCAACGGAGCGGCGTGAAAAATGAGTTTTTCCTGCCGGAAATAGACGAAGGCGAGAACGATCACATAGAGCACCGCCGCGATGGCGGCGATGGCCAGCAGGGCGCGCCGCAGCCAGCCGGGACCGGCGCGCGGCGCGGCGGCAACACTGGAACTAGAAGCTGCCAAGGTAGTCCATCTTGCCGACGTCCACGCCGTTGTGTCGCAAGATGGCGTAGGTGGTCATGATGTGGAAATAGAAATTCGGCAACGCCCAATGGAGCAGGTACACCTGCCCCTTGAATTTCATTTCCTTGCCGCCGGGGGTGATGACGATGTCGCGCGTTTCCTGGCCGTCGATCTGCTCGGGCTTGAATGTGGCGATCAGTGCCTGCGTCTTGTCGATGCGTGCGTAGATCTCCGCGAAGCTGGCCTCCTTGTCCTCGTACGAGGGGATCTCGGTGCCGGTCAGCCGACAACAGGCACCCTTGGCGACGTCGCCAGCTATCTGAATCTGCCGGGTGAGCGCGAACATGTCCGGGTAAAGCCGCGCATTCAGGAAGACGGACGGATCGATCTTCTTCGCCGTCGCGTGCGCTTCGGCCTTCTGCAGGATGGCCTTCAGATTGCCGAGCATCTTCTGGAAAACGGGCACGGAGGCCTGGTACATGGACAGCGACATAGGTTTCTCCTTGGTTGACGGCGAATTCTAGCTTACGCGAATGGTGGCGCGCCGGATGGTCGCGCCAATGGGATCCGGTTCGGGAACTTGTCGCGTCCAACAACGGAAATGCCTTTGCAGCGCGGCGCACATGCGTTGGCCCCGGGGCGGCAAAAAATGCGCTTCGGCCGCGAAATTCTGCGTTTGGTCGCAAAGCACTTTCGAGATGAATTGCACCTGATTAAAGTGGCCGCACGTTAACAAACGGAGTCACCACATCACCACACAACTTTATGGAGATTGAAATGAAAAACCTGAAACCCTTTTACAACTTTCGCTCACCGCAATCCAACAGCATTGCAGCCACATTCTTCGGCATGGTCGTTACGGCACTGCTGATCGGCGGTTACGAAGCGGCACAAACCGATGGCGCTGTAACGGTCACCGGCGAAGCCCAACAAGCGCAGGTAGTCGTGCAGATGGAACCCATCGTCGTCACCGCCAAGCGCATCTGAACAAGCAAGGAAAATTCCATGCGTCAATACTGTCCAGCCCGGCCGGGAAGCTCTGAGATAATGCGGCACATCACTGCACTCACTGGAGCATCCCGGCATGGCGCTGAAACGTCCCGCATGGCAGGAAGGCCGCACGGTCGTCCTGGAACATTCGTCCCGCGTACTCGCGGACAATCCGCTCGGTGATCCGCATCACCGCAAACTGAACGTCTGGCTGCCGCCGCAATACGATTCACCGCACTACCGTGGCAGGCGCTTCCCCGTGCTCTATGATCTGGTCGGTTACACCGGCTCCGGGCAATCGCACGTCAACTGGCGCAGTTTCGACGAGAACGTGCCGGAGCGCGCGGCGCGCCTGATCCATGAGGGCAAGATGGGCCCGGTGATCATCGTGTTTCCCGATTGTTTCACGGCGCTTGGCGGCAACCAGTACATCAATTCTTCCGCCATCGGCAACTACGCGGACTACCTGATCAAGGAGCTCATCCCGTTCGTGGACCGGGAATTCCGGACGCTGGCCTCACGTGAACATCGCGGCTGCTTCGGCAAGTCCTCCGGCGGCTATGGCGCCATCATCCATGGCATGAAGTATGCGAAGCACTGGGGCGCGATCGCCAATCACTCGGGCGACGCGTATTTCGATTTTGTCTATCTGAACGACTGGCCACGCACGCTCACGGAAATCATGAAGCACCGCGTGCCCAAGCGCGTTGCGGGCCCGATCGACGTGCGCAAGGAAGAAAAGGGCGCTGCGAGAGGCATGGACGATGGCCGCGTGGAAAATTTCCTTGAGCACATCTGGAAGAAACCGAAACCTACCGACGCCGAAGTGCACGCCTTGATGCTGATCGCGATGGCGGCCAGCTACGATACCGATCCAAAGGCGCCGCTGGGCTTTCTGCTGCCTTCCAACCTGGAAACCGGGGAAATGATTCCGGCGCGCTGGAAGGCGTGGCAAAAGCACGACCCCATCCATCTCGTCGGCAAGTACCGGGACAACTTGAAGTCGCTCAAGGGTATCTACATCGACTGTGGCTGGCGAGACCAGTACGGCATTCACTTCGGCACGCGCATCCTGTCAAAGCGCCTCACGGAAGAGCGGATCAAGCATGTCTACGAGGAATTCGACGACACACACTCCGGTGTCGATTACCGCATGGACCGCAGCCTGCCGTTTCTCTACAAGGCGCTCAAACCGTGAACGATTCGCTGTTCCGCGGCAACATGGGCCACAGGTGAATGCCTGAGGCCGGCCTGCAAGGGCTGGCCTGCGCTTGCCAGGTGCTGGTGGATGCCGGTGTCAGGCTTCAATCGCAACGACGATACGGCGGATGGGACAGAAGCGGCCAGCAGCAATCTGCGTTGATCATTCACCTATTAATGAAAAAACCCCGCATTCGCGGGGTTTTTCATGAGGTGACTAATGACGATGGTCAGACCTTTGCTGCCTTCCGGCGGCGTGCCAATCCCAGACCTGCCAGGCCGAGACCCAGCAGGGCGAGGGAACCGGGTTCAGGAACGCTCGGCGTGAAGTTCACGCCAACCACGAAGTCGTCCCAGTCACCCAAGGTCGCCGATCCGGCGCTGTCGTTGTAGCCAAGGATGAACTGGTAATTTCCCGCTGCGGCGCCGCTTGTCACGTTGGTATTGGTGCCGATCAGACCGATGGAGGTTCCCGGTGACCAATAGCCGCCGTTGGTGGCGTAGTTGGGGCTGGCGCCGACAAACTGGAAGTTGACCGCGCCCAGGGATGAAACAAAAGCCGACGCAGTCGTACCGATGGCATTGGTCTCGAACAGGCTGGTGCCATTGATCAGCAAATTGAACCAGTTGTTATAGCCGGATTCCTGGCCCAGATAGGTGAAGGTGATGGTGCCGGTCTGGTTTGCGACCAAGGCCCCCAGTTGCACGGTAGTCCCGGTCGCGTAAGTGGGTAGCCCGGTAACGCCGTTGAACGTCTCCGTGCGTGTGGCGGTCGTCGACGAGTTGAACGTCAAAGGCACCGCACTGGCGCTAACGGCTGCGGTAAGAAGGGCAAGAGTTGCAAGAATGCGTTTCACGATTGGCTCCGTAGGTATTTGCTTTAATCCACTGTGGTACGTCGCCAAGATCAGGTTTGCGACGACCATACCCATGCAAAGCACCATTCGTGCCATTGCCAAAAAATCATTTAACAATATGCAGTTACCCATCGTTTCTGGGGCGGGAGGCCGCATTTAGGTCTGGCGTGTAAAGTTTCCCGACACCCCGTGCGATGGCGGCACGCCCGACCGTACTGCAGCGGCTCGGCGCCTAGTGGTAGTGCGCTACTGTCGGCTCCGCTTCCTCGGGGAGTTCCGGGTGGACCATTTCGGCATCAGGGTCGGCGAATAGCGGGGCACCGCAGTCCTCGCAGAATTCCGGCGCGAACAGGCCGGGGAGGCGGGTGACTTCGCCGATCTTGCATTCCTTCAGCGCTTCCTCGACTTCAGATACCGGCGCCGGTTGCGCTTCATCATCCTCGCTGCCGTAGAGCGGCCAGACGATGCCGTGCACGACATCGGATTGTCCGCGTTGCGTGAACGCGACGCGGTATTCGTCGACCCGCCCGACCCCGAACCCGGCGACGATGGCGCGGAGCTGGGAAGCGTTGGTCTTGAGAGCGTCTTCCAGGAAGCCGGTGGCGGCGCGGACGGCGTAAGGGCGCACGCGGCGGTCCGATTCGCGACAACTGGCAAAGTACGCGTCCGGCAGCAGGCATTCGAACGCACAGCCGGGCATCAGCCGCGCCAGGTTCGGGCGGCATTGGGCGATCCAGCGTTCGAGGCAGTCGCTGCGCGTGATTTTTTCTTCCTCCTGCCAGCGGAACAGGGGCTGGCCCTCGACGATGGCGATGCCGGCCAGCAGGAAACGCGTGTCGGCCAACAACGGCGCGGTCTCCGGCAGCCTGGACAGATCCAGCTTTGGGGAAATGCCGCTGACTGCAGCTTCGCCGAGTTTTTGCGCGAGCTTGTGCACGCTGGAGAAGTCGCGCGGCATCTGGTCGATGCTGTACAGATACGGGCTTACACAGGCGCGGGCACTGCTGGCCAAAACGTGGCCGTGCAAGTGGGGCACGATGGCAGCCAGTGCATCGCTCGGGATCGGACCAGAGGGCACCGAATAGCGCGAGCAGGCTACCAGCGGGATCGCCAGCAGCAGGATGCGCCAGCGTGTTCCATCGACGTCAATCGCGAGTGATTCCGCAGCGGCTTCGATGAGTTCCACCAGTGCATCGTGTGCCGCCGGGTTGCTTTGATAGGTGTGGTCCAGAGCCATGTCCAGCGTATTGTCATTGCTGGAATGCAGCAGTTTTTCGACAGTCTGGTTGATTGAGGCTTCCCAAAATGCATCTTCCGCCCGGCTGCCCGAGGCGATCAATCCGGTTGACAAGGCGATGAGTCGTTCTGCATCGCGGGTGAGGCGGAGTGGGGATTTGCTGCGCTGGCGTTTCATGGGCGAACTTATCGGGTGCAGAGCCTGAAATTATAGCCTTTTGGCTGTCTGCCCCCGCCCTGCCGGAACCGCTGTGGAGCGCGCGACACGAACTGCATCCGGTCGATCCAGCGATTGCAGCTACTTTGTAAGGTAATCCGGCGTTCACGATAAGATTGCGATCAACCATTCACAAGTTGGAGAAGCGATTTGGATGCGGCAGGTGAAATGCGCGTGTTTGTCCGGTCGGTGGAACTTGGCGGATTTTCGGCCGCTGCGCGTGACCTTGACCTTACGCCCTCGGCGCTTTCCAAGCTGGTCACGCGTCTGGAGGATCGCCTGGGCGTGCGGCTGATGAATCGCACCACGCGGAAACTGGCATTGACGGCCGAGGGCGAAGCGTACTTTGCCAGCGCCCGACGCATCCTCGCCGACATCGAGGAGGCCGAGGCCGATGTGACGCGTTTCTCCGACAGTCCCAAGGGGTTGTTGCGGGTAAATGTGGGCGCGGCATTCGGCCTGCACCAGCTGTCACCGGCGCTCCCGCGCTTTCTGGAGCGCTATCCGCGCATCGAGCTCGATATCACCGTCAACGACCGCATCATCGATCTGGTGGAAGAGGGCGCCGACGTGGCCATCCGCAATGGTCATCTGCGCGACTCCGGCCTGATCGCGCGCCGCATCTGCGATTTGCATCGTGTGATCTGCGCATCGCCCGGCTACCTGAAGAAATACGGCACGCCAACCCGGCCGCAGGAACTGCTGGGACACAATTGCATATCCATCAGTGGCGCGCCACAGCTCAGGCGCTGGCCGTTTGCAACCGGCAGCGCCATTGAGACCGTGGAGGTATCCGGCAACGTCAGCGCCAACAATGCTGAGTCGCTGTTACAGATGGCCATCGCCGGCGTGGGCATCATCCGCCTCGCCGACGTCATCGTTGGCGACGGCATACGCGCCGGCGCGCTGGTGCCCTTGCTGGAAGACGTACACCATCGCGAGACGCTGCCTCTCTCCGCGGTGTACCTGCCGGGCAAGCACAAGAGCCCGCGCGTGGTCGCGTTGGTAAATTTTCTGGTGGAGGCATTTGCGCACGCGCCGTGGCGCCTGCAACCAGCGGGTAAGCCTGCTGGTATCAGCCGCTCGGCGACCGACAAGGGCGCCAGGCAAAGGAAATAGGCCTGGAAACAGTGTAATTTGCCGCCAGACTGCTGATTAACCCATGGATCGTTGATGAAGACTCTCAAAATCGTTTTGCTCGGGCTGGCTGGATTGGCCCTGTTTGTGGTGGTGGTCG
The DNA here is from genome assembly GCA_044229235.1 of Usitatibacteraceae bacterium. Taxonomy (GTDB): domain Bacteria; phylum Pseudomonadota; class Gammaproteobacteria; order Burkholderiales; family Usitatibacteraceae; genus UKL13-2. The sequence continues at coordinate 8,335 of JBGATH010000017.1, forward strand.
GATTCGCGCTGCCGGCCAATTTCAAGGTGGAGCGCAGCATTGAAATCAATGCGCCGATGATTCGAATCTATCCGCAGGTTTACGACCCGAAGGCCTGGGCGCTCTGGAGTGTGTGGTACCGGCGTGACCCGGCAATAAAGACCACCTACTCCGGCGCACCCGCCGGCGTGGGCGCGAAGTGGGCCTGGGAGTCGGCCTCGCAGGGCAATGGCCGCATGGAGATGACGCGCGCCGACTTCGACAAACTGATCGCCTACAAACTGGTACTTGACGATTTCGGCAATGCGATGGATGGACGCTTCGAATTTGCGCCGCAGGGCGGCACGGCGAAGGTCACGTGGATTACCGAAGGCGCGGTGGGCAATAACCCGCTGATGCGTTACTTCGCGCTGGTGATGGACCGAATGATCGGCCCGGACTTTGAAGCCGGGCTGAAAAACCTGAAAGAGATTGCCGAGAAACCATGATTGAAGCCCGCCACTACCATCGCATCGCGGTTCACGCCATTGCCGCGCGTGTTCTAGCCCGGCTGGCGGGCGGTATCGCGCTGGCGTGTTCATTGGCGGCAACTGCCTCGCCGTTCAACACGACCAGTGATGGTGCCGATTCCAGCCTCATGCTCAAGGGCCACGACCCGGTGGCGTATTTCACGATTGGCCGCCATGCCATGGGCAAAGCGGATATCAAAGTCGTGCATGACGGCGTGACCTACCGTTTTTCCAGCGAGGAAAACAAGGCTCGCTTTCTCAAGGAGCCTGGGCGGTATGTGCCCCAGTACGGCGGCTTTTGCAGCAACGGGATTGTTTACGGCATCCCCTGGGGCGGCGATCCGGATACCTGGAAATTGATCGACGGCAAGCTGTACATTTTTGGTGGTGGCGCGTCGATGAATTATTTCCTGATGGATCAAAGGCGCAATCTCGAGCTGGCCGATCGGTACTGGAAAAACGAAGTCGACGGCAGCAGCGCGCTAGTCCAGCGATACAAGCGGCTTGTTTTTCGCGTGCCGCATTACAAGACCGGTGCGGAACTGGAGGCGGAATGGCAAGCGAAGCAAAGCGGAAAACCGCCGGTCGACAACGCGCTGGCTCGTTAAAGTCCCCAGACACGGCCTCAGTCAAGAAGCCACCGGGACGTGGTGCGGCCAGGAAGCCGCGCGATCCGGCTGTGTCTCGGGTTGCGTCCGCGGCAAGGCCGTTGCCCGCATCCGCCATACTCGGCAAACTGCTGGAATTGGGTAATTCAAGGGCCGCAGAAGTCACGGCGCGGTATTTCAAGACCGGCCCGGGTGAGTACGGCGAAGGTGATCGCTTTCTCGGCATTCGCGTTCCGCAGGTTCGTGCGCTTGCCCGGGAATTTTCCGACGCGGGCGTGGAGGTCGCGCTGCCGCTTCTGAAGTCGAGCTGGCATGAAGCGCGTGCACTGGCGCTGATGCTGTTGATCAGAACTTACCAACGCGCGGATGAGCCGACCCGCAAGAGGATTTACTCGCTTTACCTGAAGAGCACCGGCTTCATCAACAACTGGGACCTTGTAGACCTGTCCGCCGAGTACATCCTCGGTGCCTGGCTGGCCGACCGGCCGGGCGAGCGCAAACGCGTACTCACGCGGCTGGCGAAGTCGGACTCCATCTGGGAGCGGCGCATGGCCATGCTGGCGACGCTCTACTACATCAAGCGCGGCGATTTCAGCGAAACCCTGCGCGTGGCCGAGTTGTTGCTACACGACGAGGAGGACTTGATCCAGAAAGCGGTTGGCTGGATGTTGCGGGAGGTGGGGCAGCGCATCGGTGAACCGGCGGAGGAGGGGTTCCTCAAACGCCACTACCGGGAAATGCCGCGCACCATGCTGCGCTACGCAATCGAGCGATTCGCGGAACCGAAGCGCAAGCGATACCTCGCCGGAGTGGCATAAACCGCGCGGAACGACGTGCCATAATCGGCGGACTAATTCTTCCTGTGCGGTGGCGCGTGAAAATCAAACATTACCTGACCCAAGACGACAGCAGGAAAATTCTGCTGGCCTGCGAGGCCGAGGCCCTGCGCAACAGCTGGGCAGTCTGCATCAGCGTGGTCGATGACGGCGGCCACTTGCTGGGTTTTTCGCGGCTCGATGGCTGCGCGGTATCCAGCGTGGCTATCTCTCAAGGCAAGGCCAGGAGCGCAGCCCTGCGCAGGCGGCCAACCAGGAACGACGAAGAGATGGTTAACAATGGGCGCATTTCCGCATTGTCTATGCCTGGCGTGTTGTTTCTTGAAGGCGGCGTGCCGATCATGGTGGATGGCGAGATGATCGGCGCAGTGGGTGTGTCCGGCGTGAAGTCGTCCGACGACGCGCGCATTGCGCAGGCCGGCATCGATGCCCTGCTGAACTGACGGTCATGCGCTGCAGCAGCTGCAGTGGCGCCATGGCGGCGCTGGCATTCAATACGCATATCGGGACGCCGGTGACGGTGGATGTCTGCTGGCCCTGCCACCTGATCTGGTTTGACCACCTTGAAAGCAGTTCCCTTGCGCCGGGCGCTGTGCTTGACCTGTTCAGGCAGATTCATCTCGCGAGCAAAGCCGGCGGCAGCGTCAGGAATCTCGTGTCGCTGCAACTTGCCTGCCCGACTTGCGAGGCCAAGCTGGTCAACACCAGCGATCTTGCGCGTGGCGGCCGCTTCAGCTATTTCCGCTGCCCGCACGGCCACGGCCGTGCCATTGCCTTCACCCAGTTCCTGCGCGAGAAGAATTTCATTCGCACGCTGCAGCCGCAAGAGATTTCTGCGCTGTCGGCAACCGTGCGGCAGATACGCTGCTCAAGTTGCGGTGGTCCCGTGGACCTGGTGAAGGACAGCGCCTGCGCGCACTGCGGTTCGCCGATCTCGGTTCTGGACGATGCCGCGGTGGAGCGCGCGCTGCAGGACCTGCATGCCAAGGAAGCAAGGCGCAGCTCGCCGGATCCGGCACGCATCAATGCCGCGCTGCTGGATGGCGAATTGAACGCGCGCCGGGCCCGCCGCAAGGCTGCCTTGGCAGAGGTGCCCGCATGGGGTGGTAGTTCGGGCAGCAATTCCGGTCTGGCGGACCTGGTGGAAATTGGCATCAGCGCCGCATTGGCGGCGTGGTTCGATTGAATCAATCAAGGACATTGATGAATCTTTACATCGTCACGGGCACGACCAAAGGCCTGGGTGCCGCCCTGGTCTCGCAGTTGGCGCGCGAAGCCGGCAATCTTGTCATCGGTATGTCGCGCGCCGCTGACTCGGCAGGCAAACCTGCAAACGTGCAAGTGGATTTTGACCGGATCGGCGACATCACCTCCGCATTCGCGAGAGCCGAGGCGATCTTTTCCGGCAGCAAGTTTGATTCGGCGGTTCTTCTCAACAACGCCGGCGTGGTGGCGCCGGTGGAGCGATTTGATCGCCTTGATCCCGCGCTGGTCGCAACCAACATCAATGTCAACCTGGTTGCGCCGATGCTGCTGACCCGGTTGTTTGCCGAGCGCACCGCCGGTCTGGCCGCGCGCCGCCTGGTCGTGAATATTTCTTCCGGTGCGGCCAAGCGCGCCATCGCCGGCTGGTCGGCGTATTGCGCGGCCAAGGCCGGGCTGGAAATGGCCACGCGCGTTGCCGCGCTCGAAGCAGCAGAGGGTTTGTCAATCTGCTCGCTGGCCCCCGGTGTCATCGATACGCCGATGCAAGCGGTGGTGCGCGGCGCCGCAAGTGAAGCGTTCCCGGATGTGGCGCGCTTCCAGGCGATGAAAGCAGATGGTGTGCTGCGCGACGCGGCCGACGTGGCGCGCGACATCATCGCGCTCTGCACCGGCGACCAACTGACCAATGGCGGCAATTTTGATATCCGGGAGATGAAAGCGTGACCGACAGCAAAACCCAGCGGCGGAAGCCGGCAAAGCTGCACTACTGCGACCTGCGCGAATGCGAAGGGATATGCTGCAGCGATGGTGCATTCCTGCTCGACGACGAAGAAAAGCTGATCCACCGTCTCGTCAAGAAACATCCGGGGCACTTTGCGCACCTGCCAAAGGCCTACATCGTCGATGGCGAATGGGAGGGCAATACCGGGCGCAAGACGGCGGTCCGTGCGTATCGCTACCAGAACAAGCCGTCGCACTTCGCCGATACCCGCTGCGCATTTGCAGAGCCGGATGGCAAATGCAGTCTGCAGACCCTGGCCGTGAAACTCGGCAAACACAAATGGGCCTACAAGCCCATGGGCTGCTGGCTGTATCCGCTCGGTGCGGAAAACGGTAAGCTGATCTCGCCGCCGCGCGCCCGCAAGGAAGACCCGAACAACCTCGGCAAACGTTATCCCGGTTTTGCAACTTTCACGCCGTGTGGCAGGCATGATGAGAAAGGCAAAGTGTGGTGGATGGCCTTGAAAGAAGAAGTGAGTCATTTCAAGTCGCTGAGCGGGGAATGACTCGGCCGGTGTGCCGGTCGCCGGCCGCGCTACGCGTTTTGCAAGGCGGTGTTTGCACATCATGAACGAACCGCCAGGCAAGCCGGTGCCGCCAAGTTCCTCGGGCGTCTACTCAAGCCTGACGGCTGTGCTCGCCGCTACCGAGGGCAAGATTGCGCACATCATCGAGGCGCTGGATCAGCTTGAATCCGGCGTGGTGCTGTACGGACCGGACGACCGCCTGGTTTTCTGCAACCAGCGCTTTCGCGACATCTACCCGGAAATTGCCGATCTGTTGCTGCCGGGTGCGGCATATGAGGAAATCACCCGCGAAGTCTACCGGCGGCGCGCCCATCACTACACAACGCAAACTGAAGACGAGTTCGTTGCGGCGCGCGCGCTTCTGCACCGCGCGCCGGGTGAAGGTTATGAGCTGCAGCTCGATGCCGAACGCTGGATCTATGTGTTTGATCGAAAAACCGCAGATGGCGGCATCATCGGCATGCGCCTCGACATCAGCGCCCGCAAACGCGCGGAAGCGCAACTGGCCCAGAGCGAGGCGCGTCTGAAGAGCCTGCTGGAGATGTCGTCGGATTGGTACTGGGAACAGGATGAAAACTTCTGCTTTCGCCACATTTCGGCGAGCATGGTTCGCTCCACCGGGGTTCAGGCGGAGCAGCGCTACGGCATGGCCAGGTGGGATATCGATTTTCGCGGCATTTCCCAGGAGCAGATGGATGCCCACCGGCGCGTTGTGGAAGCGCACCTGCCATTTCGGGATTTCCAGTACGCCTATGCGCTGCCCGATGGCGAGGTCTGGTGGGTCAGCGTTTCCGGCGCGCCGATCTTTGACGAACAAGGGGTTTTCCGCGGGTATCGCGGCGTGGGCAGCAATATCACTGAAAAAAAACGCATTGAGGCACAGGTTCGCGAACTTGCCGAGCTGGATTTTCTGACCGGGTTGCCGAACCGCCTGCTGCTGTCCGCGCGCTTTGATTTCGCGCGCCGTCAGAGCGAGCGTCATCAGGGCGGCATGGCGCTGCTCTTCATTGATCTCGATCGCTTTAAGAACATCAACGATTCCATGGGCCACCAGATAGGCGACCAGATTCTCACCGAGACCGCCCGTCGCCTGTCTGTCACAACCCGTGCCACCGACACCGTCTCGCGCCACGGCGGCGACGAATTCATCGTGTTGCTTCCCGGGTCGGCCGAGCCGGACACGATTGCACACGTGGCCGAGAACATCCTGCATGCGCTGGGTCAGCCGTACCTCATCGAGGAAAGCGAATTGACGGTCACGCCCTCGATTGGCATCAGCCTGTGGCCGCTGGACGGCGATGATCTGGGTACCCTCATCCAGAACGCCGACCTTGCCATGTATCACTCCAAGGCGCAGGGCCGCAACCAGTTCAGCTTTTTCCGGCGCGAGATGAATGAACGCGTCACCGAGCGCCTGAAGATTGAAAATGCCCTGCGGCGGGCGTTGCAGCGCCATGAATTCAGCCTGCTGTACCAGCCCATTTTCCAGGTGCCGGAGCGTCGCATCATCGGCGCCGAGGCGCTGCTGCGCTGGCACAGTGCCTCGCTGGGACCGGTGCCGCCGGCGCGGTTCATTCCGGTGGCCGAGGAAAGCGGTTTGATCGATGCCATCGGCCAGTGGGTGATCCGCGAGGCGGCTGCGCAATTGCGGCGCTGGCGCGATGCCGGCATGGCGCATTTCCCGGTGACCGTAAACGTCTCGGCCGTGCAGTTCAAGCATCGCAACCTGATTGCCACCCTGGGCGACGCCGTTCGGCAGAACAACCTTGTGCCCGGCGACATCGAGATCGAGCTGACCGAAACGGCGCTGGTCAGTGAAGGCGATACCGCCGTCAGCACGCTAGACGAGATGGCGGTGCAGGGATTCCGGCTGGTGGTCGACGACTTTGGCACGGGCTATTCCAACCTTGGCTACCTCAAGCGCTTCGATATCAGCAAACTGAAGATCGACCAGTCTTTTGTGCGTGACATCATCTCGGACGCGGACGATGCCGCCATCACCCGCGGTATCATTGGCCTTGCCCACAGCCTCGGCATGCGCGTGGTGGCAGAGGGTGTCGAGCATGAAGCACAGCTTGACTTCCTCGTCGCCGCCGGCTGCCGCGAAGCGCAGGGCAACCTGCTTTCCATCCCAGTGGCCGCCGAGGCTTTTCAGTCACTCACCTGATCATCAAATTCGCAGGACTGAACCCATGCCCAGCTTCAAATTGCAGGTGCAAGACGACGACGCGCGGCCCGACGTGTGGCGAGACGTGAAGAATGAATTCGGCGGCCTGCTGGTGTTTGACAAGGAACCGGAGGCGCGCGCCAGGTTGCTGGAATTATTTCCGGTGCTGGTAAAGCTCGAGCAATTTGCCGCCGGGCCGAAACGTACCCGCGTGGTGGTGGTCAATCCGTATCAGGACATCGACGAAGAAAAGGAAAAGTAACGTGGAATACAGAAGGCTTGGACGTGCCGGCATCAAGGTCTCGGCGCTATCGTTCGGATCGTGGGTTACCTATGGCAACCAGCTTGACCAGGGAGCCGCCTTGAACCTGATGAGCGCGGCGCGCGATCATGGGGTGAATTTTTTCGATAATGCCGAGGTATATGCCGGCGGCCAGTCGGAAACGCTGATGGGAGCCGCGCTGAAAAAACTTCATTGGGACCGGCTCACGTATCTGGTCTCAACCAAGTTCTTCTGGGGGCTGCCCGCCAAATTTGGCGACGGCGTCAATGAGAAAAACACGCTAAACCGAAAATACCTGCTGCAGGCCATCGACAACTCCTTGCAGCGGCTGCAGCTGGACTACGTGGACATCGTTTATTGCCACCGCGCCGATCCCAACACGCCGCTGGAGGAAACGGTTTTCGCGATGCATGACATCGTCTCGCGCGGCAAGGCCACCTACTGGGGCACATCCGAATGGAGCGCGGCTGACATCCTGGGTGCGTGGCACATTGCCGACAAGCACCATTTGCACAAGCCCGTTGTCGAGCAGCCCGAATACAACCTGTTCAAGCGCATCAAGGTCGAACGCGAGTTCGCGCGGCTTTACGACGAGATTGGCACCGGCACCACCACCTGGAGTCCGCTGGCTTCAGGGTTGCTCACCGGCAAATATGCCAATGGAATCCCGCCCGACAGCCGCGCCAGCCTCAAGAACATGGCGTGGATGCAGGAGCAATTGCTCGATGCCAAGCGCAACGCCATCGTCGCGCAGCTGGGCAGCATCGCCGGCGAACTGGGTTGCACCACCGCGCAGCTGGCCATTGCCTGGTGTGTACGGAACCCGCATGTCTCCACCGTCATCACCGGCGCCACCAAGGTATCGCAATTGCAGGACAACATGAAGGCGCTGGACGTTGTTTCGAAACTCGCGCCGGAAGTGATGGCGAGAATTCAGGCGACCGTGGGCGAGAATTTTTCCTAGCGCGCCCGGGGGAACCCTGAATGGAAATGAAAAAGGTCAGTGCGGGAAATCTGAGGGCGATCGGATACGATGCGGCAAGGCGCGTCGTGGTGGTCGAGCAATCGTCGGGCACATTCGAATACGCCAACGTGTCGCCCGAAGTCTGGCGGCGATTCTCGACGGCGTCGTCGCTGCTGAGCTTTTTTCGCGACACGATTGAAGAGGATTACCAGAAGCGGCGGATCAAGTAGTCCCCCCGCGCACGGCGACGCTTGCAGCCGCTTGCGGTCGATACGATCGACCGGTTCGACACGGCGCGATTGCCATGCACCTGCACACCAGTCCGGACGGATTTGGCCACCATTTGCGGCGCTGAAAGCCACGCCAGTTCGCGCCCCGCAAAGAACCTGACTCTGTTGACCTTTGACAATGGGCGCGTTGGCCGCAGGCGTACATTCCACCAGGAAGGACGCAGATCGATTCCGGCGGCGAGGTGCCGCGTTCAGGTGGAAGGGGCCGAACATGAAAAGCACTGCACGATGGGCGATTGCTCTGGTGGGCCTGCTGGCCGCTGCGACGGCGGCGCTGGCGCAGCAGAAGGATGCAAGCGGCTGCAAGGACCATCCGATGTTTACACGGATGCCCGGCGGTTATTGGATCTACAAGTGCGTGGAGAAGCAGTTTGATGCGCACGCGTTTGTGACCGGTGCCGGCAAGACCACAACCGTGGAAGGTCGCAAGGCGACCTGGACCTATTATCCGCAGGCAACAGCGAAGGAGAAACCCAGCGAACTGCAGATCAAGCGCAATTTTGAGGCCGCGATACAGAAGGCCGGCGGCAAGGTTGTCGGCGCCGACAAGGGGCGCGAGACCTTTACGCTCACCGCCGATGGCAAGGAGATTTGGGTGGAGGTGTGGGCGGAATTCACCGGCAAGTATGGTTTCACCATCGTCGAGAAGAAGGCCATGGCGCAGGACATTGTCGCCAATGCCGAAGTGTTCTCGAACGACATCCGTTCCACCGGTCATGCCGCCATATACGGCATCTACTTTGATAGTGGCAAAGCGGTGATCAAGCCCGAGTCGGATGAGGCGCTGAGCGAAATCGCCAAGTTGCTCGGTGGCGATCCCGCGCTGAAACTGCACGTCGTGGGCCATACCGACAACATCGGCCAGATGGACGCCAACATGCGGCTCTCCCAGGCGCGTGCCGAGGCTGTCGTACAGGCACTGGTGTCGAAGCACGGGATTGCTGCCACGCGGCTGAAGGGCTACGGGGTTTCCTCTCTGGCGCCGGTGGCAACAAACGATTCAGATGAGGGCCGATCCAGGAATCGCCGCGTGGAACTGGTGAAGCAGTAATCCGGTGGTGGGCGCGGGCGGTATGCCAGGGTTACCGCGCGCGGTGTCTGACCTGGTACGGCGCTGATAGTCAAACTCCAGCATTGGCGCGGCTTTACAGGCATTTGTTGCCTGAAAGCCGCGCCAATGCTGGAGTTTTGCTTGCCGATGCGGGCGCGGCTACTTCTTGTAGATGCCCAGCTGCTGGTACTTCTGCTGGTATTTTTCGTTGAGTCTGGTTTGCTTGTCGCTCAGTTCCAGCTCGCGGCCGGCGATATAGATGCGCTCGACTTTGGTCCGGATTTCCAGCGGGTCACCGTCAGTGACGATGAAGCTGGCGAGCTTGCCTTTTTCCAGCGAGCCCAGCTTGTCCGCCGCGCCGATGATCTGCGCCGGGTACAGCGTGATGGCCTTGAGGGCCTCGTCGCGCGAAAGACCGTGGGCGGCTGCCGTACCGGCTTCGAACGGCAGGCTGCGCTCGGTGGCGGCGTCGAAGGTGTTGCCGCCGCGCGCGATGCAGAACTTGACGCCGGCGGCAGCCAGCTTCGCGGCCAGCGAGAACGGCGCATCAACATCATCACCACGCCGCAGCGGCAGGCGATGCACGCCGGCAATGACGACCGGCACGTTGCGTTCGCGCAGCATGTCGGTGATCAGCGCGGCGTCCTGTCCACCGACGATGGCGATCTTCACGCCGAATCGCTGCGCGAAGCCAAGCGCATAACGAAGCTGCGGCAGTTCATCAGCGTGCATGAAAACCGTGCGTTGGCCGGTGACGACCGGGCGCATCGATTCCCAGCGCACGTCCGGTGCGATCGACTCGCCGCTGGATTGTGCTTTCACATATGCCGCAGCGGATTCGAAGGAATCCTCCAGCGCTTTGATGCGCTGCGTGGTCAGGCGCTGCATCTCTTCGAGGCGTGCCGGCGGCAGGTTGGGGTACAGGGCGGAGTTGAAGCGCATCGACGGCAAGAAAACGTGCAGGCCGGCTTCGGGCACCAGGCCCATGTCTTCCCAGGTCCAACCATCGAGCTGAATCACGGCCGAGGTGCCGGCGATCAATCCACCGACGTTTGCGCGTGGCACCGTATGCACCGCCAGCACGCCGTTGGCGCGGGTCACCGGGATCAGTTCGCTGTCGGCGTTGATCGCCACCAGTGCGCGCGAGTTGGGATTGAGCGCGCCGGTCTCGGCCGAATCCACCGTAGCGCGCACGGCCTGAACTTCAACCAGGCCGAGCGAACTGTTGGCTGAAATGAAGCCGGGATAGAGGTGCTTGCCGGGCAGCGAGACCACCGTGGCACCGCCTGCATCGGGCACTTCACTGGCGCTGCCGACGGCAACGATGCGGCCCTTGTCGAACAGCATGCGGCCATTGCTGATCACCGCACCGCTCACGGTGTGGATGGTGGCGCCGGTGATCAGGATGGGTTTTTGCTGCGGCGGTGGCGGGATGTTGGGGCTCGCGTTGGCGGCGAATGCCACAGCGATCGCCGCGCCTGTCGCCAGGAGTTTCAGTGCGGACTTCATCGTGCGTCCTCCGTGCATTCATGCCAGGTGCCGCCATTCCAGTATTCGCCGCGATAGGCGTTGTCCTGGTGCATGGCGCGATGCAGGGCCATGAAGGCCAGCACATCGGTAATGGTGGGTGGTCCGGCTGGTGGGTCACTGCCTGGGCCGCTGCCCGGGGCGCCGGGTGCGCCGGCGCGTGCCGTCGCTGCGGCGAGGCGCGCGAGCCGCACCGGCAATGCCTTGGCAAGCAGGCGCTGGCGCTCCGTTGCGGCTTCCGCGCGCAAGCGCTTGTCGGTTTCGATGTCAAAGTAGCGCTGTCCCTCGATCCAGGTCTGCTCGGCGCGCGCCTGCGGCGAGAGCGGATTGGCGTTCCAGATGACGAAGTCCGCGTCTTTGCCCACTTCCAGCGAACCGACGCGGTTGTCGATGCGCAGCTGCTTTGCGGCGTTGTTGGTGACAAACTTCAGCGCTTCAGTTTCGGGCACGCCGCCGTACCGCACCGCCTTGCCGGCTTCGCTGTTGAGTCGCCGCGCCAGTTCATCGCTGTCGGAATTGAAGGTGGTCAGCACCCCGGCGTGATACATCAGCGCGCCGTTGGTGGGAATGGCATCAACCACTTCCATCTTGTATGCCCACCAGTCGGAGAACGTCGATCCGCCGGCGCCGATGCTGGCGATGGCGTCAGCCACCTTGTAGCCTTCCAATACGTGTTGGAAGGTGGCGACCGTGACGCCGAACTCCTTTGCGAAGCGCGCGAACATCAGGATCTCGTCGGCGCGGTATGAATGGATGTGCACCACGCGCTTCTTCTCGAGGATTTCCACCAGCGTATCGAGCTGCAGGTTGCGCCGCGGTTCCGGTGTGCCTTTGGGTGCCGCGCGCCAGGCGGCCCAGGTTTTCTGGTAGTGGCGGGCAGCGAGAAAGCTGTCGCGCAGTACCTGCTCGACGCCCATGCGGGTTTGTGGATACCGCGTGTTCTGGCCTTCCCAGTTGCTTTGCTTGACGTTCTCGCCCAGCGCGAACTTGATGCCCGGCATGGCGCCGGCAAATTTCAGGCTTTCGCCGTCACCGCCCCAGCGCATCTTGATGGTCTGGCTCTGGCCGCCGATGGTGTTGGCCGAGCCGTGCAGTACGTTGGCCGCGGTCACGCCGCCGGCCAGTTGCCGGTAGATGCTGATGTCGGTACCGTTAAGCACATCGCCGATGCGCACTTCGGCAGTCACGGAACTGGACCCTTCGTTGATGCCGTTGGTGATGGCCGTGTGGGAATGCGCGTCAATGATCCCGGGCGTGACATGCTTGCCGGCCGCGTCGATGGTGAAGGCACCTTCGGGTGCGGCGAGGCCCTTGCCGATGGCGGCAATTTGACCGCTTCGTACCAGAACGTCTGTTGATTCGAGTTTGCCGGAGGCCGCGCTGGTCCATACGGTGGCGTTCCTGACCAGGACGGCAGCGGGCTTGAACGCCGCACCGACGCCGAATGCCCCGGCCGGGTACACGCTGGCGACGCTGACGGGTGCTTCCGGTTTCTCGGCAGGCGCGGGTTCGGCGAAAGCCGCGGTGCGCGTCGCAGACCACGGCGCAGAAGCGGCACCGGCAGGCTGCATGGTCCCGCGCATGGTATCGCCAGAGCCTTCCGCCACGACCTGCTGGCGTGCGCCGGTGGCATTGCGTCCGCACGGCATGTTCACCACCAGCTGGCGCCCCTCGACGGAAACATCGCAGTTGCCGCCATCCAGTGACAATGTCGGTCGTGCCCTGGTGCCGGCGATCGACCACTCCAGGCTGCGGCCGCCTTGCGTTACATTCCACTTGCCGCGTGGATCGAAGCGATCATGCGCCGCCGTCGTGTACGGCTTGCCATCGACGAAGGCAATTTCAATTTCCGCCCGCTCATTGGTGAAAAGGTCCCCTTTGGCCACGACGACGTTGGCCATGTGGCCGGGTTCCAGGGAGCCAAGATGCTGCTGCGCACCGATCAGCCTGGCCGGCGTGGTGGTAAGCGCCGCCAGCGCCTGGTCTGCCGGCAGGCCGCGCTTCACGGCCAGCCGCAGTTGCGGCCAGAACTCGCGAGCGGCATCGCGCATGCCGTTGGCAGTCACCGCAAAGTTGATGCCGGTTTGGCTCAGGATGGCCAGATTAGACGGGGCTTGCTCCCAGTGTTGCAACTGTTCCAGCGACACGTCGATGGCGCTGTCGGGGTTCTCCACTTCCGGCGGCGGCGGGAAATTCAAGGGCACGATGAGTGGCAGGTTGGCGGCTTTCACCAGCGCCGCGCGACGGTACTCGTAGCCATTGCCCTGCGCCACCACTTTCAGGCCGAATTCGTCGCGGATCCTGGCGATGCGCGCGAAATCCTGCTCGCCTCCGGTGGCGTAAATGACCGGTTGCCTGCCGGCCAGTGCGGACATCAGTGCATCCAGTGAGGCATTGGGATCCGGGCGCTCGGTGGATTTACCGGATTGATAGGCCTCGTTGGCGCTGCGATACCAGCGCGCATCGTAGAGCGACTGTCGCAGCAAGGCGATGGCACCCATCATCGAACCGGGGTAGCTGCGAAAGCCGCGTTCGGTTTCGTTGGCAAGGTGCATGGCAGCGCGCGGCAAAATCACCAGCGCCTTCGCATCGCTGCCATCGGCCATATTCACCAATGCACTCTGGCCACGCAGCACACCGACGGCGGGGCCGGCGAGCACGGTGGTGAAGCCGAGTCCCCGTGCCACCTTTATTTCGTCGGCCTTCGGTTCCAGCAGCGTGGAAACATCGAAGTCGGAGCGAATGGAGCGGTTCCACGCCGACAGACTGCGCGGTCCGGGAGGGGCCGGCTCCGGCGCGGCGGCAGGCGGTGGACCGCCGAATGTCATCGGCGTGGCAACACGCGCACGCGCCGCTGTCGGGACGCCGACGCTGCTGGCCAGATCGACAAATCCCGCGTAGACGGTGCGACCGTCCAGTTGCCACACGCGTGCGCCCTTGGGCACTGCCACATCGGCGCCGACGGCAACGACACGTCCGTCGCGCAGTATCAGTGTGCCCCTTTCAATGGCCTTGCCCGGCGACACCACGATGCGTGCGCCGGTCAGTGCATGCCAGCGCGGGGTGTTGTCGCGCAGGCTTTCAATTCGATTGGTGCTGGTCTGTGCAGTGGCTGCGGCAGCGACGCCGAGCGATGTGACTGCAAAAAACATCCTCATGCGACGACTGCGCGCACGCTGCATGCTGCTCTCCTGGTGGGTTTGCCCGGCGCACCATGTGGCGCGCCTGTTTTTAGGATGCAATCGGGCAATCGGTGGCTTGAAGGTGCCCGGAAGCGACACCGGACTCTAGCGCGGGAAGTTACCGCTCACAAGTCAAAGGTATTTTCGTTTGTAACAATCTGCGCCGGCGCGTTGCGTTGCCACCGGCGATGGCCGTTGGTTTGACGCAAATGAACAGGCCCGCATCGGGCGGGCCTGGTGTTGTTTCGGTGGTTCGCAGGATTCAGGCAATCGCCCGGTAGGCCGGCAAAGTCAGGAATTCCTCGTAGTTGTCGTCCATGATGAGTTCTTCCAGCATGGCCGCGCCTTCGGGGTACTTGCCGGCGGCGTAGGCAGCCTCGCCGACGATGCCGGGTGTTTTTTTCAGTTCATCGGCGATAAGCGGCGTCACCATTTCCTTGGTGACCTTTCGGCCATCGGCCAGCACGCCCTTGGGTGAACGGATCCACTGCCACACCTGCGAACGCGATATCTCAGCGGTCGCCGCGTCTTCCATCAGGTTGAAGATCGGCACGCAGCCATTGCCGGCGAGCCAAGAGCCGATGTACTGGATACCGACCTGGATGTTGTTGCGCAGGCCCGCTTCGGTGATGGGGCCTTCCGGCCGGAAGTCGAGCAGGTCTTTGGCGGCGTAGGACACGTCGTCGCGTTGACGCGAAATCTGGTTCGGGCCCGGCATGTGCGCATCGAATACTTCCTTGGCCACACCGACGAGGCCGGGGTGTGCCACCCAGGTGCCGTCGCAGCCGTCGGTGACTTCGCGAATCTTGTCGGCGCGCACTTTCTCGAACGCGGCGGCGTTGGCCGCCTCGTCGTTCTTGATGGGGATTTGCGCCGCCATGCCGCCCATCGCAAAGGTGCCCCGTTTGTGGCAGGTCTTGACCAGCGTGAGCGCATAGGCACGCAGAAAGGGCGAGAGCATGGTCACCGTGGCGCGGTCGGCCAGGCAGAAGTCCTTATTGAGGCGGAATTTCTTGATCGCGGAGAAGATGTAATCCCAGCGGCCGATGTTGAGGCCGGCGCTGTGCTCGCGCAGTTCGTAGAGGATCTCATCCATTTCAAAAGCGGCAACAATGGTTTCGATCAGCACGGTCGCCTTGATCGAACCTTGCGGCACGCCCATCTCGTTTTGTGCCATCACGAAGATGTCGTTCCAGAGGCGCGCCTCGCGGTGCGACTCCATTTTCGGCAGGTAGAGGTACACGCCGGAGCCGCGCGCAAGCAGTGTCTTCACGTTGTGGAAAAAGTACATGGCGAAATCAAAAATCGCGCCGGATACCGGTTTGCCGTCGATCGTGATGTGCTTCTCGTCGAGGTGCCATCCGCGCGGTCGCGGAATCAGCACTGCCACCTTGTCGTTGAGCTTGTAGCTCTTGCCGTTTTGTTCCAGCGTGATGCTGCGCAGGTTCGCGTCGCGCAGGTTGATCTGGCCCTCGATCATATTGTCCCAGGTGGGGCAGTTGGCGTCCTCGAAATCGGCGAGGAAGGTGGACGCGCCGGAATTGAGGGCGTTGATCACCATTTTGCGATCGGTGGGACCGGTGATCTCGACGCGCCGATCCTGAAAGTCGGCGGGAACGCCCGCAACGCGCCAGTTCCCTTCGCGAACCGCCTTGGTCTCCGGCAGAAAATCCGGGAGGACACCGGCATCGAACTGCATCTGGCGTGCTGCGCGCGCCGCGAGCAGAGACTGGCGGGTGGTTTCAAACCTGCGCGCCAGCTTGACGTAAAAATCCAGGGCGTCCGCGCTCAGGATGGCGGCGAATGCATCGCTCACCGGGGCATTGATGGCGAGACCGGGCGGCAGGTTATGAATGGTGTCCATGGTGACTCCGTGCAGGTGCAAACAGCGGCGTGCGGCATTCGACCTTCGGCGCCGACACAGGAAAAATCTTCTTCCGAATTCACAAAGAGTGTATTACGATACTTGCACAAAGATAATCGCCACTGTTTCATAAGCATTTAATACCGTCCCCCGCGGCGCGTGCTTGTGCCGAGCAGCTGAGCGAGCAGCATTGCAGGGAGCGCAAGGCTACTCGGAGAATTGCATGGATCACTTGAAGGCACTGCAGACGTTCCTGGACGTCGCAAAGAGCGAAAGCCTGTCGGCCGTGGCGCGCGACGAGGGGGTGACACCCGCCATGGTGGGGCGGCGCATCGACCAGCTCGAAGAGCGCCTCGGCGTTAAGCTGTTCAAGCGTTCGACGCGCAAGATCACGCTGACGCCGGAAGGCGTGTCGTTTCACGATGAGGTGCGCAGTATTCTCGGCGAACTGCGTGCGGCCGAGGAGTCACTGACGGCGGGAGCCCGAAGTGCGACCGGCAGGCTGATCGTTTCGGCGCCGACCGCGTTCGGCAGAAAGCATATCGCCCCGCATCTGCCGGCGTTCGTCGCTGCGCACCCCAACCTGAACGTGACGCTGCACTTGTCCGAGCGCATCGTTGACCTGAAGAACGAGCGGGTGGACCTCGCCATTCGCATCGCGGACCTGAAAAACGCCGACCTGATTGCCACCAAGCTTGCCCGCAATCATCGCGTGGTGGTGGCGTCACCCGAGTATTTTCGGCGACACGGCAAGCCGGCGGCACTGACGGATATCACCCGCCACAATTGCCTGGTTACCTCGACCGAGGAAGGGCTGAATGACAGCTGGTCATTTCGTGACGGCACGCGCAACCTCAGCATCAAGGTCGCCGGCCACATGAATTGCAATGACGGTGAAGTCCTGACGCGATGGGCGCTTGCCGGTCACGGCCTGGCATGGCGCAGTTCCTGGGAGGTTGCGGAGGAAATCGAGAAGGGTCGTCTGGTGGAAGTGCTGGGCAAGTTTGCCGCGCCAGGCACGGATATTCACGCCGTGTACCCGGACCGCAAATTCCTTCCCGCCAAGGTGCGGCTGTTCATCGACTTCCTGAAGAAGTCTTTCGGCGATCCGCCTTACTGGGAAGTGCCCCGCAAGTAGCCGCAGGGCAAACCGCATGGAAAAAAATCGGCGGCCTGGGGCCGCCGATTTTCTTTAGGGGCTTTGCGCAGAACTGCATACCGGTATGGCCACGCCGGACAGCCGCAGCACACGTCCGGCATCGTTCAATTCTGCTGGACGTTAGGCCGATTCCGACCGTCGCGCGCCGGGCCATCCCGGTCATTCTGTTCCGGTCGCGGCTTGTTGGCGGCTTCCGGTGGCTTGACCTTTGGTGCTGCGGGTTCCGCGGGTACAACAGCGCGCGGCGCGACGGGCTCCGCCGAGCGCCTTGGCGGCGGTGGCACGGTAACGGGCGCCGGCGCGGTGCGTGCAGGCTCGGCCGCCGGCTGCGGGACGCGGGGCTGGCGTGCGCGCGTATCGCGCTCAGGCATGGCCGGCGGCACATTGCCCGGTTGCACGGATGGTGGCGGCGCAACCGGCGTCGGCGCGCTGTTTGGTTGGCGCTGGCGCGGCACCCGCGGCTCAACAGGCGCCTGCGGCACCACGGGCGGACTGGCTGTTGCGGGCTGCGGCACGGCGCCGGGAATGGGAGCCGGGTATGCGCCCGTGTGGCTAGGCTGCGCGAGCGGCTTGATCGGTGCCGAAGGTTGCGGCAAGGGTACCGGCAACGGGCCGCCGGCAGCGGGCTCGGGGTTTGCTTTTACGCGCGGCGGGCGATAAACCGGCGCGGGTGTATTGCCAGGCGAGGCACCGGGCACCGGCGCCGGCATCGGCGGCTGCGCAAATTGCGGTTTCGGCTGCGATGCTCCCTGCACGCGATCCGGCATTTGTGTGTCGTTGCGGCGATCCCGGCTGCGTGGCACCGGCTGCATGCCGATCTGATTGATGGTTCCGTGATCGGCGATACCGCGTGGATTCACCCGCGTCACGTTGGGCCCGACGCGACCGCCGGTAACAAACACATTGTTCTGCACGATGGTCGCACCATCAAGGTGATTGCGGTAGCTTGCCGGCGGGCGCACTGGCCCGCTGTCGCTGACATGATTCAGGCGCCGGATGTAGGCGGTGTTATTTGTGTAGTGAGGAACGTAGTTTTCGCGCGGACCAAGCGGGAACCAGCCCACTGCCGGCCCTGAGGAAATCGTGATGCCGATGCCCGGCTGCCCATACCATGCAACCAGCGCCGGGGCGTATACCGGCCGGGCCGCGTAGGCACCGGGCCACCAGCACCAGCGGTTGCGCACCTGCACCCAGCGTCCGTAATGAAATGGTGCAAATCCCCACGAAGCGTCGTCAATCCAGGTCCAGCCCCAAGGCCGCACATACGACCAGCGACCGTATCGATAGGGTGCCCAGTCTGCCACCACCACGCGCGGGTACCAGACACGACCGTACTCAGCTTCGTCGCGCCACTCGCCGTATGAATCAAGATCTTCGTAACCCGTCATGTAGGGAGACACCACGGTCTCCGTTACGACCCGGCTGTGAACCTGGTCCCACGCCTGGTCGCGCGCGTCGGCCCATCGATCAAACCCCGATTCCATGGCGATTTCAAAGCGGAAATCCAGGCCGTTGCCGACGCGACGCACCACCAGTTGCTTGCCCGCGTCGATGGCAATGCGCGTGTCGCCGCTTTCGAAGCGCGCGCGACCGGCGAACACGGCGATGCGAGACTCCGCGCCGTCTGCGGCGGCAGACAGGCGATAGCGACCACCACTTTCGAAAGTGGTGCGGCCATCTGCAGTGTCCACACTGATCGACTCGCGGTACTCGGTACTTGCATAGGCGCGTGTACGAATCTGGATGGTGCCGCGCTGCAGGTAGCCTTCCGCGCTGTCGTCGAGCAGGCGTACAAAATCAAACACCGTGTCGTCATTGAAGCGAATCGCCGTCGCACCAAAACGCACCTCGGCCCTTGATGCGCCGCGCGTCCAGATCGAATTTTCGCTGGTGACCGGAAAGTTGAGCAGGGCGGGTTGCCAGCCTTCGTCCCGATCGGCGAAGAACGACACCTTGCCATCCGCGAAGGAGAGGCGACCGGCGCGTGCCGGTGGATCGGTCTGCGCGAGCGCTGCCGGTGCGAGCCCGGCCAGCAATGCTGCAATGCACAAGAAGGAAAGGCGCTGGAGAAAGACTTCAAACGGGAATCGCGGCATGCTGACCTCTCGTGTTCGCGCTGGTGACGCTGATGGTGGGTTAACGGCTGGTGTGCCCGCGCCGTTGACGGGGATTGCAGGGAGCACCCTCACGCAGTCGCGGTGCCAAGGGGGCTGAACAAGCGCATGTTTTCATGAGAAGATTGAATGTCAAGCTTCATGCGGTCCCGGCGGGCCTGCCACAGGAGTCGTTTATCCGCGTGCATTCGCCGGGTACCGTGGTTCACCCCCACATTTCCGGCGCAACGCAACCCATCTTGAAAGCAGAGTGACGCGATGGACGTGAAGACAATATTCACCAAGACTGCCAAGGGCGTAACCCAGGTCAACCAGAAAACGCAATCGTTGTCGCGTGATCTGATGAAGGTGCTCAAAGCGATCGACGGAAAGTCAAACGTGGAAACGCTGGCCGGGAAAGTCGACTTTGCGGTTCCCGCGCTGGAAAAGGCGCTGGCGCAACTGCAGAAGGAAGGCTTCATCAAGGTGTTCGAGGTCAGGCGCGAAGATCCGATGACCGATTTCGGCGGCGAAGAGGACGACTTCGATTTCACGGCGCCGGGCAAGTTGCAGAAGAAGATCGACCCGAACGCAACGCAGGGATTCAAGCCATCCCAATACCGCCCGCCGGCCGGTTTCGACCAGGTGGAGCGCGCCACCTCTCCTGCACCCGCCTTCACCCAGGCGCCGACGCCGCGCGATCTCGAAATGGAAGCAGCGCTGGCGGCAGCACGCGAAAAAGCGCAAATCGAAGCGCGTGCCAAGGCGGAACGCGAGGCACAGATTCGTGCGCGGCTGGAAGTGGAAGCCAAGGCCAAGCGCGACGCGGAACAACGCGCGCTTGAGGAAGCCAAACGTGCACAGGCAGCGGCGGAAGCGGCGCGACTGGATCTGGAGAGAAAACTCGCGGAGGAAAAGAAGCAGCGCGAAACACTTTCCGATACACGCAATCGCCTGACCCGCGAGCAATTGCAAAAGGAAACCGAGCACCAGCAGGCACTGGTCGCTGCCCGCGCCAAGGCGGAGGCGGAAGCGCAGGCGTTGGCCACCGCGCGTGCCAAGGCCGAGGCCGAGGCAAAGGCGTTGGCAGAGCAACGCAAGCAGGCCGAGGAAGCAGCTATTAAACAGCAGCAGGAACTCGATGCCGCGCAGCGCGAGTTGCGCCACCAGCTCAAGGCCGAGATTGAAGCCAAGGTGCGGGCTGAGATGGCCGAGAAGCTGAGCGTGGAACTCGAAGAAGGCAGCCGTGCCGAGGTTGAGGCGGCGGTCATGGAAGAGGCGCGCGACCAGGCTCGCCAAATGCTGGAAGACCAACTGCGCGCGGAGCGCGAGGCGCTGGCGAAGGCCGGGGAAGCCTCCAAGCGTGATGCCGAGGAAGTGGCCAAGCGCATGCTGGCTGAGCAGGAGGTGCGCATACGCGCCGAAATGGAAGCGCAGTTTGCGAAGATTGCGGAGGAAAAGGATAAGGTGGAAAAGGAGGCCCGCCGCATGGCCGAGGCCCAGGCCGAGGCCGCTGCCAAGGCGGCTGCCGAAATGCTCGCGCGCCTGAAGAATGAGGAAGATGCACGCAAGCGGGCCGAAACCGAGATGCAAGCCCGCATCAAGTCCGAGGAAGAAGCGCGCCGGCGCGCCGAGGCGGAAATGGAAGCGCGCCTCAAGTCCGAGGCGGAGGCGCGCCAGCGCGCCGAAGCCGAGGCAGCCGCGCGCAAGGAAGCCGATGCGGCCGCGCGGGCTCGCCTTGAGGCACGTGCCCGTGAGGAAGCCCAGGAACGGGCGCGCGTCGAAGCGGAAATGAATGCGCAACTGCAGGCAGAGAAAGAAGCCAAGATCCAGGCGCAGGCCAAGGCAATGATTGAAGCCGAGATGCGCGAGAAGTCTGACCGGGAAAACCAGTTGCGCATCCAGGCCGAACGCACGGCCCGCGAAGAGGCCGAAGCCAAAGTGCGCGAGGAAGCGATCGCCCGCGAGGCAGCAACCCGCATCGCCGCCGAAGAAGCCGCCGCACGCGACCGGGTACAGCGCGAAGCGGACGCGCGCCTGGCCGAAGAGCGTCGCGAAGCCGAGGAGCGGCTGGCGTATGAGCGTGCCGCGCGCGAAAAGGCAGAGGAAAAATCGCGGGCCGAGGAGGAAGCCGAAGCGCGCATGCGCGAATCCCAGGTGGCGCGCCTGAAGGAACTGGAGGAGCAGCGTACCCGCGATGAAGCGATGGGTATCGATCCCGACGAAAAGAAGAAGACGCGGTATGTAAAGAAAAAGAGCGGCGGCGGACTTCGCTGGCTGGTCGTTGGCCTGGTGGTGCTGCTGGTGATTGGCATCGGCTTGATTCACGTGGTGCCGCTGGGCGCCGTCAACACCAAGCTGGCCAAGGGCCTGACCGAGTGGATGCACGATGATGTGTCGACCGACGGCCTGAACCTGCGCCTGTTTCCGCGGCCGTATGTGCGCCTGAATCAGCTGGCCATCGGCAAGGTGCAGGATGCCAAGGCCGGTAGTGCGCGCCTGTACATGGATATCAGCACATTGTTCGGCGATCGGTTTGCCATCGACACACTGGAACTGGACGAGGTCGCTATCTCGCCGGAAGCGCTGGCGCGCGCGGTGAAGTGGGCGCAGGCTGAGGGCCGTGGAAAGAGCGTGCAGATCGACCGCATCGTCATGCGCGGTGTCAAGGTGGAGATAAAGGGTGTGGCGATCGATGTGTTCGATGCCGACCTGAAGTTCGACAAGAACGGCAAGATCGTGCGCGGCTCGGCCAAGGCCAAGGACGGCAAATGGTCGATCGATATCAGCCCCAGCAAGGATGCTGTCGCAGCGGATGGTGCTGCGGCGCCGGCAGGCGACGTGTGGACAGTGGACTTCGGCGCACGCGGATTGACTCTGCCGATCGGTGCGCCCCTGCCGTTCAGCAGCATTGCTGCCAAGGGAACGATGAGCGGCGATTCCATGGTTTTCCCGCAAGTTGACGCAAAGCTGCTCGAAGGTTCGGCGACCGGCAGCGTCAAGGTGGACTGGAAAGCAGGCATCACCCTGAACAGTGAATTCACGGTGGAAAAGGTCAAGGTTGATCAGCTCACCGAGGTATTCACCCGCGACGTGTCGCTGGCGGGCCGCATGGAAGGCCAGTTCACCCTGCAATCCGGTGGGCTCACCGTGAGCGAGGTGCTGGACCGGCCGGCCATCCAGGGGAATTTCCTCGTGAAAGAGGGCGCGGTGGGCAATGTCGACCTGGTGCAGGCAATGCGCTCGCCGGGAAGCGTCGGCGGACAATCGAAGTTCGCCGATTTGTCCGGCCAGCTGCGTGTGGCCGACGGGGTAATTCATTACGAGAAGCTCAAGTTTGCCGGCGGTGTCCTGCTTGCCAATGGCGCCGTCTCGGTCAATTACGGCAGCAGCGCGCTGTCGGGCAGCGTCAGTTCCGAAATCCGCTCCAGCGTCGCGCAGGATCGCGCCAACTTCAATGTTTCCGGCAAGGTGTCGCGGCCGTCGCTGAAACGGGGCTGACAACGTTCATCAGAGCTGGCCGCGGCGCGCATGCGCCGCGGGTCAGCTTTCTCTTCTCGGGTCCCAAGGATGGCAAGCAGGCATTCGCAATCAGCACCCGCGAAAAGCGGCGAAACTCCAGCAACGGCGCGCCTTCTAGGCCAAAAATGCCTCAAACGCCGCGCCAAATGGGCAGCTTCATCGGCGCAGCAACAAGGCCATGCTCAGAGCAGGGTGATATTCCCGAGTGATTTGATAAACTATTGATCTCACGCGCGCTGGCGCGTTTTTCGAGCCGCCGCATCTGATGGATTCAACCACTACTTCAACTGCCGGTCCCCTTCACGACGGCAGCCAGTCCGCTACCGTAGCGCAGGCATTCACCGAAGAACCGGTACTCTGGACGCATCGCTGGAATCCGCGGCTGATGTCGTTTCGCGTGCGCCGCGATCCGGCATATCGTTTTGCCCCCGGACAGTTTGCCCGCATCGGCCTGCGCAAAGACAATGGCGAAACGATCTGGCGCGCCTATTCAATCGTTTCGGCACCGCATGAGCCGTTCCTCGAGTTCTTCCTGGTGATATTGCCCGATGGCGAATTCTCGGGCAGGGTCGGTCGCTTCAACCTCGGCGACACCATGCTCGTCGAGCAGATGCCGCAGGGCTTCCTCACCGTCGACCGGTTCAAACAGCCCGGGCGGGAACAGGATCTGTGGCTGATGGCCACCGGTACCGGCCTGGCGCCATATGTGTCCATGTTGCGCGACGCCGCCGTCTGGTCGCGCTTCGAGCATATCGTGCTGGTGTTGTCCGTGCGCGAACGGCATGACCTTGGCTACGTCGAGGAGCTGGATGCTATTGCCGCGACGCACCGCGGCGAAGGCAACGCCCGCTTTCACTTTGTCCGGACGCTGACGCGCGACGCCCTGCACGGCGCACTCAGCGGCCGCATCAATGTGCTGCTGGAGTCAGGAGAACTGGAAGCGGCGGCAGGTGTACCCATGTCCGACGCGCGTTCGCGTTTCATGCTGTGCGGCAATCCGGAGATGGTGGAGACCATGCGCAAGTTGCTCAAGTCGCGCGGTTTTCGCATGAATCGGCGCCTCGAGCCGGGCCATATCATCGTGGAAAATTACTGGTAACGTTGCTGCCCAGAGTTCTCATGCCAGCATCGGCAGCGGCGTGCAATGGTGTGCCAGGTGCGATGACGGTACAGTCCAAGACAACGCTGAAACAAACCTTGCGGCAACGGCGCGTGGCGCCAGTCGCCGGCCAATTCGGGGGATTCACCATGATCGACCGCTCCAACATTGATGCGAGTGGTATCTGCGCGCGATTCGTGCCCGCTTTTTTGGTGCTCGTGGCGTCGTGTGCGGCGCCACCACCACCACCGGAACCGCCGCGGCCGGCCGTCGTCGTGGCGCCGCCGCCAGTGCAGCGACTGGGACCGCCGGTGGCTGCGGTTCGCGCCGTCAGCGAGACTTTTTTCGGGCAATCCGTAACGGACCCATATCGCTATCTGGAGGACATCAAAAACCCGGAAGTACAGGCGTTCATGCGCGGACAGGGCGAATTTGCCCGCAAGGCTCTCGATGTAATCCCGGGACGCGCGCGAATGCTGGACCGTATCGCCGAATTGTCCGAGGCGGGTATTGCCATCACATCGGTTCAGGTAACGGGCGCGGGCAACAGCCCCCAGATTTTCTATCTCAAGCAGGCGCGCGGCGAGAACAGTCGCAAACTTTACATGCGCACCGGCTACGGCAGTGTCGAGCGGTTGCTGTTTGATCCCGCCGCGGCAGGGACCGCCGGTACCCGCTACACGATCGATGCCTATGTACCTTCCCCCACCGGAAGGCACGTTGCCATCGGCATTGCCGCGGGGGGTTCGGAAAACACCAGCCTGATCGTCGTCGATACCCAGTCTGCCAGCATCGAGGGCGGCGCGATCGATCGCATCGGCTTCTTTGCCGGGACCCACTGGGCACCCGACGGCAAGTCGTTCTTTTACAACCGCCTGCCTGCCCAGCAGGCCGGCGCTGCGGTGAACCGCTACCTGCGCAGCGTGGCCTACCGCCACGTGCTCGGTCGAGGTCTCGACAAGGATGAAGCCGTGCTCGGCCAGGGGCATGGCGCAGCGCTCGCCGACATCGACATCCCGGGCGTTGAATTCAGC
This sequence comes from Usitatibacteraceae bacterium, assembly GCA_044229235.1. Classification (GTDB taxonomy): domain Bacteria; phylum Pseudomonadota; class Gammaproteobacteria; order Burkholderiales; family Usitatibacteraceae; genus UKL13-2. The sequence continues at coordinate 33,015 of JBGATH010000017.1, forward strand.
GATGACGGCAAGCTCCTGGTGGGCAAGGTCGAGCACGGCGACCTGCGGGAAATAAGCATCTATATCGCGCCGGTGGGTGATTTCCGGCAGGTGCCTGATTGGCAAAGGGCAATCGAGCCGAAGGATGGCGTTACTGCGTTCGCGACCCATGATCGCGCGCTCTATCTTTTGACCCACCATAATGCGCCCCGCTACAAGGTGGTGCGCACCGGCCTTGCGCGTCCCGATTTCAGCAAGGCCACGACCGTGGTGCCGCATGGCGACACCGTCGTGCGCGAATTGGCGGTGGCACAGGATGCCCTCTACATTCGGGAGCTGATCGGCGGTGTAGACCGCCTGCAGCGTCTCAACTTCAGCCAGAGCGTGTTCTCCGGGGGCAAGCTGGAATTTGTGCGTTTGCCATTTGATCTCGCCATCCGCCAGATGATCACCAGCCCCAGGCGCCCGGGTGCGCTCCTGCGCCTCGAAGGCTGGACCGAATCTCCCAAGTATGTGCAGATCGAGGAGCGCTCAGGGAACTTGATCGACACCAGGCTGCAGCCAAAATCGGCAGTTAATTTCGATGCCATCGACGAAGTGCGCCTGATGGCGACCGCCAAGGACGGTACCAGGATTCCTGTTTCGCTGATCTACCGGAAAGGTACCCAGCTCGATACTGTGCGGCCGACGCTGCTGCGTGCCTACGGCGCATACGGCATCACCCAGGCACCGGTATTCAATGCGGCCACGCTGGCATGGCTGGAACGTGGCGGCGTGCTCGGCACCTGCCATGTACGCGGTGGCGGTGAGTTTGGCGAGGCCTGGCACCGCGGCGGCCAGAAACTCACCAAACCCAATACCTGGCGTGACTTGATCGCCTGCGCGGAATTCATGATCGAGAAGGGCTTCAGCCGCCCGTCGACGCTGGCAATCCAGGGCGGCAGCGCCGGCGGAATCACGGTCGGCCGGGCGCTGACCGAACGCCCGGACCTGTTCGCCGCCGTGGTGGCCAATGTCGGCGTGATGGATACGCTGCGCGCCGAGTTCACGCCAAACGGCCCGCCAAACATTCCCGAGTTTGGCTCGGTAAAAACCGAAGAGGGATTTCGCGGCCTGCTGGCGATGAGCTCGCTTCACGCCGTGAAGGACGATGTCCGGTATCCGGCCGTGTTGCTGATGCATGGCGCAAACGATCCGCGCGTTGAGGTGTGGCACTCGGCAAAGATGGCAGCCCGCCTGCAGGCGGTCGGGGAACGCTTGACCGGTGCGAATCCGGTGCTGCTCCGCGTGGATTACGATGCCGGTCACGGTGTCGGTTCTTCCCGCAGCCAGCGGAATGCGGAGTTGGCCGATATCTACAGTTTCCTGTTGTGGCAGTTCGGGGATCCGGAATTCCAGCCAAAATAACCCGCATGCCAGACAACATCGTCCGCGAGTTTCATCACACCCTGCTGTGGCCGATTACGCTGCGGCCGCTGCGGCGCGAAATCGGTGCCGATACGGTGCATTTCTGGGAAGCGCTTCGGCGGCACCCCGGGCCTTGGGAGTCGGTGGATGACGCCCTGCTGATTGAAGACGAATCCTGCCTTGCCGGCTATGAAGAGTTTGTCTACTTCCTGCCATACGTCCAGCGCTTCCTGTACGGCGTGGGTGACGAAGGGCGCGGACCGCAGGCATCACTGCACGCCTTCCAGCGGCACGACCTGAAGGAAGTGCGGGTACGCACCGAGGCCGGTGTCGACAAGATACGCCTGGCTGTGCGGCGCGCGCGCCTGTATTTCTTTTACGACATCGACGTGGCGCTGGCTGTACTGGAGGTGTCGGGCGAAAACATCCCGCTGGAATCCGCCATCGACATCATGGACCGGTTCGGCCGGCCGTATCCACCTGCTTGGGAGGCGAATGGCCGCGGTTCCCACTGCCTGCATAGCGTGGAATTCTGGGGGCACGACGCTACCGGCGCGCCGGCGCTGTTATCCAAATCGGATTACGGCGATCGCGAGAAATACCTCGACCTGGTCCGACTGTCGCGGCAAACGCCGCTGTCCCTGCACTGGGAGTTCTTCCTGTCGCCGATGGTCCCCGCCTATCTGCCGGGCGGCGCGCTCAAGTATTACCAGATCGAAAACAAGCGCATTCCGATCATGAGCTACCTGTCATTCGACGACCCGATGGCACTGACACGCGGCGACATGGCGCGCATCGCCTTCGCGGCCAAGTGGGGCGAGTCGGGTACGTTGCCTTATGCCTCGCGCTTCCTGTCAGACTTTGAAACGGCATATTGCTACGACCGCTATTGGGACGACGAGAATCCATCGGCCGGCATGAAGACGCGTTATTTTTTCTGCGGTGTCGGCTTCGCGATGATCACCGACCATCAGCGGGACAAGGTGTTGTTGCGGCAGTTCCGCCACCAGTTTTTTCAAATCGGGCTGATTGCGAATTTTCACAAGGCCGCGCTGCTGTCACTGTCCAACCGCTTTTCGCGGGCGGTGGAGCGGCTCAACGTGCGCGATTTCGAGTCGGTCAAGCAGTTCAAGAAACATGTGCGCGAAACACTGGAAGTGTTCTTGCGCTTCAACCATCGATACTGGTTTCACGAGATTTCCAATCAGGTGCAGGCCAGCGACTTCTTTGCCCGCTGGGCGCAGCAGCTTGGCTCGAATGCGCTTTACACCGAAGTGCGGGAGGAAGCGCGCGATATCAATGAATATCTGGATACGGATCGCGCCCGCAAGCAGACCGACAACGCCATGCGGCTGACGGTGGTGTCGTCCTGCGGTATGGTCGGCACGGTGGCCACCGGATTCCTCGGCATGAATCTGTACAGCCACGCCGACATGCCAACGATGGACAAGCTGCTGATCTTTCTTGCGGTGTTTATACCGACAATTCTGCTGGCGCTGTACACCGTCGTCATTTCCCGGCGCATCGCCAATTTCATGGAAGCGCTATCCAGCGAAGGGCTGTCCTGGCGGGAAAAATTCACAACGTTTCGACAGATCTGGTACTCAAGCAAGCGTGAGCGCGTGCGCGAACGGCGCGATCAAGAAACGCGCGGCCTCACCTCTGGCGAATAGCGAGGGGGCGCACCTGGCGGCGCGCCCCTGAGCCTTTTCAACTGACTCACGGCTGCTTGATGCGTTTTGCTGCGGCTTACTTCTGTTCTGTGCGGAAGTTGTACGACAGTCCCGGCGTTTCTTTCAAGCTGTATCCATCGGGCACGGTGAACAGCGTCATGGGTTGCTCTGACCGCTTGATGTTGGCGAGGCGATAGATGGTGTCGCCGGTACGCGGGTCGGAGTGCTTTGAATACACCGTGGCCTGCAGTTCCGGCGAGAACCAGGTCTCGCTCGTGACCGTAATTGGATTCTTGTTGCCGATCTCACCGGCCGGAATGGTGTAGCTCACGCTCTTGCCCTCGGCGCGCACGCCGTCAAAGTCGCGGACGCCTAGCTGGGTCGTGGTGGCCTTGGCGGACCACTTGGTATCGCGAAACGAGGCGCCGATGGGGCCCAGGCGGGTGAGTTCGCCGAGCGCGGGACCGATGGCCATGCTCACCTTCTCGCCGATCGCGGCGGCCGGTTCGCCGTTGATGGTGACCGTGGACTTGCCGTCCACGCGCACGACGTTTACTTTGACCTCCTCCCGCAGTTCCTTGCGACCGTCGGCCGTCGCCCCTTCGCTGCGGTGAATGACAATCTCTTCACCCGGATTGCTGCGTTCGATGATGCGTGCCTTGCCGTCCTTGGCCATCGCCTTGGCCTTTTCCTTGATTTCGGCGATGCGCTTGCCCAGGTCCTTGTCCACGCTGATCTTGGTGGCGGTCTTGCGCGACGGACTCAGCATGTAGCGGGTGCCGTCCTGCGCATCATTGATGTGGATGCTCACCACCTCGCCCTTGCTATCGCGGGTTTCCTGGCGGGTGCGGCCGGCGCTGTCGCGGTAGGTCATGGTCGAGGTCCTCTTCGAGATCTGGTTGCCGTCCGGCAGGGTCTGCACCTTTTCCGAGATCACTTCCGCGCTGTACGGCGCCCCTTTGACGCTGCGCGCCAGCGGCTGGCTGGCGGCACCGGCGAAGGCCTCCGACATGGCGCTCGATACCAGCATATCGATATCCGGAAAGTCGCCGATATGAGGGCCGTGTCCCTTGGTAATGATCTGCACCTGTTTCTGCGGTCCATCGGCTGCGTTCTGCGCGATCATTTCGACGTGCGCCGTCCTGGCATCACCCGCGACGACAACGCCGTTTTCAACCAGCAGGGTGCGGGACTCGACCTGGGTCTCGGCCGCACTGTCGAGGCCGATGGCAGCCGCCTGCGCATCCACGCAACCGGCGCACAGCAGGGCAAGAAAGAGGGTGTTGGTTCTCAATTTCATGTTGGTCCTTTTGATCAATGGTTCTGTGACTTCTGGGGTTTTCACGGCCGGAAGCGCATGGCGAGAGGCTCGCCATTGGCACTGACCAGCATTTCTGCGCGCATCGATTCGCCCGCCACTTCCGGGCTCACCGCGACGCCGTAAGAGGCAAGCCACGCACGCGGTACTGTTGTTTCCACGAGGCGCGGTTTTGGTTCCAGCGCGATCTGTTCCAGCGATTGCAGCGCGATGAAGGGGACATCGCTGGCTGCTGGTGAAGACATGTCACGGGGTAGCCCGAGCTGCGCGGTCGGCAACAGCATCATCCACGCTGCCATGCCGATGCTCGCTGCAAGCGCAAAGCCGGGTGCGAACCACTGTCCCGCGGCCTCGCGCCAGCGGCGCGCACCCGTCAGGGCCGCATGATGCTTGCGGAATGCCGAGGCCAGCGTTGCCTCCAGCGCAGTCGGCGCGGAGAGGTTAATGGTTTCCCTTCGCAAGCTGTCGAGGTGTTCGTCCAGGCGTCGCGCCTCTTCGGGACGCAGCGCTTCCTGCGGATGTTGCAGTGTTGTCTTCATGGTCGTGCTTCCTGTTGCCGAATTGGGGCTGTGCGCGTCACATCGCCAACGGCGCCCAGCATCTCTGCCAGCTTGGCGCGCGCCCTGGACAGGCGCGAGCGCACGGTGCCGATGTCGATGTTGCAGATGTGCGCGATCTCCACGTAGGACATGTCGTGCATTTCATAGAGGATGACGACGTCGCGGTAGTGCGGCGCCAGCGATTGCAGTGCGCGGCGCACCGTCTCCGCGGTTTCATCACCCAGCAAACGATCAACCGGCTGCGGCGCCGGATCCACCGTGACGTGCTCATCATTTTCTTCGTCGTTGTCGCGTGTAATCGAGACGTAGCGGCCATTGGCTTCCTCGCGCTTCAGTACCAGGTTGCGGGCTACGCCGAACAGAAATCCCTGTAGCGCGCCGCGCAGGGGGTCGAATTTGAGTTTGTCAGCAAGCAAGGCGAGAAAAATCTCCTGCACCACATCTGCAGCGGTGTCGGGCGAGCCGCACCTCAAAAGCGCAAATCGATATAACGGCCCCTGGTGCCGGCGATAGAGCGCCTCAAATGCGGCGGCGTTGCCGCGACGCATTTCAGTGAGTAGAGCCAGATCTTCCGCAGGGTTGGTCAAGGGCATGTTTTTTGGCCAGTCGCGGGTATTTCCGTTCCGGGCCGAAAAAGTTCCAGTTGTTGGGTGAGCGGTGGTAATCCAGTGTTTTTTCGGGGAAAATTAGCAGGAATTCAGTTGAACTGCCGACAACAAGGGGTGTTTCGCCATGTCTGGACTGTCCACTCTTGCCGCGCGCCTGGGCCTCGTCTTTCTGGCGCTGCTACCGGTTATGCCGGCGGCGGTCCAGGCTGGTAATCAGCTGGTCGCGGCCAAGGCGAAAAGCCTCACGGCTGCGGATCGCGCGCAAATCCAGCGCGTGATCAACTTGCAGATCAAGGCATTCGAACGCAGCGATGACGCGGTTGCGTTTTCCTATTCGACCCCTGAAACGCGCAAGTATTTCGGCTCGGCCCGCGATTTCATGGAGATGGTGCGGTCCGATTACGCGGTGCTTTACAACAACGCCTCGCGCAAGTTTCTGGACGCAGCCATCGTCGACGGCCAGGTGATCCAGCCATTGCAAATTGTGTCGCGCGCGGGCGAAACGCTGGTGGCACTTTACGCGGTGGAACGCCAGCCCAATAACGAATGGCGTATCGCCGGCTGCGAGTTGGCGCCGTCCACGCTACAGTCGACCTGAGAGCGTTGTAATGGCCAAACTCCAGCATTGGCGCGGCTTTCCGGGCGAAAATGCCTGGAGAGGGCCGCCAATGCTGGAGTTTTCCCAATTACGCCTTGGGGAAATCCGGCTGGCATGAAGGCTGTGCCGCATCGAAAGCCGGCAATGCAAGCGCGCGTGCATTGATGGACATGATGGTGGGGAATGCTTCCAGCGGACATTTGAATCGCTGTGCATTCGCGACCTGTGGAACCAGGCAGATGTCGGCAAGTGTCGGTTGATCGCCCGAGCAAAACACGCCCGGGTTCCTGCGGCTGTTCAGCACTTGCTCGATGGCGACGAATCCTTCGTTGATCCAGTGGCGGTACCAGGCGTTCTTCTCGTCTTCGCTATGCCGTAGCGGGCCGGTGAGGTAGCTGAGCACTCGCGTGTTGTTGAGCGGATGAATGTCGCAAGCAATCATCTGCGCGAAGGCACGCACCCAGGCGCGCTCGGCGGTGTCGGTCGGCAGCAGCGGTGGCATGGGTTGTATCTCGTCCAGGTACTCGATAATGGCCAGTGATTGCCCGATCGAGACCTCACCATCCACCAGGTACGGAACCAGGCCCTGTGGGTTGATCGCGAGGAAGTCCGGCTTGCGCTGTTCACCGTTGGCCAGATGCACGTAGCGGCGCTGCGGATCGATGCCCTTCATATTGAGTGCGATGCGCACGCGAAACGCGGCGGAAGAGCGGAAGTATTCGTAAAGGATCATCGGCCGGTCATACTCCAAAGTCTATAATTCGCGGATGAATGATTATAGTCTCGCGGTTTCGGCCAGCCTGTCGGGCGCCGTCACTCGCGACCGCCTCGGACAGTGGCTGTCGGTTGACCACGCGGTGACGGCCAGCGGCGATGCCCGCTTCAGTGATGATGGCGAAACGGGATTTGTTGCGCCGGATGGTATGCAACTGAAGCCGGCCGCAGTGTTGATCCTGGTGGTCAATCACCCGCGACCGTCGGTGTTGTTCACGCAGCGCACCGCGCACCTCACCGACCATGCGGGGCAGATCAGCTTTCCCGGCGGACGTGTTGAGGAAAGCGACCGTGATGTCGTCCATACCGCGCTCCGGGAAGCAGAAGAGGAAACCGGCGTGGATGCGGGTCGCATTGAAGTGCTCGGTGAGATACCGCGGTACACGACGGGCACCGGCTACCTGATCACGCCGGTCGTGGGGTGGATGGAGCCGCCGGCGACCTATCGCCCGGACCCGACCGAAGTCGCCGAGTGTTTCGAGGTGCCCTTCGACTTTCTGACAGATGTATCGCAACACCGTGTCGAGAGTGCCATGTACAAAGGGCGCATGCGCAGTTACTACGCGTTGTGCTACGAGCGTCGGTACATCTGGGGGGCGACCGCGGGCATGCTGGTGACGCTTTCCCGCGTCATCGCCGCGGCGCAAGGCCGGCCGGCGGGCGAGCCGGTGCGAGCGGCAATCGATTCAGGCGGCTGACTTCGGTCGCCGGCAGCAGGCTTTGCTTCATTCGATATTCATAAACCAGAAAAGGAACGACATGATTACCAGCGCGAGCGGTTTGCAGTACGAGGATACGGTCACTGGCAGCGGCGCCGAGGCCACTCCCGGCACCATGGTGGCGGTGCATTACACCGGGTGGCTGTACAAGGATGGCGTGGCCGGCGCCAAATTCGATTCGAGCAAGGATCGCGGACAGCCGTTTCGTTTTCCGCTGGGCGGCGGACAGGTTATTCGCGGCTGGGACGAGGGTGTCGCCGGCATGCGGGTAGGCGGTACTCGCAAGCTGATTATTCCGGCCGAACTTGGCTATGGCGCGCGCGGCGCCGGCGGCGTAATTCCGCCGAACGCGACGCTGCTGTTTGAAGTCGAGTTGCTGGCAGTCTGATTCGACAGGCGCGTCACAGTTTGTGCGCGCCCACCAGCAGCCTTTCGTACTGGTCATAGCGCTCGTCAATGGCACCGTCGGTGCCGGGCGAGCGCCTGACGGTAATCCACACCTCGGCGGGGAAGCCGTCCGCGAGTGCAGCGGTGTAGTCCACTTCCTCGCTGGCGACGGCGCGTGCGGTGTCGAAGTCGGGTGCCTTCCACTCAAACAGCAGCTGTTGCGCCATCTGGTCCTTGAAAATTTCAAGATCGGCATCGGCCACTTCCACCACCTCGGCAATGCTGCAGCGTGCGCGTCGCGACAGCGACAGGAAAGATGCATCGCAGTGGCAACGCGGCTGGCAGCGATAGCCCGACGCGAGGTCGCAGACGGCAAAGCCGCCCGAGGTGACCCACTCGGCGTCATCGCAAGCACCGGTCTGCCGGTAAAGTTCGGCATCCGAATCATCCAGCCGGACCGCCTTGAGGAACTTGGGCATGGTCAGCGCAGCCGGCGCTTGAGCTCTTCCATCGTGGCGATGAGTCTTGCCCGGGTGCCTGGCTCAAATGCCGAGTGGCCGGCATCGCAAACGATGTGGTAGTCCGCTTCGGGAAACGCCTGCAGCAGATCGTCGGCGGAGATGATCGGGCAGACCATATCGTAGCGGCCCTGTACGACAGTGGTTGGGATGTGGCGAATACGGCCGATGTTGTCCAGCAGGAAATTGTCCGGCAGAAAGATGTTGTTCATGAAGTAGTGCGCCTCGATGCGCGCGAGGCCGAGGGCCACCTGGTCGGTGGCGAAATTTGCAACTGTCGCTGCGCTCGGCATCAGCGTCGAACACGAGCCTTCATAGATGCTCCAGGTCCGCGCGGCAGGCAGGTGGATGGCCGGGTCGGGGTCTGACAGGAGTCTGTAGTAGGTTTCCAGGATTGCACGGGCGCTGCCGGTATCGGTCCCGGCCGGCAATTGGCCGGTGAACTTGCGCCACGGCTCGGGAAAGACGTGCCGCAGGCCGAGCAGGAACCACTCCACCTCCGACCATCGGCACAGGAAGATGCCCCGCAGCACCAGTGCCCGGACGCGCGCGGGGTGGTGTTCGGCATAGGCGAGCGCCAGGGTGGAACCCCAGGATCCGCCAAAAACTACCCAGCGATCGATGCCAAGGTGCACGCGCAGTGCCTCAATATCGGCGATCAGCAACGGCGTGGTGTTATTGCGCATTTCGCCCAAAGGCGTAGAACGGCCGGCACCGCGCTGGTCGAAAATGACGATCCGGTAAAAAGCCGGATCGAAGAACTGCCTGTGGATCGCCGAAGCACCGGAACCAGGGCCACCATGCAGGAACAGCACCGGCACACCGTCGGGGTTTCCGGACTGCTCGAAATACATGGTGTGCAACCCGTCCAGCGGCAGTCGGCCCGTCTGCCAGGGATCCGTAGGCGGGTAAAACTCCTGGCGGGCGTCGGGTTCCGTGGTGGCGGGCATGATGGTGGCGTTGCAAATGGCTTGCAAGGGTAGCAGAAATGCCGATTGGAGCGTGCAGTACCCCCGGTAAAAGGCCTTGCTTTCGGCCGTGCAGGGTTCAATTGTTGCAGCGCGCAAAAATGGTGTATCGTCAGGCGTCAGTATTACTCGCAGGGGTCTTCTTCAATGCTTTACCACGTGCACGAGTTTCACCGCGCTGTACTTGAACCTTGGCGCTGGTGGGCGCAGGCTAGCGCGGACAGCCTTACCAGTCCGTTTTCGCCACTTTCCTACGCGCCCAGCGCCAACAAGCTGGTGGCGGGCTTTGATCTCATGTTGCGCCTTACCAAGCGCTACGGGCGCCCGGAATTCGGCATCACCCATGTGAACGTCGGCGGGCATTCCGCCGCCGTCACGGAAGAAGTGCTGCTCGACAAGCCGTTCTGCAGCCTGTTGCACTTCAATAAGGCGCGATCCGCGCGCAATGAGCCCCGGGTACTGATTTTCGCCCCGTTGTCCGGTCACTATGCGACATTGCTGCGCGACACCGTGCGCACCATGCTGCCCGACCACGATGTAACCATCACCGACTGGAAAGACGCTCGCGAAATCCCGTTCACAGAAGGGGCGTTTCATTTCGATGATTACGTCGCCTACGTGCAGGAATTCATCAAATTCATGCAGAAGGACGGGAAAGTTCACGTCATTTCGGTGTGCCAGCCGACCGTTCCGGTGCTCGCGGGCATCTCGCTGATGGGGGCAAACGGCGATGCGATGCCGGCAAGCATGACGATGATGGGCGGGCCGATCGATACACGCCGGAATCCGACATCGGTGAACGACTTCGCGACGCGCAAGCCGCTGTGGTGGTTTGAACAACATGTCATTCAGCGTGTTCCGATGAAATATGCCGGGGCCATGCGACGCGTTTATCCGGGATTCATGCAACTCACTGGTTTCATTGCCATGAACCCGGAACGCCATCTTGAATCGCACCATGATTACTACAATCACCTGGTAGAGGGCGATGGCGATAGTGCCGAAGCGCACCGCCGTTTCTATGACGAGTACAACGCGGTCATGGACCTGCCTGCTGAGTACTATCTCGACACCATCGTCCGGGTGTTCCACGAACAGAGCCTGGCCCGTGGCACTCTGGAGGTGGCTGGACAGCTGGTCGAACCAGCGGCGATCAATCGCACGGCGTTGTTCACCATCGAGGGTGAACTTGACGATATTTCCGGCAGCGGGCAGACAGAAGCAGCGCACACGCTGTGCGCGGGTTTGCCGGCGCCACGCAAGCAGCACTACACTGCGCCGGGAGTGGGGCATTACGGAATTTTCAGCGGCCGCAAGTATCGTGAGATGATTTACCCGAAAGTTCGCGAGTTCATCCAGAGGAACAACTGACATCGTGGCTGACCAACCTGCCTCCGGCATACCGGACTATTTCGCGCTGTTCCAGTCCATGTTTTCGCCGTCCAGTCCGGCGCCGGCAGCTGCGCCGAACCTGTTTGCCATGCTTGACCCAAAGGAACTGGAACGGAAGATCAGTGAAATGGAAACCGTGCTTACCTGGCTCAAGGCGACCACGGGGATGCTGGAGACCTCGGTGCAGGCGATGCGCTATCAGCAGTCGGTGCTTGCGTCCCTTTCGCGCCAACCCGAACAGGCGACCGCGCCTGCCCCGCAAGGCCCTGATATGCAGGAACTTGCCAAATTCGCCGATGCGATGAACCCGGCGATGTGGGCGTTCAACATGATGCAGGCCAAGCCAGCTGAGTCAGACGGCAAAACCGAAAAGAGCGGCAAGGTTCGCGCCAAACCGGTCGCCAAGCGGGCGTCAAAGCGCAAAACCTAGCTGCGAATCCGGCAGCGGAAAACTAAACAGCCACCGTCTCGGTGGCTGTTTAATTTGGGGTGGATGATGGGGTTCGAACCCACGACAACTGGAATCACAATCCAGGACTCTACCGCTGAGCTACATCCACCGTTGACCGGTTTGCCGCTACTTCAGGATCATGCGTGGTACGCCCGACAGGACTCGAACCTGTTACCCCCGGCTTAGAAGGCCGGTGCTCTATCCAGATGAGCTACGGGCGCATTCATGAAACAACTCGCTGAGGACAACGTCCGGAACGATGCGACGGACTTTCGCGGGAAAGAGTGCTTGGTCGGGGTGATAGGATTCGAACCTACGACATCCTGGTCCCAAACCAGGCGCGCTACCGGGCTGCGCTACACCCCGAATCAGCGTTCACGCGAAGCGCGAATTATACGCTGGCGCACCGCACAGGGCAATCCAGCGCTGAATGCAAAACAAAGGCGGCCCTCAGGCCGCCTTTGCCGGTGACCAACTGTTTGCCGTATTACTGCGGGCTGCCTTCCGGGGCTGGCGCGGGCGCCGGGGCGGCTTCCGCGCGCGGTGCGCGCGGCGGTGCCTCGGTGAGGGCTTTCATGCTGAGTCGCACGCGGCCCTTGTCGTCGGCCTCAAGGACTTTGACCTTCACAACCTGGCCTTCCTTCAGGTGATCGGCAACCGCATTGACGCGTTCATGGGCGATCTGCGAAATGTGCAGCAGGCCGTCCTTGCCGGGCAGCAATTGCACAATCGCGCCGAAATCGAGCAGGCGCATCACCGGGCCTTCGTAGATCTTGCCCACTTCGACTTCGGCAACGATATCCTCGATGCGCTTGCGTGCCATTTCACCGGCTTCTCCGGAAACGCAGGCGATGCTGATGTTGCCTTCGTCGTCAATGTCGATCTGCGTGCCGGTTTCGCGGGTCAAAGCCTGAATGACGCTGCCGCCCTTGCCGATGACTTCGCGGATCTTGTCCGGGTTGATCTTCATCTTGATGATCTGCGGCGCGTACTGCGACAACTCGCCGCGAGGTGAGGGCACAGCCTGCTTCATGAGCCCCAGGATGTGCATGCGGCCATCCTTGGCCTGGCGCAGCGCCACATCCATGATCTCCTTGGTGATGCCGGTGATCTTGATGTCCATCTGCAACGCGGTCACACCTTTTTCGGTTCCCGCAACCTTGAAATCCATGTCGCCGAGGTGGTCTTCATCACCGAGGATGTCGGTCAGTACGGCGAAGCGGTTGCCGTCCTTGATGAGGCCCATGGCAACGCCGGCCACGTGCGCCTTGATCGGCACGCCGGCGTCCATCAGCGCGAGGCAACCGCCGCACACCGAGGCCATCGAGGAGGAGCCATTGGACTCGGTGATCTCGGAGACGACGCGCATCGAGTAGCCAAACTCCTGCTCGCTTGGGAGCACGGCAACCAGAGCACGCTTGGCAAGCCGGCCGTGGCCGATTTCACGGCGCTTCGGCGAACCGACGCGGCCGGTTTCACCGGTGGAGTAGGGAGGGAAGTTGTAGTGGAACATGTAGCGGTCGTGGTACTCGCCCTGTAACGCATCGATGATCTGCGATTCTTTCAACGTGCCGAGGGTGGCGACCACAATCGCCTGGGTTTCGCCGCGTGTGAACAACACGGAGCCGTGAGTGCGTGGCAATACGGTCGGGCGGATCGAGATCGGACGGACCGTGCGGGTATCGCGGCCATCAATGCGCGGTTCGCCATTGAGGATTTGGCTGCGTACAACCTTGGCTTCAATGTTGAACAGCAGCGAGGTGACGGCGTTCTTGTCCGGGGCACCTTCTTCGCCGGTGCACAGCGCGGTGACCACGCGGTTCTTGATTTCGTCGAGCTTGGCCGAGCGTGAAGACTTCGACTTGATACGGAAGGCTTCGTTGATATCGTTGGCGGCCATTTCGCTGATCTTGTCGATCAAGGCCTGCGGCGGCACAGGCGCGGTCCAGTCCCACGGGTCTTTGCCGGCTTCGTCAGCCAGTTCAAGAATGGCGTTGATGGCAGCCTGCTGTGCATCGTGGCCGAATACAACCGCACCCAGCATGACGTCTTCAGCCAGTTCGTGCGCTTCGGATTCCACCATGAGCACGGCGGTTTCGGTGCCGGCGACGACGAGATCGAGCTTGGAGGTTTCGAGTTCGGTCTTGGTCGGGTTGAGGATGTACTGGCCGTCGATGTAGCCGACGCGGGCCGCGGCGATCGGGCCGTCAAATGGCAGGCCGGATAGTGTCACCGCGGCGGATGCGCCGATCATGGCCGGGATGTCCGGATCAATCTCGGGGTCGCAGGAGAGCACCGTCGCAATGATCTGCACTTCATTGTAGAAGCCGTCCGGGAACAGCGGGCGCAGCGGGCGGTCGATCAGGCGGCAGGTCAGGATTTCCTTTTCGGACGGGCGGCCTTCGCGCTTGAAGAATCCGCCGGGGATCTTGCCGGCTGCAAAAGTCTTTTCCTGGTAGTCAACAGTCAGCGGGAAAAAATCCTGGCCCTGCTTTACTTCGGTGCGGGCGACGCAGGTCACGAGCACCACGGTGTCGTCCATGGATACAAGTACGGCGCCGTCGGCCTGCCGGGCGATCTCGCCGGTTTCGAGCGTCACCGTGTGGCGGCCATATGGAAATGATTTCTTGATTGCTTTCATTTGGGAATTCCCTCTATTGGTCTCATTTAACTCTTGAAGCTTGGGCCGTCCAGCCAGATCCGGGCGGCGAAAAAAAAGAAAAGCCCCGCTGAAGTTGGATTCAGTGGGGCTTCTGGGTACCTCAGAGAACTACTTGCGCAGACCGAGTTTGTCGATCAGCGAACGGTAGGTCTCAAGTTTGGTGCGCTTCAGGTAATCCAGCAGGCTGCGACGCTTGCTGACCATGCGAAGCAGGCCGCGGCGGCCATGGTGGTCTTTGGTGTGGATCTTGAAGTGCGCGGTCAATTCATTGATGCGTGTGGTCAGCAGTGCAACCTGTACTTCCGGAGAGCCGGTGTCACCCTTGGCGCGCTGGTACTGCTGCATTACTTCCTGATTCGTTGCCATGTCTAGTTGCCTTTCAGTTCACGTATCTTGTCGCAGATACTTGCGGCAGTGACCCTTGGCCGGGCCAGAGCGAAGCTGAAATTATAACGGGAAATAGACAAAAAATGCAAGAAAATCAGTCTGTTTCCAGTTGCGACGGCCTGCCCGACATCATCCGAACCGCGGTCATTGCCGATAGCTCTTCGCTATATCGGGAAGCGCGCGCGACACCCAGGAAAATGCCTGCGTCACTGCGCACGCGATACTCCGTTGCATCGTCGAGCGACAAATGCAATCTCGGAACCTGGCCGTTTTGAAGCGCCTCGGACTGAATCGCATCGAGAACAACTTCAGGAAGGGCAGCGGCGAGCGATTCCGGCGGGCGCAGCATCGCGTCGCGCTGCTCCAGTGCGAGCGCATCAAGGGCATCAAACGTGACGGAATCGGCGATATTCAGGCCGCCGGTTGAGGTGCGACGCAGTGCAGTCAGGTACGCGCCACAGCCGATTGCGTCCCCAATGTCCTGCGCCAGTACCCTGATGTAGGTCCCCTTGCTGACGAGGACATCGATTACCAGTTCGTCGCCCGACAACGCGGCCAGCTTGATCTGCTCAATGACGATGTCGCGCGGTTCGCGCTCTATTTCCATGCCTTGTCGCGCGAGTTTGTACATGGGAATACCGTCGCGCTTGAGAGCGGAATGCATCGGCGGAATTTGCGTCGTCGCACCCTGAAAGCCGGCCAACAGCTTTTGGATTCCTGCATCGTCGATGGTGACTGGCGCGCCGCGGGTGATCTCGCCTTCGGTATCCCCGGTGGATGAGCGCTGCCCGAGTTTGAGCGTGGCACGGTAGCCTTTGTCGGCATCCAGCATGAAACGCGAGAACTTGGTGGCCTCGCCGAAGCAAATGGGCAGCAATCCGGTAGCAAATGGATCCAGCGTGCCAGTGTGCCCGGCCTTTTCCGCCTGAAACAGGCGCTTGGCCCAACCCACCGCGCTGTTGGATGACACGCCTGGAGGCTTATCCAGCAGCAGCACACCGCTGACGGCGCGCCTGGCTTGCTTCACAGTTCGGGCGCGTGCTTTGCGTCGTCGGCGACGGCATCATCGATCAATTTCGACAATCGCACGCCGTGCTCGACAGAAGTATCAATTTCAAAGTGAAGCTGGGGCACCGTTCGAATCGTCAGCCGATGCGCAAGCTGCGAACGCAGGAAGCCCGCTGCGCTCTGCAAGCCTTCCTTGCAGGATGCCACCTGTGCCGTCTCGCCCATGGAGGTGAAGAACACCTTTGCGTGGGAGTTGTCGCGCGCGACCTCGACATCGGTCAGCGTCACCATGGTCACCCGGGGATCGCGCAACTCAAGCCGAATCAACTCCGACAACTCGCGCTGGATGGCGTCGGCAATCTTCCGGTTACGGGCTTCCTGGCTCATCGGTGTTCAGCAGCGCAGCAGTTACGCGAGGCTACGCGCGACCTCGACGGTTTCGAACGCCTCCAGCTGGTCACCCACCTTCAGGTCATCAAAGTTCTTGATCGACAAGCCGCATTCGAACCCGCCCTTGACTTCCTTGACGTCGTCCTTGAAGCGCTTCAGCGAGTCGAGTTCACCAGTGAAAATCACCACGTTATCGCGCAACAGGCGGATGCTTGAGGAGCGCTTGATCACGCCGTCGAGCACGAAGCAGCCGGCGACTGCGCCAACCTTCGAGATCTTGAAGACGTTTCGGATTTCGACTAGTCCAAGCACGCTTTCCTTGATTTCCGGCGACAGCATGCCGCTCAACGCCATCTTCACATCGTCTACTGCTTCATAAATGATGTTGTAGTAGCGGACTTGCACGCCGGAGGTCTCAACCAGCTTGCGCGCCGCAGCGTCCGCACGCGTGTTGAAGCCGATGACAATTGCCTTGGAGGCCAGGGCGAGATTGATGTCCGATTCGGTGATGGCACCCACGCCGGCGTGAACCACGTTGACCCTTACTTCGTCGGTGGACAGCTTGCCCAGAGCGTGCGTCAAGCCTTCGTAGGAGCCCTGCACGTCGGCCTTGATGATGACCGCCAGGGACTTGGTGGCAGCCTCGCCCATCTGCTCGAAGACGTTTTCGAGTTTCGCTGCCTGCTGCTTGGCAAGTTTGACGTCGCGGAATTTTCCCTGGCGGAACAGGGCGATCTCTCGTGCCTTGCGCTCATCGTTCAAGACCATCATGTCCTCGCCGGCACCTGGCACATCGGTCAAACCCTGGACCTCAACCGGAATGGACGGACCCGCTTCATTAACCGGCTTGCCGTTCTCGTCGAGCATGGCGCGCACGCGGCCAAACACCGCGCCTGCCAGCAACATGTCCCCCTTCTTCAGGGTGCCGGCTTGCACCAGCACGGTGGCAACCGGGCCGCGCCCCTTGTCGAGGCGTGCTTCAATAACCACTCCCTTTGCAGGCGCATTGCGGACAGCCTTCAACTCAAGCACTTCCGATTGCAGGAGGATGGCATCGAGGAGGCCGTCGATACCCTGGCCGGTCTTCGCAGAAACCTGAACAAACATGACTTCGCCGCCGTACTCCTCAGGAAGCACGTTTTCGGCGACCAATTCCTGCTTGACCCTATCCGGGTTGGCATCAGGTTTGTCGATCTTGTTCATCGCCACGATGATGGGAACATTCGCGGCACGGGCGTGCGCAATGGCTTCCTTGGTCTGCGGCATGACGCCGTCGTCGGCCGCAACAACCAGGATGACGATATCGGTCACCTGCGAGCCGCGCGCGCGCATTGCCGTGAACGCCTCATGGCCCGGGGTATCGAGGAACGTGATTACGCCCTTCGGTGTAGTGACGTGGTACGCACCGATATGCTGGGTGATGCCCCCCGCTTCACCGGAAGCGACGCGGGTACGGCGGATGGTGTCGAGCAGCGAAGTCTTGCCATGGTCCACGTGACCCATGATCGTAACCACCGGTGGGCGAGTTTCCATGTCCGCCTCGGTATGGGTGACTTCTTCTGAAAGGTACGATTCCGGATCGTCAGCCTTGGCCGCTTTGGCGACATGACCCATTTCCTCCACCAGAATCATGGCGGTTTCCTGATCCAGGACCTGGTTGATCGTCACCATGTTGCCCATCTTCATCATGATCTTGATGACTTCGGCGGCCTTTACCGCCATCTTCTGGGCGAGTTCGCCCACGGTGATGGTCTCTGGCACTAGGACTTCACGCACAATCGGCTCGGTGGGTGCCTGGAAATTGCTGGAGGCGTCATCATCCTCGTGGCGTTCACGACCACGCCGCCCACGCCAGCCTTCGCGCCCGCCGCTTGCGTCGCCTCGGGTCTTGATTCCGCGGCGTTTGGCCATTTCGTCCGCCCAGGACCCGGTAGTTGACGGCTTCGTGGGCTTCTTCGCGCTTTTCTTGTCGGTCTTGGTGTCTTTCTCACCCGGCTTGATGACCGGGCGATGCAACGTTCCTTCGCTGGCTGCGGGTTCCTTCTTCAGGACCACGCGTTCGCCAATTCTCGGGCGAGCTTCGCCTGTGGCCGGTGCGGCGGCAGCAGCGTCACCGGCAGTGGCCGCAGGTGAAGCGGATGCCTGGCCAGCCTCGACCGGTTTGGACAAGGCAGCGAGCTTCTCGGCTTCAAGCGCTGCAGCGGCCTGTTCTGCGGCCGCGGCTTCTTCTTTCTTCGAGCGGCGCTTTGGCGGGGCCTTGGCCTTCTCTTCCGCCTGTTTGGCGAGCAGGGCCGCCTGCCGTTCCTCTTCCGCGCGGCGCTTGGCTACCTCCTCGTCATTCAGGATGGGTTGCGCCGGTTCGACCGGCTTTTCGGCCTCGACTGCTTCGGTTGCCTTGTCGACCTTGACGAACGTGCGTTTCTTGCGCACTTCGACCTGGATGGTCCGTGCCTTGCCGGTGGCATCGGACTTCTTGATTTCAGTGGTCTGCTTGCGCGTCAAGGTGATTTTTTTCTTCTCATCCTTGTGGCCGTGCGCTTCCTGCAGATAAGCAAGCAGGCGTGACTTGTCTTCCTCCGCGAGCTTGTCCTCGGGGGATTTCTTGCTTACGCCCGCCGCCTTCAACTGTTCAAGCAACACCTCTTCGGTGAGCTTCAGTTCCTTGGCAAATTGAGCAACGTTGGTCTGGGCCATTCGATTCCTATTGGGCGAAACGTTTGTTACATCATCTGAAATGCGGTCCTGATCTTGGTGGTTTGCCGCTCGCGGCTGCCGGTTTACGCGGTCTGCTCCGCGAACCACGGCGCGCGCGCGGTCATGATCAATTGCTTGGCGCGATCCTCTGCCATCCCGGTAATTTCCACCAGCTCATCAATCGCCAGGTCGGCCAGGCCGTCCATTGTGCGGACGCCTTTTGACGCGAGCTGGTGCGCGGTATCCGGGTCCATGCCTTCCATGTTCAGCAAGTCTTCTGCGGCAGACTCGATGGTTTCCTCCGCGCGGATCTCGTCGGTGACCAGTGTGTCGCGCGCGCGGCGACGCAGTTCGTTGACGGTGTCCTCGTCGAACGCCTCGATTTCCAGCATCTCATTGATGGGGACGTAGGCAACTTCTTCGAGATTGCTGAAACCCTCGTCAATCAGGATTTGCGCCACTTCCTCATCGACGTCGAGTTTGTCGACGAACAATTGCTTGATTGCACCGTGCTCGCTATCGCGCTTTTCGTTGGCGGCGGCCTCGGTCATGATATTCAATTGCCAGCCGGTCAGCTCAGACGCGAGGCGTACGTTTTGACCCAGGCGGCCGATTGCCTGCGCCAACTGCTCTTCATCGACGACAACATCCATGCTGTGGCGCTCTTCGTCGACAATGATCGATGAAACTTCCGCCGGCGCCAAAGCGTTGATCACAAACTGCGCCGGATCTGCGGACCAGAGAATAATGTCGACGCGCTCGCCGGCGAGTTCGCCTGTCACGGCTTGAACACGCGATCCGCGCATGCCTACGCAGGTGCCGATCGGGTCGATTCTTGGGTCGTTCGACTTGACGGCAATCTTGGCGCGCAGGCCGGGATCGCGGGCGGCCGCCTTGATTTCCAGCAGTCCCTCTTCGATTTCCGGCACTTCCAGCTCGAACAGGACCTTGATGAACTCTGGTGCGACGCGCGAGAGCATGATCTGCGGGCCCTTCTGGGTACGATCCACGCTCAACAGATAGGCCCGAACACGATCGCCGACGCGAAGATTTTCCTTGGGAATGGCCTGGTCGCGGCGGATCTTGCCCTCTATCCGGCCCGATTCCACGATGATGTCACCGCGCTCAATGCGCTTGATGGTACCGGTGACGAGCTTTTCATCACGCGCCAGGAAGTCATTGAGAATCTGCTCCCGTTCCGCGTCCCGGATTTTTTGCAGGATCACCTGCTTGGCAGTCTGCGCGCCAATGCGTCCAAAGTCGACGGGCTCAAGCGGTTCTTCAATGATATCGCCAAGTTGCAGATTGTCCCCGCGCTCCGGAGCATCGGTGATGGCGATCTGCCGCGCCGGCTCTTCGTGCTCCTCGTCGGGAACCACCACCCATTGGCGCCATGCCGTGTACTCGCCGGTCTGGCGGTCAATTTCCACGCGGACATCAGCCTCTTCCTGCAGGAATTTGTCGGTGAATCGCTTCTTGGTCGCGGAAGCCAGCGCCAGTTCCAGCGCGATGAAAATGGTTTCGCGCGGCACATTTTTTTCGCGTGCCAGCGCGTCAACCAACAACAGAATTTCCCGACTCATTTGTTTTTGCTCCCGCTTCGTTTCAGACTTTTACGTTACAAATCCGGTATTAGCCGAGCGCGTTCTATCGACGCAACCGGCACCGTAATTCTCTTTGCTTCCACATCCGTGCCTGCCTTGGCGCTTTTTGCGCTCTTGCCGGCCGGCACTTTTTTTGGCGCTCTTTTCGGCAACCCCGTTCCAGTCGGCTCGTCAATCAGCCGAAACACGATCCCGGTGTCGGACACGCTTTCAATCTCGCCGTCGAACTTCTTCCGTGCCTCGACCAGACAATTCAGTCGTACCCGGGCGCGGCAGCCGGCAAATCGCTGAAAATCCGCCAGCGTTTTCAGGGGCCGATCCAGGCCCGGCGAAGATACTTCCAGCCGGTCAAAATCGATACCTTCCACGGCAAACAGCCGCGTCAAGTGGTTACTTACATCGGCGCAGTGTTCGACGGATATGCCAGCCGGATGGTCAATGAACACCCTGACCAGGCCGCGCGCAGAACGATCGAAATCGACCAGTTCAAAGCCCAGTCCCGCGACCGCGTCGCCAACAATTTTTGGCACATCGGTGGACATGGCCCCAGCCCTCAACTTCCCGCATTCTCGCGTTTTGCAAACAAAAAATGGGCCCGAAGCCCATCACAAAGTACCGCAACACTGGATTTTAGCATGGTCAGCGTGGAAAGTGCACCGGCCGCGACCATGTCAGCCAAGATGCGCCAACTCCAGCCTGAGCTACTCACTCAGCCGCCAAGCCCTGATTCGCGCCGCCGCACCCCAAACGCCAGCGGTTGTTCCCCTTCAAGGCCCAAAATCTGTTGCGAAAACGCAACGTTGCTACAAACGGTCACTGAGCGTCGCTTACACCTCGTTACACTCGCTTCTTTTTGCATCAACCCGGAGCAAGGTGCCCGGGAAAACAAGTGCGGCGACATGAATTGCGCTAGTTTGAACATTACAAAACTGGAAAGGGCCCAAATGAAGCATCACAGAATGAAACTCCTGGTACACGCCGTGCTTATGGCTGTTGCGCCGGTCGCAATCGCGCAAACGCCGGCGACACCACCTGCGGCGGCGCAAAAGGTTGAGAAGATCGAAATCACCGGTTCGAACATCAAGCGGATCGACACTGAAACCTCGTCGAATGTGCAGGTCATCACGCGAGATGAAATCCAAAAGAGTGGCGTCAACACGGTGGCTGAGTTGTTGCGGGAAGTGCCGTCCATTGGCGGCGGCGCACTACAGGACTACGACGGCGGCAGTGGTTTCTCCCGTTCCACAACGTCAGCATCGCTTCGCAATTTGGGTTCCATCGGCACTTTGGTGCTGCTCAACGGGCGTCGCGTGGCGCCCGCCGCCAACGCAGATCCGAACACCGGACAGGGCCAATCGTACAACCTGAATACGATTCCGTTGACCGCGCTTGAGCGCATCGAAATTCTGAAGGACGGCGCCTCGGCCATCTATGGTTCCGACGCAATCGCAGGCGTAATCAATTTCATTTTGCGCAAGGACTACAAGGGCGCGGAAGTCGGCGTCAACTACGCCACGGCAAATACCCACAACTTCACTAATTACACGGTTACTGGCACGGCCGGATTCGGCGATATGGCCAAGGATCGGTACAACGTCTTGATGAGTGGCGAGTACTTCAAGCGCGACGAGGTCACCTTCAACGAGAGCAACGGCATCCAGAATGATTCCTACGCCCGCCTTGCAAGCCGCAATATCCAGTCGTCTTCTTTCACCCAGATCCCGAATTTTTACCGCGAGCGTACCCTTGGCAACGGCGTCTTCAACGTCACCACGGCAACCGATCCACGCTGTCCTGCAGCTCAGGTGGTCGGCACGCTTTCTGGCTGTCGGATCAACCCGTTCCAATTCATCCGCCTGCAATCGGAGGGCGAGCGCGCCGGGTTCCTGGTAAAGGGCACACGCGAGTTTTCGGGCAACTTGCAGGGCACGGCCGAAGTAAGCTTCACGCGCGCGGAAAACAAGTTCGTCGACAGTGCACCCACCCAGGATGGCACCACCCCCAGCGGCAGCGTCTGGTTCAACCGCGACGGCCAGCGCTTTGCATTCAAGCTGACGCTGCCGGTTGGGCATCCGGACAATCCCAATAGTTTCCCGGTCGGCGTACGTTACCGCTTTGTCGATCTTGGGCCGACATTGACCAAAGTGACGAACGACGCGACCCGCGCACTTGTGGGGTTGTCGGGCGTATTGGGCGCCTGGGACTGGGAGTCTGCTCTCTTGTATAGCCAGACCGAGCGCAAGGAAGTTGCCAATGGTCGCCTGTATTACCCCGCGCTGGTGGCCGCCGTGAACAACGCGACCTATCGGTTCGGCGGAAACAACAGCGCTGATGTGATTGCCAAGCTCAACCCCTATCGCACCGGCACGGGAAGTACGGACATCACCAGTCTCGACCTGAAGGGTTCCCGCGAGTTGTTCCAGCTTTCCGGCGGCGCGGCAGCCATCGCGGTCGGCGCGGAAGTCCGTCGCGAATCGTTCGACATCACTTCCGACCCCGAACAGGTGGCGGGTAACTACGTCGGTATTGCTTCCACAACGGTGAATGCTTCACGCAACGTCAGTTCCCTGTTTGCGGAATTATCGGCGCCGATCATCAAGAACGTGGAGACTCAGTTCGCAGTGCGTTACGACCATTACAGCGACTATGGTAATTCGACTACACCAAAGGTCGGCATCAAGTGGAACCCCAGCAGTTATCTGGCTCTGCGTGGCAACTATGCCGAAGCCTTCCGCGCGCCGTCGCTGACCCAAACTTCCAACTCGCGCGTTCAGTCGTTCTCCACGATCACCGACCCGGTGCGTTGCCCGAACGGCACCACGCCGGCGAATGGTGGCGATGCGACGGACTGCACGGGCCGCACCGTGGCAAGCATCTTCCTGCCATCGACTGGCCTGCAGCCGGAGCGGTCGAAGAGCTACACCCTCGGGGCGATTTTCTCGCCGCTGAGCAACGTGTCGGCGACCTTCGACTACTGGGAAATCCGGCGCCGGGACCAGATTGATCGCTTCAGCGCCCAACAGGTGATCAACAGCGAATTCGTTCCCGGCTACATCGGGGGCTCGGTCGTTCGCAGCACCAATCCGGCTTCATTCCTGATCGATGCCAATGGCAACCCGATCCCGGGTACCGGCCCGTTGGAGACCACCACCCGGCGGTTCCTGAATCTGGGCGAAACCCGCGTCAGCGGCTATGACATCAATCTGGCATCGCGCTTTCAGGTGGCGGGCGGCGCACTGCGGGTGAATGCCAACGCAACGTGGATTCGCAAGTATCTTTACCAGTTGGAAAAGGGCGGCGAGTTTGTAGATGGGGCCGGCAATTTCTACTTGTTCGAAACCCCGAAGTTGCGCGGCAATGCGACGGTTGGCTTCACCAAGTCCGGCCAGTTTGATATTTTTGCGCGCTACAACTACACCGGCGGCTGGGATTACGGTGATCCAGAAAGTGGCTGTTACCTCGGGCCGACATCGCTGACACTGGCGTTCCTGGGGCGCTGTCAGGTTCGTGCGTGGTCGACGGTTGATATCGGCGGTGACTATCGGGAAATCAAAAACACCCGCATCTCCCTCGTTGTTCGCAACGTGGAAAATCGCCGGGCGCCCTATGATCCCAATCAAACAACACTTGGATTCAACCCGACGTACCACAATCCGCTCGGCGCGAATTTCAACCTCAGCATCACTTATTCGTTCAAATAAGCGATTCCGGTTACAAATCTTCGAATCGCGACAAAGGGGCCTTCGGGCCCCTTTTCTTTGCGTAAATTTACCTTGCCGTGCAAAATTTTTGAATGTAAGTCAACAGCTTAGGAATTTTGTTGTGAAAAGGCGACACTTTCCAAAAATAGTGGAATCAGCTTCACGCTGACGCTACAATCTGACGGTTTGTATCACCGTGTAATGAAACACGGCGGCGCGGCACAATCCAGTCACGTTCGCCACGGGACATTTACATTTCGCAACTAAAACGAGGCCTAAATGACTCATTCCAAGATGAAACTGTTGCCCCAGGCACTGCTGGCAGCTCTGGTGATCTCTCCGCTGGCATTTGCGCAGCAGTCTGCCCAAAAGGTGGAAAAGATCGAAGTTACCGGCTCGAACATCAAGCGTATCGAGACCGAAACCACCGCGCCAATCCAGGTGATTACCGCTGAAGAGATCCGTCAGTCCGGCAAGCAAACGGTTACCGAAGTTCTGCGCGAACTGCCGATGAATGCCGCAGGCGGCCTGACCGAACTGTCCGGCTCGGGCAGCTTCTCCGCAGGCGCTGCCACCGCGTCGCTACGCGGCCTTGGTTCTGCCGCCACCCTCGTGTTGCTCAACGGCAAGCGCATCGCGCCTTACGGCTTGGCTGATCCGAACTTCGGACAGGGCGCTGCCATCAATTTGAACGCCATTCCGTTGGACGTGATTGAGCGCATTGAAATTCTGAAAGACGGCGCCTCTGCCATTTATGGCTCCGAGGCCATCGCCGGGGTAATCAATATCATCCTGAAGAAGGATTACAAGGGTGGCCAGGTGGCCGTACAGGGCTCCAGCAACCGTTCGGGCCTCTACAACACGGGTACCGTCTCCGCGACCTTCGGCATGGGCGACCTTGCCCGGGATCGCTACAACGTCTTTGGTAACGTCGAAATCTATCGCCAGCAGCACGTGGCGTTCCCGGACGCGCTGCCTTTCCTGAACCGCGAGGAATTCAAGAACGTCTACGGCACGGGTCTGGTCAGTTCTGCCTTTTCGCCGTTCCTGACCTACGTTACCAACGCCACGGGCGCAGTCGTCGCCTCGCCGGGCGCGACCTGCCCGCAAAGCAATATCGTGCCGTGGAATTTCAACGGCTTTAACCTCACGGGTGCCGGCGGCGCGTCGGGCAACGTTTGCCTGTACGACAACCTTTCGCGTTCGGAAATCGTACCGAAGGTGGAACGCGAGAGCTTCTTCGTGCGCGGCAATTACGACCTGAACAACACCACGTCGCTGTACGCGGAAGGCAGCTACGTTCACAGCAACACCTATTTCACCGGCTTCCCGGTTGCAGTTGGTTTCGGCATAGGCGCGACGTTTAATCCAAGCACCGGTACACTGAACCCCGGTCCGACGAGGCTTCCTGTCGGGCACCCTAACAACCCCTTCAACCGCGAAACCACGTTCCGTGGGCGCTTTGATGCGGTCGGTCCGCAGGACAACGAAATCGATAGCAAGTCGACGCGCGGTGTCTTCGGTATCAAGACACTGATCAGCACTTTCGACGTCGAGTCCAGCCTGTTGTACAACCGCTCCGAGCAGGAATCGTTCAATTACAACAGTATCAACTACTCAGAGCTGATCAAAGGCATCACCGGCGGGCAGTTCAATTTCGTCTCGCCCAACACGGGTGGAGTGACGGCGAATTCGCTGCGAATCAATGCGCGCGACAAGGCGACGTCGACCTTCACCATCTTTGACGTGAAAGGCTCTGGCGAAATTGGCAAGCTGCCAGGAGGTCCGATCGGTGTGGCACTCGGAACCGAGTTCCGCCGCGAAGAACGCACCGTGCGTCCCGACTTCAACAAGACCATTGGGAACATTTATGGTCGCGGTGTGGCGACGGCCGATGGTTCGCGCAATGTCTCGACGCTGTTTGGCGAGGTCAACCTGCCTGTCGTCAAGAACGTGGAGATTCAGACGGCCCTGCGATATGACCGTTATTCCGATTACGGCAGTTCAACTACGCCCAAGGTTGCCGCATCCTGGTCGCCGCTTTCCGAGTTGAAATTCCGCGGAAGTTATGCGCGGGGCTTCCGCGCACCGTCACTGACCGAAATCTCCAAGTCGGCCGTGTCAGGATTCTTCAACGGCGTGGACGATCCCAAGCGCTGTAACCGCCCGACGCTTACCGTCGGTTGCGGTGTGTCCGTTACCGGCCTGATCTCCGCGAACCCGGACATCCAGCCGGAAAAGGCGGAAACCTACTCCGGTGGTTTTGTGTTCGAGCCCAGCAAGGACGCGAGCGTTAGCATCGATTACTTCAGCGTCACGCGCCGTAACGAAATCGGCTTCGAGTCGATTACCACTGTTCTGTTGAACGAGGATTCCAACGATCCGCGATTCAAGGGAAAGATCACCCGCGACCCGACCAATGTCGACTCACGCGTGCCGAACGATCCGGGCGCCCTGCAAAGCGTCAAGCTGGGCTTCCTGAATGCCGGCAAGACGACTGTACGTGGCCTGGATATCGACATGCGCTATGCGATGTCCCTGGGTGCCTGGGGCAAGTTGTCCACCGGTCTGAATGCCACCTACTATCTTGAGCAGCGTGGTTCCGGTGCGCCAAACGATCCGCAGATCAGCTTCAACGGCTTCCGCAATGCACCTGACTGGCGTGCCAACTTCCGGACGACCTGGAGCACCGGCAACTGGGTGAACACGGGCGTGCTCAATTACGTGGGCAAGTTCAAGGCCTTCATCAATCCGGAAAATGGTTCGGGCCTGGCAGCTATCCGCGATTGCGGCAACCCGGTGAACTCCTACCTGGCGCACTGCACGGTGAGCGAGTGGGTGACGCTGGACGTCGGCACCGAATATCGTGGCTTCAAGAACGTGAGCTTGTCTCTGAACGTACGCAACATCACCAACGAGCGCCCGCAGTTTGATCCGCTGGCACGTCCGTTCAACACGATCTGGTACAACCCGCAGGGCACCAACTTCATCGCCCGCGCAACCTACACGTTCAAGTAAACCGCTGTTTTGCAGTATTGGGAAAAGGGCCTTCGGGCCCTTTTCTCATGGTGCGGCGCACCAAAATGGCATTGGGTTTGTCGAGCTTTTTGCAGCAGGTATCCGGCTTGGCGCCAAAGCGTGTTGCATCGCTGCAACAATATGACTACTTGCCGCAATATGTGTTGGATATTTGACAATCCAGACGCTATTCTCTCGACACTCGCATTCGAGTGTCCGTTTGTAACAGCCCAACCACGAGTTGGAACTTGTCCCCAAAGGAGGCTTTACCCATGAAATTTAAGCTCAAGAAACTGCCGGTAGCAGTGTCGGGCGCGCTGAGCGCAGGCTTGGTCGCGTCAATGGCGATCGGTCAGGCATATGCTCAAACGGCTGCAGCCAAGCCGGAAGAGCAGAAAGTTGAACGCGTTGAAGTGACCGGTAGCCGCATTCTTTCCCAGAATCTGGAAAGCGTCAGCCCGATCACCACCATCGACGCCGCGGCCATCAAGGTCGACGGCCTGCGTTCTGTCGAAAACCTCCTCAACAACCTGCCACAGGTGTTTGCTGCGCAAGGTGCCAACGTGTCCAACGGCGCGACTGGTACCGCCACGGTGAACTTGCGTGGTCTGGGCGCAACCCGCACCCTGGTGCTGGTTAACGGTCGTCGCCTGCCTGCCGGCAGCCCGCGTACCTATGCAGCTGACTTGAACCAGATTCCGGCGCCGTTGATCAAGCGCGTGGAAATTCTGACGGGTGGCGCTGGTGCCATTTACGGTTCGGACGCGGTTTCGGGCGTGGTGAACTTCATCATGAACGACAAGTTCGAAGGCCTGCAAGTCGAAGCCAACCACAGCTTCTACAACCACGAGCAGCATGACAGCAGCGGCGTCTCGGATGTGATCGCGACCCGCAGCCAAACCAACAAGGCACAGTTCCAAGTCCCGGGTGACAAGAGTTCGGACGGCAAGATCAGCGACTTCAACGTGCTGTTCGGCTCGAACTTCGCCAACGGCAAGGGTAACGCTACGGTCTTCTTCAACTACAAGAAGGAAGACGCATTGCTTCAGTCCGAGCGCGATTTCTCGGCCTGCTCGATCGGCAATGCGACGGCAACGGGCAACAGCACCATCAACGGTAAAGTGTTCGGCCCCGGCTTCCGCTGCGGCGGTTCGTCCACGTCGTTCCCGGGCCGTTTCCTGACCGATGTCGGCGATTACACCGTGGCCGACGCTGCCGGCAATACGCGCAATTTCAGCTCCGCGCTTGACCAGTACAACTTCGGCCCGCTGAACTACTTCCAGCGTCCGTCCGAGCGTTATGGTTTCGTGTCGTACGCCAACTACAACATCAATGAAACCACCAAGCTCTACACCGAGTTCGGTTTCCATGATGACCGCACCGTTGCCCAGATTGCCCCGTCGGGTCTGTTTGGTCTCGATCTGTCGGGCGCCAATGCCGTTAGCTGCGACAATCCGCTGCTGACCGCCTCCTGGCGTACTGCTTTGGGTTGCGTCGGCACCACCGGTACGGCCTCTGCCTTCATCCTGCGCCGCAACGTTGAAGGTGGTGGTCGTCAGGACGATATTCGCCACACCTCGTATCGCGGTGTGATCGGTGTCAAGGGCGAATTTGCCAAAGTCTGGAACTACGATGCCTATGCCTACGAAGGCAAAGTCGTCTACCAGGAAACCTACAAGAACGACTTCTCTCTCGCCCGCAGCTATTTGGCGATGGACGCTGTTCTGGACTCCGGCGGCAATGTGGTGTGCCGTTCGGGCGCTCCGGGTTGCGTGCCGTACAACATCTGGCGTCTTGGCGGCGTGACGCAGGCAGCCTTGAATTACCTGCAAACCCCGGGCTTCCAGAAGGGTGATACCCAGCAGAAAGTCATGGGCTTCAACCTCGGCGCAGACTTGGGCGAATATGGCGTGAAGTTGCCGGGCGCCAAGAATGGCGTCGGCGTGAGCTTCGGCTTTGAGCACCGCACCGAAAAACTGCAACTGGATACTGACACCGCGTTTAGCACCGGTGACCTGTTTGGCCAAGGTGGACCGACCATCGGCCTCGGCGGCGGCTACAACCTGAAGGATTACTTCATGGAAGCCCGCGCACCGATCGTCGAAGGCATGCCCATGGCAGACCTGCTGGCCGTGAACGGTTCGTATCGCCGTTCCGAGTACAGCTTCGGCCCGAAGACCGATACCTATGGTCTCGGCGCCGAATGGGCACCGACCAAGGACATCCGTGCACGTGCGACCTACCAGAAAGCGGTTCGTGCGCCAAACGTCATCGACCTGTTCACCGCGCAAGGCCTCGGCTTGTACGATCTGGCCAACGATCCCTGCGGCCCGAACGGTACGGCAACGCAGGCACAGTGCGCGCGCACCGGTCTGCCGGCCAACCTGTACAAGAATTCGTTCCTGGACAGCCCGGCCGGTCAGTACAACGCCCTGTTCGGCGGCAGCACTTTGCTGAAACCGGAAGAGTCGGACAGCTACACCGCAGGTCTGGTGTTGACCCCGATTCGCAACTTGTCCATCGCCATCGACTACTTTGATATCAAGGTGGAAAAGGTAATCGGCAACGCGCCTCCCGGGACGATCCTGAACCAGTGTATTACTGCGGGACAGTTCTGTAATCTGATCACCCGCGACAAGTTCGGCACGTTGTGGGCAACCCCGCAGGCGTTCATCGTGGCGACCAACCAGAACTTGGGTTTGCTGACCACCAAGGGCGTTGACATTGAGTTGAACTATGCGATGAAAATCGGCGCATGGGGCGGCTTGAAGTACAACTTCAACGGCACCTGGTTGAAGGAAAACATGGTCGAGCCGATCCCGGGTCTGGGCAGCTTTGACTGTACCGGCCTGCACGGCGCACAGTGCGGCGTGCCGACACCGAAGTGGCGTCACAAGCTGCGTACCACGTGGGAAACCCCGTGGAACGTGGACGTTGCCGCTACCTGGCGCCATATCGACAAGGTTGCCCAGGAAGGTACGAGCGCATATCCGCTGCTGCAGCAAACCGTGGCGCCGAAAGATCGTAACTTCGGCGAGCGCGATTACCTGGATCTGGCCGCTTCCTGGCAAGCCACCAAGCAGCTGATGGTGCGCGCCGGTATCAACAATGTGTTCGATCGTGATCCGCCGCTGTCGGGTCTGGTCGGCGCAGGCTTTGGTAACGGCAATGCCTACCCGCAGGTGTACGACGCACTTGGCCGTCGCGTGTTCTTCAACGCGACCTACAAGTTCTAATACATCAGAACGGTATCAACAAAAACGGCGAGCTTCGGCTCGCCGTTTTTGCTTTTGGGCTCCGGTTACGGCAGGCAGCCGCGTGGCGAAGGCGAGAATGTCAGAGATCGAATTCTGCGGCAGCGTCGGTAAACTGGTTGATGCCGGCTGCCAGCGAGGTGAGCATGGTGCGCTCGGCGGCGCTAAGTAACGGATTCCAGATGTCGAATATCAGCACCACGCGCAGTTTATCGCTGGTATTCCAGGCTTCGTGGTCGATGGTATCGTCGAAGACGAATGCCTTGCCAGGCTCCCAGATGCGCGTTTCGTTGCCACAACGGAAACCGCAGCCCTCCGGGACGATCAGCGGGACATGCACCACCATGCGCACATTTGATACACCGGTGTGTGGCGGAATATGGGTTTTCGGCTTTAGCAGGGAGAACATGGCCGCCGGGGTTCGACCGGGCTGCACAGGTTGCGGTGCCTGCGCCAGCAGCGACATGGTCAGCGGGCACTTGGCCGCGTTGCCGTCGATGCGTTTGCCGTTCTTGAACAGGTGAAACGCGCTCCATCGGGGCGAGTTATTCAATTCAGCCCATTGATTCAGTGGCACGTCGTCAGGATACGAAATGTAGGGCGTAAATCCCTCCTCCTGCTGCAGAACGTTCAGGAATTCGTCGCGTATCGCGTCGGTGGCGGCTTCGAACGGATCCAGCCATGGAAAATCCTGGCGGTCAAAAAACTCAATGGCCGGCAGCCCCGGGTAGTACTGGACCACCGGCATGGCGTCAAACCGGCGCTTGCGGCCCAACATGATGTCGACCGACGCCCGAAAGCGTTCCAACCGCTCACCGGACAGCGCGCGATAGGCCGGATCCAGAAAGCCGTCAAGGAACTTGCCCATGTCGTCGTTGTACTTCTCATGAAACTGGCGCGCGTGTAGTACCGCAGGACGCAGCTCCGGGTGCAGTTTTTCCAGCGGCGGCGATACCGTTGCCGCGGCGCCGTAGGCTCGGGCCGCCTGATGTGTTTTTCCCTGGCGCTCTAGCAGGTTGCCGCGCAGTACCAGGCAAAGCAGGTCGCTTGGATCAACCACGAGACCGCGGCGAATTGCCTCCAGTTCACCCCCGTCGTCGCCGAGCGCCCGGCAGGCGAGAGCCACGTTGATCCACTGTTGAACATCGCTCCCATCCGCATCGGCGACGCGCTGAAAGGCGGTGCGCGCGGCCTGGGGATTGCCTTTGCGAAACGAATACTGGCCCATGTCGGTCAACGTCGGCAGGTGATTGGGGTCCAGATCGAGTATGCGCGCCCAGGTCCGGACCAGCTGATCCTCATTGCCGGATTTGGCGGCGCGGGCGGCTTCGGTGCTCAAAGCGTAAATGGCTGCCGAGGGATCGCTAGTTCTGTTCACACTGTGCTCCGGAGACTTGGTTCAAAAAACACCGACAGGTCGGCAATATGGCCCGGCGCCGCTGACTCGGCTCGACCGGTTCGTTTTGCATGACGGAAGCGCACTATGTTTCCCAGTCTGGTTTGCCGTTGCGGCGGTCAATGGCGGCAAACAGTTCCAGCACCATGCCGCGTTCCTCGCGGGTCAGTTCCGGCCGCCAGACTTCGAACAGCAGGATCACACGGGTTCCGGCCGAATCGTTCCAAGCCTCGTGCTCGATGGAGTCATCGAATATCCACACTTTCCCTTCCTGCCATTCACGCGTTTCGTTGCCGACGCGAAACGTGGACTTTCCGGGAACGACCAGCGGCAAATGGCCTATCAATCGTGTGTTGACCATGCCGGTGTGGGCCGGAATGTGCGCGCCGGGCTGGAGCCTGGAGAAGAGCACCGACGGCGAACGATTGGGCATCTCGGTAAGCGGAATTTTTGCCAGTGCCTTCATTGTTTCAGGGCAGCGGGCAGCATTCTCGGCGACAAGCGAACCACTTTTCCACAGAAAGAACGCCGTCCAGTCGGGGTTGTTTGCCATCCCGGCCTGCGGCTTGTAGGGGCGGCGAGGGTCTTCACCCACGTACGGGGTGAATGCGCCGGGCTGGTGCATTACCGCCAGCGCCTCCGCGCGGATCGCGTCGGTGGCGGCCTCGAGTTCGGGTACCCAGTCAAATGCGCTGGTATCGTGGAACGGGATGGCAGCCAGGCCGGGAAAGTGAAAGTAACGCGGTTCCTGGGGCTGAATCTTCTTGTGGCCAAAGAGTATGTCCAGCGATTCACGAAAGCGCGGTGTCATGGCATCGGTACCAAAACCGGCTGCTGCCAGTTCGCCTCTCATGGCTGACTCCATGTCGCGGGCAAATTGCGTGCAGGCCTCGGCGGCGCGCGCCACTTCCCTGGCCAGCTCGGGCGGAAGCTGCTCGGACGGTGGCGATGACTGCACCGCAACCTGATAAAAATCGACAGCGGCGCGCATTTCGCCGCTGGCGCTGAGGATATCGCCCTTGACGATCAGCGCGTGCAAGTTGCGCGGCTCGGTTTTCAAGGCATAGTCGATCGCGCCCAGCGCAGCCCTGTGGTCACCCTGCCGCAGGCAGGCGATGGACAGGCCGGCAAATACGGAGGCATCGGCCACGCCGGCGTTGACGATGCGCTCAAAATTCTGCTGCGCGAGCTGGTTGTCGTTGCGCCGCAGCGCGTCAACCGCCTCACGGGCGAGTCGGCGATAATCGGGTGATGTCGATTGCATGATCCTGGCCTGAATGTCATTTTCTGGCAGAGGCGACATGACCCGCTGCGCTCGGTATCCATTATCTCACCGGTGAACCAGCGTAACGGGAGCGCGATGCGTTTGAACGCGCTACGCATATGTCCTACTGGCTTCGGCAGGGTAGGCAAAAACGGGTGTTTATTCTTGAATTTTTGTCGATTTCGGGAACTCTGGTGCAAGCCGGGCCAGAAAGCGTTAGAATCCGCGTTCCGTTTTGGAGAACGGGACGTCGCGGGACTCATATCGCGCGCAATCTGGAGGGGTGAATGAATTACGCAGAACAACAGCGCAACCCGGGTAAGCATCTCGCCGGCATGTCCATCGTGGTGTTGTTGCACATCGCGCTTGGTTGGGCGTTGATGAACGGGCTGGCGCGAAAAGTGGTCGAAGTCGTCAAGGGGCCGCTGGAAACGAAGATCATCGAGGAGGTGAAGAAGCCGCCGCCACCCGATACCCCGCCGCCGCCGCCGCCCAAGATGGTGCAGGTCATGCCCACTTTTGTGCCGCCGCCGGAAGTTCAGATCGCTTCGCCGGTGTCCGCGCCCGTGATATCCAACGTGACCCCGGTGGCGCCCCCGGTGTATGCACCGCCGAAACCGCCCGCACCGCCGGTGGCCGCTGCGGCGCCCAGCGTCGGCGTGGCCTGTCCGAACTCGCGTGAAGTGCGCGCCGAAATCAAGTACCCGATGCAGGCCCGGAAGGACGGCATCGAAGGCGAGGTGCTGATCGAGTTCACCGTGGCCACCAACGGAGAAATCAAGGATATCGACGTCAAGTCAAGCAGCAACCGTGTGTTCAACAGCGCTGCCATCAATGCCACGCGCCTGTTCCGCTGCAACGGCCAGGGCCGCGACGTACGCGTTCAGGTACCCTATTCGTTCAAGCTTTCGGACTAACTGCATTTAAGGAATCGCCTGCCGGGGAAACCCGGCAGGCAATTGTTTGCATCAATCGGCTGTTCATTTTCTGGAGGAATCATGTCATTTTTTAATCGTATCCCCGCGCTGCTGGTAGCCGTCGTTATCGCCGCGATGCCCCTTGCAGCGACGGTTGTCAGCCTGCAGCCCCTCAATGCTGCGGCGCAAGCGCCGGCCGCTGATGCGCCGAAAGCTGACGCACCCAAGGCAGACGCGCCCAAAGCGGCTGCCCCGGTGGTCGCCAAGGAGACTGTCGAAAATCCGTATGGCCTGAAGCATACGATTGAGCACGGCGACCTGGTCTCCAAGACGGTGCTGGCGCTGCTCCTGATCATGTCGATGGGCAGCTGGTACATCCTGATCGTCAAGCTGTTCGAACAGCGTCGTCTGCTGGCCGAAGCCAAGGCAGCCGCCGAGACTTTCTGGCAGGCCGGCTCGGTCAAGCAGGGTATCGACACCCTCAAGGAAGAAAGCGCATTCCGTTTTATCGCTGAAAGCGGTGTAGCCGCAACGCAGCATCATGAAGGCATGATGGGCGAAGTGCCGTTGAGCGACTGGATCACGATGGGTGTGCAACGCGCATCCGACAATGTTGCCAGCCGTCTTTCGGATGGACTGGCATTCCTGGCGACCGTGGGTTCGACCTCACCATTCGTCGGACTGTTCGGCACGGTGTGGGGCATCCTGAACGCGCTGACCGCCATCGGTGTTGCCGGCCAGGCTTCGATCGACAAGGTTGCCGGCCCGGTGGGTGAGGCGCTGATCATGACCGCCATCGGCCTGGCCGTTGCTGTTCCGGCCGTGCTGTCGTACAACTGGCTGGTTCGCCGCAACAAGCAGTGCGTCGAGAAGCTGCGCGCCTTCAGCGCCGACCTGCATTCCGTACTGCTCAGCACCGCTGCCAAGAAGAAGTAATCAACCCATTGTTTGCTAGGAGCTACTCATGGGAATGAGCGTAGGCGCTGAAGACGACGAAGACAGTCCGATTTCGGACATCAACACCACGCCGCTGGTAGACATCATGCTGGTCTTGCTGATCATCTTCCTGATCACGATTCCGGCCATCACAGCTACGGTGCCGGTCGAGTTGCCGAAAGAAACCAACATCGTCACGGTGACCAAGCCGGAAAACATCCTCATCGCGGTCAACAAGGACGGCGACATCTACTGGAACCAGCAGCTGGTTCCGGATACGGATGCGCTGTTCGAAAAGCTGAAGGTCGAGGCCGTCAAGGTCCCGCAGCCTGAAGTGCATATTCGCGGTGATGAGAATGCACGCTATGAGTCGATCGGCAAGGTGGTCTACACCTGCCAGCGGGCGAGCATCCTCAAGGTCGGATTCATCACCGAACCGCCGGCGCGTTCGTAAGCGGCCATCGAAAGGACAGCAACATGAGTATGAACGTAGGCGGTGGCTCCAAGGAACTCGAGCCGATGATGGAAGTGAACACCACGCCTCTGATTGACGTGATGCTGGTGTTGATCGTCATGCTGATCATCACCATTCCGATCCAGACACACGCCGTAAAGCTGAACATGCCGGTGGGCAATCCGCCGCCGCCGACGGTGCCGCCGGTGATCGTGCAGATCGACGTGGATTTTGACGGTTCGATTCTCTGGAACGGCGAAATCCTGGCGAACCGGGATGACCTGGAGGCGCGTCTGCTCAATGCCGCGCAACAGCCGGTGCAGCCCGAGGTGCATCTGCGCCCGAACAAACTTGCGCAGTACAAATCGGTTGCGCTGGTGATGGCTTCCGCGCAGCGGCTCGGCATCACCAAGCTGGGTGTGGTCGGCAACGAACAGTTCGTCAAGTAGTCCGGCAGTTCGTCGGGGATTCATGTATAAATGAAACGCGGCTTTGGCCGCGTTTCACTTTTTCGCGGAGGTAGTTCCATGTTTCAAACCGGTTCCCTGAAGCGCGCGCTGGGTAGTGCGTTCCTTGTCGCAGGCATGTTGTGTGCCGGCCTGCAAAATGCGCAAGCCCAGGAAAAAGTACGGCCTGAGGTCGGCAAGCCATTGCAGGCGGCGCAAGACCTGATGAAGGCCAACAAATTCAAGGATGCCCTTGCCAAGGTGCGCGAGGCCGATGCCGTTTCCGCCAAGACACCGTATGAGACCTATATGGTCGAGCGCATGCGCGCCTCCGCAGCGACCGGTGCAAAAGATGGTGATGTCGCCATCAAGGCCTTCGAGGCGGTAATCGCCTCGGGCAAGGCACCAGCCGCAGACCAGATCAAGATCGTCGAGGCGCTGGCCACCAACTATTACAACAGCCGTGATTTTGCCGCGGCCATTAAATGGGGACAGCGCTACTACAAGGAAGGCGGAAGTGGTGGGCAAATTCGCACGCTGATGATCCAGTCCTATTTCCAGAGCGGTGACTTTGCTGCATCAGCGAAAGAATCTCTGGCGGACATCGAGGCCGACGAAAAAGCCGGCCGCACGCCGAGCGAAGACAAGCTGCAACTGCTGGCCAACAGCTATCTGCGCCAGAAGAATAACGCCGGCTATACGGCGACCATCGAAAAACTGCTCAATTACTATCCCAAGAAGAGCCTCTGGGCCAACGTTATCTCCGGCGTGCAAAAGAAGCCCGGCTTCTCCGATCGTCTTGCCTATGACGTCAATCGCCTGCAGCTCGCGACCGGCAACCTGAACACCACCAACGACTACATGGAGATGGCCCAGCTGGCCATTCAGGCAGGATTCCTGGCCGAAGGCAAGAAAGTCATCGACGAGGGCTTTGCCAACGGCGCACTCGGCAAGGGTGCCGAGGCGGATCGCCACAAGCGCCTCAAGGACCTGGCCGAGAAGCGCATCGAGGCAGCCAAGAAAGCCGGTACTGCCAGCGAAGAAGCCGAAGCCAACGCTGCCAAGGATGGCAATGCGCTGGTAGCGCTGGGCCTGAAGATTGCAATTAATGGCGATGCCGCCAAAGGCATTTGGATGATGGAGGCCGGCATCAAGAAAGGGGGGCTGAAGCGCCCAGACGATGCCAGATTTCACCTCGGTGTGACGCAAATACAGAGCGGCCACAAGTCCAAAGGCATCCAGACCCTGAAGTCGGTCCAGGGCAACGACGGCGTGGCTGATCTCGCGCGGTTGTGGATCATCTTCGCGCAAAAATCCGCCTGATCCGCATCGGTGGAACGAAAACGGCCCGCTGTTGCGGGCCGTTTTCATTGGTGCGCGGCAACCGGTCGGCTACGCTGTCGCTTGTGCTTCCAGCATCGCCAAGCCCCACGCCACGCCGAAGCCGTTGACCTCGGCCGCGACGGCGCCAAGGCCGCCTTCACAGCGGCAGGCGGACAAATCCATGTGTACCCACGGGGTCTTGCCGGCAAAGCGCGCCAGAAACCGGGCCGCATAGATCGCATCGGCTTCGCCGCTGATCAGGCACTGCTTGATATCGGCCACCTTGCTGTCGAGCGCGCTGTCGTAGTCTTCCTCGAGAGGAAACGCCACCACCCGCTCGCCCGACTTCACACCGCAATCCAGCGCCCGTTGCAGCAGTGCGGGGTGGTTGCAGAATATTCCCGACATACGGTTGCCCAGCGAGTAAATCATCGCGCCCGTGAGGGTGGCGAAGTCGAGCAGGCCGGCCGGCTTGTTGCGATTTGCCAGCGTGATTGTGTCCGCGAGTACCATGCGTCCCTCTGCGTCGGTGTGCACGACTTCAATGGTGGTTCCATCCAGCGCGGTGACGATGTCTCCCGGCTGGTAAGCCTCCGGGCTGATGTGGTTTTCCGAAATTGCCAGCCATGCGTCTATTGCCACGGGCAGCTTCAGGTCGCTCGCCGCTTTGAGGATGCCCAGTACCACGGCCGAGCCGTTCATGTCTTCGTGCATGCCGTACATGCCCTTTGCCGTCTTGAGGCCGTGCCCGCCGGTGTCCATGCATATGCCTTTGCCCACCAGCGCGATAGCAGGTTGCGTCTTGCCGGATTTGCGCGGCCGGTAGCTCAGATGAACGATGGCCGCATCCCGCCGCGGGCTGCCCTGCGCAACCGCGCAGAATGCGCCTGCCCCCATCTTCCGCAAAACCTTGAAATCATGTTCCTCGTGCTGCCAACCTTCTCGCCTGGCTAATGCCTTGATGTCGGCACGATACTGTCGCGGCGTCAGGTCGTTCGGCGGGCGCAGGGTGAATTGCCTCGCGAGCAGATTGCCGCGGGCAGCCGCGCCGGCGCGTTCGGCTGCGTGGGACTTGCCGGTACCAAATAAGTCCAGATGCGCCAATGGCGCCGCGGCCGCCTTGCGGCTGACTTTCCCAAGTCCGTAATTGCTGTTGACCAGCGCGGTGAAGATTGCGGCCTCTGCTGCATGCGGCGCGCTTTCCGCCGGTACCACCACCAGGATGGCAAGACGCTGCGGATTTTCGGGCGCCAGTGATTGCAACGCCAGCCTCAGGCTGCTGAGCTGGCTATGGCGGCTTGCACTTGCGTCCCAGGTGGCCCATGCCACCAGCTTGCCGCCTACAGTGGCGGTGACCGCGCCGGCCGGTTTTTGCTGCGCAGAAGGTGCGCGGGTTCCGCGTCGAATCGCCGCAATGCGTTCCGGGTTACCGGGTATGCGACCGGGCGGCGTGCCGTCGGCGACCAGCACCAGCACGTGGCTGGCACGCACTTTTGCCAGTGCCGGGATGGTGGCGGATAGCGTGACAATTGGCATGGGCGCTTCGGCAATCGTTTTGGTCATGATTGAACTCGGGTAATGGACGTTCGCGATTGTAGTCGTGACGCTCGTCGTCGTGCACGGGGTTCGGTTGGGTAGAATGCGTCATCTGCTTCCGTCGCGCCGCAACCCGCCCGCCATGTCCAATTCTGCCGATGCCACCTACCTGGAACTGATGCGCCATGTGCTGGCGCACGGCGTCAACAAGTCGGATCGCACCGGTACCGGTACCCGGTCGGTGTTCGGCTACCAGATGCGGTTTGATTTGTCAGCCGGATTTCCGCTGCTGACCACCAAGAAACTGCACCTGCGATCCATCATCCACGAGTTGCTGTGGTTCCTGCAGGGTGACACCAACATCCGCTATCTGAAAGAAAACGGCGTCACGATCTGGGACGAGTGGGCCGATGACGCGGGAAACCTCGGGCCGGTCTACGGGTACCAGTGGCGCAGCTGGCCGGCGCCCGACGGGCGTCATATCGACCAGATCAGCGACATCCTCACGCAGATCAGGAGCAATCCCGATTCGCGGCGCATCATCGTCTCGGCGTGGAACGTGGCCGACATACCGAAAATGGCGCTGGCTCCCTGCCACGCGTTCTTCCAGTTCTATGTCGCCGAAGGCAGGCTGTCGTGTCAGCTGTACCAGCGCAGCGCGG
The DNA here is from genome assembly GCA_044229235.1 of Usitatibacteraceae bacterium. GTDB lineage: Bacteria > Pseudomonadota > Gammaproteobacteria > Burkholderiales > Usitatibacteraceae > UKL13-2. The sequence continues at coordinate 72,019 of JBGATH010000017.1, forward strand.
ATATCTTCCTCGGCGTTCCGTTCAACATTGCCTCCTACGCGTTGCTGACCATGATGGTTGCCCAGGCCTGCGACCTGAAGGCCGGTGATTTTGTCCACACGCTGGGCGATGCCCACCTCTATTCGAACCATCTCGACCAGGCGCGCGAGCAGCTGGCGCGCTCGCCACGCGACCTGCCGACCATGCGCCTCAACCCGGCCGTCAAGGACTTGTTTGCCTTCAAGTTCGGCGATTTCACGCTTGAGGGGTACGATCCGCACCCGGCGATCAAGGCGCCGATCGCCGTCTGAGCGGCGGCCAAGCCGATGCGCCTCAATCTGATCGTGGCGACGGCCCGCAACCGCGTCATCGGTGCCGGCAACAAGATGCCCTGGCACTTGCCCGCAGATTTCGCCTGGTTCAAGCGGCAGACGCTGGGACACCCGGTCATCATGGGCCGCAAGACATTTGAGTCCATCGGCAAGCCGCTGCCGGGCCGAACCAACCTGGTGGTGACGCGCAATGCCGCATGGCATGCCGAGGGCGTGCAAGCCTGCACTTCGCTGGACGACGCGCTTGCACGTTGCCGTCATGAAGGCGATGTGTTTGTGATCGGCGGTGCGACTTTGTATGGGCAGGCGTTGCCGCAGGCGGATCGCATCTTTCTCACGCAAGTGGATGCGGCACCGTCAGGCGACACCTGGTTCCCGGCACTCGATCCCGCCCACTGGCGCCAAGTCTCACGCGAACACGTCGCGGCAGATGCCAGGAACGCGTTCGCCATGGAATTCCTGGTGCTGGAACGGGTTCGCTGACTCGGCGGCGTTACGCTCGGCGATCGAGTTACATAGAGGAACTTCCAGAAACCGTCGCGCGCGAGCGAAGTTCGTGCTGAGGAGCGGACGCGTACGAGTGGTACGCAGAGCACCGGAGGCACGAAATTCGCTCGCGCAGTAGGTTAATGGAAGTTCCCATAAATCAAACCCCAGCACTGGCGCGGCTCCCAGGCCATTTTGCCTTCGGGATGCCCGCCAAATGGTGATCTACGATATTTTGCGCGGGCTCAGACGCGTTTTTTCATGAGCTGTTCCTGCTCGCGCTTCCAGTCTTTTTCCTTTTCCGTGTCGCGCTTGTCGTGCTGTTTCTTGCCCTTGGCCAGGCCGATCTCGAGTTTGACCATGCCCTTTGAGAAATGCAGGTTGAGCGGCACCAGCGTGTAACCGCGTTGCTCGACCTTGCCGATCAGCTTGTCGATTTCGTCGTGCTTCAGCAGCAGCTTGCGGGTGCGCACCGGGTCGGGATTGACATGGGTCGAGGCGGCGGTGAGTGGCGAGATATGTGCGCCGATGAGGTAGAACGCGCCCTGTTTGAGGATGACGTAACCTTCCTTGATCTGCACATGGCCGGCGCGGATAGATTTCACCTCCCAGCCTTCGAGAACCAGCCCCGCTTCGTAACGATCCTCGATGAAATAGTCGAAGAATGCCTTCTTGTTTTCAACAATGCTCATGGGTGAATTTTATCCGATGCGGGCAGGCGGGCCGGCGACGGCTAGAATCTAGCCTTGCAACCTGCAAAGATTGGTTCATGCCGTTCGTCCAGAAAACCGCGCTGGTGCCTTACGCCGCCGAACGCATGTTCGCGCTGGTGGCCGACTTTGAGCGCTATGCGGAATTCCTGCCCTGGTGTGCCGGCGCCGAAGTGCTGGAACGGACCGATGCAACCGTGCTGGCTCGCATTCATATCGACTATCGCGGCATCAAGCAGTCGTTCAGCACCGAGAACATCAATCGGCCCGGCGAGTCGATCGACATGCGATTGCGCGACGGCCCGTTCCAGAAACTCGAAGGGGTGTGGACCTTCCACGCCCTTGCGCCCGAAGCCTGCAAGATCGAGCTGACGCTCGACTATGCCTTCGCCAACGCGCTGCTTGAAAAGGCGGTCGGCCCGGTGTTCTCGATGATTTCCAACACCATGGTGGAACGTTTCGTCAGCCGTGCCGAGCAGCTCTATAAATCAACATGACCACCATCGCAATTCGCCTTGCGGATGCGCGCGCCGAGCCGCCGGTTGAACGCGACACAACGGTGGATGCGGGCGTGACCATCAAGGCCTTCCTCGCCAGCCTCTCGCCTTGCGCGCAGGGATGCCCTTGCGGTGTGTGGGGCAAACGGGTGGCGGAAAACTACGTGCTGCGCGCAGGCGACCGGGTCGAAATCTATCGGCCGTTGCTGGCCGATCCGAAGGAAGCCCGGCGTCGCCGGGCGCGCGCTGCCACCGGCTGATTTCCGCCCGGCCGACAGGCAGCGCGGCTACTTCTTGCCGATGACCTCGAAGCGCAGTCCGGTCCAGTCCGGCCCTTTGCGCAGCACGCGATTGATGCGCACGCGGAACTGCAACAGCTTTGTAGGCAGGCTGAACACGTTCTTCAGGCCGAAGTCGCCTGCAGGCAGGACGAGGATATCGGCCTTGCCGTACTGGTCGCGGCCCGGCAGGTACATGGCCTCGACTGGCGGGCTGCTTGCATCCGGCTCTTCGTCACGTGGATGGTTGTAGCGCGCCAGCACCACCGGCAACGGGCGGTATGACAGGATCTCGACGCCGAGCAGGGTCTCGCCGACGGTGCGCTGTGTCAGTTTTCGCACGATGACGCCCAGCATGAAATTGCGAAATCCGTCAGGCTTGATGGCCAGGAGTTGGCCGACGCCGACGCGCTCGCCGCTGGCGCGGTCGATCATCAGGCCCATGCCTTTCGAACTCATGTCATGCACCTTCCAGCGTTTGCTCTCGAGGTCGGGCTGCGCGCTTGCGGCAGCTGACACGGCGGCAGCGTCATCGTTGACCAGGCTGAGGCCGGCGGGCGCTTCGGCGGCGGGGCCGTCAATGCTGCCTGCGGCCGCATTGACGATCACCTGGCGCGCCGCATTGAACCCCAGGTGCACTTCCGCCACCAGCCCGGAGACCGGCATGCGCTCCTCGATGCGTGAGGCACTTGCCTGCAGCAGCGTCGCGTACAGGCGCTCGATGGCGGAGAGCAGCGCCACATGCTCCTCCATCGGGAAGTGATTGGGTGCGCCCCGGCCGTGGTACGGGTTGCCGGCGCGCAATTCGGTGCGCACCGCCTCCATCTGTTCCTTGAGCCCTTCGACGCGCACGTAGCGGTAGCCGGGCGGTGCCTTGCTGCCGGTGACCAGCTGCATGCCTGCCATGGCATCGAGGTCGACAAACAGCGCGTGCGCACGCGGCATGTAGTTCTGGTCCAGCGCGTAATCAGGTGTCCATTCGGCCAGCCAGCCATCGGCGATCTCGATCTGCTGCATCGTCAGGCTGCCGGTGTTGAGCACTTCGAGCAGCAAGGCGCGCAGATACAGCGCGAGAATGGTGGTCTGGTATTGCGCCTCTTCGTTGAACAGCGCCATCGGCGTGATCGCAAAGCCGTGCTGATCGGCAAACCGGTACAGGCCGTGCAGGTCCGGCCAGAGCGTCGGCTTTACCGGTTCGTGCCGGAAAAAACACCACTTGATTGCCGCGCCATGGTGATAAAGCGCGAAGGCGATGACCTGTTGCAGCAGCGGATCCTGCTCGCCGTGCGACCACTCGCCACGCCGCGCCACCAGTCCTTCGAGCGTTTTTGCCGCCACGCTGTGCAGTACATTCAGGTCGCGCGCAAACTGCACCGCCTCGGTCTTGCCGGTGTTGGCGAAGAACCAGCGCTTGTCTGCCTGTATCACCGGGTACAGGCTGTTTTCAAACGTCATCAGCTCGCGAATATTGTCCGGCGAGAGCGGGGCGGGTGCGTCGGCATGGGTCTTGAACGCGGCGATGATGCTCGCGCGTTGCTCACGGCGCAGGATCGACAGCGCGCCGGTATGCGCGGCCGCGGTCAGTGAGGAAAAAACGCCAGTAACCAAGTCGTCACCTATCGGGCGGGAGTGGCGCCGGCTGCGAGGCGCGCCGTGATGGATTCGAAGTCCGGCCGGTCGACGCCGTGATCGTCAAACAGCGCCAGCCTGAGGTCGGAAGTGAGCGCCTCCGACGTGAAATCCATGGGCGCATTCAGCCAGTTCTCGGCCACCGGATCAAAATGCATCTCACCGGCCAGCGCATCGCGACCGGCCGCGGCGAACAGCGTATTGGTCGGATCGAGTTCATGCCCGATGTGCCGCACCTTGGGCCACGCGGGGCTGTTGCCGAACAGCACGTAAAACTTGCTGGCCAGCTCAGCGAATTCGGCCACCATGTTTTCCAGGCGGAATATTTCGAACTGTGCCAGCCAGAAGCGCGTCTCCTGCGGCCGTTCCTCGACGCCAAAAGTCAGCAGTTCGCAGGCTTTGTCGAGATGGTCTTCCTCGTAGTAGAGGCGTGCCGCATTGATCACCGAGTCGGCGTCGTCGATCGATACCGTGTGCGTCATCAGCTCCGGATAACGCTCGTACATGTACTGCAGCCGGCGGACCCGATCCTCGCCTGGCTTGTCGTCCAGGCCAACCGGAAAATCGACCTGCGTAGCCGGTGAGACATCCAGGTCAAAGCGCGCCGGCGAGTCATCGACATTGACCGGGCTGTCGAGCTTGAGCGTCACGTCGAACGACTGCTGGTCGGTATCGCCCTGCGCCAATGCTGGCTTGGCAATGGCGGGTTCCCGCTGGGCGGGTGCGGCATCGTCGTTGCGCTGCGGCGAAGGCTCGCGAGCCACGGCGCGGCGTAAATCTCGTTTCGCCTGCAGTGCGGCGATCTCTTCTTCCGGCGAATGGTCTGCTGCCTGGTCTGATGAAGTTGAGGCCAGGACATTGCCGGCCTGATACGATGGCTTGCGACGCCGCGACCAAAACAGCAGGCCCACCAGCGCAACGGTGACGGCAGCGATGCCGGCAAGCACCGGCGTTGAGCCAAGCATGGCGACCCAGTCGCTGTCCGCATTCATCCCCTTGCCCGGGTTTTCCGTTGGGGCGGGTGTGGAGACTTTCACGCCGGCAATCGGTGCTGCCGGGCTGGCGGGAGCAACAACTGGCGCACTTGCACTCGCGCTTGCTGCCGCGCTGGCAGGCGCGGGGGCCGGTGCGGCCACCGGCGCCCTTGCCGGCGCGGCCGCAGGTGGCGGCGACGTAACTTCCGCCCGGGGCACCGGTGCAGCCTGCGCTGGCACCGCAGCGGGCGCAGCGGCTTTGGCGGCGGCTGGCGGGCTGATGCCGGACGATGCTTTCAGCTGGAGTTCGTTGATGCGTGCCTCCAGTTGCCGAATGGTGTTGCGCAAGGAAAGCAGCGCAGCTTGGCGGTCGTCCGCATCCAGCAGAAGTTGCTTCTCACGCATTGCCCGGCGGTCGGCTTCGCTGACATTGCGGCTGCGCGAGAGATCGATTTCTGCGCCGGAAAGCTTCAGCCGGAATCCCGCCTCTGCCGGTGCTTTCGGCACGGGCGCGCTAGCCGGCGGGCGTTTTTCCGGCTGTGGCATCGCGGTGATGGCGGCGGGCTTGCGCGTTTCCTCACGCGGCAGCACAGGTTTGGCCGCAGTCGCTTTGGTCGGCGAAGTTGGCCTGGCCGTGCGCGTTTCCGGCTTCGCGGATGGCGCCGCTCCCGGCACGGGTAAGGCCGACAGTTTCTTCAGGTCAGGCATGCCGAGCTGGGCGTTTTCTTCGAGCGGAACGTCGTCGCCAACGCCGGCGAGCGATGCATTCAGCGCGCGCAATTCGGTGATGTAGAGGTCCTGGCGCGCGCGGCTCCTGGGGTAGATGGCTTGAGCCAGTTTGCGCATGGTGTCACCCGCGCGCACCGTCCATTGGCCCGGCACGGCCACCGGTCCTGCGGGCCGCGCGGCTTCCGCAGGGACCTCGCTTGCCACGCGCGCCACAGGCGCCGGCAGTGGCTGCGGCGCAGCCTGTATCGAAGGTTGGTTTGCGGGAAGTGGAGCAGCAGGCGCCGGGAATGAAATGACGTTGGGGGCGAAGCCGGACAGCGCCTTCAGGTCGGGCAATACCAGCTGAAGCGCCACCGGCATGGGCGCATCCTCCGGCAGGCTGGCGACATCCGGATTCAGCGACCGCACCGCCGCGATGTACTGCGCCTGGCGCGCACGGTTGCGCGGATGAATGCCTTTCGCCAGCGAGCGCAGCGTGTCGCCGGCGTAAACCGTCCAGCGGCCTGCGGAAGCCGGCGCTATGCCACGCGGGTTTGTGCCAGCCGCCGTCGATTGGTTGTCGCCGGCGGCCTTGGCCCCCGGTTCCGCCTGGGAACTGGCAGCGACGACGAACGTTCCGGAAATGGCCAGTGCCAGTGCCGGCCAGGCCAATGCGCGGACGCTGCCGCGACGCCGGACGGGGCGGGGTCGGCGGGCACCGTCACGCCCCTCCATCTGTCAGCTCTTGCAGGTCGCGGCGATAAGCTCGCGCGCCTTGGCCTTGTCGGCGAGGCGTTGCTCCTCGCCAACAATTTCGCGCTCGCCCTTTTCATTGAAGCGATAAATCGGCCGGCCGGTTTCCAGGTCGAACAGCGATGCGCGGGTCTGGCGGCAGATATCCTCGTTGTTCTTGGCAACCTTCTCCGCCTCGGCATCCTTCTTGGCCTTGTCGGCCTCGTTGCTTCGCCGCTTGTCGAAGTCCTTGGCGCGTTCCTGCAGGGTCTTGCCGGCCGGCGCGGGGGCCGCGGATTCGCTGGGTGTGGCGGAAGTTCCGGTCTCCACTTTTTTCGGGTCGGCCTTGGCCGCACCCGGCGGCGGCGGCGTGTCGGTGTACTGCACCTTGCCGTCTTTGTCGACCCACTTGTAGACCTGCGCCGCCACAGTCGCGGTCGCCAGCAATATCGCCAGCGCAATGAACAACTGGATGGGGGATTTCATCATGTCTCTCCTCTTGGTTCCGCTCTCGTCATCACCACGTGACCGGCGGTGCTGACGTTTGTTTTATCGACAACTCACACAAGGTCACGGCCTCGCGTGCATGGGTCAATGTGGCGGTGCTGTCGAACACCCTGGCTGCCGCACGCGCCTTGGCAAGCTCGTCGACGGCTGTGGTCCACAGCGCGCGCCGCACACGCGCCTCGATGACGCTTTGCTCGGCTGCCTGCAGTGCCGCCGCCGCTTCCGCGGTTAGTTCCGACGGGGCCGCAACGGGCGCGATCACAGGCGCGGGTGCGACGACCACCGGGGCCTGTTGCATTGCGCACCCACCCGCCAGGCACAGCAAAACGCCGACGCCGGCGGTCTTCAAAAGTGCCGCGCGCATCGCCGAGGGACAAGCTTGGAAGGGCATCGGGAAAATCGTCAAAAGTATATTTTCCGTCAAAGGGTTAGATCAGACACTTCGCCTAATTTCGCTAAGGTATCCGTAAACCGCTTTTGCGTCAACCAAAACTGGCGCGTTTCGAGCCATGGCAGCGCTCGCGTATAATGCCTCTTTTGTCGGAGTCAAAAACGTGAAAGTCGTTAAAAAAGCACTGACGTTCGATGATGTTCTGCTGGTTCCCGCGCATTCCACCGTCCTTCCCCGCGACGTTTCGCTCGCTACCCGCCTCACCCCGAAAATCGCCCTGAACATCCCGCTGCTGTCTGCGGCGATGGATACGGTCACGGAAGCGCGCCTGGCAATCGCGCTGGCGCAAGAGGGTGGCATCGGCATCGTCCACAAGAACATGACCGCGAAAGCACAGGCTTTCGAGGTGTCGAAAGTGAAGCGCTTCGAGAGCGGCGTGGTCAAGGATCCGGTGACGGTTTCGCCCGCCATGAGCGTGCGCGATGTGATCGCGCTGACCCGCAAGCACCACATTTCCGGCCTGCCGGTGGTCGACGGCAAGAAGGTTGTCGGCATCGTTACCAATCGCGACCTGCGGTTTGAGACCAAGCTCGACCAGCCGGTGAAAAATGTGATGACTGTGAAATCGAAGCTCATCACGGTTGCCGAAGGCACCACCCGCGAGCAGGCGCTGGCCTTGATGCACAAGCACCGGCTGGAACGCGTGCTGGTGGTCAACAAGGCGTTTGAATTGCGCGGCCTCATCACCGTGAAGGACGTATTGAAGTCGAGCGAACACCCGGCCGCGTGCAAGGACGAGATGGGCCGCCTCAGGGTCGGCGCGGCAGTCGGCATCGGCGAGGGCACGGACGAGCGCGTGGAACTGCTGGTGGAAGCTGGCGTCGATGTGCTGGTGGTCGATACCGCGCATGGCCACTCGAAGAATGTGCTCAACCGCATCAAGTGGGTGAAGAAACACTTTCCCAATGTGGAAGTGATCGGCGGTAACGTCGCGACGGCCTCCGGCGCGCTGGCACTGGTGGATCACGGCGCGGACTGCGTCAAGGTCGGCATCGGCCCGGGTTCGATCTGCACCACCCGCATCGTCGCCGGTGTGGGGGTGCCGCAAATCACTGCCATCGTCGATGTTTCCGGCGCGCTGAACGTACATGGCATCCCGTGTATCGCCGACGGCGGCATCCGCTTCTCGGGCGACATGGCCAAGGCGCTGGCGGCCGGCGCGTCAACCGTGATGCTTGGCGGCATGTTCGCCGGCACCGAGGAAGCGCCGGGCGAAACCGAACTGTTCCAGGGCCGCTCCTACAAGAGTTATCGCGGCATGGGCTCGGTGGGCGCCATGCAGAAGGGTTCGTCGGACCGCTATTTCCAGGACCCGCAGAACAACGCCGACAAGTTTGTTCCGGAGGGCGTGGAGGGTCGCGTGCCGTACAAGGGCAGCATGCTCGGTGTGGTGCACCAGCTCACCGGCGGCCTGCGCGCCAGCATGGGATACCTGGGCTGCCGCAGCATTTCCGAGATGCACGAGCGTGCCGAGTTCGTCGAGATCACTGCCGCCGGCATCCGCGAATCGCATGTGCACGATGTGCAGATCACCAAAGAAGCCCCCAACTATCGCATCGACTGATTCATGAAACTTTACGGCTGCAAAGGCTGCGGATCGGCCGCAATCGAAGCGCTGCTGCAAATGGGCGGCAGAGACCATGAGTATGTCGAGGCGGTGCAGTGGCAGCCGTTCAAGCACCACCCGGACCTGCTGCGCGTGAATCCGCTGGCGCAGGTACCGACCCTGCTGCTGGATGACGGCAGTGTCATGACCGAAAGTGCCGCCATCATGCTTTGGCTGTGCGAAACAATGCCCGAACTGGTGCCCTCGGAACCGGCCGCGCGCGCCCAGTTCTACCGTTGGATGGTGTTCGTGCCGGCCAATTTGTACGCCGTGTTTCCGTTCCGCGATTTCCCGGCGAAATGGGTCGACGGTGACGACGCGCAGGAGGCCTTTCGCAACCGTCTGACCGAACGCCTGCAGCATTTCTGGAAAATCCTCGAGGCCAGTCTGCACCCCTCGCCATACCTGCTCGGCGCGTCGATGTCGGCGCTGGATGTGTACGTGGCCATGGTGTCGCGCTGGACCCCAGGACGCAAGTGGTTCGCGCAAAACTGCCCGGGCCTGATGGGTGCCGTGCAACTCACGGAACAGCATCCCGTGGTCGCAAAGGTCTGGGAGAAAAACTTTGGAAAGTAGCGCGGCGGCGTCAGAATCGCCGGCCGTGCCGTCCGCCGCCGCCCCGCCTGCAGCACCGGCTGCCGGCATCAACTTCATCCTGGCGGTGGTGTTCATCGACATGCTCGGCGTCGGCATCGCCATTCCGGTGCTGCCGGTGCTGGTCGGCGAGTTCGTCGATTCGCGCGACCTGCAGTCCTACTGGTACGGCATTCTGGCGACCGTGTTCGGCTTGCTGCAATTTGTCTTCATGCCGGCCCTGGGTGCGCTCTCCGACCGCGTTGGACGCCGGCCGGTGATGCTGTATTCGATGTTCGGCATGATGCTGAACTTCCTGTCGACCGCGATGGCCACGAGCCTCGCGATGCTGTTCATCGGCCGCGTGCTGGGCGGCGCATCCTCGGCCAGCATGTCGGTGGCCAGCGCCTACGCTTCCGACGTTTCCAATCCCGATAATCGCGCCAAGACCTTCGGCAAGATCGGCGCCATGTTCGGCTTGGGCTTTATCGTCGGCCCGATCCTGGGCGGCATGCTGGGCGCCATCGACCTGCACCTGCCGTTCTACGTTGCCGCGGCGCTGAGCGGCGCCAACATGATCTTCGGCTATTTCATGGTGCCCGAGTCCCTGCCCAAGGAGAAGCGCACACCGCTGACCTGGTCCAAGGTCAATCCCTTCGCCGCGCTGCTGCGCCTGGCCCAGCGCAAGGACATCAGTGGTTTGATCGCCGTATTCACGCTGGTCAGTCTTGCCCAGGTGCTGCTGCACGCCACCTATGTGCTGTACACCAACTTCCGGCTCGGCTGGGGCACCAAGGAGAACGGCATCGCGCTGTTCTGCGTGGGGCTGACTGCCGCGGTGGTGCAGGCCGGACTGCTCGGTCGCCTGCTGAAGATTTTCGGTGAAGTGAAACTGGCCATGATCGGACTGATCTCCGGGGCCATCGTCTATACCCTGTATGGCCTCGCCACCACGACATGGATGATGTACCTGTTCATCCTCATCAACCTCTTGTCGTACGCGGCGCCGCCGGCCCTGCAGAGCATCGTTTCAAAGGCCACGGACCCGAAGGAGCAGGGCGCGCTGATGGGTTCGCTGCAGTCGATCGGCAGCCTCGCGACGGTGGTGACCCCGCTGATCGGCGCGACCATGCTGGCCAAAGTGAGTCACCTGCCGCCCAGCGACTGGCGCATCGGTTCCGTATTCTTCCTGTGCGGCCTGCTGCAAACCATTGCCTGTGTGATCGCCTGGCGTTACTTCAAGTCGCACAACCTTGCAGCGTCCGCTGCCCCGCCCGCCGCTCA
>JBGATH010000071.1:0-11560 GCA_044229235.1 Usitatibacteraceae bacterium
CCGATTGACGCAAGCGCAGTTGCTCAAAGCGCAGGATAAACTTAATCATCGCCCCCGCAAATCACTCGGGTATCGGACACCTCACGAGGTCATGTTCAACCGTCAACCTACCGTCCGCTCTTGAAGTGCAATCCAGGAAAATGCCCCGAGAGGCGCGCCAGTGCTCGAGTTTCACTCTTGGGAACTTCCATCAACCTACTGCGCGATCAAATTTCGCGCCTACGTTGCTCTGCGTACTCTCGTACGCGTCCGCTCCTCGGCACGAACTTTGACCGCTCGCTACGGTTTCTAGAAGTTCCCACTTTGCACTAAGCCACCCAGGCACGCGCATTACGAAACATGCGCATCCACGGGCTGAATGCCGGCCGGCCGTCGCCGGCGATGCGCGGCCAGTCAGCGGGATGCCAGGACAGGTTGACGTTCAGCACCACGCGTTCCGGGTGCGGCATCATGATGGTGAATCGTCCGTCGGGCGTGGTGAACGCGGTCATACCCGCCGGTGATCCATTCGGGTTGGCCGGAAACTGTTCGGTAGCCTTCCCGCCTGCATCGACGAACTGCGCCGCGCACAGCCAGCGCGCGGCGTCCTGGCTGGCAGCGCCGCGAAACACCGCGCGTCCCTCGCCGTGGGCGGTTGCCACCGGCAGGCGGCTGCCGGCCATGCCCGCAAACAGGATCGAAGGCGACTCGCGGACTTCCACCACCACGGTGCGTGCTTCGTATTGCTCGCTGGCGTTGCGCTCGAAATGCGGCCAGTTCTCCGCGCCCGGGATGATCTCGTGCAGGTTGGACATCATCTGGCAGCCATTGCACACACCCAGCGCGAATGAATCGCCGCGCCGGAAGAATCCCTCAAACTCGTCGCGCGCGCGTGGATTGAACAGCACCGATTTCGCCCAGCCCTCCCCGGCGCCCAACACATCGCCATAGGAAAAGCCGCCGCAGGCCGCGAAGCCGCGGAAATCCTTCAGCGACACACGTCCGCTGATGATGTCCGACATGTGCACGTCAAACGCGGCAAAGCCGGCGCGCGTAAACGCATGCGCCATCTCCAGGTGGCCGTTGACACCCTGTTCGCGCAGGATGGCAACACGCGGCGCGGCGCCTCTGGCAATGTAGGGCGCAGCGATGTCTGCCGCCGGGTCAAAACTCAGCACACCATGCAGTCCGGTGTCGCGCGCATCCAGCAGGCGATCATATTCGGCCTTCGCCGAGGCCGGGTTATCGCGCAGAGCCTGGATGGCATGGCTGGTTTCACTCCACGCGCGCTGCAGGTCCAATCGTTTCTCGGCCAGCAGCACCCGCGTGGCCCGAATCACACGCAGTTCATCGCTCGCATTCAGGTGACCGATGATGTGTGCATTGGCGCCCAGCCCGGCCTCGCGCAGCACCGCCATCACGGCGTCGCGATCGGCACGGCGGATCTGCACCACGGCACCGAGCTCCTCATTGAACAGCGCGGCCAGAACTGCCTCGGCCTCACCAAGTTTTTGCGCCGTGGCGGTGACATCGTAGTCATCGACATCAGCCTCGCGCTCGGCGAAGGTCAGCGCATCGAGATATAGCGTCACACCGGCGCGGGACGCGAACATCATCTCGACCACGGTCGCGAACAAGCCGCCATCCGAGCGATCATGGTACGCCAGTACCTTTCCCTCTCGCGACAGTTTCCGCACGCAGGCGAAAAAACTCCGCAGCAGCTTGGGGTCGTCCACGTCCGGCACCGTGTTGCCGACCTGGCCAAACACCTGCGCCAACGCCGACCCGCCCAGACGGTTGCGCCCGCCGCCCAGATCCAGCAACACCAGTTCCGTGTCCTGCGTGGCGTCGTCCACGGCCAGCGCCGGCGTGAGCGTGCGCGTGGCATCGACCACCGGCGCGAACGCCGAGATGATCAGCGATACGGGCGCCACCACTTCCTTGCGCGCATCACCATCCGACCACGCCGTCTTCATCGACAGCGAATCCTTGCCGACCGGAATGGAAACCCCCAATGCCGGGCACAATGCCATGCCGACCGCTTCCACGGTCCGGAACAGGCGCGCGTCCTCGCCGGCTACACCGGCGGCAGCCATCCAGTTGGCGGAGAGCTTGATGTCCTCGATCGCCGCGATATCGGCCGCGGCAATATTGGTGATGGCTTCGCCCACCGCCATGCGGCCGGACGCGGGCGCATCGATCACCGCCAGCGGCGTACGTTCGCCCATGGCCATCGCTTCGCCCCTCACGGTTTCGTAGCCCATCAGGGTGACGGCGCAATCGGCCACCGGCACCTGCCAGGGGCCGATGAACTGGTCGCGCGCCGTCAGGCCGCCAACCGAACGATCGCCGATGGTGATGAGAAACGATTTGTCCGCCACGGCCGGCAAGCGCAATACGCGGTACGCGGCCTCCTTCAGTTCCATCGCCGCCGTATCGATGGCTTCGAGCGCGAGGTGCTGGCTGACAACATCGCGATGCATGCGGGGCGGCTTACCCAGCAGTACGTCCATATCCATGTGCACCGGGTCGTCGCCGAACAGCGGATCACTGACCACCAGTTGCTGCTTCTCGGTGGTGGTACCCAGCACCGCGTACGGGCAGCGCTCGCGTTCGCACATGGCCGCAAACGCGGCAAGGGACCTGGGCGCGATGGCCAGCACGTAGCGTTCCTGTGATTCATTGCTCCAGATCTCGCGCGGACTCATGCCGGGCTCTTCCGATGGCACCGCGCGCAGGTCGATCTGCGCGCCCGCGCCGCCGCCGTGCGCCAGTTCGGGCAGGGCATTGGAAATACCGCCGGCACCCACGTCGTGAATGCTCAGGATGGGATTGCCTTCGCCGAGCTGCCAGCAGGCGTCGATGACTTCCTGACAGCGGCGTTCCATTTCCGCGTTGGCGCGCTGCACGGAATCGAAATCCAGTGCCTCGGTATTGGTGCCCGAAGCCATCGATGAGGCCGCGCCACCGCCGAGGCCGATGCGCATGCCGGGGCCGCCGAGCTGTATCAGCAACGTTCCTGGCGGCAGCGTGTGCTTGTGGGTATGCGCCGCCGAGATGTTGCCGAGGCCGCCGGCAATCATGATCGGCTTGTGGTAGCCGCGCATCAGTCCGGCAACCGATTGCTCGTAGGTGCGGAAATAGCCGTTGAGATTGATGCGGCCGAATTCGTTGTTGAACGCAGCGCCTCCCAGCGGCCCGTCGATCATGATGTCCAGCGCGGAGGCGATGCGCGCCGGTTTGCCGTAACCGTGTTCCCAAGGCCGCGCCATGCCCGGCAGGTTGAGGTTGGAGACGGAAAATCCGGTCAACCCGGCCTTCGGCTTGGCGCCACGGCCGGTCGCCCCCTCGTCGCGGATTTCGCCGCCGGAGCCGGTTGCGGCGCCCGGCCATGGTGCGATGGCGGTGGGGTGGTTGTGCGTTTCCACCTTCATCAGGATATTGGTGTCCTGGGCGTGAAACGCGTACTGCCCGACCGCATCGGGGAAGAAGCGCTGTATCGGCGCGCCGCGCATGATGGCCGAGTTGTCCGAGTACGCCACCACCGTTCCCTGTGGCGCAAGCTCGTGGGTATTGCGAATCATGGCGAACAGGCTCTTGTCGCGCGCGTCGCCGTCGATGGTCCAGGAGGCGTTGAAGATTTTGTGGCGACAATGCTCTGAATTGGCCTGCGCGAACATCATCAGCTCGACATCGGTCGGGTCGCGTTCGATGCGGGCGTAGTAGGCATACAAGTAATCGATTTCGTCCTCAGCCAGCGCCAGGCCCATCCGGCTGTTGGCGCGCACCAGCGCGGCCTTGCCGTGCGCCATGACGCCAACCGTTTCCAGTGGCGATGGTGGCTGGGTCTCGAACAGGCTGGGTACGACGGCGGCGTCCTGCGCCAGGGTCTCGGTCATCGGGTCATGCAGCGCGCGCGCCAGCGCTTGGCGCTGCTCCGCCGTAATCGCATCCTTGCTGCACACCACAAACTGCGTGCCGCGCTCGATGCGCTTCACTGCAGCAAGACCGCAGTTTTGCGCGATGTTGGTCGCCTTCGATGCCCACGGCGAGATAGTGCCGATGCGCGGCACGGTGAGAAAACTCTCGCCCAATGGCGGCGACGACGCCACATCGCCATAGGTCAGCAGGCGTTCCAGCACATTGCGTTCGCTGGCATCCAGTTCGCGCGCAAGCTGCACAAAATGCATGAACGCGGCGTCGACCGATTGCACTCCCGGCACGACCTCTCGAAGCGCGGCCAGCAGTTTTTCCATGCGAAACGACGACAAGGCCTTCGGACCCCGCATCGTCAGCAAACTGAACGCGGGGACGGGTGCAACGGAGGGGCTATTCATGAGCAGGCCGGGAACTGTGGCGGGACGGTGACAAACGCAGGTGCCGGCGGGCGGCCCAAGCGCGACAATTATACCGGAGGGCCCGCCGCCACCTGCCCGCCGGTCACTTCCACTTCAGAGCCACGCGGGTGCGCCGAAAGTCCTCGGCGCCGATGCTGTCGGGCCACAAGGGGATGACCCTAGGCCAGAGGCGCCGCCAGGCGGGATCTTGCGGCAGTCGATAGCGCAGGGCGGTAAACCATGGCGTCACAAAACTGCCTGCCGGCACCGTGCCGTCATGTTCGGGCGCAACCATTTGGCCGGCCCGGCCGCGGTAGCGCACGCGGATGCCCAGGGCCGGCCCGTCGTCACCCGGTTTCGGCATTTGCGACGGCGAATCGCGTTCGACGTCGAACAGGTAGAAGGCTGTAGCGGATTGGGGCACCCGGAGCAGGGCGAGAAACAGATCAAACGCCATTGCCAGCGCGAAGGCGAGGCAGAGCGCCGCGCGCACCGCCGGGGCGATGGGTACGACGAACAGCAGCGGAAAGGCCACTGCCGCACCACCCAGCGTCAGCGCAAGGTTGATGCGCGAGACGCGAATCGGGATCCAGCGCGGATCCTCAACTGCCGGTACGCTCCCGCCTGCGACTTGAATTTCACTCATCCGCTCGCACCTTTAGCCACCTACAATGACGATCTCTTTCATTACAGACATTCTCCCATGAGCGACCAGTGGATCAGCCACCTGCAAGGCCAGGGAGCACGATTTGCCGACGGGCGTGTCGCCGATTTTGGCGCGCCTGAGCGCGAACTTGCCGCAACCGCCATCGGCGACATCCTCTGCGACCTTTCGCACGAGGGGCTGCTGCGCGTTGCCGGCCCCGACGCCGGGGCCTTTCTGCATGCACAATTGACCAATGATGTACTGGCCCTGCCGGTAGGCGGTGCACAATGGAATGGCTGGTGCTCTCCCAAAGGCCGCCTGCTGGTCACCATGCTGGTCTGGCGCGACGAGGACGGCTATGTGCTGCAGATGCCGCGGGCGCTACAGGCCGCCATCCAGAAGCGCCTGCAGATGTTCGTGCTCCGCTCAAAAGTAACGCTATCCGACGCCGGCATCGATCGGGAACGCTTTGGCGTGGCCGGCAAGCTTGCCAATGCCACGGAATTTTTCGATGCGTCGATGGACATCATGACCGTGCGCAACTTCGGCGCGTTGCAAGTGATCCGCTTGTCGGAGAAACGCTTCGAGCTGGTCGCGCCCGCCGAGGCGGCGATGGGGAACTGGCGGCTTCTGGCCACCGCCGCGACAAAAGCCGGCGCACCGGCCTGGGATGGATTGGCAATTCAAGAAGGTGTATTGCAAGTGCTGCCCGCCACGCAGGACGCGTTTGTCCCGCAGATGGCGAACTTCGAACTCATCGGCGGCGTCAGCTTCAAGAAGGGTTGCTATCCGGGGCAGGAGATCGTTGCGCGCACCCAATACCGCGGCATTCTCAAGCGGCGCACGATACGCGTTTACTGCAACGAGAATCTCTCGCCGGGCGAACCACTTTACGCGCCCGAATTCGCCGATCAGCCGGCCGGCATGGTGGCCAATGCCGCCCCGTCAGCCGAGGGCGGCTGCGATGCACTGGTGGTTGCCCAGATCGAGTCCATCAAGGCCAATTCACTGCGCGTGCGCGGCGCGGATGGCCCGGCGCTTGAACGGCGCCCGTTGCCCTATGCGGTGCCGGAACTAGACTAGCCTCTTGTGCATTTCCTGGTGAGGAATGCCTGCCTCGGCAAACTCCGCACCGTGGGAAAGAAAGCCGTGCTTGAAATAAAACGGCGAAGCGTGGGTCTGTGCGTGCAGCATCACTTCCTGGTAGCCGAGGCGCGCAGCCTCATCGCATAGCGTGCCGAGCAGTGCCGCGCCGACGCCGGCGCGGCGCCATGGGCGCAGCACGGCCATGCGGCCAATGCGCGGACGTGGCTGCTGCAGCACCATGCGTCCCGCACCGATCACTGTGCCGCCCGCATCGCGCGCGAGCACATGGACGGCGGCCGGGTCCTCGCCATCAACGATGATTTCGGCCGGCACTTTCTGTTCGTCGACGAACACGCATACACGAATGTCGGTCAGACGCTGCTGCTGCTGTTGCCAGGTACATATCTCAACACTGAAAGGTTGCGGCAGGATCATGGCGTCGAAGGCGGCTGGAAGGTTTGAGGCTGGCGCATCTTACCCGCGTTTCGAGTGCAATTATTTTTGCGAACATTTGTGCGCCGCAGTGCAGGCGCAGGTGCCGCAGCCGGCTAGCCGGCATCGCCACAGGCAGGCAAACGTACCGCCTGCAGGATTTCGCCGGACCGTGTGTCCTGAAGGAATGCGCTGACGGCCAGGTCCTGCCGCTTCCACGCCCGCGGCATGACGATGCTTTTCCGGACCACCATTTCGCGCGCATCCGGCGCTGTCGGTGCCAGTACGATAGGGCCTGACAGTTCCCGTACCACGTGATCGTGCCGCAGGATGCGGCCACGATTCTCGCCGGCGACCACCCGGCTTTCCAGGCGGCTTTCCGTCAACGCGACGAATACCGCGACATCGGGCGCAACGATGCCGGCCGGCTGGATGCCGAGTTCGATGTTGAGCACCTCACCTGCCGACTCGGCACGAACCGACAGACGGGCACGCGGCGGCCTCGCCGCCGCTTTCGCGAGCGCGGCCTCCACGCGGGCGGGTGACGCCCAGATGCTGGCGTCCGCCCCGTCGACAAGTATTTGCGGTGTGTAGGCCACCTGGCCACGCTGGCGGCGCACGGCCTCGCGTTGACGCGATGCGAATGCCGCCTGCGCAAACGGATCCTTCCAGCCGATGTAATCCCAGTAGTCGACGTGGAATGCCAGCGGTATCGGGCCATCCGCCGTGGGCTTCAGCGAGGATAGCCAGCGGTCAGCCGGCGGACAGCTGTCGCAGCCTTCGGACGTGAACAGTTCAACGATGGCCGCGGTGCGCGGGCCGCTTTGGGCATGTCCGCCGAGCCGGCAGGCAGACTGCGCGGTCGCACTGCCGGCAGCGAGCAGCAGGCCAACAGCAACTAAGTTGAGCAGGAAAGGCATCTAACGCACTCCGGAGGGCAATGACCGTGTAGCGTTGGTCGGCCATCCAGAGGGTCGCTTACGCCTGCCTCTCCAATGCCGAGCAGACTAGAATTTCGGCTTGCGTTTGGATGCCTTGAAGCGCTTCACGCCGGTAAGAATGGCGGCCTTCGCTTCCTCGGGGCCAACCCAGCCCTGCACCTTCACCCATTTGCCGGCTTCCAGGTCCTTGTAGTGCTCGAAGAAGTGGGATATCTGCGTCTGGATCAGGTCCGGCAAGTCGCGCGGCGACTGGATCTTGCGGTATATGGGCGTGAGCTTGTCGATCGGTACGGCGAGCAGTTTTTCGTCGCCACCGGCTTCATCGGTCATTTTCAGCATGCCGATAGGCCGGCAACGCACCACCACGCCGGGGATCAGCGGGTATGGCGTCACCACCAGCACGTCGACCGGGTCGCCGTCGTCCGAAAGCGTGTGCGGGATGTAGCCGTAGTTGCAGGGATAGTGCATCGAGGTCGACATGAAGCGATCGATGAACAAGGCACCCGTGGCCTTGTCCAACTCATACTTGATCGGGTCCCCGTTCATGGGGATTTCAATGACGACGTTCACGTCATTGGGTACGTCGCTGCCGGAGTCAACTCGGTCGAGGTTCATGGGGGCTTCTCAAGAGGGGGGAAATGGAATAGCCTTCGCCTGGGGGCCGAGCCCCCACATTCGCATGAGTCGCTGCGAGAGAGCAACATTATGGACGTTGTAACCTGATTTCGCCAAGCGCGAAGCGTAAGGAGCAGACGTGCAGCATCGCAACAAGTCCGTTCAGCCTGCCAGGCATCAGCAGAAATTCGCCAAGGCCGCTACAGCCAGGCTGACGGCGACACCGCGCGAGCCGCGCGAACCGCTGGAACCGGCTTTTTCGCTGTATTCGCCGGAGGCCAAGCGTTTCCCGCTGATCCTCACGCTGGATCAGAACGGCATTCCCCACCGCTGGATCACCTGGCAGCACGCGGTCTGGTACTACGCCAAGCAGCGCGTGGCCTGGGAGACCGGCAGTGAGGCATTCACCGTATGCGGCGGCAAGTCGCGCGACACCGGTGAAGTTTCCTCCGTAACCGCCTCGTCGATCATCGCCATCCGCGGCAAGGCGATGGCGATGAAAAGCTTCAACCAGGTGCCGCCGCTGAACAATCGCGAGCTGTTCCACCGCGACCGCCACGTCTGCGCCTATTGCGGCGGGCTGTTCTCGCACACCAGGCTGACGCGCGATCACGTCATTCCCTATTCACGCCGCGGCATCGATACGTGGATGAACGTGGTCACCGCCTGCCGCCCGTGCAATGAACGCAAGGGCAGCCGCCTGCCTGAAGAAGCGAACATGGAACTGATCTACGCGCCGTACGTTCCCAATCGCGCCGAATTCCTGATCCTGGCCAATCGCCGCATCCTCGCCGACCAGATGGAGTTCCTGAAGCAGCACGTGAGTGCGCAAAGCCGGGTGCATCTGAGCTGATCGGGTGTGTTACCGGCCGACCAATGCATTGGGGAACTTCTAGAAACCGTCGTTCCCATTGGCCAAACTCCAGCACTGGCGCGCCCTCCGGGCCACTTTTTCCCTGGAAGCCGCGCCAGAGCTTGAGTTTCACGCCTCTGATGCCACGCGCTTTTCCAGAAGCATCGCGTCCCCGTAGCTGAAAAAGCGGTACCGCTCCGCAACCGCGTGAGCATACGCGCGCTGGATGTTGGCCGTTCCTGCGAATGCAGACACCAGCATCATCAACGTGGATTTTGGCAGGTGGAAATTGGTGATGAGCCGGTCCACCGTCTGAAAGCGGTAGCCGGGCGTAATGAAGATCTGCGTCTCGCCAGTCCCGGCGTGCAGCCGCCCGTCACGGGTTGCCGATTCGAGCGTGCGCACACTGGTCGTTCCCACCGCAACCACGCGACCGCCACTAGCCTTTGCCCGCGCAATCGCTTCCACAGTTTCAATGGATACGTCGTACCACTCGAGATGCATGACATGCTTGCTGACATCGTCGTCACGCACCGGGCGAAAGGTGCCCGCACCGACATGCAGCGTGACGAAAGCCAGGTCCACCCCCTGCCCCCGCAGCACCGCCAGCATGGGTTCATCAAAATGCAGGCCGGCCGTCGGCGCCGCGACGGAGCCCGCATGACGCGCATACACCGTCTGGTAACGTCGCTCATCCTCGCCGTCCGCGGCGTGCGTGATGTAGGGCGGCAGCGGCACCTCGCCGATGCGTTGCAGCAGTGCATGCACCGGTTCGTCAAACGCCAGCGTGAACAAGTCATCCACCCGCGCGGTCATGACGGCGGTGGCGCCGCCGGCAAACCTCACGCGACTGCCGGGCTTGGGAGACTTCGACGCACGCAGATGGCACAGCGCCGTCCTGCCATCGGCCAGGATGCGCTCCACCAGCACTTCGGCCTGCCCGCCGGTCTCCTTGTGGCCATGCAGCCGCGCTTTGATGACCTGGGTATTGTTGAACACCAGCACGTCACCGGTGCGCAGCAAGGAAGGCAGGTCGCGGAAATGGCGATCGGCCAACACACCGGTGTTGCCGTCGAGATGCAGCAGGCGACTGGCCGTGCGCTCGGCAGCAGGATGCTGCGCGATCAGATCGTCGGGAAGGTCGTAGTCAAAATCAGCGAGGCGCATGGAGCATGAGGACGGCAGCGGGCAACGCGGCAGATTACGCTATAATTCGCGCTCCCAAAAGTCTACTTGCCGGGATGGCGGAACTGGTAGACGCACGGGACTCAAAATCCCGCGCCTGCAAGGGCGTGCCGGTTCGATTCCGGCTCTCGGCACCAAATTAAAAAGGCCCACATGCGTGGGCATTTTTAATTTGGTGGTGCGAGTCGGTTGAGAACCGGCACCCCGGTTCGACTTCAACTCCACCTCGCGCCCTGCACGGCGCTCGGATTCGGCTCCGTCCCATCGTGCGCAGGCACGATGGGAGCCGCGGGCCTCATCCAGTGGACATCGCTTGGATGTTTCCCGCCACCAGCGGGAAACGGTTCCGAGCCGCATGCGGCGAGGAATGCTTGGCTCGCTCCCAGCGAGGCAAGCACATTCCGGCTCCACTATTCCGACATCGCGCGCTTCAACATCTTCAGTCCAGCGCGCAAATCGTCAACAGCGATCTGCCCGGGCGCCGAACTGCTGGCGCCGACCGCAAAGGTCAGCGCTGACCCGAAGATCCATCCGCCCAGCCGCGAAATCGCCCCGATACCGCCCATCGACATGGTGATGACCGGAATGGGGAGGCGCTCGCTCGCGATGCAGGTTGCCTGCAGCAATGCCGGCACATCGCCGGCCGACCTCGGCATCACGGCGAGCTTGGCGATGTCTGCACCCTGCCGGGCGGCTTCAGCCAGCTTCGCCACCATCTCGTCGACGGATGGTGTGCCGGCGAAATCGTGAAACGACATGATCATGCCCACGCCATGCGCGCGCGACACCTCGCGCAGCTTCGCCAGATTGACAGCGGACTGGCTGAGTTCATAGTCGATGAAGTCCACCGCGCCGCTGGCACAGATTGCTTCATAGACGGCAACCACCGCATCTTCGCCAACCTCGATCGGTGCGCCACCTTCATGGGCCGCGCGGCGGGTAAAAATCAACGGCGTGTCGCCGGCGAGGCGGCGCAGCGCCCGGGCGCTTTGCACCACGGCATTCGCGTCCGCGATTGCGGCAAAAAAATCGACCCGCCATTCGATTACATCCGGGGCTTTGGCCAGGACTTCCGACAGTTCGACCTGCAACGCGCCCGGCGTGCGCGCCACCAGCGGCATGCAGATCAAGGGCAAGCCTTCCTGGTTCAAATTCCGGCCGCGCAGGGTGATTGGTTTCATGTGGGTTTTCCGAATACTGACTTTGGCGCACGGGGGCGTTGGCTGGAGATTGCAACTTGGCATTCAAAGTGTGCCACGAATAGCACAGCGCGCAGTTGCCATAGGCAGCCGCAGCCCATACCGTAACGGTCAAACTCCAGCAATGGCGGGCCCTCCAGGCCAAAATCGCGGATTCAAGTACGAGTCCCGACACGCGGTGGGCGGTTGAATGCTACCTCGTATGGGGTCAGGAAGCCGAGACATTTCCTTGGCCTGTGGTTGTATTTTTCCTGTAGACGCCTGACCTTGGCCGGGGTGAGGTTGTC
>JBGATH010000018.1:0-80080 GCA_044229235.1 Usitatibacteraceae bacterium
CCGGTGATGGTCTGGCGCTTCATCATCAGCGGGCGGAAATCGACGGTGGCCTGGCCGCCCTCGAGGAAGGCGATGAAGCAGTAGCGGCCCTCCAGTGCGAGGATGCGAAGGTTTTTCTCGATGTAGCTGCCGCCCACCATGTCGAGGATGACGTTGATGCCCTGCTTCTGCGTCACCGTGGCGATTCCGGCCATCCAGTCCTCGGTCTTGTAGTTGAAGGTGTGGTCCGCGCCGACGCCTTTGCAGAACGCGGCCTTCTCCTCGTTGCCGACGGTGGTGAACACTTCCGCGCCGAAGGCCTTGGCGAGCTGGATGGCGGTCAGGCCGATGCCCGAAGAACCGCCGTGCACGAGAAACTTTTCGCCGGCTCTGAGCCGGCAGGTGTCGAACACGTTGACCCACACCGTGAAAAAGTTTTCCGGCACGCCGGCGGCTTCGAGCATGCTCATGCCCGCAGGAATCGGCAGACAGTGCGCGGCCGGTGCGGCGCAGAACTCGGCGTAGCCGCCGCCCGGCGTCAACGCGCACACCGCATCGCCCACTTTCCATTGCGCCACCCTGCTGCCCACGGCAACCACGCTGCCGGCCACCTCCAGACCCATGATGGGTGAGGCGGCGGGCGGTGGCGCGTAGCTGCCGGCGCGCTGCAGCAGGTCGGGCCGATTGACACCGGCGAACTCGACCTTGATGAGCACGTCATTGTCGCCGCAGGCGGGCAAGGGTCCGGTGGCGATGTGCATCACCTCGGCAGCGCCGGGCCCGGTGACGGCGACATGGCGCATGGTGGCGGGAAGAGTCATGGGTTTCCTTTCATAGGGTCGGTTGCATCGCAGTTCCACAACCACGCCGCGCCGCGCGCACCGCTGGCGTCGCCAAACACCGGCGGCAGCAGACGCGTGGCGACGTGGTCGCTGAAAATGTATTGGTGCCAGCGCGCTGGCACATTCCGGTAAAGCCGGCCGATGTTCGACAAGCCGCCACCGAGGACGATCACGTCCGGATCGAGCACGTTGATGACGCTGCCGAGACTGCGCGCGAGCCGGTCTTCGTAAGCTTCCATGGCGGCCGCCGCGTCGGAATCTCCCGCATCGGCGGCTGCGGCGATATCCGCCGGGCCCAGAGTCCGTCCATGCTCCGCGCTGAACATTCGCGTCAGCGCCGGTCCCGACAACCAGGTTTCGATGCAGCCGTGCCGCCCGCAATAGCAGGCTGCAGCGGGGCGCTCGTCATCGCGTGTCTCCGGCAGGGGATTGTGCCCCCACTCACCGGCGATGGCATTGGCGCCGGCAAGCACGCGGCCGTCGATGACGATGCCGCCGCCCACACCGGTGCCGAGGATCACGCCGAACACCACGCGCGCGCCGGCGCCGGCACCGTCGATGGCTTCGGACAGGGCGAAACAGTTGGCGTCGTTCTGCACCCGCACCTCGCGTTGCAGCATTCGCTGTAAATCCTCGACCAGTGCCTGGCCGTTGAGGCAGGTCGAGTTGGCATTCTTGATCTTGCCGCTGTGCGGCGATATGGCGCCGGGCAGGGCGATACCCACCGAGCCGCGGAGCTGCAGCGCGCTTTCGGCCGCGTCCACCAATCCGGCCATGGCGCGCAGGGTGGCCGCATAATCGCCGGCGGGGGTGGCGATGCGACGCCGCAGCACCTCACGCCCGTCATCAGCCAGCGCGAGAATTTCAATCTTGGTGCCGCCGAGGTCGATGCCAAAGCGCATGCCGGGGATTTGTTGGCCTGAAAGAGATGTGCGATTATGCCGCGATCCCTTTAGGGAACTTCTATTAACCTGCTGCGCGGCCAACCTTCGCGCCTCCCGGGTTTGGCAAATGAGTCTGCGTACCTTCGTACGCGTCCGCTCCTCGACTCGAATTTTGGCCGCTCGCGACGGTTTCTAGAAGTTCCCATTACCGGCCAATCGACATGCGTAGCAAAACCACTGATACGGGTACGCGAACCATTCGTCCCATCATCGCCGGCGGCAAGACGCGGCTTGGCGAAATCGACACCGGGTCGGCCTGCAGTTTCAAGGGCGACAAGGCCGCCACCCAGGCGGTACTCGCGCAACTCAAGGCCCAGCTGGCGGGGTTGCAGACGCTGCTCTACGCCGAGCACAAGCGCAAGGTTCTGGTGGTGCTGCAGGCCATGGACACCGGCGGCAAGGATGGCGTGATCCGCAACGTGTTTTCCGGGGTCAATCCGCAAGGCGTGCGCGTGGTCGGATTCAAGGCGCCCAGCGCCGAGGAACTGGACCACGACTACCTGTGGCGCGTACACCAAAGACTTCCCGGTCGAGGCGAGTTGGTGGTGTTCAACCGCAGCCACTACGAGGACGTGCTGATCACGCGGGTGCACGGCTGGATCGACGAGCGGACCGCAAAGCGCCGCTTCCGCCAGATCAACGACTTCGAGGCGATGCTGGTGGAGGAAGGCACGCTGGTGCTGAAGTTTTTCCTGCACATCAGCAAGGATGAGCAAAAGGCAAGGCTGCAGGACCGGCTGGACGACCCGGCCAAGATCTGGAAATTCAATCCGGGTGACCTGGTGGAGCGCGAGAAGTGGGACGATTACCAGCGCGCCTACGAAGGCGCCATCGGCGCCACCTCCAGCCCGCATGCGCCGTGGCACATCGTGCCCGCCGACAAGAAATGGATCCGCGACCTGTACGTAGGTTCGGTGCTGGTGAGCAGCCTGGAAGCGCTCGGCATGCGCTATCCGGACCCGGCACCCGGTCTGAAGGACTGCGTCATCAAATAGGCCGCCGTTGCGCACCGCACAATGGCGCTAACCCATTGTGTTAAAATGATAAATTCAGCCGGTTGTGGATGTGGCGGTGGCGACCACCGTCATCGCGGCTGATTGTTTTTGAAAACCCCATCGATCGCGAACCGCCATGCCGATTTACGCCTACAAATGTGCCGACTGCGGCCACAGCAAAGACGTCCTGCAAAAGATCAGCGATGCGCCGCTGACGGTTTGCCCGTCGTGTGGAAAATCGACGTTTTCGAAACAGATCACCGCCCCCCAGTTCCAGTTGAAGGGCAGTGGCTGGTACGTCACTGACTTTCGCGGCGGCAACACCCCCGCCAAGCCTGCCGTGTCGGAAAGCGGTGCGTCCGCGGCCAAGAGCGATGCACCGGCAACACCTGCCGAGAGCAAACCCGCAGCCGACAGCAAGCCTGCACCGGCCGCTGCGGCGCCAGTTCCGGCCAAAACCTCCGCGACCGAGTAAGCGATGCATCATTTCCGCCGCTACCTGATTGCAGGCCTGCTCGTCTGGATCCCGCTGGTGATCACCGGCTGGGTGCTGAAGCTGCTCATCGACCTGATGGACAATTCGCTGCTGCTCCTGCCGGAGCGCCTGCAGACTGAAGCGTGGCTGGGCGTGCACGTGCCGGGCATGGGTGTCATCCTGACCGTCAGCATCGTGCTGCTCACCGGCATGATCGCGGCTAATTTCTTCGGCAAGAAATTGCTCGGCTGGTGGGACGCAGTCCTGCAGCGCATCCCCATCGTGCGCTCGATCTACGGCGGCGTGAAACAGATCTCCGACACGCTGTTCTCGCCCGAAGGCAAGGCCTTTCGCAAGGCGGTGCTGGTGCCGTACCCGCACCCCCAGTCGTTCACGGTCGCGCTGCTGACCGGCGAACCGAAGCACGAGGTAACCGATCACCTGGGCCATGAGTATCTGTCGGTATTTGTGCCGACCACGCCCAACATCACCGCCGGTTTCTTCCTGCTGGTGCCGAAAAAAGAAGTCCGCGAACTCGAGATGAGCGTGGATGAAGCGCTCAAGTACATCATTTCCATGGGCGTGGCGGAGCCGCCGCGCCCGATTCACAAGAACGGGGCCGAGATGAAAAAGTCCGGCACCGACCCCAATCCCAAGCCGCTGGGCTGATCGTCCAGCGGCACCTCCTCCGTCGCCACAGCGCAAGCCGTGGCCTCTCGCCGGATGCGTCCGGCGCGAGATTGCCGCCACCGTGGCGATGACCTCCAGTGAATTTCGCGCAGCGCCAGTCGGCACCGGCGGCGATGCGGCGGATTCGAACCGATCGAGCAACATCAAGCGAATAGGCATCACCACATGAGAACCAATTACTGCGGCTTCATCGACAAGCAATATCTCGGGCAGCAGGTCACCCTGTTCGGCTGGGCCCACCGCCGGCGCGACCACGGCGGCGTGATCTTCATCGACCTGCGTGACCGCGAAGGCCTGGTGCAGGTCGTCATCGACCCGGACACGCCGACCGCATTTGCCACCGCCGACAAGACGCGCAGCGAATTTGTGCTCAAGGTCATCGGCAAGGTGCGCCCGCGTCCGGAAGGCACCATCAATGCCAACCTCAAGAGCGGCGAGATCGAAGTGCTGGCCTCCGAGGTGGAAGTGCTCAACGCCGCACAGACGCCGCCGTTCATGATCGACGACGACAACATCAACGAGGAAATCCGCCTCAAGTATCGTTATCTCGACCTGCGCCGCGAGACCATGCAGAAAAATCTGCGCATGCGTTACCGCATCGCCATGGCGGTGCGGCAATACCTCGACGCGCAGGGCTTCATCGATATCGAAACGCCGTTCCTGTACAAGTCCACGCCGGAAGGCGCGCGCGAATTCCTGGTGCCCTCGCGCGTGCACGACGGCAGCTTTTACGCGCTGCCGCAAAGCCCGCAGCTGTTCAAGCAATTGCTGATGGTGTCGGGTTTCGATCGCTACTACCAGATCGTCAAATGCTTCCGCGACGAAGACCTGCGCGCCGACCGCCAGCCGGAGTTCACGCAGATCGATATCGAAACCTCGTTCCTCACCGAGCGCGAGATCCAGGACATCATGGAAGGGCTGGTGAAGGCGATGTGGAAAGCGGGCCTGAACGTGGACCTGCCCGATTTCCCGCGCATCAGCTACGCCGAAGCCATGTCGAAATACGGCTCGGACAAGCCCGACCTGCGCGTGAAGCTGCAGCTCACCGAACTCACCGACATCGTCAAGGCCTCGGGCTTCAAGGTGTTCGTCGATGCCGCCAACGCCAAGAACGGCAAGGTCGCGGCACTGTGCCTGCCGGGCGGCGCGGAGAAGTTTGCGCGCAAGGAACTCGATGACCTGGCCGGCTTTGCCGCCATCTACGGCGCCAAGGGCCTCGCCTACATTAAGGTCAACGATGCCACCAAGCTCAACGCCGAGGGCCTGCAGTCCCCCATCGTCAAGTTCCTCGACGAAGCAACGCTGGGCAACATCCTCGCGGCGTGCGGCGCCAAGACCGGCGACATCATTTTCTTCTGCGCCGACAAGACCAAGGTGGTGTACGACACGCTCGGTGCGCTGCGCAGCAAGCTCGGCCACGAAAAGGGCTACGCCGACGGCGGTTACAAGCCGGTATGGGTGGTGGATTTCCCCGCGTACGAATTCGACGAGGAAAACAATCGCTACGTCTCCGCGCACCACCCCTTCACCGCGCCGAAAGACGAGCACGTCGCGCTCATGGACACGGACCCGTCCAAGGTGCTGGCCAAAGCCTACGACGTCGCCATGAACGGCTGGGAACTGGGCGGCGGCTCGGTTCGTATCCACAACCCCGAACTGCAGCAAAAGCAGTTCAAGGTGCTGGGCATCTCACCCGAAGACCAGCGCGCCAAGTTCGGCTTCCTGCTCGATGCGCTTGAATACGGCGCGCCGCCGATGGGCGGCATCGCCTTCGGCCTCGACCGTTCGGTGACGCTGATGTGCGAGAAGTGGGATTCGATTCGCGACGTGATCGCCTTCCCGAAGACGCAACGCGGTCAGGACCTGATGGTGGATACGCCGTCGCAGGTCACGGAAAAGCAACTGCGCGAACTGCACATCAAGCTGCGCAACGTTTAAGCACTAAAGCGCGAAACCCCAGCATTGGTGCGGCTCTTCGGGCATTTTTGGCCTGGGAGGCGCGTGGATGCTGGGGTTTTGTAATTTCAGGTTGCTGCGATATTCAAGTTGCAGTCAAGTCAGGGCGCGGGCTTGAGTGTCTTGCGGTAGTCCCCGGCGAGTTCACGCATTGTTTTGCCGCTCTTCGCGACCTGTTCCCTGGCTACTGCCCGCTCGCCGATGGTCAGCCATTCTTTGCCGCGTTGAATATCTTTCGCCATTTGTTCACAGCCCAATTGGTTCGCGCGGCGCATTTCGACATCGTATAAACCCATGATCATGTCGCTCTCGTACTCGAGCGCCTGAATACGTTCGTCAGACCAGCCAAGTTTTTTGGCTACGATCGTAGTCATCC
Organism: Usitatibacteraceae bacterium; assembly: GCA_044229235.1. GTDB lineage: Bacteria > Pseudomonadota > Gammaproteobacteria > Burkholderiales > Usitatibacteraceae > UKL13-2. The sequence continues at coordinate 6,258 of JBGATH010000018.1, forward strand.
GGAGCCCGACAAATGAGCGAGCCTTCTCCGCCATCATGTTCGCCAACTTGTCGCAAACTGCCTTGCGCTCATCGTCCCATAGGTCTGCGCGAAGACAGATATTGCCCAATGCCATGCCGTGGCTTATCGATGTCGATGCCGTAACGCCGATCATTGAGCTGAGCAGTTCATATTGCGCATGTACAGCCGCGTCTTTCAACGCGCCAGAGTTGATGAGCGGCGTCATGTCCGGCAATCGAAAATCAACCCGGCTGGCGGTCGCGATGTGACGCAAGACTTCGGCGCGTGCGTTTGTGTCGCCAGCCACCTTTGCCTGCTCCGACAACATCATCCACGGTGCGGCGTTATCCGGTTCCAGCTTCGCCCAGCCGGAATAGGAAATGCCACTGCAGCCACCGGCCTCGTCCTTCTGGCAGGCATGCACGGCGGCGGCGTAGATCGCCGGGTCGCGCGATTGGCGCGCAAGCTCTGCGAGGGGCCGCGCCGCATTGCGTCGCGTCTCCGCCAATGCTGCAGTCAACGCTCGCCGGCAATCCGGCGTCTTGCATTCCCGGTCTTTCAGTTCACGCTCGTCACTGCCGGCACTTTCGGCGAGGTAGGCCTGAATGTAGAGCCCGGTCGCCCGCTCCCGTGCGTCGGTACTTTGCACAATCTGGCCGGCCGCTTCCGCAAGCAGGGCGGCCGTGGCCTCCGGCCGGCCGCCTATCTTGCCGTTGCTGGCGACATAGTAGGCGGCCTCAGTGGGCGACATGCCGCAGGCCTCGACGCCTTCCCTCATGAGTGACGTAACTTTGGCTTGCAAGGAATCCTGTTCGGGAATGGCAACGCCCGATGACATCGGCGGCAACACCTTGCGCATCGCGGGGTGGGGCAGTGCGAGCGGGGCGATGCCGTTGGCCTCGACGGGCGCAACTGTTTGGGTCTCAGCGGGGCGGCGATCGGTTGCGATCCTCCAAACAATGAAGGCGAGCAGCAACAATCCGATCAGGATGAAGACTGCCACGACGGCTTTACCGGTTTTGCCCAATCGTCCCATTTGTTAACAAGTCTACGCGACCGCGCATGGCATGCCTGAGTCGCGACACTGGATGCATTCGGTGACCATGCGATTGGAACCCGCCTCGTATAATCTTGGCCATCTAACTTCGAAAGAACAGCATGCCCATTGCCCTCATCGTCCACGGCGGCGCCGGCGCCTGGCGGCCTGGCTCCGACGACGACGCCATCGCCGGCACGACTGCGGCTGTTGCCGCCGGCCGCAAGATTCTTGAAGCCGGCGGCTCGGCGCTCGATGCCGCATGCGCGGCGTCGGTGGTGCTGGAAGACAATCCGATCTTCAATGCCGGCACCGGCGCGGTGCTGAACTTCGACGGCTTCGTCGAAATGGATGCCTGCGTGATGCTGTCCACCAATCGCGAGATGGGCGCGGTGTCGGCGATCCAGCGCGTGAAGAACCCGATCCTGGTTGCGCGGCAGGTGATGGAACAGACCGATCATGTGATGCTGGCCGGCGACGGTGCGCTGCGTTTCGCGCGGGCGATGGGGCACGCCGATTACGATCCCATCACCCCTGCGCGGCAAGCCGATTGGCAAGACAAGAAAGCCAAGCTGCAAGTGGCTGTTGGCGCGGGCGGCAGTGGCGCGATGAAGATCCGCAACTTCCTCATGAGCCATCCCGAGTATGCAGGCGGCACCATCGGCGCGGTGGCCATCGACGCGCAGGGAAACATCTGCGCATGCACCTCGACCGGTGGCGTCACCATGAAGCTGGTCGGCCGCGTCGGCGACACGCCGCTGCCCGGCTGCGGCACGTATGCGTCACCTTTCGCCGGTGTGTCGGCGACGGGTACGGGCGAGTATGTGATCCGCGCCATGTCGGCAAGGCAGATTTCGGAAAACGTTGAAAGAGACATGAGCCTGCAGCAGGCGATTGATGCAGCGCTGGATGACCTTGGCCGCAGCTTCGATGCGGACGTGGGATTCATTGGCATCGACGCGCAGGGCAATGCCGTTGGCGCGCACCGTACGCCGCATATGCCGCATGCCTATTTTTCGGGTCGCGGCGAAATCATCGCCAAGATGCGCGCCTGATCATGAAAGGCGAAATACTCCTCGAAACCGAACGCCTGATCCTGCGCCGGGTCACGCCGGCGGACATCACGCTGATGGCGCCGCTGAATGCCGACCCGGAAGTGATGCGTTACATCGGCGATGGTTCGGTGTGGACACGCGAGCAGAGTGCCGCGCGCATCAATCGCATCCTCAAGGTGTATGAACTGTATCCAGGGCTCGGGCTGTGGCTGGGCGAGGAGAGATCGACGCGCAAATTCGTCGGCGCCTACGCGCTGATATACATCCCGAAGACGGTGGAGGTGGAAGTCGGCTACCGCTTGCACCAGCACGCCTGGGGCCGCGGCCTGGCCACGGAGGGCTCGCGCGCGCTGGTGCGCTACGGCATGTTCGAGCTGGGGCTTGATCGCGTGGTTGGGCTGACCCATCCCGAGAACCAGGCTTCGCAAAACGTGCTCATGAAGTCCGGCCTGCAACGGCGCGGCATGGGGCACTACTACGACAAGGAACTGTGCTATTTCGTCGCTGAACGCGAGAATTTCGCTTCAAAACCGAGCGCGGCGTAAGCACCCGAGGCGAGGAACACGCCGACGGTAATCACGGCGATGCCGATAACGTCGGTTTTGCCGGGAATTTCCCCCAGCAGCGGGATGGCGGCCAGCATCGCCATCACCGGCACCAGCGACGCAAAGCTCGCGGCCAGCGAGGCACCGAGAATATTGACCGCACGCGCAAATGCCACCAGCGAGACGATCGACACGATGATGCCCTGAAACAGGGTCTGGCCGATGATGGCCGACCAAGGTGTATGGGTGAGTTGATGCGGCAGGAACAGCAGGTAGATCGGCAGGTACACCACCATCGAGATGACCGAAACGATGGCGGCGGCATGCATCGGGTCGATGGCCGAGCGACGCACCGCCAGCGCGAAGGTTGCCCAGGTCATGGATGCGGCCATGAACAGCAGGTGACCGCGCCAGAAGCCGGTTTCAAAATGGAACAGTCCCGCGCCGAGGATGGTGGCCAGCCCCACCGGAATCAGCGCCAGGCCGATGCGGCGCAAGCCGGAAATGTGTTCCTTGAGAACGAACAGCCCGAGCAGCGCTGCCCACAGCGGCAAGGTTCCCGGAATCAGCGCGCCGGCCTGCGCGGCCGGTGCGAACTGCAGGCCGGTCGATGCCAGCAGCACGTAGGGCACGCCGGCACAGCCGACCATCAACAGCCAGTTGAGCAGACCGACTTCGCCAATGGCAAGTCCGCGCCGCAGCAGCAGCGGCAGCATGACGATGCCCGCACACGCGAAGCGCAGCGCCACCAGGTCGTAGGGTGACATTTTCGACGTGGGCGAGGTTACGCCGACGCGGGTGTAGAGAATCCAGGTGACCCAGATGGAGATGGCGCCGAGGCCCCACAGGGCGCCGCGGATGTAGGCGGCACGGGAAAGGTGATGCGGGGCGGGAGCGGACACGGCGTCGGGAGGGCTTACCAATGGCGCAATTTTATCAGCCGCCTTCCGACTGGCCGATAATGGATGCCTATGACCGAAACACCGCAAACGGCGAAGCCGTACAAGATCCCGCGCTCCACGCTCGTGGTGATCTACACCGCGCGGCTGGAAGTGCTGCTGATTGAACGCGCCGACCATCCCGGCTACTGGCAGTCGGTAACTGGCAGCCAGGATGAGGGCGAAACGCTGGAGCAAACGGCGATTCGCGAAGTCGGCGAGGAAACCGGCCTCGATGCCACCCGCCATGTGCTGTGCAACTGGCAGAAGCAAAACGTGTACGAAATCTATCCGATCTGGCGACACCGCTATGCGCCGGGCGTGACCCACAACACTGAGCACGTGTTCAGCCTGCTGCTGCCGGATCGTGTGCCGGTGGCGCTGCACGCCCGCGAACATCTGCAGCATGTGTGGCTGCCCTATGAAAAGGCGCCGCCGCTGTGTTTCTCCTGGTCCAACCGCGAGGCCATTCTCGAACTACCGCTGCGCGAGGCCGCCGCCCCGCTCACGCGCCTGGCCGCAGGCTGAACGAGGGACCGCTGCCGTGACCGCGCGCATCACCATCGCCACCTACAACATCCACAAGGGCCTGTCGCCGCTGAACCGCAAGCTGGTGATCCACGAGGTTCGCGACAAGCTGCATGCGCTCGATGCCGACATCCTGTTGCTGCAGGAAGTACAGGGACTGCACGCCAAGCACCAGGAGCGGTTTGCCGACTGGCCGGACCTGCCGCAGCACGAGCACATCGCCGAGGGGCGCTATCGCGACATCGTTTACGGACTCAATGCCGATCATTCGCATGGCCACCACGGCAATGCCATCCTGTCGGCTTTCCCGGTGGTGAACTGGACCAATCGCAATGTCTCGCACCACCGCTTCGAGCGGCGCGGACATCTGATGGCGCGCATGCAGGTGCCTGGATGGGAGCAGCCGGTCACCTGTGTTTGCGTGCATCTGGGCCTGCTGCAGCGCAGTCGCGCCATGCAGATCGAGCGGCTGGCGGAAATGCTGGGCGAGTCGGTTCCGGCGGGCCAACCACTGGTAGTGGCGGGCGATTTTAACGACTGGCGCGCCGGCAAGAGCGGCATCAGCCGGCGGCTGTTCGAGTCGCTCGGCCTCATGGAAGCCTTCGAGACACTGCATGGCAAGCCGGCGCGCACCTTTCCGGCGATCATGCCGATGCTCACGCTGGATCGCATCTATGTCCGCGGGCTGGCAGTTGAATCCGCCCGGCGCCTGCACGGCGTGGTCGACGGCGCACACTGGCGCGGCATGTCCGACCACGCCGGGTTGGCGGTGACGCTGGCGCCGGACGCAAAGCGCGCGCCGGGGTGACGCGATGAAGCCGCTCGAGGGCAACCGCGTCACGCTGCTCAAGAACGGCGAGCAGTTTTTTCCGGCGCTGGTCACGGCCATCGAATCCGCCCGCGTCGATGTGCGGCTGGAGACCTATATCTTCGAGGATGATGCCACCGGCAATCTGGTCGCCGCGGCACTGTCGCGCGCCGCACGCCGCGGTGTGAAAGTGCGGGTGCTGATCGACGGGCTGGGCTCGCGCCATACTCCGGTGGCTTTTTTCGATGCCATGCGGGCCGCCGGCGCGACGGTGCTGGTGTTCCGGCCAGACCATGAGCTGTTCAGCGTCAAGCGCGGCCGCCTGCGGCGCGTGCACCGCAAGATCGCGCTGATCGACAATCGCGTGGGCTTTGTCGGCGGCATCAACATCATCGACGACCTGAACAAGTCGCTGTCGGACTTTCCGCGCTACGACTATGCGGTGCAGGTCGAAGGTCCGCTGCTTGCCCTGATGTATCCGGTGGTGCACACCCTGTGGCGCTGGGTGGCCTGGCAGCGTTTTCGCAAGGAGGATGTCGGCCCCCGGCCGCCGACCCTGGTGCCGCCGCCGGCCGGGTCGCACCTTGCGGCCTTCGTGGTGCGCGACAACTTCCGTCATCGTCGCGCCATCGAGCGCATGTATCTGCAGGCCATCGGCACCGCGCGCGAGCGCGTGTTGCTGATGAATCCGTATTTCCTGCCCGGCCGCCACCTGCGCCGCGCCCTGATGGCCGCCGCCGCACGTGGCGTGCGCGTCACCATCCTGCTGCAGGGTCGCGCCGATCACCCGATCCTGCAGATGGCCACGCGCGCCTTGTTCGGGCAACTGCTGAGCGCGGGCATCGAAATATTCGAATACGAGAAAAGCATGCTGCACGGCAAAGTGGCGGCGGTCGACGATCAGTGGGCCACGGTGGGTTCAAGCAATCTGGATCCGTTCAGCCTGTTTCTCAATCGCGAAGCCAATGTGGTGGTGTACGACGCCGGCTTCGCGCGCGCGTTGCGCGAGTCGGTCGAGAGCGAGATCGCGTCGGGCGCCGTGTTGTGTCGCGTCGAGCACTGGAAGCAGCGACCGTTGCTGCAACGCGTGCAATCGTGGCTTGCGTACGGATTCGCACGCTGGGTGGCGGGGGTGATCGGCTTTGCCAAGCAGTGGGAATAGCGCGGTTAAACTCCAGCATTGGCGGGCCTCTCCGGGCAAAAACGGCCGGAGAGGTGCGCCAATGCTGGAGTTTCATCGTTTGATCGTCAAAACGGCTGTACCTGCGCCAGCATCGCGTCCGAGTTGCACAGCGCCTGAAATTCGTCGGCGAGTCGCGCGCTTTCGTCCATCGCGAACCGCCAGTATTTGAGCCGCCCGTCGTAGTCGTCGACGAAGCGTTTGAAGTCGTTGCGGTCAGGCAGTTTCTTCAGCGGCAGGCGGTCCAGGTAGGCGCGGGTGGGTGAAATCAGAATCACATTGTCGAGCCACGCGCTCGTTGCGCGGCGCCACGGCAGCGCCTTGTCCAGCCAGCCGGGCACGATGCGGTCGGTGAAGTGCGGGTACAGCACCAGCCCCGGGGAGCGCTGGTACGGCAGGTGCAGATGGTAGTCGATGATGCCGCCATCCCAGTAAGTGCCGGCCGGTGCGCCGGCAATGGTCGGCACGCCGCGCAGCACCAGCGGGATCGAGCCCGACGCGATCAGCGCGTTGCCGAAGTTCTCCGGCGTGAGCGTCACGTGATGGGTATGGAACTTGTCCCAGGCGCCTTCCGCGCTGATGCCGGCGCCCGTGCTGCCGGCATGAAACCAGGTGCGGTCCAGGAAATGCCGCAGGTGCGGGCGGCCGATGGCGTTGGCCAGCGCAGCCAGCGCAAAACCGGCGTGCGAGCGCCCACGCGCCTCGTGCCGCAGGATGCCCTTGCCGCGCACCACCAGCACATTCAGGCGGTAATGCGGGTGGCTGAGCAGTTCGGCTTCGTGTCCCTTGAACAGCGAGTCGATCAGGTCGCGCGCGTAGGCGGTGACGAAATCGGCATCGACCTTGCGCGGATACTTCTGCTCGCTGTATGCCGTGGCAAAGGCGCGCAGCGTGGCACGCGTCTCATCCGGCGTGCGACCGCGACACACGGCGGCGAAGCGCCAAGCGCCGATCGAGCTGCCGATGAGGTCAACGGGTTGCCGGCGAGTGGCAAAAGCAGATGGCAGCCAGTCGGCGAAGATGTGCTCGTCGAGCCGCGCCAGCCCGAGCCCCTTGGGCCCGCCGGCCGCCCCCGGCACGATGTCGATGTCGGCCGCGCGCAGTCCATGTTCGCGCAGGTGCCGCAGCGCCCGCGGGCCGGCGCGAACGACCAGCGACGACAGTGAAGATTGCGGCGATGCTGTCACGATGATTTTTCCCGGTGATGCGCTATTGTCGCGTATTTACCCGCCTAGAATCCCTTCTCACCGGTTGATTCCCATCCCCTTCACCAACCCTCCAGGCTGCCATGTCCGCATTGTTCTCCCCCATCAAGTTGCGCGAACTCACCATCCGCAATCGCGTGTTCGTCTCCCCCATGTGCCAGTACAGCTGCGTCGACGGCATGCCCAATGAGTGGCATCTGGTGCACCTGGGTTCGCGCGCCGTCGGCGGCGCCGGCCTGGTCATGACGGAAGCGGCCTCGGTGTCGCCGGAGGGACGCATTTCACCGGAAGACGCCGGTATCTGGTCGCAGGCACAGGCCGATGGGTGGCAGCCGATCGCGGCCTTCATCAAGGCGCAGGGTGCGGTGCCGGCGATGCAGCTGGCGCACGCGGGTCGCAAAGCGTCCACGTTTTCGCCGTGGCGCGGCGCGGGCAAGGTGGCGCCCGAGGCCGGCGGCTGGCAGGTGCTGGGCCCAAGCGACAACGCCTATTCGTCGTCCTATCCCTCACCCCTGGCGATGAGCCAATCGCAACTCGACGCAGTGATCCGCGATTTTGCCGAGGCCACACGCCGCGCGCTCGCGGCCGGCTTTGAGGTGGTCGAGATCCACGCGGCGCACGGCTATCTGCTGCACGAGTTCCTTTCGCCGCATTCCAATCTTCGTACGGACCAGTTCGGCGGCTCGCTGGAAAACCGCATGCGCTTACCGCTGCAGGTGTGCGAGGCGGTGCGTGCCGCGTGGCCGGCGCACTTGCCGGTGTTCCTGCGCATTTCGGCCAGCGACTGGAAAGCAGGCGGCTGGGATGTGTCGCAGTCGATCGAATTGTGCAAGCGCGCCAAGGCGCTGGGCATCGACCTGATCGATGTGTCTTCGGGCGGCAATGTGCCCGACCAGCAGATCCAGATCCGCCCCGGTTACCAGGTGCCGTTCGCGCGTGAAATTCGTCGCGCGGCCGACATGGCGATCGGCGCCGTTGGACTGATCACCGAGCCGGTGCAAGCCGAGCAGATCGTCGGCGATGGCGATGCCGACTGCGTGTTCCTCGCCCGCGCGCTGCTGCGCGACCCCTACTGGCCGCGGCATGCGGCGGCGGCGCTGGGCGTATCCTTCGAATGGCCCGATCAGTACAAACGTGCCGGCGTCGGCGCCTTCGGCAAGTAAAGGGGAACGAGAAATGATTGACCTGTATTACTGGCCTACGCCCAACGGCCACAAGATCACGATGTTGCTCGAAGAGGCGAAGCTGCCGTATCGCCTCATCGGCGTGAACATCGGCAAGGGCGACCAGTTCAAGCCCGACTTCCTGAGGATCTCGCCCAACAACCGCATGCCGGCCATCGTTGACCACGACCCGGCAGACGGCGGCAAGCCGATCAGCGTGTTCGAGTCCGGCGCCATCCTGCTCTACCTCGCCGGCAAGACCGGCAAATTTATCCCGAAGGATCTGCGCGGGCAGGTGGAAGTGCTGGAGTGGGTGATGTGGCAAATGGGCGGTCTCGGCCCCATGGCCGGGCAGAACCACCATTTCGCCAACTATGCGGTTGAGAAGATTGCCTATGCCATCGATCGCTACGTGAAGGAAACTTCGCGGCTGTACGGCGTACTCAACAAGCGCCTGGCAGGCCGCAACTTCATACTCGGCCGCCAATACACCATTGCCGACATGGCGGCCTACCCCTGGATCATTCCCGAGCGGCAGGGCCAGGACATGAACGACTTTCCGAATCTGGCCCGCTGGCACGCCGCCATCCGCGCCCGTCCTGCGACCACGCGCGCGTACGCGCGCGCCCGCGAAGTCCGGCCTGAGGTGCCGACGGCCATGACCGACGCCGAAAAGAAAATCCTCTTCGGGCAGGACAAATCGGTGGTGAAGTAGCGCGGCAATGCGCAAGACGAAGATTCCCGAAGGGCTGCGTACCCTAATGTCTACCTTTCCCCGCAACGGCCGGGTGGAATGGATCGGTGTGCGCCCTGCCACACGTGAACCCATGCGCGTTGTGGCGCAGGTGGACCTGGTCGCCGGTCGCGGCCTGGCCGGTGATCGCACCGCCGAGAAATCGCGGCCGGGCAACGCACGACAGGTCACGCTGATTCAGGCCGAACATCTGCAGGCAGTAGCCCAGCTGTTGCAGCGACAAGACCTGGACCCGGCGCTGGTCCGCCGCAACATCGTGGTGTCCGGACTCAACCTCGCTTCGCTCAAGGGACACCGGTTTCGCCTCGGCAGCGCGCTGCTGGAAATGACCGGCGAATGCCACCCCTGCTCCATGATGGAAACGCACCTCGGCGCCGGTGGCTATAACGCCATGCGCGGCCACGGCGGCATTACGGCGCGGGTCATTGAGTCCGGCGTCGTGGCCGTCGGCGCGCAACTGGTCGCGCTCCCCGAACTGGTCGACCAACCCGCATGACGTTGGAACAGATGCGGCGCTTTGCGGCTACCCATACGCTGGGGGCGCCGGTTGATCTGGTGGGCGCATTCCGCAGGCTCGGCTACGTGCAGGCCGATCCGATCCGCTCCCCGGCGCGCGCGCAGGACCTGATCCTGCGGCATCGCGTCCGCGACTATCGCAATGACGATCTCGCGCGGCAGTATCCGCAGCTGCCGCTGATCGAGGATGCCATCTACAACTACGGCTTTTTCCACCGCGATACACGCAGCCTGCTGCATCCGCGCATCCGTTCGCCGCGCTGGGACGACTTCATGGCCTCTCACCAGGCACTGCGCCGCAAGGTGCTGCGCTACTTCAACGACGCCGACGAGGCGCACCCTCGGGACATCGAGGAATATTGCGGCGCCGGCGCGCGTGGCAACGGCTGGGGCGGGCGCTCCTCGGCCACGACGCTGATGCTTGAAGGCCTGCACATGGAAGGCACCCTGCATGTCTGCCGGCGCGACAGCGGTATCAAGGTGTATTCGCTGGCAACCGATCCCGGAACAAAACGAAAGCCGGCGGAACGCGCCGACGAGCTGATCCTGATGATGGCCGGCCTGTACGCACCGGTGCCGCAAAAAACCCTCATGCCGCTGGTGCGCGGCATGGGCAGATACCGCCCCGGGGCGGACTATGTTGCACGTTACGAAAGTCTGGTGAAGCGCGGGCTGCTGCGGCGCGAGCCGGTGGATGGACTGGTTTACGTCTGGCCGGCGGCGGCCAACATCGCGGCTGAAGCGGTCGATGAGGTGCGCCTGCTCGCGCCGTTCGATCCGGTGGTCTGGGACCGCGTGCGTTTCGAACACTTGTGGGGCTGGGAATACCGATTCGAAGCCTACACGCCGGCAGCGAACCGCAAGCTGGGCTATTACGCAATGCCGATGCTGTGGCGCGATCGCGTCATCGGCTGGGCCAATGCGACTATGGATGCGGGCAGATTGAAACTGGAGCTCGGCTATGCCGGGCGCAAACCGGGCGGCGCGGAAGGCGCGCGCTTCCGCGCGGCATTGGAGGTCGAACGCGCGCGCTTTGCGCGCTTCCTGGGGGTCAAGGAAGGTTGATCGGCCCCGCGCCCGCGCCGCAGACTATTTCTTGTCGGCCTTCGGGTCCTGCGTGTCTTTTTCCAGCAGCTTGTTGATGCTGGCGACAAATTCATTGTATTCGGCCACAGCGGCGTTGCCGGCATCGATGTAGACCTGGGCCTGCGCGCGCTGGTCGGCGGTGTATTTCTGCAGGCAGTCCTTGTAGGTCACCATATCCGCATTGAATTCCTTGAAGACGCGCTCTGGTGCCAGCCGGCCGGGGTACTCGGGCTGCTTGCAGCCATGCTTGGCGGCGGCGGGTGGCGCAGCTGGCGGTGCGGCGGGCTTGGCGACCGGCGTCTGGGCCAGGGCCGGAGAAATGAGGGCCGTCAGCAGGCCGGCAAGAAGGAGTCGATGCATGATGATTCCTGGCAGGTTCTTGTTCGCGGAGACGGCACGCCCGAACTCAGGGAAAGACCGGCGCGCAAGCGTGATCAGCCCGCCGCCTTTTGCTGCGCGCCATTGCGCACCGCCATGCGTGCGAGCCATTCCCGTACCGACCGCACGATGCCATCGCGGTTCAATCCGCAGTCGGCAAGCAGGACACCGGGGTCGCCGTGCTCGACAAACTTGTCCGGCAGGCCGAGGTGGAGGATCGGCATGCTGATGCCTTGTGCGGCTAGCGATTCTCCGACCGCCGATCCGGCGCCGCCCATGAGGGCGTTTTCCTCGATGGTGACCAAGTAATCGTGCGAAGCGGCCAGGCGCCCGATGAGCTCCGCGTCGATCGGCTTTACAAATCGCATGTTGGCGACCGTGGCGTTGAGCTCTTCACCCGCGTCGGTGGACGGTTTGACCATCGAGCCGAACGCGAGGATGGCCACGCGCGCCTTGCGCACGCTGGCTTCAAAGCCGCGGATCTCGCGCACCACCAGACCCTTGCCGATCGGCAGCGCGGTCATTTCCTTGTCGATGGCCACCCCCGGCCCGGTGCCGCGCGGATAACGGATGGCGCTGGGCGAATTCAGCATGAAGCCGGTGTAGAGCATCTGCCGGCACTCGTTCTCATCGGAGGCGGCCATTACCGTCATGTTCGGAATGCAGCGCAGGAACGACAGGTCGTACGCGCCGTGATGCGTCGGGCCGTCCGCGCCGACCAAGCCGCCGCGGTCGAGCGCAAATACGACCGGCAGATTCTGCAGCGCCACATCGTGAATCAGCTGATCGTAGCCGCGCTGCAGGAACGTCGAGTAAATCGCCACCACCGGCTTCATGCCGTCGGCGGCCAGGCCGGCGGCAAAGGTCACGGCATGCTGCTCGGCGATGGCCGTGTCGAAATAGCGCCCGGCATATTCCTGCGAAAAGCGCACCAGCCCGGAACCCTCGCGCATCGCCGGCGTGATGCCGATGAGACGCTGGTCGCTTGCAGCCATGTCGCAAAGCCAGTCGCCGAAGATCTGCGTGTAGGTCGGCTTGGGTTTGGCGTCGGCTGCAGGCGCCGGCTTGACGATGCCGATTTTCGGGTCGAACTTCGACGGCCCGTGGTAATTGATCGGGTCTTCCTCGGCCAGCTTGTAGCCCTGGCCCTTGCGGGTGACGATGTGCAGGAACTGCGGGCCGTCGAGCTGGCGGATGTTGTTGAGCGTATCGACCAGTACATCGATATTGTGGCCGTCGATGGGACCGGTGTAATTGAAGCCGAATTCCTCGAACATGGTCGAGGGCGTGATCATGCCCTTGGCGTGCTCTTCGACGCGCTTGGCCAGCTCCTTGAAGGTTGGCGTGGCAGAGAGGATGCGCTCCGCGGTCTTCTTGGTGGTGGCGTAGAAGCGGCCGGACATGAGCTTGGCCAGGTAATTGTTGAGCGCGCCGATCGACTCCGAAATCGACATGTCGTTGTCGTTGAGGATCACCAGCACGTTTTCACGCGCGATGTTGTTCATGGCTTCGAACGCCATGCCGGCAGACATGGCGCCGTCGCCGATGACGGCGATGGCCTTGCGTTTGATGCCCTGCTGGCGCGCCGCCACGGCCATGCCCAGCGCCGCCGAAATCGAGGTGGAGGAGTGGGCGGTGCCGAAGGTGTCGTAAACACTTTCCTCGCGGCGCGGGAAGCCGGCCAGGCCGCCCTTCTGCCGCAGGTGCGCCATGCCGCCCTTGCGGCCGGTGAGAATCTTGTGGCCGTAGGTCTGGTGGCCCACGTCCCAGACGATGCGATCTTCGGGCGTATTGAAGGCGTAATGCAGGGCGATGGTCAGCTCAACCGTCCCCAAGTTCGACGAGAAATGCCCGCCGGTGGTGGCGACCGACTCGACGATGAATTCGCGCAATTCCGTTGCGAGCACGGGTAACTCGCGCCGGTCAAGCTTGCGCAGGTCGGAGGGGTCGTCGATCTTGTCGAGTAACGGGTATTTCGTGGTCATGCGATTCGTTTTCTAGTACTCGCGGCGAACAATGAATTCGGCCAGCTGCCGCAGGCGGTCGGCCCGGTCGTCAAAAATGCTGACGGCGTCCACCGCGTCGGCCAGCAACTCATCGGCAAATTTCTTCGCCGGTGCCATCCCCAGCAAGCTCACGTAGGTCGGCTTGTTGGCCTCCTGATCCTTGCCCGCCGTCTTTCCCAATTTCTCGGTATTAGACTCGCAATCGAGAATGTCGTCCACTACCTGAAAGGCCAGGCCGACACACTTGCCATAGCGATCCAGGCGCGCGGTGTGTTCCTCGGCAAGGGCGTGTCCGCACATGGCGCCAAGCACCACCGAGGCACGAATCAGCGCGCCGGTCTTGAGGATGTGCATGTACTCGAGTTCCGGCAGGGTCATCTGCCGGCCGGCCGCCTTGCCGACGCTGGCAAGGTCGATTGCCTGGCCACCCGCCATGCCGCGGGAGCCGCAGGCGCGCGCGAAAATGCGCGCCATTTCCACCTGGGTTGTCGGCGAATCATTGAGCGGCTGTGAAACCATCAGCTCGAAGGCCAGCGCCTGCAGGGCATCTCCGGCGAGCAATGCAGTGGCCTCGTCGAACTCCACGTGACAGGTGGGCTTGCCGCGGCGCAGCACGTCGTTATCCATGCTCGGCAGGTCGTCGTGCGCCAGGGAATAGGCGTGAATCATTTCCAGCGCTGCTGACAGGATGCGCACGCGCTCCAGCGGCGCATCGCTTACCAGTCCGGCCGCATGGGCCAGCATGGGGCGCACGCGTTTGCCGCCGCCGAGCGTGGCGTAACGCATGGCGTCGTGAAGCCGGGTCGGTTCGACGCTCGCCGCGGGCAGCAGCGCATCAAGCGTGCGTTCCATTTCGCCCGCGGTGATGCGGGCCCAATCCTGGAAATCGGACATGAGGGAAGTTTCTGTGCAGATCGAAGCGATGAATGGCGGATTGGTTACTGCGGCAGGTCTTTGAGCTCGCCGGCGTCGAGCACTTTGATTTTCTGCTCGGCGTCCTTGAGCACGCCTTCGCAGAACTTCAGCAATTCCGTGCCGCGCTGATACGCAGTCAGGGACTGCTCGAGCGGCAGGTCGCCGCTCTCCATTTTTTCGACCAGTGCATCCAGCTCGGTGAGCGCGGATTCGAAGTCCTTGGGAACGGCGGGGCTGGCGGCTTTGGGCATGGCGCGAGGCATTGAAAATCAATCCGGAATCATAGCCCACCGACGGCTTCCCAGTCCATGGCGGCAAGCCGCCGTCAATAGCGAAACAATAGTCAAAGTCATTGAAATTCCTTGCCTTTTCGAGGGGTGTGGGTCACAATCTCCGTTCCATTTCGTGGGTCCTCGCCAGGGGATTCGTAATACGGGACGGAGTCTGTAGAGTTAAAAGCTAACAAACTCAATCGCCCGGGTGTTGTTTTTACTTTGGTTTATTCGCGGCAGTTAGAAGCTACGCGCGGAAAAATTGGAGGTAAGGACTATGTCCAACCTGCTCGGAGCGCGAGAACTTTCTCCCGTTGCCACACAATTGCCGTTGTCCTGGTATTTCGACGAGTCGATCTACCAGCGAGAGCTCGAACTGCTTTTCAAACAAGGCCCCGGCTACGTCGGCCACGAATTGATGGTGCCCAACGCCAACGACTACCGTGCGCTGGAAATGACCAACGGCGCCTGGTCGCTCATCAACAGCGGCAGCAACATCAACATGGTGTCCAACATCTGCCGGCATCGCCAGGCGGTCATGCTCAAGGGCAGTGGCCGGCTGCCGTCTGGCAATCTGGTGTGCCCGCTGCACCGCTGGACCTACGACGGCGAAGGCCAGCTGCTGGGCGCCCCGCACTTTCCGCAGCAGCCCTGCCTGAACCTGCCGCGCAAAAACCTGCAGAAATGGAACGGCATGCTGTTCCAGGGGCCGCGCGATATCGCCGGCGACCTGGCGAAGCTTGGCTGTGCAAAGGACCTGGATTTTTCCGGGTATGTGCTCAACAAGGTCGATGTCACCGAATACAACTTCAACTGGAAAACCTTCATCGAGGTCTACCTCGAGGATTACCACGTTGAGCCCTTTCACCCGGGGCTGGGCAAGTTTGTCGACTGCGGCAACCTCGAATGGGAATTCGGCGATTGGTACAGCGTGCAGACGGTGGGCGTGAACAAGGCGCTGTTGCGCCCCGGCTCCGAGGTTTATCGGCGCTGGCATGAGATGGTGCTCAATTTTCGCCAGGGCGAAGCCCCCAAATACGGCGCCATCTGGCTGACCTACTACCCCAACATCATGGTGGAGTGGTACCCGCATGTGCTGGTGATCTCCACCATCATTCCGCGCGGAACGGAAAGGTGCACGAACGTCGTCGAATTCTATTATCCCGAGGAAATCGCCCTGTTCGAGCCGGAGTTCATTGCCGCGGAACAGAAGGCCTACGACGAGACGGCAATCGAGGACGAGGAAATCTGCCAACGCATGAATGACGGTCGCAAGCTGCTCTGGCAGGAAGGCCGCGAGGAACAGGGGCCGTACCAGTCGCCGATGGAAGATGGCATGGTCCACTTCCACGAGTTCGTCCGGCGCGAGCTGGCTGTCTAGTTCCGCGGATGTGTTTCCCCGCCCGGCATTTCCTCTCGCCTGTCACTGATTGCGCGCTGCTTCGTCACCCGCCCGGCCGCGCGCGGTGAGCGCGGGCCTGCCTGCCGCCGCTCCGATCCCGATTTCCGTTCCCCCGGTCGGCGGACGATGACATCTTCCTGGATGCTCATCGCCGGCGCGCTGTTCGCGACCATGGGTGTGTTTGCCAAGCTGCTCGCCGGCCAGTTCAGCGGGGCGGAACTGGCGATGTATCGCTCGGCTTTCGGTCTGTTGGCCATCGGCGCGTTCGTACTGTGGCGCCGCCAGACCTTGAAGACTCAATTCGCCGCCGGCCATCTCTGGCGCGGCCTGACGGGAACGATCTCGCTGATCGCCTACTTTTATGCCATGACCGTGCTGCCGCTGGCTACCGCCATCACGCTCAACTACACCTCGCCAATCTTTCTGACGATGCTGTCGACGTTTCTGCTGAAGGAAAAGTTCAGCCCGCGCCTGCTCGCTGCCGTGGCGCTGGGATTCGTGGGCATTGCCCTGCTGCTAAGGCCGACGCTGTCGAACGACCAGTGGGTGGTGGGCTTGATCGGCCTGGCGTCAGGATTCTTCGCGGCCTGCGCGTATGTCAACGTCAAAAAACTCGGTGACGCCGGCGAGCCGGAATGGCGCGTGGTGTTCTATTTTTCGGTGGCAGGATCGTTCGGCGGTGCGCTCACACAGGGCGTGGCGGGCGAGTTTCACAGCGTGACTGCGCAGAACCTGTGGGCCCTGTTGGCCATCGGCCTGTCGGCGACCCTGGCGCAACTGGCGATGACGCGGGCGTACCACAGCGGCAACACCCTGCTGGTCGGCACCTTTGCCTATTCCACGGTGATTTTTGCCGCGCTGGGCGGCTGGCTGGTATTCAACGAAAGACTGCCGCCGCTGTCGTGGCTGGGCATGGCAGTGGTGGTGATCAGCGGCCTGCTGGCCAAGCGGGCGACTACGAGCGATCGCAAGAATGCGCCGAGCCTGCCAGCCGAAGAGGATTGAGCCGCGGCCCGACATTTGCCCCCGCGGCTGTTACTCGGGCGGACAACATCTGCGACACAGCCTGCGCGGCAGGCGGGAGATAATGTCCGCTTTATCCTGATCCGTCTGCCCACCCATGCTCGTCACCACAACGCAACTGGCACAGCACCTCAACGACCCGCAGTGGTTTGTTTTCGACTGCCGGCACGACCTCATGGATTTGGCCAAAGGTGAGCGCCAGTACCGCGAAGGTCATATTCCCGGCGCGCATTTTGCGAATGTCGATACCGATCTTTCCGGCGAAAAGAACGGCAGCAACGGGCGCCACCCGCTGCCGTCACCGGCCGCCTTCACTGCCTTCCTGGCGCGGCATGGCGTGACCAATTCCTCGATGATCGTCGCCTACGACGATGTCGGCGGGCAGTTCGCCTCGCGCCTGTGGTGGCTGGCGCGCTGGATCGGGCTCGCAAACGTGGCACTGCTGGACGGCGGCATCCCGAAATGGCTTGCCGATGGCCATGCATTGTCGAAGGACGTCCCCGACCCCGCCCCGGCTGCGCTGCGCGGCGACGCCGACCCGCTGATGCTCTGGAGCGCAGACCAACTGCTTGCGCACCTGAACGACCCGCAGTTTGCGCTGATCGATGCGCGCACCGCCGAACGCTTCCGCGGTGATGTGGAACCGATCGACCCGGTGGCCGGGCACATTCCCGGTGCCCTGAACCGTTTTTACAAGGCAAACCTCAACCCGGACCTGACGCTGCGTCCGGCCAGCGAACTCGCAAATGAATTCACGGCGCTGGCACCGGGCGTGCGCAGCGAGAACATCATTCATCAGTGCGGTTCCGGCGTGACGGCCTGCATGAATATCTTCGCCATGGAATACGCCGGTCTCAAGGGCGCCAAGCTGTATCCGGGCTCGTGGAGTGAGTGGGTATCCGATCCGTCGCGTCCGGTCGTCACCAGACAGAATTCACAATAAAGGAACGAAACACATGAGACTTCACCATCTGATGCGCGCGCTGTGCGCGACCGGCTTGGTCTGGGCTGCCACCGCGCAGGCGCAGTTTGTGACGCCCGGCAGCAACCTGGTGGTCGACGGCATTCCCCCCATCGAGGAAGCGCTGGTCGCGAAGGTGGCGGCCTATACCGACTTCAAGCCGACTGCCATTGTGACGTGGCACCCGGCCAAGGCCGGCATGCTGATCCGTCGCCGCGCGGGCAACGCCAACCAGTTGCATTTCCTGGCCAGTCCTGGAGCCGAACCGGAGCAGATCACCGATTTTCCGGATGCGGTGGGCGGCGCGACCTTTCAGCCGAAGAAAGGCGAATACATTTTGTTCACCAAGTCTGCCGGCGGCGACGAGGTGTTTCGCATCTATCGCATGGATCTCGCGACCAAGACGGTAACGCCGGTCTCGGATGAAAAGGAACGAGCCGCTGCGCCAGCCTGGAACCGTAAGGGTGATCGCATCGTGTACGCCACCGTGGGCGTGGACCGCAACAGCAGCGCGCGCAAGGCAGTCACCAAGATCTATCTCACCGATCCGCTGCAGCCCGCGGATTCGCGTGTGTTGGCCACGCTGGATGGCGGCGGCTGGGGCGGCTTCCGCTTTTCGCCGGACGACAAGCGCCTGGTGTTTCAGGAATACGTGTCGGCCAACGAAGGCCACATCTGGATGATGGACCTGGCCAGCGGTGAAAGGAAGCGTGTCACGCCGGCAGCAGGCGGCAAGGAAAAAGTCTTCTACGGCAGCGCGCGCTTTACCAGGGACGGTAAATCGCTCTATGCGGTTTCCGACCGCGGCAGCGAGTTCCGGCAGCTGATCCTGATTGACCTGGCCTCAGGCAAGGAAAAGGTACTGACCGGCCAGCTCAAGTACGACATCGACGCCTATTCGGTCTCCGAGAAAGCCAAGTTGATTGCCCTCATCACCAACGAGGAAGGCTCGGGCGTGCTGCGCTTCCTCGATCTTGCCTCACACAAGGAACTGCCGCGGCCGGCACTGCTGGCCGGCGAGATCAGCGGCCTGCGCTGGAGCGGCGCCGATGATGACGAAGACAGCGACGGCAAGGAACTGGCGTTGAATATCACCTCGTCGCGTTCGCCGGGCGACGTGTATGCGTACAACCTCGCCAGCAAGAAGCTGACCCGCTGGACGACGAGCAGCAGTGCGGGCGTGAACCCGCTGGAATTTGTGGAGCCGAAGATCGCGCGCTGGAAAAGCTTTGACGGCTTGACCATTTCCGGCTTCGTGTATCAACCTGACCCGGCAAAATTCCCGGGAAAACGCCCCGTAATCGTCAACATCCATGGCGGCCCGGAAGGACAGGCGCGGCCCGGTTTCATCAACCGCAACAATTACATGGTGAACGAATTGGGCATCGCCATGATTTTTCCGAACGTGCGCGGCTCAGCCGGCTTCGGCAAGACCTTCCTGGCGCTGGACAATGGCAGGAAACGCGAAGACTCGGTGAAGGACATCGGCGCATTGTTCGAGTGGATCGCCACGCAGCCCGACCTTGATGTCGGCCGCATCATGGTTACCGGCGGCAGTTATGGCGGCTACATGTCACTGGCGGTGTCGGCGCACTATGCCGACAGGATTGCCGGCTCCATCGACGTGGTGGGAATTTCCAATTTCGTCACCTTCCTGACCAATACCGAAAGCTATCGCCGCGACCTGCGCCGAGTGGAATACGGCGACGAGCGCGACCCGGACATGCGCGCGTTTCTTGAGAAGATCTCGCCACTCAATAATGCCGAGAAGATTCGCAAACCGATGTTTGTGGTCCAGGGCCGCAATGACCCGCGCGTGCCCTATACCGAAGCCAACCAGATCGTCGCCCAGCTGAAGAAACAGAAGACACCGGTCTGGTTCCTGATGGCGATGGACGAAGGCCACGGCTTCGCCAAGAAGAACAACGCCGACTTCCAGTTCTATGCGTCGATCAAGTTCATCGAGGAGACGTTGCTGAAGAAGTAGGCGTTCAATTTAGCCAGGTATCCGACAATAAAAACCCCGCAAATGCGGGGTTTTTATCCATCCGGCAGGCAACCACCACGCAGCTACTTTTTCTTGTTGCCGATCGATTCATCGAGGAAGGCAAGGATTTGCGTCCAAGTGTCCACGCGATTTTCCAGCTTGCCAAAGCCGTGACCTTCTTCTTTCTTGACCACAAATGCTTTAGGCGGATTGCCGGCCCTGGTCAACGCTTCCGCGATTTGCGAAATCTGCTTGATGGGGACGCGGATGTCGTCCTCACCGGCATAGAGGAACACCGGTTTCTTGATGCGGTCGACGTTGTAAAGCGGCGACACGTCTTTCATGATCGGCGCGTTGAGGTCCTCCGTTCCGATGATCGATTTCCAGATTGCAACGCCGGCGGTGCTATCGGCGGTGTCGCCGTCGCGGGAGGTGAGTTGGAAATTCATGTCGGTTGGCGCGAGTCCCGCAACAGCACATTTCCACATGTCGTTGGTGTTGCGAACGAGTGCCTGCAAGGAGGCGTAACCGCCGTAACTGGCACCCGAAATACATACGCGCTCCGGGTCAACGAATCCCTGTGCGATTCCCCATTTGAGAGCGTCTTCGTGGTCGTCGGACATCTGGCGGCCGTAAGTACCGAAACCCGCGTGGTAGATCTTGGTCCCCAGCCCGGGCGTGATGCGGAAGTTCGGCACGATCACGGCGTAGCCGTTGGCTGCAAACAGTTGCCCTTCATTCACACCAAAGCCGTTGGCGAACGTATCAGCGCGTGCGTGCGGGCCGCCGTGAATGTGCACCACGGTAGGCAGTTTGGTGCCGGGCTTGTAGTTCTTTGGAAGAAAATAGTATCCGGAAATTTCCAATCCGTCGCGGGTCTTGTAAGTCATGATGCGTTGCTCGGTCAACTTGCCGTCGAGCCAGGGCCTGGAGGTGCCGATTTGCTCTAACGTCTTGGCTTCCTCGTCATACATATACCAGCGAAGCGGCACTGTATCCGAATAGGACGTGACTAGCATGCGCTTGCCGTCCGGCGTGCGGGTGAAGTTGTTGATGCGGTTTGGAAGTGCACGATCCAACGAAGTCTGCGTGGCAGCGTATTTTTCATCCAGCCAAACCACCTCCGGTTTGCCGGCATTTACGCGGTAACCAAGAATCTTGTCGGTTCGCGGATCTGTGATCACGCCTGCAGCGCCAGCGCCGGCGGCAGTCGCGCCCATGTCGTAGCGGGGATGCGAGGCAATCATCTCGCCCAGTTTCTTCTCGTTCGGATCGAAGCGATAAACGGCCATCGTGTCGCGCTCGCCGTTGTAGGCGACCTGCAGGGTATTGTCATTCGATTCAAACGCCAGTGGCACGAATATCTTGCCTTTGTTGCCCTCGTAACGGGCGATCTCATACCAGGGAGAATCCGCGTTCTTCCGGTAGTACACCACGTTGGTAAGCGTGTCTCTTACCCATGCTGTCACCACACGCGGTACCAGTTTGCTATCGAGGATCCAATCGCTCGTATAGTCGGCGGGCCGTCCTTGCGTTATTAGTGTGTGCCGTCCGTTCTTCAGGTTCAGTCGGTACAGGTCGGTGGATTCGGCCGCTGTCATGTTGCCGCTGGCAATGATCTCGTCCTCGTTCCCCGGAATGCGGCGAAAGTAATCCAGTCCGCGAAAGACAAAATTATTGCGGGCGCGGGTTTCCTTTACTGTCATGGACAGGCGGCGGAAATCGCTCCCATCGCGGTTGATGATGAACAGGCCTCCTCCGTCAAACCGGCCGGGACCAGTCGGCGAGTTGTTCTGGCCCAGCGTGTACATCAGCCGGTCATTGCCGATCCAACGCACGCCCTGCACATCGAACTCACTATAACCGGACAGTGCAGACGCCTTTCGAGTTTCCAAGTCGACGACGGCCAGATTCATTCGACCTTTAAACGGCATGGTGGCGGCCATGTATTTGCCATTAGGTGACAGGTTGATACCAGCCATATTCGGCGACTTGAAGATGTCCTCAACCGTGGGAAGGCTTTGGTCGGCGGCGGCGGCGCCCGGGCATAGCGCAATCGCGACCAAGCCGGCGAATGCGCCGGAGATTAGCTTCTTTAACATGGGTAAAACCTCCTGAATGCGTCGTTTGTTTTGATTCGTGCGTTGGATTGAACTTAGCTACGCGGATGTTAGCCCCGCAACCAAAGGTGAGAAATTATGCCAGTTTGCGACAGTTCTGCAGGCCGCAGTTTCGGTGGGATTTGCCAGCGGCGGCAACCTTCATGGGATGAACGAGCCTGCGACTGCGTCCACAGTCGAATCCGTGTGACGAGCCGCGAAACGACCGGTTGCCGCAAAGCCCGGTCTGCCAATGGCAAATCACCAGAATTGGCGGGCGTTTCCAGCCATTTTCGGCCTGGAAGCCGCGCCAGTGCTTGTGTTTCATTTTCTGCCAGGCGCCTCTTACTTCTTCCCAGCGGCTGCGATCGGGATTTAATTCGGCGTTGATCGGCCTGCTACCAGGCCGGGTGCGGGCACATTCACGAGTTGATGATGCAATCGCTGCACCATTCCGCGGGCGGCGGCGGCGATGGCGGTGCGTTCATAGTAGCCGCCGCGCACATGCAGTGTGGCCGCAATTGCCCGCAAATAGGCATCCACCAGCGATGCGTCAGGTTTCCACAGCGTGGTCCAAAACGTGTCGAGCGGTTCCGCAAAGCTCAGCCCGGGCACGCGGTAAACCGCCTTGCCCAGCGCAATGGTCGGGCGCAGCAGTTCGATGGCGCGCAGGCCGGCGGTGCTGTTGATGGTAAGCACACCGGTGCTGGCCCGCAGCAGCGCGTCCAAGTCGCCGCCGTCGATGAAATGCACGCGCGTTTCGGCCCCGGTGCCACGGGCCATTTGGCGAACACGGCGCCCCCAGGCCTTGAGCCCGGGGTCCAGCGGATGGACCTTGAACAGCAGCACGGATTCCTTGGGGGCATGGCGCGCAAACGACAGGATGACTTCGCGCATCGCCTCATCCTGGTCGGTGTAGTGCGAATAGGCGCGAAGCGAGAAGTCGTCTTCGGTCTGCATGGCAAATGTATAGAGCTGCCCCCGCTGGCGGGCAGCGTTGATGATGCGTTCCGCGCGGCGCCGCTCCCAGGGCGCGCGCAGCAGCCGCCAGCCGACACCGAGATAGACCAGCACCGGCGGGTTCAGCGTGTGCCGCTGGAAGTGCGGAAAAGTCCACGGAAAAAATGCAGATGACAGGTGAAAGGCCATGTCCCACAGCGCCTGGTTCAGGAAGCGGTGCGGATACCGTACTTCCGTGTCAACTGGTGGCAGAGTCTCGGCGATGGCGCGGATTTCGGCGGGATCCCGGGTGAACTGGCTCTCGGCATTCATGCCGTTTCTTTCGACCACCACCCAATCGGGCCGCAGGTAACCAAAATCAGTCACGGTTACGGCAATCTGCCGCGCGCGCGCCGCGGCGATGGCGACCCGATGATGCGCGCGCTGTTCGGCCAGCAGGACCACGTCGGTGATGCGATGGTGATCAAGAAAATGCGCAATGAAGGCCGGCCAGTCCTCGGCGCGTCCGCGATAATTTGTCGCCCCGGGGCCACGCCAGAACAGCTGGTCGCCGAGGCAAATATTGATGCGCTGCACGTCGTGGCCCAGCGCACGCAGGCCATCCGCCACCTGCGCAAACAGCAGGTTGGTCGGCCCTTGCAGCATCAGGAATCGCCGGCCTGCGGCTGTGCTTGGCGGCTGCGTCACTACCGGCCTTTCCCGGGCAATTTTCCGCGCAGAATGGCGACGAAATCCCGCGCAGCGACCAGCGGCCGCCCGCTCGCTGCCAGCTTACGAACTAGCGCTCTTGATGGCCACGAGTCGTAGGTGCCGGCATCGGCCTGCGGTAAACCCGGTGTGCCCGCGGCGATTTCGGGCAGGGCTTCCTGCAGCAGCAGGGCACCGTGTCGATACAGATCTGCGGTGATGGCCATGATGGACCCGCTGGCGGGCATGGGCAGGGTACGCGACCCGAGGACGGGACCGCTGTCGAATTCCGGGATCACACGATGCAAGGTCACGCCCACCTCGGCGGCACCGCGCAAGGCGGCATGAAATACGGGGTCAACACCTTTGAACGCCGGCAATGGGCCGGGGTGAATATTCACCGCGCCA
Source organism: Usitatibacteraceae bacterium (assembly GCA_044229235.1). Taxonomy (GTDB): domain Bacteria; phylum Pseudomonadota; class Gammaproteobacteria; order Burkholderiales; family Usitatibacteraceae; genus UKL13-2. The sequence goes on from JBGATH010000018.1 coordinate 30,170, forward strand.
AGGCGCGCTGTCGCACAGGTTTCTTCGGCGACGCGTTGATTGAAGAACGCACACAGGATCAGGTCCGCGCCGCGGTCATGCAGCCAGCGCCTGCTCTCGGGGCTGTTGACGCGTCGCTCGCGCAGCCAGGGAATGCCGTCGCGGCGTGCCTGCGCAACCACACTGGCCGATGCCGTGATCCCGGCAATCACGTCCGCGAGTCGTGTGCTGGTCCACAGGTAAAGCGCGTAACGCCATCCGCAGTGACGGATCAGCGTCCACGCGCCAGCCACGTCGCTCTGCGAGGCCCGATTTACCCGCGTGGACACCACCATGCCAACAACCCGTACTTCCGGCATCGAACGCAGGGCCGTCAATACGTTTGCGCCGTGAATCCCGCCGCTGGTCAACAGCACGATGCGCAGCGGAAACCTGCCGTGCACCTGCGTCACGGCGCCATCAGGCGATCGGCCCGCCGGAAAATTGGCTGGCGACTCATTGCCGACACTACAGGCGCCCAATCTCCTCCGCGAGCGCGGAGACCGTCGTTTCGATATCGTGATCGGAGTGCTGGTAGCTCATGAAAAACCTCAAGCGGGCCGCACGCTCAGGCACGGCCGGATAGAGGATCGGCTGAACATTGATGCCACGCTCATACAGCGCGTGAGAAAGGCGCACGGCCCGAAGCGAACTGCCGGTGATTGCTGGCACAACGGCATAACCGGTACTGCTGCCCGTATCGATGCCGGCCGACTGCGCGCGCGCCAGGAAGAGTTTGCCGCGGGACTGCAGTTGCGTCACGCGCTGTCCCTCGCGAGACAGGCCCTGCAAGGCGGCGAGCGATGCTGCCGCGACCGGGGGCGGCATGCCCACCGAATAGAGAAACCCCGGCGCCATGACTTTCAGGTGCTCGACCAGCGCATGTTCGCCGGCTATGTAGCCGCCGCAGCCTGCCAGTGCCTTGCTCAGCGTGCCCATCCAGATGTCCACGTCGCTACCGGAGAGGTTGAAGTGCTCGCGGATGCCAAATCCGCGCGCCCCGAGTACCCCCAGCGAGTGCGCCTCGTCGACCATCAGGAAAGCGCGGTGCCGGTGCTTGATCTCGACAAAGCGCGGCAGGTCCGGAAAATCACCGTCCATGCTGTAGATGCCTTCGAGAACGATCAACACCCGCTCGAAGTTGCGGCGCTGCTCGGCCAGCAACAGGTCGAGCGCCGCAAAGTCATTGTGCGGGAAGGGCAGGCGCCTGGCGCCGGAGAGCTGGATGCCCTGCAGGCTGGAGTTATGAATGTATGCATCGTGGACCACGAGGTCGCGCGGGCCGAACAGATGGCCGATGGTGGAAACGTTGGTGGCGTGTCCGCTGACAAACGTCACCGCATCCTGCACGTCGTAGTGTGCCGCCAGGGCGGTCTCCAGCTCGCGGTGCAAAGGCCGCTCGCCGGACACGATGCGGCTCGCCGAGACTGATGTGCCATAGCGGTCAATCGCGGCCTTGGCGGCAGCGCTTACCTCGGCGTCTCCTGAAAATCCCAGGTAGTTGTAACTGCCGAAGTTGATGTAGTGGCGGCCGCCAATCGAGGTGGTGTTTGATGCCACACCATCATGCGGCTTGAAAAACGGGCTATCGATACCGAGCCGCTGGGCGCCGTCATTGAGGATGCGGATCTGCTTGTAACCGGGATGCAGGTCGAAGCGGTAAAACTCCTCGGGTATGTCCGCCGCCGTTTTACCCGTTGTGGTCACGGGTGCTGCAGTCACGCCGGCGCTGTCAGCGCCAGCCTGGCGCAGGCGCCGTTGCAGCGTTTGCGTGATGAGCTTCTCTTTGAGTTGGGTGGTGAGCCCCGGCAAGCCTTTGCGTGACACGTGAATCCTGGTTCAGGAGGGCGTGAAGCGGTATTTTGCCTCCAAGCCGCGGCGTGTGCCCTTTCGCCTTCAGTGAATCATCCGGCCCGGCTGTGCCGGCCCGGTGCGGCCGGCATCCGCGACAAACTGTTCGACGGCCTCGCGTGCCACGTCCGGCGCGTGTTGCAGCACCGCCTGCTGAACCTGTTGGGCGAACCCGTCTGCAATCGGGCTTTCGGCCGAACGCGCGTCGCGCAACTGCGCGATGACCTTATCTGCCAGCTTCGCCACCGTGGGCGTTTCGCTTAGCGCCATCACCGGCAAGCGGATGCCGAACCTGGATTCGACCGCCACCATCAGTTCGACGCCCATCAGGGAATCCAGGCCCATATCGTAGATGGAGCGTGTCGGATCGATCTTGTCCGGCGCCAACCTCAGGATTTCACCAATCTCGGTGCGCAGAATGCCGATGAACGCATGCGACAACTCTGCGTCGCTCATCTCGGCGAGCATGCGCTCGATATCCTCCGCGGAGGAAGCATCGTCGCCCCCATCGATGAAATGGACACCGATGTCCGTGAACTTTGGCTCTCCCGCTGACGGCAGGAAGCGCGACATGGCGCGCCAGTCGAGCGTCATTACCCCGACGTTGGCGCGATCATCTCGCAAGATCTGGTCCAGTACCGTCAGCGCGACATCCGAGTGAATGCCCGCGCTGCCCATGCGTGACACAAGCTGGGATTTGAGGCCCGCATTGCGCGCCAGGAAACCGACATCGTCAATCGGGCCCCATGCGATGCAAGTTGCCGGCTGACCGGCAGCGCGGCGCACCGCGGCAAGACCCTCGATGGCCGCGTTGGCAGCAACATAGCTGGCTTGCCCGGGGTTGCCAAAAAGGGTTGTCGCCGAGGAATAGAGAATGAAGTATTCGATCGGCAAATTCTGCGTCAAGTGGTGCAAATTCAGGGCGCCTGCCACCTTTGGCGCAAATGTGTCCGAAATCTGCGACGTCGAAATATTGCGCCCCAAGGCGTCGCTGATGACCGCGGCCGCATGCAGGATCCCGCGCAGCGGCGGCATTTCGACCTGAACTTCCTCCAGCAGCCGCGAAAGCGCCAGTGCATCGCTGACGTCACAGGCCTGTGCCTTGACGCGAACGCCGGCGCTCTCCAGCTGCGCGATGGCGTGAACGGCCTCGCTGGTCGATGGCCCGCGCCGGCCGATGAGAACCAGATTCCTGACGCCTTTCCCCGCCAGCCATTGCGCGGAGCGCAGGCCAAATCCGCCGAGCCCGCCTGTGACCAACCAGGTCATGTCCGCCGGAAACCGCAATGGGGGGCGGCTTTGCGCCGGCGCAGAGGCCAGTCTTTCGTATCCCGTAACAACAATCTTGCCGATGTGCCGCGCCTGCTGCATGTGCCGGAACGCGTCAACGATGTTGCCGGCTTCGAAGGCACGGTAGGGCAGCGGGTGCAGTGCGCCGCTGGTGAACAAGGCAATCATTTCCTGGAACAGTTTTTTCGTCAGCGCCGGTTGCCGTCTCATCAACTGGTCGGCGTCGATGCCATAGAACGAAATGTTGTTGCGGAAAGGGCGCAGGCCAATCTTGGCATTTTCGTAGAAGTCGCGCTTTCCCAATTCCAGAAACCGCCCAAACGGCCGAAGCACGCGCAGATTGCGATTGATCGCCTCGCCGGCCAGCGAATTGAGCACGACATCGATGCCCTCGCCGCCGGTTGCCATCAGGATCTCATCGGCAAAGGACAAAGTTCTTGAATCGAACACATGGCTCGAGCCGAGCAAACGCACAAAGTCGCGCTTGTCCTCCGAACCTGCCGTCGCAAAAACTTCCGCACCGAGGTAGTGGGCCAGCTGGATCGCTGCAACGCCAACGCCGCCGGCGGCACCATGGATCAGAATGCGTTCACCAGGCGCGAGCCTGGCAACGTGGTGAAGCGCATAGTAGGCGGTGAAAAATGCGCTCGGGATGGTTGCTGCCGCCTCGTAGGAAACATCCCGTGGCATGTGCGCCACCGCGATGCACTTTGTAATCATGTAGTCGGCAAAACTGGCGGGTCCAAAAGCCAGGACACGATCGCCCTCCGCAAACTCGCTCACCCCGGGCCCCACGCGCTCAACGATGCCGGCGCACTCCAGGCCAAGTGTCGCACCGGCGAACCCTCCTTCCACCGCCTCGTCGGACAGCAGGCCAAGGGAATACATGATGTCGCGGAAGTTCAGTCCGGTAGCCTGGACGCGAATTTCGATTTCGTCGCCTGCGGGGGCACGCCGAACATGACTTTCCCAACGCAGGTTGCGAAGCTGGCCGGGAAATTGGAAGCCTAGCCGACTCAGATGCTGGGGCTCTTCTGCCGCCCGCCGTGCATGGGCAATGGCGTCAGTGCTGCCGGCAGGGGTATCGACGTAACGCAGACGCGGGATGAAGCGTGCGCCGGCGCGGGTGTAGAAAACTTCAGTTTCGATGTCAGCCGCGAGCAAGTCCCCGGCAATCGCCGCCGCCGCCGCTTCACCATCCTCGAGAGACTCCAGGTCAAGCAAGCGCCACTTCACCGCACCAGGCTCATTCATCAGTGCGCGCGTGAATCCGTGCAACGCACCGCCCAGTGCGCCGGCTAGCGTCGGCGCCCGACCCTCTCTTTTCGGCAGCAGGGGAATGGTTGCGCCGGTGGTTACCACCCAGCAGGGCACCGAGCCGACCGGCTGTTCCAGTCGGCGAAGCATTTCGCACAGCCCGGAGCAGCGGTTCACGATGCCGGCCAATGAGGCATCGGCGTACCGGTGCGCCGGCGCAGCCTCCGAGTCATCCAATGGGCGAACCGGTAGCAAGACGAATCCGCCGAATTCTTGCGTCGCTTCCTTTGCGGCTAAAAGCGCGTGGAAAGCATCGATGCCAGCCGCCAGCGAATTGCACTGCCGCACCGAGTGCCCCAGTGCTCCCAATTGCTTCGCGACGGCATGTGAAACCGGCGTTGGTTGGATCGCGCCGTCCTCAAGCAGCACCCAGACGCGGCTCGTCGCTGGCAGTGGCGCGGTCGTCACGTCGCGTCGGGATTGTCCCGCGCGGGCCAGATGTATTTGGGTGCAGGCCGGCGTATTCGCACCCAGCGCGAACGACGTCGTTTCGGCGAGTGAGCCGTCAGCAATCGAGTCATGCAGCCACCCTGCAGCCTGCGCGGTGTTGGCCGATTGCAGTTCCGGCTGCCGACCGTCCCAGGATTCGGCGGCGCGGGCGCCGCAAATTTGCACAAACTGCAGCCAGCGCGCGTTGGCAAAATCCATCCAGAGCATGAATCCGCCGTCGCGCAGGTTATCCATGCCACAGGTGTAGGCCGCACGCGCGGTTGCCTCGTCAGAGAAGTCGTTACACACGATTGCCAATGAACATTGCCCCCTGACTCCCGCGGTGGCCGCCTGCGCTTCCTGCAGTGAGATGTGCCTGGTTGCAGGCTGGTAAGCGCTGTCGTCCTGTGCGGCATCGGGCGCTGGGCGACCTTCTGCCGTTACCAGCGACAGTTCGCAGCGATCGGCGTCCAGAAAAGACATGGCGTCGGCGGCGACAAAGCCGTTCGCCTGCGAAATCTCGATGACCTTCAGGCGCTGTCCCTCAACCGTCTCTCGTAGCAGCGCAGATAGTGCGGATTGAGTGATGCTCACCAGCTTCCGCCGGCAAGTGGTGCTTAGTGCCTGGCGTCGCAGGCTCGAAAGAACCTGGTCGAAGTCTCCCTGGTCGGGCGTTGCGTTGCCGCGCAGCTGACGTGCCAGCCGCGAGCCCGACAGTGCGACCGCGTGCAGCGCATCAAAATAATCAGGATGTTCGGCCAGTATCGTGTTGTAAATGTCCACCGCCGGCGGAAATTCTTCGGCCACATCGTCCAGGTGGTCCGCGCATGGGGTGTCGCCATCGAGATTCGGCGCAACCTGCCCGGGGTCCACAAGGTGGCCGCCGGCGCGCAACCAGTTCAAGATGCGATCGCGTGTTGTTGGTGCGATTCCGCCGATCTCTGAAGGCATGTACTGTGCAGCAGCGTCCAGACTGTCGTGCGACGCCAAGGAGCGTGGCCGCGTGGCGTCTTGCGCAAAGCTCGCGCACAGCACATCGAGCAGTGGCTCGATTTCGTTCACGTAGCGTTGTTCCGCGACATCCGTGGCGACTTCGGCTGCGAGAGAATTGATGCCCGCTGCCAACTGGCTGAATATGGACGATGTCGGCGCGCCATGGGTTTGCTGTTGCGCGATCGCCGCTGGCAGTGGCATCGGCACGCCGACGTAGGCCAGATGTCGGAGGTGCTCGGCTGCCGCCCGCAGCAACCGGACACGCCTGAAGCGCACACCTGCCAGAAATGCAACGCACTCACCATTGCCGTTGAAAAGCCTGAAGTCGGTATTGACCGAGTGCGGCGAATTTCCGGTTACCTGCATGACGATGTGGACAGGGGGCGCAGCGCCCGCCCGAAACTGGAGGCGCCCGATCCTCGTCGGCACATAGGCAAAATCTGGCGAAATCGTGTCGTCGAAGCCGGCAAGGTGCACCAGCAACTGGAATCCACAATCGAGCAAGGCAGGGTGCAGGCAATAGTCCGGGAGCGTTTGCGAGATTGCTTCTGCGGGGCGCAGTTTGCCGATTACCCGGTGCAAGTCCCTGTCCACCCAGCCGCCCAGCAGCGACTGAAAGGCGGGACCATAGTGCAATCCAACCTTCGCAGTGAGCTGCGCGTGCAAGGCTGCATCAAAATCCCATTCGCGTTGCGGTGGCACGGGCTGAGTTATGTCGCGCAGCAGGTCAAAGGGTGACCGCGGCAGTCTGGCCACAGCGTTCTCCTGCCAAGACTCCTCGGAGAACTGGGCGCGGCTGGCGACTGAAATCGATCCGTCTGTGGCGTCGATGCGGACCCGCAACTGCTTGGTGTGCTCCGCGTCCATCAACAATGGCGCCTGTATTTCGAGGTCTTCGACCTCCACGATGCTGGTGGGCGACAGTTGCTGCCAATTTACGGCCGCGGCAAGCGCAAGTTCGACATATCCCGCACCAGGAAAAACGACGGCATCACCGACGACATGGTCGGCCATTACAGGCTGCACATGCGTGTCGCACAGGCTTTCCCAGGCCAGTTCTTGGCCGGCTACCGGGTATCCGAGCAGCGGATGCCGCGCTTGCCGTCCCAGCAGATTCAGCGATTCTGATGTCGAGCGGTGCCATAGCGATGCCCGCTGCCACGGGTACGTCGGCAGTCGCACCTGCTTGCCTTTGACTGGAAAAATACGGGACCAGTCCGGCTCGGCGCCGCTGATCAGGGCCTGCGCCACCACTGAGCCGATTCGCGCTGCGGATTCACTGCCTCGCAGCGACGTGGCAATTACCCTTCCCGAACGCTTGTGTTCCTTGAGGCATTCGTTGATGTAGCCGCGTAGCACCGCATGTGGGCCGATCTCGATGAACAGATGCGGGCCGCTTGCACTGATTCGATCGATGACCTCGCCAAAGCGAACCGGATTGCGAATGTTCTGCCACCAATAGAAGGCATCGAGGAAAGATCCCGCCAGCTGGTCGCCGGTGACGGTCGAGTAATAGGTGGTCGTGCCGTTGCTGGGCTTGAGCGCGGCCAGCGCCTTGTAGATGCCTGACTCGATCGTGTCCATCGACGTGCTGTGAAACGCATAAGGCAGGTCAAGGCGCTTGAACGACTTTCCGTGTTGGGCAAGCTGGAGTTCGACTTCGTTCAGGGCGGTCGCTTCGCCGGCGATGGTGATTCCCTTCGGCGAATTGACTGCTGCAAGCGAAGTCAGTTGCGCGGCCGGCAAGTGGGCGAGCAGTTGCCCGTACTCATCCTGATTGATGGCGGCAGCCAGCATTTCGCCCATGCCCCGGGTGGTTTCCTGGAGACGGCTACGGTGGAAAATCACACTAACCGCTTGCTCAAGGCTGAGGGCGCCCGCGGCCCATGCTGCGGCCACCTCGCCAACACTGTGTCCGGCAACAACGCTCGCGCGAATGCCTTGCCTGCGCAGCATTTCCGTGATTCCGGCTTGATAGGCAAACAGCGCCGGCTGCGCAATGTCGGTATGGGAGTAGCGCTCGCCGTTGAGGCCATTGAACTCGTCGATGATGGAGAAACCGCCGAGAGGCTTGAATATGGCATCAATGCGGCGCACTACGTCGTGAAAGACGGGTGAAGTTTCGAGCAACTGCCTGCCCATCGTTGCCCACTGCGCGCCATTGCCCGAATAGATGAATGCCACCTTGGTGCCGGCAGGCATCGCCTCGCCGGTTTCGACCTCGTTGTTCTCGGCTTTGCCGAGGGCAAAGCGGCCAAGCGCTTCGGCGGCCAATTTGTCGCCGTTGGTAAACACCAGCGCGCGATATTCGTGCCGGTCGCGGGTGAAGGCGGCAGCGTAGGCGGTGTCGTAATGGTTCCCGCGTTCGCCCAGAATGGCGGCGTAGTTTCGCGCCAGATCTTTCAAAGCCTCGGGCGACTTGGCGGAAATGATCAACGGCACGGCGCGCTCCTCGCGATGCCTGTGTGGCTTGGCATCGAGCACCGTCACTTCGACCGGCACGCTTTCCAGTGCCGCGTGGGCATTCGCGCCGCCAAAGCCAAAGGAATTCACGCCAATGACGACCCTTCCCGCCTTTCGCAGTGAAACCGGCATTGCGACCGGCTGCAGGTTCCATTGATCAAATGGAATATTCGGGTTCGGCGTGCTGAAGTGAATGGTTGCGGGCAGGGCGCGCTGCTGCAGGCAATGAACTGCCTTGACGAGACCGGCGACGCCGGAGGCGGCCTCAAGGTGTCCCATGTTGCTCTTGACTGAGCCGATAGGCAGGGGTCGATCGAGTGGGCGTCGTTTGCCGATCGCCTCACCCAATGCGTGCGTCTCGATCGGATCGCCGACTGCCGTGCCGGTTCCGTGTGCTTCGATATAGTCAATTTCGTTCGGTTCGATGCCGGCGCGTGCGTAAACATCCTGCAAGAGCGCGGCCTGGGCCTCACTGCTCGGCACGGTGAGCCCGGATTTGCGGCCGTCGCTGTTGATGCCGGTGGCCACAACCAATGCCAGGACTCGATTTCCGTCGGAAATTGCCTGCTCGTAATCCTTGAGGACAAAGATGCCGCCCCCTTCAGACCGGACATAGCCATCGCCCGATGCGTCGAACGCCCGGCATTGCCCCTGCCGCGAAAGCATCGAGGCCTTGGAGAACGCGATGAAGCCATAGGGATGCAGGTGCAGGCTGACTCCGCCTGCAAGCGCTACGCCGCATTCGCCATTCCGTATCGACTGGCAGGCCTGGTGGAACGCCACCATTGACGACGAGCACGCGGTATCAATCGCCATGCTCGGTCCGTGCAAGTCAAAAACATACGAAATCCGATTGGCGGCAATGCTGGTGGTGTTGCCCGTGGCAACGGTGGAATCTATGGCGCCGAGGTCGTCAGCGAACCGGTAGGCGTAGTCCGCGCTGGAAATACCAACGTAAACCCCGCAATTGCTGCCCTTGACGGACGACGGCGGTATTCCGCCATTTTCAAATGCCTCCCAAGTCAGCTCGAGCAAGAGCCGCTGTTGTGGGTCCATTTGTTGGGCTTCACGCGGCGATATTCCGAAAAATGCAGCATCGAAACCGGATATGTCGCCCAAAGTACCGGCGGCGAAGGTGTAGCTGGTTCCCGGATGGCTTTTCCGAGGATGGCGAAATGTCTCCAGTGCCCAGCGAGAAGGATCGACGGCGGTCACCATGTCCTTGCCGCTCATCAGATCCGACCAATAATCCTCGGTGGTGGTACCTGGAAAGCGAAACGACATTCCGACAATGGCGATTTTGCGAGTCATCGATGGCTATGCGGTCTGTTAGGGTTCGGCGCCGGTATGGGTGAGCAAACAGGCGCAGCAAGTTCGGCAGTGCGGCTGATGGTGAAGCGGGACCGAATTACACTTCCGGCAATGCAGCCGCCCGGAAAATCCGATCAAAAGGCAATTTGGTAACCATTGTCAAGGATTTGCTAACACTGAACAAGGTCAAATCTCACACACGCTTACACGCACTTACATATTTTCGAGGCGGCAATGCGTTGCCGCCGGCACTTCCTGAATGCGCCCGCAATTGCAGGCGCAAGAAAACCGCAGGGGATCGCAGCATGCCGCGTTGCGCGAATCCTTTCTTGCGCATCGTGAGGTAGCCATACCGGCCAAGCATGCCAGTGTGGCATCGTCTGGCCCGGCGGCGACAACGCTTGCGCCAGAAGCGAACCTGCAATGCGTGCGCCTCGGTGCTCAAAGCTTCCGGATGCGGCAGCGCATACCCTGGTCGGCCACGAAAATGTTCTGGTCCGGGGTGCCCGGAGTGGCAAAGCAGTCGAAGCCTCACGGAAATAGCGCTCTTGAATGCGGCCGGTACGGGTCCAAAAGCCGGCTGCTGGCATAGGCCGCGGCCAAACTTCCGCGCAGGCAGATTCGGCAAGCGACCCAAGTCCTTGAGCAGACTCGAGAGATGGTAGGCCGTGTTGGACTTGAACCAACGACCAAAGGATTATGAGTCCTCTGCTCTGACCAACTGAGCTAACGGCCCCATGGGGATTACTCTGAGAGTACTGCGGAATCATTGGATTATAACGGCCGAATGAAACGTAGCCGCCACAGGGTCACGTGGTGCGTCCTCTCCACGCCATACCCCCCTCTTGCTCACTCAACAATGAAAAAGGGGGACGCCCTGTGTCCCCCTTTCGCATGACCGACGAGTGCTGCCAGTGAAAGCGGCGTCTAGCTGTCGGTCTCGAGGAAGCTCTTAAGCTTTTCCGAGCGCGACGGGTGCCGCAGTTTGCGCAGGGCCTTTGCCTCAATCTGGCGAATGCGCTCACGGGTGACGTCGAACTGCTTGCCGACTTCTTCCAGCGTGTGGTCGGTGTTCATTTCAATGCCAAAGCGCATGCGCAACACTTTGGCTTCCCGCGGTGTGAGCGAATCCAGCACATCCTTGGTTACGTCGCGCAGCGAGGTGTACTGCGCTGAATCGTCGGGGGCCAGCGTCTGCGTGTCCTCGATGAAATCACCGAGGTGCGAATCATCGTCGTCACCGATCGGCGTTTCCATGGAGATCGGCTCCTTGCTGATCTTGAGGATCTTGCGGATCTTGTCTTCCGGCATCTCCATTTTTTTCGCCAGCGTGGCCGGGTCGGGCTCCAAGCCAGTCTCCTGCAGAATCTGGCGCGATATGCGGTTCATCTTGTTGATGGTTTCGATCATGTGCACCGGGATGCGGATGGTGCGAGCCTGGTCGGCGATCGAGCGCGTGATGGCCTGGCGAATCCACCAGGTTGCATAGGTCGAGAATTTGTAGCCGCGGCGGTATTCAAACTTGTCCACCGCCTTCATCAGGCCAATGTTGCCTTCTTGGATGAGATCGAGGAACTGCAGGCCGCGATTGGTGTATTTCTTCGCGATCGAGATCACCAGGCGCAAGTTGGCCTCGATCATCTCGCGTTTGGCGCGTCGTGCTTTGGCCTCACCCGTGCTCATCTGGCGGGCGATTTCCTTGAGGTCCTTGATCGGAATGCCAACTTCCTTCTGCAGATTGATCAGGTTTTCCTGTTGCTCGACGATCGACGGCTTGAACTTGGCCAAAACAGCGGCGTAACCCTTGCCGTTGACGATTTCCTCGGCAATCCACTTCAGGTTGGTCTCGTTGCCCGGGAAAGACTTGATGAAATGCGGACGCGGCATGCCGGAATTCTTGACGCAGAGCTCCTGGATTTCACGTTCGCTGCGGCGCACGGTATCAACCAGTCCGCGCAGGCCGTTGCAGAGGCTTTCCACCTGTTTCGCGGAAAAACGGATCTGCATGAGTTCAGCAGAAATCTCTTCCTGCAGGTCCTTGTATGCGCGCGAACGGTGACCCTTTTCGGCCAGCACCTTGCGCATCTTCTTGTACAGCTTGCGGATCGAGTTGAAACGCGCCAGTGAGTCTTGCTTGAGTTGCTCGAGGTTGGCTGCGGCGATTGAACCGTCCTCGTCTTCCTCTTCCTCTTCCAGTTCCTCATCTTCGAGGTCCTCGTCAGAGATTTCGGCTTCTGATACCTGTTCCTCGTTAGGGTCGACGAGGCCATCAATGACTTCATCGATGCGGATTTCGTCGCGCTCCACCATATCGGCCAGACGCAGGATCTCCTCAATCGTCGTCGGACAGGAAGAGATGGCGTAAATCATGTGCTTCAGGCCGTCTTCGATGCGCTTCGCGATTTCGATTTCGCCCTCGCGGGTCAGGAGCTCAACCGAGCCCATTTCGCGCATGTACATGCGCACCGGGTCGGTGGTGCGGCCGAATTCGGAATCAACCGACGAAAGGGCCTGCGCGGCTTCTTCCTCTGCGTCGTCGTCATCCGCGGCGGTCGGGGCAGCCTCGTTCAGCAACAGGGTTTCCGCGTCCGGCGCGACGTCGTAGACCTGGATGCCCATGTCGTTGAACGTCGTGGTGATGGACTCGATCTGCTCGGCATCGACCACATCAGGAAGGTGGTCGTTGATCTCGGCATACGTCAGGAATCCACGCTCCTTGCCAAGCGTAATGAGGCTCTTCAGGCGCGTTTTTTGCGCTTCAACGTCCACCACTTTTGCTTCGCGGGCGGCCTTGAAATTCGGAATGGGAAATTCGTCGTGGTCGCGGGCGCTTTTGGGTTTACGTGCCATATCGATGAGTCCGTCGCTAAAATGGTCAGTTACCCGATTGCGTAACTGGGAATGATTGGCGGCGTACCGGGCGGTACGCGGAACCGGCTATTTTAGCCGAAGTGGCAAAAATCCGGAAGTCCATCAATCACTTGGGGGGTTTCGGTCGACAATTCAAGCGCTTGGCGCACAAACCAGGTGCCGGTGTGTCTCGCCGCCCTCTATCCAAGCCCCATGTCACGTGCACGGCGCATCATTTCGTCACGGCTTGCGGTCGCAGCCGCTTCCGCTCGGAGGCGCAACAGCGCTTCGTCAAATTCAGCATCCACGTTGAATTCGGGGCGCTCCGCATCAAAATCCCTGAGAAGTGGATGTGAAGCTGCCCGATCGACTTCGGCAGCATCGGCAGAATCGCGAAAATGTTCGATGACCTGCGCCGGCGTCACTTCAAAGTCGTGATCCCGGATAAATGCGGCAACCCGTGCCGCCGTGCCTGTAGCAGACAGGTCATCGGCGTCGGCCTCGACGTCGAATCGCCCGGCCAATGCGGGCTTGAGCAGCATCCGCGCTATCAGCTGTGCGCAAAGTCCGGCGGGTGCGCTCTTGTAGCGCGGCGCCGGCTCACCCCAATCCTTGCGGGGAAACCGGTTGCTTCCGCCGCCAGCCTGAGGCGCGGACCCCCGGCGCTGCGCTGCTTCGCCCGACGGGCGGGCATCGCCGGAATTTCCTGACGGAATGGCGGTAACCGGCATCAAGCGCTGGATTTCTACTACGCCCAAACCGACCAGATCAGCCAGCTTTCGCTGCAACATGATCGCCATCGCCGGCGCCGTGATTTGTGAAAGCAACGGCTTGGCGATCATCAGCAGGCGCGAGCGTCCTTCCTCGCTTGATAGATCAACTTTCGAACACGGCTCATCGAACAGGAAGGCCGAGAGCGGTTTGGCCGTCTTGAGCGCGGTCAGGAATGCCTCTTTCCCAAGGCGGCGCACGAAGGTATCGGGGTCGTCTTCCTCGGGCAGGAACAGGAATCGAATGTCCTTGCCATCCATCACCACGGGCAGCGACTGTTCCAGGGCGCGCCAGGCCGCCTTGCGGCCCGCCTTGTCACCGTCAAAGCAGAAGACCAGGTTGTCGGCCATTCGCAGCAGTTTCTGCACGTGTGTCGGGGTGGTGGCCGTGCCCAGCGTAGCCACAGCGTTTTCGACGCCGTTCTGCGCGAGCGCGACAACATCCATGTATCCCTCGACAACGATCGCGGTTTGCAGGTCGCGGATCGCCCTGCGCGCCTGAAACAGCCCGTACAACTCGCGGCCCTTCTCAAACAGTGGCGTTTCGGGGGAATTGAGGTACTTCGGCTCGCCGGCGCCGAGGACACGCCCGCCGAAACCGATGACATTGCCCCGGGCATCGTGAATCGGAAACATGATCCGGTCGCGAAACCGGTCATAGCGCTTGCCTTCATCATTGTCTATGACGAGGCCACATTCACCCAGCGCACTGGCGGTGTAGTCGTCGACCGCCTCCTTGAGGCCTTGCCAATCATCTGGCGCGTAGCCGAGCGCGAATTTTGAGGCGATCTCGCCGGTCAGGCCACGTCCTTTGAGGTAATCGATGGCCGTCTGGCTTTGCTTGAGGCGTCGGCGGTAGAAATTCATGGCTGCGGTCATGATTTCGCCCAGACTGGCGGCCTGCTGCGCCCGCTCAACCGATTCCTCGCGATTCGCCTCGACAGGCATCGTCATGCCTACGCCGTCGGCGAGTTCGCGCACGGCGTCGCGAAAACCCATCCCCGAATACTCCATGAGGAAGGAGATTGCGCTGCCGTGCACGCCGCAGCCGAAGCAGTGGTAGAACTGCTTGGTGGGCGAAACCGAAAAACTCGGCGTCTTCTCGTTGTGGAAGGGACAGCACGCCGAATAATTCTGACCAGCTTTCTTCAGCTTGACGTGCTTGTCGATTACATCAACGATATCGACGCGGCCCAACAACTGCTGAATGAAGTCCGGCGGGATCATGGCTTGCGGATTATACGGCGCTGAAAAAAATGCAGTCTCGTTGCGTGGATGAATTGGTTCAGCCGAGTCGTGACTTGATGGTTGCCGACAGTTTGCCCATGTCTGCGCGGCCTGCGACCTTCGGCCGGAGCGCGCTCATTACTTTCCCCATGTCCTTTGCCGACAGTGCGCCCGTTTCGGCAATGACGGCATCGATGATTGCGGTCAGTTCGGTCTCGGTGAGTTGCGCAGGCATGTAGGCGGAAAGGATCGCCACTTCATATTCTTCCCTGGCAACCAGATCAGGGCGATTCCCCGCCTTGTATTGCTCGATCGAGTCTTTGCGCTGTTTCAGCATTTTGTCGATGATCGCCAGAATCATGTCGTCGCTGAGTTCAACACGCTCGTCCACTTCCTTTTGTTTGAGCGCTGCCTGCAGCAGGCGTATGGCCCCCAGCTTTTCTGTTTCGCGCGCTTTCATCGCCGCCTTCATGTCGTCGTTGATACTCTGGCGCAGTGTCATTTGTCTGTTCTCCAAAAAGAAAAAAGGCAGGAGACGGTTGCCTCCTGCCTTGAAAATTCGATTCTTGTGGTCTGCTAGTACAGCTTTGGCGGCAACATCTGGCTGCGCAGGCGCTTGAAGCGGCGCTTTACGGCCGCAGCGTGCTTGCGTTTGCGTTCGGCGGTCGGCTTTTCGTAGAACTCGCGTGCGCGCAGTTCGGTGAGGAGGCCGGTCTTTTCGACAGCGCGTTTGAAGCGACGCAGGGCGACGTCAAACGGCTCATTTTCTTTCAAACGAATCAATGGCATTTCTACAACCTTTCTTTCTAGTTATGCCCGCCCGACTTCCTGGGAAGATCGTGGGTCTGAAGCTGCAAACAAAAATGTCTGTTTTGCGAAAACAGCCCAATATAATAACGACTTATCAACATTTTGCCAAGCCGGCACCTTCGTCCGCGTTCGGCCGGCCCTGTGCAAATGATCATTCTCGGCATCGAATCATCCTGTGACGAAACCGGTGTCGCGCTCTACGACACCGAACGGGGACTGCTTTCCCACCAGCTGCATTCCCAGGTCGCGATGCATGCTGCCTACGGCGGCGTCGTCCCAGAGCTCGCCTCACGAGACCACGTCCAAAGGCTGATGCCTTTAATTGAAGACGTTTTGCATGAGAGCGTATGCTCACTTTCTGTGGTGGATGCGATCGCGGTTACGGAGGGCCCCGGGCTCGGGGGTGCCTTGCTGGTCGGCCGATCCGTCGCCGCAGGCCTCGGCCTTGCGCTAAACAGGCCTGTCATTGGCATTCACCATCTAGAGGGTCACTTGCTGTCGCCACTTCTGTCCAAACCAAGGCCGGACTTCCCCTTTGTGGCGTTGCTGGTTTCGGGGGGACATACCCAACTCATGGCAGTGCGGGCAGTAGGGCAGTATGAGTTGCTGGGCGAAACGCTCGATGACGCTGCCGGCGAGGCGTTTGACAAGACAGCAACTCTGCTTGGCCTCGCTTATCCGGGCGGGCCTGCACTAAGCAGGCTCGCCGAAACGGGCGACGCCAGCAAGTTCTCGCTGCCCAAGCCGATGATCAACAGCGGTGACCTTGACTTCAGTTTCAGCGGACTGAAGACCGCGGTGATGAACGAGGCCACCAAGTTGGCTGCGGCCGGTAAGGACAAAACCCGAACGCGCGCCGATCTGGCGGCCGCCTTCGAGGTGTCGGTTGTGGCGGTGCTGGTCAGCAAATGCATGCGTGCGCTTTCCACGGCCGGCATGTCACGGCTCGTGGTTTCCGGCGGCGTCGGCGCAAATTCCCGTTTGCGTCGCGAACTTGCCGTTGCCGCCGGCAAAAAACGCGCAGAAGTATTTTTCCCGCCACTACAACTTTGCACCGACAATGGCGCCATGATCGCTTTTGCTGCCGCGCTCAGATTGGGCGCAAATCCGGGTGCCGCCGAAACGCGGCCTGGGTTCGGCGTACGGCCGCGCTGGCCGCTGGCCGACGTTTCCGCCTGACCTGGGGGCTGGTGTGGTGCGGGCGCCCGCGACTACTTGCCGTCGCCGCCGCGCCGCAGGTTTTCCTCGGTAACCTCGGCGCGGGTCTGCGCTTTGCGCACGGCATCTTCCAGCGTGGCAATTCGCTCGTAGTACGATTGTTTGCGAACAATGGTGTTGGTGCCGGTTGGATTGCCCTTGGCGTCTCTGCCGACCACGATCTGCCGCTCATCATCCCTGGGCTCGCGACCATCCGCGAGGTCCTTGCGGGCCTTTTCCAGTTCCGCCTTGGCCGTTTCCCAAAGTTTGCGAAGGCTCTCGCGTTGTTTTTCCGCTTCCGATGCCCCGGGTTTTGCATCTTCCGCCTTGGCTGTGGCCGCCGGCTTGGCGCGCGGCGCATCGATGATGTTCGCGGACGGATTGGTCGTAACCGGTTCGGCCTTTTCCCCCGTTTTCGGAGCGCGGTCCGAGTACGTTACCTTGCCGTCCTTGTCGGTGTATTTCCACAGGGTCTGGGCTGCCGCCGGGGCGATCGCCAGAGAAACGAACGCGACCAGGGCAACCGTGCAAAATGCTTCAGGCAACTTCATGGGCCATCTCCTTTTGTTCGCGGGAACCTGGCGCGGCACATACCGTGCATCGTTCGTCTCTGGCATAGCGCACCGTCTGCCATTCCATGCTTCGGGCATCAAGCATCATCAACCGCCCGAGCAACGCGGTACCCGTATTGGTCAGCAGGTGAATTGCCTCGGCAGCCTGCATGGCTCCAATGATACCAACCAGCGGGGCGAAGACGCCCATCACCGCGCAGCGCTCTTCTTCTGCATCGGCCGCGTCTGGAAACAGGCAGTGATAGCAGGCTGTCCCGGGCTGGCGAAAATCAAAGCTGGTGATTTGCCCGTCGAAGCGGATCGCCGCACCCGACACCAACGGCGTTCGGCGAGCAAAACACGCACGATTCACGGCATGGCGGGTCGCAAAGTTGTCCGAGCAGTCCAGCACTACATCGGCATCGGCTACGTACTCCGGAAGATCCTGTTCAAGACGCTGACCGACCGGCTCGATCGTGATGGATGAATTGATGCGCCGCAGGGTGCGCGCGGCGGATGCGGCCTTGTTGGTGCCAATCGCATCCTCGCCATGGACGATCTGGCGCTGCAGATTGGTCAAATCGACATTGTCGCCGTCTGCGATAACGATGCGTCCCACGCCGGCAGACGCAAGATAGGGCAATGCTGCCGAGCCAAGACCCCCTGCACCGATAACGAGCGCCCGAGATGCGCAAAGTTGTTCCTGCGCCTCCGTGCCAAACTCGTTTAACAGAATGTGCCGGCTGTACCGGAGCAGCGTTTGGTCGTCCATGGGCCTGTTTTGCGCACAGTAGCTGGCGCTGGCGGCATATGCTAGCGCCAGCGGCCGAAGGCGAGGCAACCTACTTTCTGCTGTCGATTGCCTTCGGAACAGCTTTGGTCGCCGGGCCTGTGGCCGCGGCCAACAGCGCCTGCGGATTCGATGCAACCGGCAGGCCTTTCAACTGGTTGAGCGCCTGCTGGAGCACGAAGTCGATCGGCTTGCCGTCCGCGCCATTGATCGGCGTGTATTCCACCGGTTTGGCCTCAGGCGCTGCGGGCTTGTTCACCAGCGACGCCGTGCCGGCCACTTTGGCGTCTTTTCCAGGCACAGCCTTTGCCGCCTTGTCGTCGGGCAGTGCGGGCAGGTCCGGCTTGGTCTCCAACTTCGCCTTGAGCGCCTCAGCCGCCTTCTTTTCATCCTCGCCGACCAGGTGGCGCTCGAGATCCGCCTCGCGCATGGCCATGCGTTGCGTGCCGTCATCCACCGCAATGTCCGGTTCGATACCCTTGGCTTGGATTGAGCGGCCGTTAGGCGTGTAATAGCGCGCCGTGGTGAGTTTGATCGCACTGCTGTTGCCCGGGAGTGGCAGGATGGTTTGCACCGATCCCTTGCCAAAAGTCTGCGAGCCCATGACACTGGCCCGCTTGTGGTCCTGCAATGCGCCCGCGACGATTTCAGATGCGGAGGCGGTACCGTTGTTGACCAGTACGATCATTGGCACGGTCTTGATCGACGGTGGCAGCTTGGCAAGATAGTCTTCCCGACCCGGGTTGCGCAGGTAATTGTCCTTGCGCGCATGCAAGCGCATCTTGGCGTCCTGGATGCGGCCGTCGGTATACACCACCAACGCGTCTTTCGGCAGGAAGGCCGCCGAGACCGCCACGGCGGCGTTGAGCAATCCACCTGGATCGTTGCGCAGATCGAGCACCAGTCCCTTGAGGCCGCCGCCGTTCTGCTTGTAAACGTCGTTGACGGCCCGCACCAGCTTTTCACCGGTGGCCTCCTCAAATTGGGTAAGCCGAATCACGCTGTAGCCCGGCTCCAGCGTGCGTGAGCGCACGCTCTGGATTTCGATCTTGGCGCGCCGCACATTGAACACCAATTCCTTGGCTTCCCCGCGCCGCAGGATCGTCAGCACGGCCTCGGTGCCGGCTTCGCCGCGCATGCGCTTCACCGCCTCGGTCAGGGACAGGCCGCGAAGGCTGGTTTCGTCCACCTTGATGATGAAATCGCCCGACTTTATTCCAGCCCGATAGGCGGGCGTGTCGTCAATGGGGGAGATGACCTTGACGAAGCCATCTTCAACGCCAACTTCGATACCCAGGCCGCCAAACGAGCCAGTGGTTGTCGTCTGCATTTCCTTGTACGCATCCGCGTCAAGGAACGCCGAATGCGGATCGAGGCCGGTCAACATGCCGTTAATGGCTTCCTTAATGAGCCGCTTGTCGTCCACCGGTTCCACATAATCGCTTTTGATGCGCCCGAACACCTCGGACAGCATCCGAACTTCCTCGATCGGCAGGTTAAGCGTGGTGCTTTGGCGTTCCGCAACCGCGGAAAAATTAAGGCTCAGCAGGACACCGGCGATTCCGCCCATGCCCACCAGTCCCGCTGCCTTCATCTTGTTGCTCAACGCGTTGCTCATGCCTGCCTCATCTGATTCGCTATTTCGCCACCCATTTCATGGGATCGAACGGCTTTCCCTCGTGGCGCAGCTCAAAATATACACCCGATTCCGCCGCCCCACCCGACGCCCCGGCAGAGGCGACGGTCTCACCTCCACGAGTCGAATCGCCCACTTGTTTCAGCAAGCTTTCGTTGTTGCCGTAGACGCTCATGTAGCCGCTGCCGTGATCGATTACCAGCAAATTGCCATAACCCCTTACCCAGTCGGCAAACACCACCTGACCGTCGGCCACCGCCCTTACCGGGTTTCCGGCCTCGGTCTTGATCAAGAGGCCTTTCCACGTCACGCCGCCTTCATCTCTTGGGCTGCCGAACCTGCCCTGGAGTTCCCCGCGCACCGGTAGTTTCAGTTTTCCTTTCAGCGCGGCAAATGCCTGGCCGGCCGCACTGGCATCCGCTGCTGCCTCTACGGCCTCACCCTTTCGCGGGATGTTCGCCCGATCTGCTTTGCGATCCTCACGATTGCGTGCAATCGCCTTAGCCAACTGGTCAATCAATTTTGTGAGGCGGTCCTCGTCGCGTTTCAGGCGACCTATTTCCTTGCGGCTTTTTGTGATGTCGGCTTTGATCTTGGTGAAAAGTTTTTGCCGCGCCTGCCGCTCGGCCTGCAGTGCGGCCCGTGCTTTGCGCTGTTCGGCAGCATTCAAGTCCAGTTCCTGCTGCTTTGCGCGATTCGCCGCCTCAAGTTCGGCAAGGTCGGTGGCGTTGCGTTTCAGCGTGTTGATCAGCCCGGCGCGGGTGCGCGAAATGTAGCCGAAATACTGCATCTGGCGCTCAACTTCGGCTGCGTCCTTGCCTTCGAGAATCAAGCGCAGGGCATCGGTATTACCGTACATGTACTGGTGACGGATCAATCGATCCAGCAGTTCCTGTTGTCGTACCGTGTCATTTCGGTTGGCCTCGATTTTCCGGCGCAGATCCGCCAAGCCCTGAGCAAGCTGGGACTGCTCGCGTCCCAGCAACATCAGATTGCGATTGACCTCGCTGATGGATTTTTCCGAGGTTCGCAGTGCATCCGCCGCTTCGCTGCGCGACTCCTCGCTCTTGGCCAGGTCGCGCTGCAGGGAGTTGATACGCTGGCGAAGCTGGTCAAGATCAGATTTCTTGTCGGCGCTGGCCAGCAGGGGCAAGGCCAGCGCGGCCAAGAGCACCGCCGCCGCCACGCGCGAGGCATGCGGACGCGCGCGCCACCGGTGACCTGTCACGCCTTTGCGCGCCCCTGTGCGGCCACCGCGGCCTGCGACTGGGCAATGGCCTCGGCGTCGCCCAGGTAGTAATGGCGGATTGGCACCAGATCATCGGTGAACTCGTACACCAGCGGCACTGCCGTGGGAATGTTCAGCCCGACGATATCTGCCTCCGAAACCTTGTCCAGGTGCTTGATCAGGGCGCGAAGGCTGTTGCCATGCGCAGCAATAATTACTTTCTTGCCCGCGCGGATTTGCGGTGCTATCTCAATTTGCCAATAAGGGACAACACGCTCAACGGTGTCCTTCAGGCACTCGGTCAACGGCAGCTCTTCCGGCAGCAGCGCGGCATAGCGCGGGTCGCGTGAGGGATGCCGCTCGTCACCCGGCTCCAGCGCAGGCGGTGGAACGTCGTAGCTGCGGCGCCAGAGCAGCACCTGATGTTCGCCGAACTTGGCGGCGGTTTCCGCTTTGTTCAACCCCTGCAGCGCGCCGTAATGGCGTTCATTGAGCCGCCAGTGCTTGATCACGGGCAGCCAGCGCCGGTCCAGTTCCTCCTGCGCGATCCATAGGGTGCGGATTGCCCGGGTCAGCAGCGAGGTGTAGGCGAGGTCAAAGTCGAAACCGCCTTCCTTGAGGGTTCGGCCGGCGCATCGTGCTTCCTCAACCCCCTTTTCCGTCAGGTCGACGTCCACCCATCCGGTGAAACGGTTCTGGAGATTCCAGGCGCTTTCGCCATGGCGCATGAGTACGAGTGTTTTCATGATGTCTTCCGGGTTGGACTTGAATTTCGCGGCAGCTGCCCCGCACTTCCTGTTTCCGGAGAATTTCCCGGAAACGGGGACTTCCCGGCAACTTGTTGGTAAAATATCAGGTTTTCAGCAGCTTGCAGTTGCCTACAGCGGATTTTCGCTGCGCCGCACTGCAGCCAAGGTACAACATCTCAATGGCCGAATTCATTTCCCAAAACATCATGCTGGTCGCCCTGTTTCTGATCAGTGGCGCCATGGTCGTCTGGCCGTCGATCGGCAAGTTGATGGGTGGTGGCCGTGATATCGGCACGCTGGAGGCGACTCGTCTGATGAATTCAGGCAACGCGCTGGTGCTGGATATCCGCGATACCGGTGAGTTCAACGGCGGTCGGATACCGAAGTCCAAGAACATTCCGCTGGCCGAGATTGACAAGCGTGTCGATGAAATCTCCAAGTTCAAGGACAAGCCGGTCATTGTTACCTGCCGCAGCAATTCCCGCGCCGGTACCGCGGCCAAGCTGCTGAAGCAACGCGGTTTCGGCGACGTGTACCAGCTCGACGGGGGCTTTCTCGCCTGGCAGCAGGCGAGCCTGCCGGTGGAGAAGTAGGGTCGTCATGTCACGAGTATTGATGTATTCCACAGGTGTTTGCCCCTACTGCCAGATGGCGGAACGCCTCCTCAAGTCGCGCGGTGTCGCCGAGATCGAGAAAATTCGTATCGATCTGGATCCGGAAAAACGCGACGAAATGATGTCGCGCACCGGTCGCCGTACCGTGCCGCAAATCTATATTGGCGACCGCCACGTCGGCGGGTTTGATGACCTGTCGGCGCTGGACCGGGAGGGTGCCCTCATGCCCCTGCTCGACGCTTGATCCAGCTCTTTTTGAATATCAGCAACAAGTCTTATTAACCAAGGAACGTCCATGACCGAAGCCGTCGACCAAACCCAACCCTTCTTCTCCATCGAAAAGATCTATGTAAAGGATTTGTCGCTGGAAATCCCCAATGCACCGCAGATTTTTCTCGAGCGCAACCCACCGCAGGTCGACGTGCAGCTGCACCACGTTTCCACCAAGGTCGACGAAGGCGTGTACCAGACTGAACTCACGCTCACCATTACCGCCAAGGTCGCCGACAAGACCATGTTCCTGGTTGAAGCCAACCAGGCCGGCATCTTTGCCATTCGCAACGTTCCCGACCAGGAAATGTCGCAGATTCTCGGCATCGGCAACCCGAACATTCTGTATCCCTACGCCCGTGAAACGGTGTCCGACGCGATTGTGCGCGCCGGTTTTCCGCCGGTGTTGCTCAACCCGGTGAACTTCGAAGCCCTGTTCGTCGCCCAACAACAGCAAGCTGCCGCCGACCAGGCTGCTGCGCCGGCAGCTGCGCCCGCCGCGGCCGTCACCCACTAGCCGGGATTGGTGCAAAATAGCGGCATGAGACTTTTCATGTCCCGTTCCGCATCCCGGTCAAGCGCCGTCGCCATGGTGACGGCGTTTTACTTTGTGTCAGCGCCGGCGTGGCCCCAGCAAGCCGCCCCGGCAGTGAGCGCGCCTGCCGCAAGTTTTGTGACAATCGGTGAAAAACCGGCAGTGGTGTTCGATTCGCCTTCCGCCAAGGGCAATCGTACGTTCGTGCTGTCACGCCTGTGTCCGCTGGAAGTGCTGGTAAAGCTGGACAAGTGGACCAAGATTCGCGATGCCGAAGGAAGTGTCGGCTGGGTTGAGAATGGCGCGCTTGGTGAACGCCGCCATGTGCAGGTGGTGGCGACGTTTGCCGAGGTGAGAACTGCGGGGTCACCCGCAGCGCCGCTGGTTTTTGAAGCACAGCGCGGCGTGCTGCTGGAGGTGACCGGCGCGGTGGCCGATGGCTGGATTCCGGTAAGGCACCGTGACGGCCAGTCCGGCGTAGTCCGGACCAGCCAGGTCTGGGGTGGTTAGCGACCGCGATGCGCCCAGGAGATAGCGCGGCGTGAACATCGCGGTACTTGGCGCAGGCGCCTGGGGGACTGCACTGGCGATTTCGTTCTCGAGCCGGCACGTGGTTTCGCTGTGGGCGCGGGATCCTCATCAGGCCGATGCCATGTCGCGCGACCGCGTGAACCAGCGCTACCTGCCTGAAGCAAGGCTGCCCGACAACGTGCGGCTCCTCGCGGATTTTGCCGTCGCTACCGGCGACGCGGATTGCATTGTGATCGCAACTTCAACCAGCGGTCTCGCGGAAACGGTGCTGGCCGCACGGCATCTTCACGCACCGATCGTCTGGGTGTGCAAGGGGTTTGATCGCGACACCGGCAGGCTGCCGCATGAGACCGTGGCGGGCATCCTGCCTGCCGATGCCCGCTACGGCGCGCTGAGCGGGCCGAGCTTTGCCGCCGAGGTTGCGCGCGGCCTTCCCTGCGCGCTCACTCTGGCCGCGAACAACTTCGAATTTGCCCAGAAAATGGCTTCCGAACTTAACGGGCCTTCCCTGCGCATCTACTCGAGCGACGATCTGGTGGGTGTCGAACTGGGCGGTGCGCTCAAGAACGTGATGGCAATCGCCGCGGGTATTTGCGATGGCATGCAACTGGGCACGAATGCGCGCGCCGCGCTGATCACCCGTGGCCTTGCGGAAATGGTGCGGCTAGGCGTCGCGATGGGCGGCAAACCGGAGACCTTCATGGGCCTGACCGGGCTCGGCGACCTGGTATTGACGGCCACCGGCAGCCTGTCGCGCAACCGCGCGGTCGGCATTGGCCTGGCCGAAGGCAAATCACTTGACCAGGTCCTCGCCGGGCTGGGGCACGTCGCAGAAGGCGTCAATTCGGCCCAGACCGCACTGCGGCTCGCACATGCCAGGCGGGTCGAGATGCCCATTACCGAAGCGGTGAATGCGGTGCTGTTCGATCACGCTGATCCGCGTGAAACCGTCAAGCGCCTGCTGTCGCGTGAAGCCAAGTCGGAGGTGCGGTGAAGTTGCCGCATGCGCCAGACTGATCTCCATCCCAGTTTCCCAGAAATAACATTCCCGGAGCCCTGCCATGCCCAAGAAGTCTGCGACCAAGAAATCCGAGTCAGTTGCCAGGAAAGAGCCGAAGCCACCCGCTGCCCGAAAGGCCGCGGCAGCAGCAGCTGCGGCGCTATCTGATCCGCGCGTCAACCCGGCACAGAAGGCGGAGGTGCTGATTGAAGCGCTTCCCTATATCCAGCGCTTCTGGGACAAGAACATTGTGGTGAAGTACGGCGGCAACGCCATGACGGACGTGAGTTTGCAGGAGGACTTCGCCGAGGATATTACGCTACTGAAACTGATTGGCATGAATCCGGTGGTGGTGCATGGTGGCGGTCCGCAGATCAACAAGACCCTGGAGCGGATTGGCAAGCAGGGGCAGTTCATCCAGGGAATGCGTGTCACCGATGACGAAACGCTGGACGTTGTGGAAATGGTGCTCGGTGGGCTGGTCAACCAGGAAATCGTCACGCTGATCAACAGGGCCGGCGGCAAAGCGGTAGGCTTGACCGGCAAAGACGGCAACTTCATCCATGCCCGCAAGATGACCATCACCTCCAAGGACGACAAGCGCAAGAAGATCGATATCGGCCTTGTCGGCGAAGTCGTGAAAATCGACACTGCCATCATCGACCTGCTCGACAGCCAGGACTTCATTCCGGTGATCGCCCCGCTGGGCGTCGATGAAAACGGCGTGGCTTACAACATCAACGCCGACGTCGTCGCCGGCAAGATTGCCGTGGCGCTGCAGGCGGAAAAGCTGGTCATTCTGACCAATACCAAGGGGGTTCTGGACAAGAAGGGCAAGCTGCTAACAGGCCTCAATCCCGCCCGGATCACCGAACTCGTCGCCGATGGCACCATCTCCGGCGGGATGATCCCGAAGATTGATTTCGCGCTGGACGCGGTCAAGAACGGTGTGAAGACCGCGCACATTATCGATGGCCGCGTACCCCACGCGCTGCTGCTGGAGGTGCTGACCAATGAGGGCGTGGGGACCCTGATCCGCGGCGCGGCGGCGAACCGCGGGCCCGCCAGCAACCGCTGATGGAAAACCCCTTATCCCGCGCGCCTTCCAGGGCAAAAATGGCCTGAAAGGCGCGCCAATGCTGGTGTTTGGCTGAGTTGCCAGGTCTTCCGCATGTCCAAACCTTCCGAGACGCCCGCCACCACCGTGCTGAGAAAGCACGGCGTGCAATACACCGAGCACCTTTATGAGTACGTCGAACACGGCGGCACGTCCGTGTCCTCATCCTCCCTCGGGGTTGACGAACACCACGTTGTCAAGACGCTGATTTTTGAGGACGATGCGCGCCGGCCCTTGTGCGTGTTGATGCACGGCGACCGCAAGGTGAGTACCAAGGAGCTGGCGCGGCAGATCGGTGCCAAGCGTGTCGCGCCCTGCAAGCCGGAGGATGCGATGCGGCACTCAGGCTATCAGATTGGCGGCTGTTCGCCGTTCGGCCTGCGCAAGCCCATGCCGGTGTATATGGAGGGCAGCATTCTCGCCATCGAGCGCATCCTCATCAATGGCGGCAAGCGCGGCTTTCTCGTCGGACTGCCACCCGGGGAAGTGGTTCGAATCGTCAAACCGACGCTGGTGACGGTTGGCCTGGCTGACTAGCTGCGGGTGAGCGTCAAATCTTGATCAGACGCGACAGCAGCGTCAGCAGCACGCTGATCAGCACCGTGCTGGTGATGGGCAGAAAGTAATCGCGATTGTTGTGCCGGAAACGCAGATCGCCGGGTAATCTCCAAAGCCCGTACTTTGAAAGTTGCGGGGCAAACAGGCCCAGCAATATCGTGGCCAGCGCGATGAGCACAATCCACTTCAGCATTTACGCCTGCTTCCCGGCTTCACGCGAACGCGCGATGGTCACACCGACCTGCTTCACGTTGCGGATATGGGCAATCTTGGCGACGCTGACTTTCACCCATTGCGCCTGGAAGTCGTGAAGAACGACCTGGGTGATGTGTTCGGCCAGCGCCTCCAGCAACTTGAAATGCTGCTCCTTGAGATCGGACTGAATGCGCTCGACGACCTTGCCATAATCGACCGTGTCGCGAATGTTGTCGCTGTTGCCGGCACGATGGGTATCGAGGCCGATTTCGAGGTTGAAATCCAGTGTCTGCGGGCGCAATTTTTCCCACTCGTAGATCCCAATCCACGCCTCGGCGCGCAACTCGCGGATGAAGATGATGTCCATGCGATCTATTGTAGAGTAGCGCCATGATGAATTCCCTGATCGCGATCATCCTCGCGTACCTGATCGGTTCTCTGTCGTTTGCCGTCATTGTCAGCTGGGCGATGGGTTTGCCTGACCCGCACACCTATGGTTCGGGCAACCCGGGCGCCACCAATGTGCTGCGCACCGGCAAGAAGCTTGCCGCGCTGCTGACCTTGCTCGGCGATGCGGCAAAGGGCTGGTTCGCCGTATGGATGGCGCAGCGTTACGCCGGTGAGTTTGAACTTTCATCGGGCACCATCGCCGGCGTTGCCATGGCGGTTTTCCTGGGCCACCTGTTTCCGGTGTTCTTTCGTTTTCTTGGCGGCAAGGGTGTCGCCACCGTCCTGGGCATCCTGCTCGCCATCAGCGGCTGGTTGGGCCTCGCCACACTGGTCACCTGGCTGATCATCGCGGTGTTCTTTCGCTACTCCTCACTGGCGGCCATCGTCGCGTCCGTATTCGCGCCTTTGTATTGCTTCTTCCTGTTTGGCATGTCGGCGGCCCTGCCGGCGGTCATACTCATGTCGGCGCTGCTGGTTTGGCGTCACAAGGAAAATATTCGCAAACTGGCCAATGGCACGGAGTCAAAGATCGGCGCAAAGAAGGCGCCCCCGGCCGACGCGCCTGGCGATTCGGCAGGTTAGGCGCGCCCGGTTCTTCGCCGGCTGTGGAGACGGCTAACGGCCATACCCCAGCAAACCAAGTACGCGCTGGGATACGCCCGGTGGAAGTGCTGACAGCAGCCACATGCCGAAACTCAGCGTCCACGGAAAACTGATGCGGGCGCGATTTCGGGCAAGTCCATGGCGTATGCGGCGCGCAGCGTCTTCGGCAGAAAGCTGGAAGGGCTTCGCGGCAGGAAAGCGCCGGCTCATCGGCGTATCAATGAAGCCGGGCATGACCACCGTGAGAGAAATACCTTCGGGTGCCAGTAATGCCCGCATGGCATCACCATAGTTGCTGATGGCTGCCTTGGTCGCCGAATAGGTCGGCGTCACTGGCATGCCGACCCGCGCGGCCAGCGAGGCAACCAGGGCAATCTGCCCCCGCCGGCGCGCACGAAACAACGGCAGCGCGGTGGCGACCGTGGCCAAGGCGCCACGCAGGTTGACATCAATCACGCTCGCAACATCCTCCCACCGCTCGCCGCCGCCGTCGGCCGCGTTGGTGATGCCGGCATTGACGATAAGCAGATCCGGCGGCGATGCCGCCAGCATGTCGCCAAAGCGTTGCATGAAGTCATCGGTGAGTTTCAGATCTGCCTTGCAGCACTCCACGCGCGCGCCGCGCCGCAGGCACTCATCAGCCACTTTGCCAAGGCGATCATCATCGCGACCGTGCAGCAGCAGCGTCACACCGGGTGCAGCGTACTCCATGGCCAGCGCGCTGCCGAGGCCGCTGGAGGCGCCGGTGATGGCAACGACCCCGGGCGCAGTGCCTTCACGCATGATCATGCCCCGGGGCGCGCCGCATCGAGCTGCTGCAACATCGCGTCGACAATCGCGAAGTGTTGTGGCCAGGTCGTTGGCCGATACCGTTGCATGCGCACAAGCTGGCTGCTGCGCAGGGCACTTTGCGGTGCCGTGTATTCACGCACCAGCGCCTCCCATCGGCCACCATCGAGCGGATCGGCGTATTCGGGGATGTCACCAGCGATTTCGCGAAATACCGGCAATTCGCTGCAGATTGCGGGCACATTGCGCGCCAGTGCTTCGGCCAGCGGCAAGCCGTACCCTTCCGCAAATGACGGGAACAGCAGGGCCTGCGCGTGATGCAGCCAGGTGTTCAGGTCGCGATCGCTGCATGCAGGCCGCTCGATGATGATTCCCTGCAACTGCTCGCAGCGTTCCAGCAAGTCCACCACGTTCTCGCATTCCCAGCCGCGCTGGCCGATGACGACAAGTCGCGGTACGGCGTCGCCCATCGTGGCGTGCAACTTGCGCCACAGTTGTAGAAGCATCCAGTGATTCTTGCGCGGCTCGATGGTGCCGAGCACCAGAAAATAAGGCTCCTGCAACAGCCGCGGCCCGGCAGGCGAGATCGGGAGCCCGGGTGCGAGCGGCGCAACTACCGTCGGCGGCAGCTGCCACTGCTGTTTGGCGGCAAATTGCGTGAGCACGTCGAGCGTATGCCGGGAATTGGCGACCACCCCGGCGCTAAGGTGTATGGCAGCGCGCATGCGCGCGATGTGCTTGCGACCTTCGCCGGGCCGGCAGTATTCCGGATGGGTAATGGGGATCAGGTCGTGCACAACCACGATCGGCCGCGCCCCGGCGCGCCGCAGTCCGATTGCGTAGCGGCGGTTTTCCAGGCCGATATGCCCGGTGTTGAAAAGATAGCTGCCTGGAAAGCCAAGGCAAAGCCAGCGCCAGAGTACGGCCTTGAAGACACAGCGCACGGCCAGCCAGGACATTGGCAATTGGGCGTCCTGCAAGGCGCCAAACATCTTCACAGAGTCAGTCGCCGACAGTGGTGCGCTGAATGGTCCGACGCTTAGTACCGCCCGCGCGTTGCCGGCATAGTGATCGATATAGGCGAGGCTGACGCGGTCGATGCCGGTGGGCAGCGTTCGCGTCAGGCGCCGGTACATCAGGCGTGTCACATCGATCAATAAGGGGGTCACGGGATGGGCGGTTGGTCTTTGTGCACCAAGGGTAACAAAG
The DNA here is from genome assembly GCA_044229235.1 of Usitatibacteraceae bacterium. Lineage (GTDB taxonomy): Bacteria > Pseudomonadota > Gammaproteobacteria > Burkholderiales > Usitatibacteraceae > UKL13-2. Next base: position 59,521 of record JBGATH010000018.1, read on the forward strand.
AAACCATCGCATCAACGATACCGGAAATGCAGCAAGCCTCAGGTGGTTTCCATGCTGGCGCCGAGCGCGGGTCCGGGAAACGCCGCGTCCAACGCGTCTAGATCAACAGCAGAAAGCCGCAATTTTTGCGCGCGAAGAATGTCTTCGACCCCTTCGGTTCGCGACGTCTTTGGTATCGCCGTGACGCGCTGCCGGGCCAACAGCCAGGCGATCGCCACCTGCGCCGGAGTCGCATCAATTTTCCGCGCGAAGGCAACCAATCCGGGATGGTGCGTGAGGCGTCCCTGGTCGAGCGGGGAATAGGCCATGGTGACGATGCCTGCCTGCGATTGCAGGGGCATTAGCGTAGCCTCGGGCCAGCGCTTGGCGAGGTTGAAGTAGACCTGGTTCGCGACGCAGCGGGTTCCTTCGGGAAGCGCCAGCAATTCCTGCATGTCGCTGCTATCGAAGTTGGATACACCCCACATGCGAATCTTCCCTTCGCGCTGCAACTGGGACATTGCCGCCACCGTATCGGCCAGCGGATGCTCGCCGCGCCAGTGCAGCAGATACAAATCAATCATCGACGTGCCGAGGCGCTTGAGGCTGCGCTCGCATGCGGCGATGGTGCCGCGTCGTGAAGCATTCCACGGGTAGACCTTTGAGACAAGAAACACAGAATCCCGTGTCCCTCGAATGGCGGCGCCGACCACTTCCTCCGCGCCACCGTCGCCATACATTTCGGCGGTATCGATCAGCGTCAAACCCCGGGCGAGGCCATGGCGCAGCGTGGCGATTTCCTGCTTTCGATTGGTCGCAGATTCGCCCATGCGCCAGGTACCGAGCCCAAGTGCGGGCATGACGGCACCGGTGTTGAGGGTGATGTGTGGAATGCTCATGCCGCCGCGCACCGCGCTTCCGCCGGCAGGTAATTGGCGACCTCCACCAGATTCATGTCGGGGTCACGAAAATAGACAGACTCGATCCGGCCAGTCGCACCGGTTCGGAATACCGGGCCAAGGATCACCTCGATGTGCTCATTTGCCAGATGGGCACGAACTTCGGCCAGCGGCGCCGATGTGATGAGGCAGAAATCCGCCGAACCCGGCGTTGGTTTCAGCACGTTCGGGTCCGGAACCGCATCGGCTGCATGCAGGTTGATTTTTTGCTCGCCGAAAGCCAGCGCGACCCGTCGCGTGCCCATCGACTCGAATTGCACGACCTTCATGCCGAGGACCCGCGAATAGAAATCGCAGGTGGCTTCGATGCTGGCGACGGTCAGCACAAAATGATCGATGCGATCGCATGCGATCGGACTGGTGCCGGCTGGCTGGATCTGCATGAGCAAGGGTCTCCGCTGCTATGATCGAACCATGAAAATACCAGATTCAAAACTGCCCAACATCGGCACGACGATCTTTACTACCATGTCCGCGCTGGCGCAGGAACTGGGCGCCGTAAACCTCGGCCAGGGCTTCCCCGATTTTGCGTGTGATCCGCGCCTGCTCGACATGATGAACGAGGCGATGCGTGCCGGCTGCAACCAGTACCCGCCGATGACCGGCGTGCCCGAGCTGCGCGAAGCAATCTCGGCGAAGGTGGCGGCGCTCTACGACAAGCACTACGATCCGACCACGGAAGTGACTGTGACGGCGGGCGCGACGCAGGCAATTCAGACCGCGCTCACCGCGATTGTGCGACCGGGCGACGAAGTGATCATTTTTGAGCCGGTTTACGACAGCTATGACCCGGTCATTCGCTTGAATGGCGGCATACCGATTTACGCCACGCTGCGGTTTCCTGACTTTCGCCCGGATTGGGATGCAGTCAGAGCGCTCATCACGCCGCGCACCCGGGCCATCATGATCAACACGCCGCACAACCCGACGGCGACCACCTGGTGCCGGGAGGACCTGCAGGCGCTGTCGGACCTGCTGCGTGATACCGACATCATGGTCATCAGCGACGAAGTCTACGAGCACATGGTTTTCGACGGCCACGCGCATTTGAGCGCGGCGTCGTTCCCCGGGCTGGCGGAACGTGCATTCGTTGTTTCATCGTTTGGCAAGACCTATCACGTCACCGGCTGGAAGATCGCCTATTGCCTTGCGCCGAAAGCGCTCAGCGCCGAATTTCGCAAGGCGCATCAGTTCATTGTGTTCACTGTCCACACACCATCGCAACACGCCATCGCCCGATACATGCAGCTGGGGACGCACAATCAACTGTCGGCTTTCTACCAGGCCAAGCGTGACTTCTTTCTGGCACGCGCCTCCGGATCGCGTCTGAAATGGCAGGCAAGCCGCGGCACCTATTTCGTGCTCGCGGGCTACGGGCAACTGCCGGAGTTTGCAGGCATGGCGGAAGCGGAGTTTGCCCTCATGCTTGCGCGAAAGATTGGCGTGGTCTGCATTCCGGTGTCGGCGTTCTATCACGATGCCGTCGAGCAGCAGACGGTGCGTTTCTGCTTTGCGAAGCGGGAAGAAACTCTGGCGATTGCCGCTTATCGCCTTGCGACACTGTAGTAAAGATCAAGCACCGGCGCGGCTTCCAGGGCAAAAAGCAGCGGAAAGGCGCGCCAGTGCTTGAGTTTTGCACTAAGCGCGCGGGTGGTGCCTTGCGTGCAACTGCTTCAGACGCTCCCGGGCCACATGGGTATAGATCTGCGTGGTGGTAATGTCTGCGTGGCCCAGCAGCAGTTGCACAACGCGCAGGTCGGCACCGTGATTGATGAGATGGGTGGCAAAGGCGTGCCGCAGGGTGTGGGGCGACAGCGATGAGCGGATGCCCGCCTTTATGGCGTAACGCTTGATCATTACCCAGAACATCTGCCGCGACATCGCGCTGCCACGGCCGGTCACGAACAGGTCGTCCGATTTGCGTGCCCCCAGCAGTTCGGTGCGCGGTCCATTGAGATAGCCTTGCACCGCGTCGATCGCCGATTCGCCCAATGGCACCAAGCGCTCCTTGGATCCTTTGCCCATGACGCGCACCACGCCCATGTCGAGGCTCAACTGCGCAACCTTGAGCGTGACCAACTCGGTCACGCGCAGGCCCGACGCATACAGAGTTTCCAGCATGGCGCGGTCGCGCAGGCCGAGGGGAGTCGTGCGATCGGGCGCATTCAGCAACGCATCGACGTCGGCCTCGGACAGCGACTTCGGCAGGCCGCGCGTGAGCTTGGGCGATTCGAGGTTGCGGCTCGGGTCTTCGCTGACCAAGCGCTCGCGCAACAGGAACTGGTAGAAACGCTTCAGCGCCGAGGTCAGGCGCGCCGTCGAGCGTGGACTGGCATGCTTGACCTCGACGCGATGCGCGAGAAACGCCTGCAAATCCGCGCTGCCGGCAATGTCCAGCGGGCTGCGCTTGGTCAGCCTCAACCAGGTGTCCAGCTGGGCGATGTCGCGCCGGTAGCTGTCGATGCTGTTCTTTGCGAGCCCGTCGGAGAGCCACAGGCTGTCGGCGAATTGGTCGATCAACGGATCGGCGACTGCGGGCATCGTCTACAGCAGCAAAGCACCTTCGTGCTTCAGCAGCCATTGCTTGATGAAAAGGGGGTTCTCGAGCTTGCCGCCCATGAATCCGCCGAGTCCGCCATTGGCAGCGACGATACGGTGGCAAGGCACGATTACCGGGATGGGGTTCTGCCCACAGGCGGTGCCCACGGCGCGCGCGGATGAGTCCACGCGGTCGGCCAGTTCACCGTAGGTCATGGTGCTGCCGGCAGGGATGCGGCGCATGGTCTGCCAAACATCGACCTGGTGCTTGGTGCCGGAAAGCTTGAGCGGCAGATCGAATTCGAATTGCGGATTGTCCAGATAGGCCATCAGTTGCACACAGACCAGGTGCGCGATCGAGTTGGGTCGCGGTGCCTTGGCGGGCACGGAGGGGGGGAGAAAATGCACAGCTACCAGGTGCTTGTCATCGGTGACGATGCCAAGCGTGGCGAACGGCGTTCTGACGCAGGCATCGAAGACGTGACGATCACTGCTGCTCACAGTTGCAGGGCTTGCCGGATATCGGCGCCGGGCAGTGCGCGCGCAATGAGTGCGCTGATTTCGCCCGCTGTGGCCGGGGTAATGGTGGCGCCGGGATGGCGCACGCGGTTGCTGGCGATCAGGCCGCGCTGACGCAGGATTTCCTTGCGATTGGCGAGTCCGGGTTGCTGCTCGAAGACAATGAGTGCAGCGAAACGCTGCCAAATTGCATGTACCCGATCCCAATCCTGATCACGGGCAGCCTGTACCAGCGCGACCAGCACTTCGGGAAAGGCGAAGCCGGTGTTGAAGCCATCCGAACCGGCTGCAAGGTCGAACGGGGCATATAGCGCGCCGAGTCCGCTCAGAAGAGGCAATGGCCGGGGCAGCGCGGCTTTGAGCGCGCGAATCTTTGGTGCCGTCGGCACGGCTTCGGCCTTGATGCAGGCGATGGCCGCGACTTCCTTCACGATGCGCGCAATCAACGGCACCGGCATATGCACTTCGGTCGAGGCCGGGTGGTCCTGCAACACGATTGGCAAGCTGGTGCACTGGCTGACGCGCGTGTAGTACTCGACGATGCGATCATCGCTGGGCACGGCTTCCTTGGCCGGCGCCACCATCACCGCGTCTGCACCGAGCTCCTCGGCCATGCGCGACAGGTAGCCAGCGGCCGCGCTGCCGGCGTGACTGGTGCCGACGATGACCGGCATCCGTTTCGCCGCCGCTGCAACTGCCGTGCGCACCAGTGTCTCGCGCTCATGGTCGTTGAGGCGGTTGGATTCGCCCAGCACACCCAGCACAGTGATGCCGTCCACACCCAGGCGCGCCGTGAAATCGATCATGCGGGCCCACGAATCCAGGTCGAGGCTTTCATCGTCGTGAAACGGCGTGGCGAGTATCGGGATGACGCCGGCGAAAGCGGGTGAGGTCATGCGGGCAGCCATTTCATGATCGCAATGATAAACCCGGCCAGAAACAACGTTTCGGCGACCATCAGCATGACCGGCCGGATGCCGAGCACGGTGAGTTCCTTCAGCGAGGTGCGCATGCCGATGGCGGAAATGGCCACCACCAGCGTAAACCGGGAAAACTCGCCGGCGAAATTCAAGGCGGCAACCGGCAGGGCAATGAAGCTGTTGACCGCGACGAGAATGCCAAATGCAACCGCGAACCACGGCAGCAATGGCGGCCGCTGCGCAGTACTGCCAGCCCCGGCGGCGGTGGCATGGGCGGCGCGAAAGAACAGCGACAACACCAGAATCACCGGCAGCAGCAAGGCCACGCGCAGCAGCTTGACGACCGTGGCGGTGTCACCGGCACCCTTGCCCACGCTATAGCCGGCGCCAACCACTTGTGCAACATCATGAATGGTGCCGCCGAGGAAGATGCCGGCCTGGTGTGAATCGAAGCCGAGCGCCGCGCTCAGCAGCGGGTAGATGATCATCGCGATAGTCGACAATGCCGTCACGCCGATGACGGTAAAACTGGTATCGCGCTCATGATGTTCGCCACGCGGCAGCACGGCGGCGATCGCCAGCGCGGCCGAGGCACCGCAAATCGCGACCGCGCCGCCGGTGAGGATGCCGAACCGCGTCGGCGCGTGCGTGAAGCGCACGAACACCCAGCCAAAGACGATGGTGAGGATCACGGCAACCACCACCATCACACCCGTGCCGACGCCGAGCGAGGCGATCTGGTGAAAGGTGATGCGCAGACCAAGCAGGGCCACGCCAATGCGCAGAACCGTGGATGCGGCGAACTGGATGCCGGCGACGCATTTTCCTTCCTGGCCCAGGAAGTTCATCGCCATGCCGAGCAACAGTGCGAACAACATCGCCGATGCGCCGTAGTGCTGTGACAGAAACAGCGCGGCGATGGCAACCACCACCGCACAGGTCAGGCCGGGAAGTTTGGTGCGCAGGTCGAATGTCATCGGTGAAACTCGAGCATTGGCGAGGGTCCCAGGCCGAAAATGCTTGGGAAAGCGCGTCAATGCTGGGTTTGGCTTGTCGGGCTCGGGTTGGTTGGGCGTGGCGTGACTGGCGGCGTACCAGTCATTCGCTTGAAGCGGCGGGACTTGATTGGGACGCAGGCATTTTACATGGCAAGTCGGCGAACCCGGCTGGTGCGGGTGCATCGCGCGTCCCCGACACCCGTACAATCTGCTGATGAACACCGCCTTGCTGCTGATTCCCGATTTCGCGCTGATTCTGTTCGGCTTTGTCCTCAACCGCATGACCAACTGGGGTCGCGAGTTCTGGGGTGGCCTGGAAAAGCTCATCTATTTCGTGCTGTTTCCGGCGTTGCTGTTCTACTCAATCGCGCGCACCCGCATCGACTTTGCCGCCGCCGCGCCTGCCCTGAAGGCTGCCGTCGTGATTGTGACCGCCGGCGTCATACTGGCCTGGCTGGGGCGATATTTGTTCAAGGCGCCTGCCATGACTTTTGCATCCGGATTCCAGACCGCCTTCCGTTTCAATTCATACATCGGCCTGGCCGTGGCCGGCCGCCTGCACGGCGAGGAAGGTATTGCGGCGTTTGGCATTGTCATCAGTCTGGTGGTGCCGATGTGCAATATCGCGTCGGTCTGGGCGCTGGCGCGACATGCCGAATCGACGCTTTGGAAGGAACTGCTGCAGAACCCGCTGATCCTGGCCACGGTCGGCGGCGTACTCTACTCGGTCTCCGGGCTCCCCTTCCCGGAGGTCGCACAGATGCTGATATCGCGCATGGGAGCTGCCTCTTTGGCTTGTGGTCTGCTCTGCGTCGGCGCCGCCCTGACGCTGGCCGGCGCCGGTCGCAACGCCGCACTGATTGGTTACTTCACGGCCGTCAAGCTTATCGCCATGCCCGTGGTGGCGTTGCTGGCCGTGCACCTGCTGGGTGTGACCGGCGTCTATTTCGACATGGTCATGCTGCTGGCGGCATTGCCGACCGCGACTTCGGCCTACGTGCTGGCCGTGCGCATGGGCGGGGATGGCCCTATGGTGGCGCAAAGCGTGACGATCAGCACGCTGTGCGGCATGATTGCGTTACCGCTGTGGCTAAATGTGATGCACGCGATCCCTTGATTGCACTGAAACCGAGGAAACCATGAAGTTGGAAGACGAGCAGGAAAGCAGCAATGTCGAAGACCGGCGCGGTGGCGGCGGCATCGGTGCGGGAGGGCTTGGTGTCGGGACGGTTGTCATCGCCTTGGTCGCAAGCTATTTCCTTGGAATCGATCCTCGCACCTTGCTGGGCGTGGCTGAAACGGTGCAAAACGTGCAGCACAGCGCGCCACAGCAGGGAAAGCCGATCGATCCGTCCCGCGATCCGGATGCGGCGCTGAAATCGGAAGTCAGCAAGGTGCTGCACAAGACCGAAGTCACCTGGGGCCAAGTGTTCCAGAACGGTGGCGGCCAGTACGTGAAGCCGCGGCTGGTACTCTACTCAGGGCAGACGGCGACAGCCTGCGGTGCCGGACAGGCTGCAATGGGACCCTTCTACTGCCCTGGAGACCAGAAAGTCTATCTGGACATGGCCTTTTTCCGCGATATGGAGACACGCTTTCGTGCCGGCGGCGATTTTGCACGCGCCTACGTGATCGCCCATGAAATCGGCCATCATGTGCAAAAACTGGCGGGCATCTCGGACAAGACCGATGCGCTTCGGTCCCGCCTGAGCGAAAAGGAATTCAACAAGGTTTCCGTGCGGGTGGAGTTGCAGGCCGACTGCTTCGCCGGAGTCTGGGCGTTTCACGCCAATCGCGAGCGCGCATTCATCGAGCCGGGCGATGTTGAGGAGGCGCTACGCGCGGCCAATGCCATCGGCGACGATATGTTGCAAAAGCAGTCCCGCGGCGTGGTGGTGCCGGATTCGTTCACCCATGGCAGTTCCGCCCAGCGCATCCGCTGGTTCAAGACCGGGTTTGAAACCGGCAGCATGAAGGCCTGCGATACGTTTGCGGCGCGTGAATTGTAGCCATCGACGGCAGTCTTTTCGGCGCGCAAAAGTGAAAACGGCACACCGATGGTGTGCCGTTTTGCGTGAACTCGAGGGAGGTGATTACTCGGATTTTTCTGCCTTGGCCTGATGGGAGACGTAGTCGAGTTTTTCCTTGATGCGTGCAGACTTGCCGGAACGGTCGCGCAGGTAATACAGCTTGGCGCGACGCACATCACCCTTGCGCTTGACTTCGATCGAGGCGATGGTCGGCGCATAGGTCTGGAAGGTGCGCTCGACGCCTTCGCCCGACGAAATCTTGCGAACAATGAACGACGAGTTAAGACCGCGATTGCGCTTGGCGATGACCACACCTTCGTAGGCCTGGATACGCTTGCGCTCACCTTCGATCACATTGACATTGACGATCACGGTGTCGCCCGGGGAGAAGTCCGGGATCTTTTTGCCCAGTCGGGCAATTTCTTCTTTTTCCAGCGTTTGAATCAGGTTCATCTCGTTTCCTTTCGTGTTGTCGGCTGAAGCTGCGCTTCACGCCTGTCGCACAGGGCAACCGCTGTCGGTTGATGTGCGCGTTTGGTTATCACTACCTACTTCACCTGCCTGCTTCCTGCTCCTGCCTGAGTTCATCAAGCAGTTTCAAATCCATTTCGCCCCACTGTCGCCCCTCCAGCAATTCCGGGCGCCGGCGCAACGAGCGTCGCAGCGCCTGCTTTCTTCGCCACAGCGCAATGCGCTTGTGGTCGCCACTCATCAGCACCGCCGGTACCGACTCACCATTCCAAGCGTCCGGACGGGTGTAATGCGGATGATCCAGCAATCCCGGACCGTCTACACCGGGCTCCGGCGAAAACGAGTCCGTTGCAGCCGACAGTCCGTCGTTCAACACCCCCGGCAACAACCTTACCATTGCGTCGATCAGCACCATTGCGGCCAACTCGCCGCCGGACAACACGTAGTCGCCGATCGACACTTCCAGATCCACACGCGCCTCAATCAGGCGTTCGTCCACGCCCTCATACCGGCCGCACAAAAATATCAGGCCGTCCTCTTTGGCCAATTCGCGGATGCCTGCATCCGTTACCGGCCTGGCCTGCGGCGTCACATAGACGACCTTCGACCGCGCGACACCCTTGTCCATTTGCTGCCTGACCGCCACATCGATCGCGGCATCCAGCGGTGCCGCCATCATCACCATCCCCGGTCCGCCGCCATACGGCCGGTCGTCGATGGTCTTGTGTACGTTGGTCACATACTCTCGCGGGTTCCAGCACTGCAGTTCCCACGCGCCTACATCCAGCCCGCGACGCGTCACACCAAAATCCGCAATGGCATCAAACATTTCCGGGAACAGCGTGATGACACCGTATTGCTTCGCTGTCGCGGTGTTCACTGGTATTCCCCGCTCCAATTGGCCGTCACCAGCCTTGCATCGCGGTCCACCTTCAGGATCACGTCGTCGATGAAGGGAATCAGCATCTCTGCATCGCCCAGCTTCACCACCAGCACGTCATTGGCGCCGGTTTCGATCAATGTTTCAACCTTGCCCAGGCGCTTGCCCAGCGTATCAACTACGTCGCAGCCGATGAGGTCGATCCAGAATACTTCCCCCTCGTTTGCCTCGGCCAGAGCCTCACGCGGAATGCCGATCTCGCGTTTGACCAGTTTCTCTGCCGCGGTGCGATCGTCACAGCCCTTTAGCTTGGCGAACACTCCCTTGACGTTTACCGCAAATTCCTCCAGCTCGAATTGCTCCCAGCCTGCGGGACCCTTCAACAGCCAGGACGCGTACTCGTCGAGGCTGTCGGGTGATTCGGTGAAGGTTTGCAGTTTCAGCCAACCCTTTATTCCGAAGGGCGCGCCGACGCGCGCCATGACCACAATCTCTTCGGCAATGGGGGTGTTACTTGGCGGATTTTTTGCCACGCTTGACCAGCTTCAATACCGCATCCGAGGCCTGCGCGCCTCTGGACTGCCAAAAAGCCAGGCGATCAGCGGCGATGCGGAATCCTTCTTCGGATTCGCTGGCCAGCGGGTTATAGAACCCGATGCGTTCGATGAAGCGGCCATCGCGCGCGTCGCGGGAATCAGCGACGACGACGTTATAGAAAGGACGATTTTTCGCGCCACCGCGCGCCATGCGAATTACTACCATTGACATTCTCCTGTTGGGCCAATTGCCACAAAACAATCCGTTGTGAACGGATAACGGGCCGGTTGCGAACCGGTAACGCCTGCCCCGGCATGGTCGAAAACGCATGCAAAAGCAGGAAAGCCTTGAATTATAAGCGGAAACACATAGCGCAGGCAAGCACCGCTATAGCCACGTACTTCGACACCGGTTGGGGCGACGACTACCGACAAACACCCTGGAAATCACACCTGCGCGGTGTTGCGCATGACGTCCATGAGCCGGGCGGCGGTGGCAAGAAGCTTTTCGTCCTGATGCCTGGCTCCGACCAGTTGCAGGCCAAGCGGCATACGATGCTTGTTGCGATACACGGGCAAATTGATCGCGGGTAAATGCAGGGCGGTGACCAAGCGGTTGAAAACCGGATCGCCGGTCGACCCGAAACCCTTGGGTGCCGCGCCCTGCGCCGACGGCATCAGCCAAGCATCGCAATCGCTGAAAAGATAATCCGCCTGTTTGCGCGCAAACTCCAGGCGCTCGCGGGCCGCCGCATAGTCCTCGGACGCGATCGCTGCGCCTTCATCAAGCGCGAGGGCGAGGGCCGGTGCCAAGCGGTGGCGGTGTTGCAGGTGCTCCAGCTGGTAGTGCCGGGCGTTCTCGGCGAGCTGCACCACGCGCTGATCGGATTGGGCACCGTCGAAAAGCCCGGGAAGGCGCATTTCGCGAACCCGCAGGCCAGCGGCCGACATGGCATCAGCTGCTTCGGCCACCGCCACGGACATGTCGACATCGGCGTGCTGCATCAGATTGGTCACCAGCGAGATGCGCAAGGCGCGGTCGATGGACGGTAGTGCTGCGGCCTGACTGGCGCCCGTCATCGCCACGTACCAGAGGTAAGCGTCGTCGATGGTGCGCGAAAATACGCCGACGGTATCGAGCGTGTCGGACTGTACTTTCACACCGCTCCTGGGCACGAGCCCAAAGGTTGGTTTGAAGCCGACAACCCCGCAATACGCCGCGGGGCGGATCACCGATCCAGCCGTCTGCGTGCCAAATGCCAGCGGAACCATGCCTGCGGAAACCGCAGCAGCCGATCCCGCCGACGAACCGCCCGGCGTGTGGTCGAGATTTTGCGGATTACGCGTGCGTGACGGCACAAAGGTGGCCAGCTCAGTGCTAACGGTTTTGCCGACGATGATCGCGCCTGCTGCGCGCGCCAGTGTGACGCATGCGGCATCGTGCCGTGCAACGTTACCCGCGTAGATCGGCGAACCGTTTGTCGTTGGCATGCCGGCGACGTCAATGATGTCCTTGACGCCGATTGCGACCCCATGCAGAAGGCCGCGTCGGGCAGACAGGTCCAGCTCGCGCGCGCGCTGGCGCGCGCCCGCGGCATCGACAAACTCCCAGGCACCGATGGCCTCGTCTTGCATGTCGATTTGCCCGAGGCAATCCTCGATGAGGAACTCGCAGTCGCCGATCACGATTGGATTCCGGACTGCTAGCGCATGCCCGGGAGCATGCCCTTCATACCGCGCATCATCTTGGCCAGGCCGCCGCCTTTCATCATCTTCATCATTTTTTGCATCTGTTCAAACTGGCTGATGATGCGATTGACCTCCTGCACGCTGACACCGGCGCCAGCGGCGATGCGGCGTTTGCGCGAGGCCTTGATAAGGTCCGGCTTCCTTCTTTCGAGGGGCGTCATGGAATTGATAACGCCTTCAGTACGCCGTAGCTGCCTTTCCTGCAAGTCCGGCGCGCCTTGCGCCGCTTGTGACAACTGTGCGGGCAGTTTGTCCATCAGCGCGGACATGCCCCCCATCTTGCGCATCTGCAGCAGCTGGGACTTGAAATCCTCAAAGTCGAATTCCTTGCCCTTCTTGAACTTGTCCGCAAGCTTGCGCGCCTCCTCATGGTCGATATTCTTTTGCGCGCCCTCGATCAGCGAGAGCACATCGCCCATGCCAAGGATGCGGGACGCCATGCGCTCTGCGTGGAAGACCTCCAGGCCGTCCATTTTCTCGGAAACGCCCGCAAACTTGATTGGCCTGCCGGTGACATGCCGTACCGACAGCGCCGCACCTCCACGCGAATCGCCGTCCAGCTTGGTCAGCACGACCCCGGTTAGCGGCAGTGTCTCGTTGAATACGCGCGCGACGTTGACCGCATCCTGGCCCTGCATGGCATCGACCGTAAACAGCGTCTCGATCGGATCTACGGCTGCATGCACGGCCTTGATCTCGTCCATCATCGCCTGATCGATGGCAAGACGGCCGGCAGAGTCGATGATCAGGACATCGTGAAAATGCGTTTTCGCCCACTGTTTGGCGGCCAGGGCGATGTCCACCGGCTTTTGTGTGTTGTCGCTCGCAAAGAAATCCACGCCGACTTGTGTGGCCAGTGTCTTGAGCTGCTCGATTGCCGCGGGGCGATACACGTCGACGCTTACAAGCAGGACTTTCTTCTTGTGCTGTTCCTTTAGCAGCTTGGCGAGTTTGCCCACCGTGGTGGTCTTGCCAGCGCCCTGCAGGCCCGCCATGAGCAGGATTGCGGGCGGAGTCGTGGCCAGGTTTAACGGCAGGGAGTGCAGCTTGAGGGCAGCCGGTTCCGCCGATCCTTCCGCTTGGCCGCCCATGAGCGCGACCAGTTCACGATGCACGACACCGATGAAAGCCTGACCAGGTGTCAGGCTTTGCATGACTTCGGCACCGAGTGCTTTATCCTTCACCCGCGCGATGAATTCCTTGACTACGGGCAGACCGACGTCGGCTTCAAGCAGGGCCATGCGCACATCGCGCAGCGCCTCGCTGATGTTTTCTTCGGAAAAGCGCGACTGACCGCGCAGTGTTTTGACAATTCCGGCGAGGCGATTGGTGAGATTGTCTAGCATGGATTCAGGTGGTTTTTTCGAAGGTCCGGTCGAGATGCCGACCGGGTAGTCGTCGCCAGCGTTGGTGCGCCAGCGTGGAAAGGGGCGGGCCATCAGGGCGGCGGGGACCCGGGCTGATCTGGTTTACGAGCGGCACCTGCTGCTGCGACGCGTTGAAATCGGATGGTAAACTCGTCTGCTTTCTCCAAGGGTACGAAGCGGCGAACAAACACATTTATGCAGACGCCAGGATTTGACCTTCATTTTACCACTGCCCTTCTCTACGGAGCCTGCGCACTGGCGGCTTGGATGCCTGCCGCAGTGGAGACCGGTACCAATCGCCTGGCGGCGTCGGTCAAACGGGCGGCAATCGTCCGTGCTGCGCTGCTCGCAGGCTTGCTGTCGCACGGCGCCGCGCTTGGCTACGCCTTGTTCGGCGGCGATGGTCTGAACATCGGTTTCTCGCACGCCGTTTCACTGATTGTATGGTTGGTGATGGGCGCCTATTTCTTCATCGGTTTTGACAACCGTTTGCTGAAACTGGCGGCAATGTATCTGGCGCCGATTGCACTGTCCGCCGCATTGCTGCCGTACCTGCTGCCGGCGCAGCGCATCGTGCACTATGGTGGCGTGGCTTTCAAATTGCATTTTGTGGTCGCCATTCTTGCCTATGCCTTGTTTACGGTTGCTGCGCTGCACGCGCTCCTGATGCTGTTTCTGGAGAGACGTCTGCATGAAGGTGAAATGCCTGCGGCATTTGATGGCTTGCCGCCCCTGTTACGCGTGGAGAGGCTGTTGTTCCAGCTGTTGGGCGCCGCGTTCATCTTCCTGACGCTGACGTTGCTGAGCGGGGTGTTTTTTTCCGAAGCGTTGTTCGGGCAGGCCTTCCAGGTGACTTATAAGACGGTGTTCGCGATATTTTCCTGGATCATTTTCGGCGGGCTGTTGCTGGGCCACTGGCGCTTTGGCTGGCGCGGCAAGGTTGCAATTCGCTGGACGCTGATCGGCTTTGCACTGCTGCTACTTTCCTACGTGGGTAGCAAGTTCGTCCTGGAAATCATCCTGAAACGTGTCTAGCTGGCGCGATGACCGATGACATTCCCATAAGCTGGCTGTTCGCGGCACTGGTCGCGCTACTGCTCAGCTCCGGCTTTTTCTCGATGTCCGAGACCTGCATGATGGCGTTGAATCGATATCGATTGCGCCACCTCATTAAGCAGGGTAGCCGTGGCGCGCGGATGGCCGGCGCGCTCCTCGAAAAGACCGAGGAGATGCTGTCGTTCATCCTGTTCGGCAACACCCTCATCAATTCGGCAACGACGATCCTGGTGGTGGAGATTTGCAGGCGGCTGCTGGGCGACGGGGAATACGTTCTGGGCATCGCAACCACCGCGGCGTCGTTTTCAATCCTGATTTTTGCCGAAATTCTGCCAAAGGTTTTCGGCGCGCGCTTTTCGGAGCGCATCGCATTGCTTGCAAGCTATGTGCTGTATCCCATCATCAATTTTGCGCTGACAAAAATGGTGATGTGGGTGATCAATACGATTGTTCGCTCGATTTTGACCCTGCTGCGGGTGAAGCCTCCCAAAGAGGGCGTACAGCCATTGTCGATGGAAGAAATGCGTACCCTGGTCCTCGAGGGCGGGCAGTTCATTCCACCAAAGCACCACAACATCATGGTGAACCTCTTCGACCTGGAGAACATGACGGTCGACGACACCATGACGCCGCGCGCACTGATTGAAGGCGTCGACATTGGTGATCGGATCGACGACATACGCAATGCGCTTGCGACTGCGCACCACACACGGTTGGTTGTTTACGATGGCGACCTTTCGAACGTGATCGGCATTGTGCATGTGCGGAAGGTGCTCAATGCGTCGCGCAAGGACCCGCTGGAAAAGGAGTCCCTGCGGGAAATCATGCGCGAACCTTACTTCATTCCCGAGGGCACCGGGCTGCTGGCGCAGCTCACGCAGTTCCAGGAAAATCAACGGCGAATGGCGCTGGTGGTTGACGAGTATGGCGAAATTCAGGGTTTGGTGACGCTGCAGGACATCCTTGAGGAAATTGTCGGCGAATTTACCAGCCAGTCGCCGATGAATACCGGGCTATACCGGAAGCAGGATGACGGGAGCATCATCGTCGAAGGCTCATGTCCGCTGCGCGTGCTCAATCGCAAACTCGGTTACAAGTTTCCGCTTGAGGGGCCCAAGACCATCAACGGCCTGTTGCTGGAGCAGCTGGAAGACATCCCTGAGCCAGGAGTCTCCGTAAGAATCTCCGGCTACGCCATCGAAATTGTGCAGGTACAGGACAAGATGGTGAAGGTTGTGAGGCTGGCTAAGGACAGCATCCATACCAGCTGAGTCGGCCGCTATGGCCCGCCCGGTATCAGGGCGCTCGGTGCTGGAAGTGAGCGCAGATTGTCCCATTCGGTCAACGGGATGCGTGCCACAGGCTCGGCCCCCCCGTTGCCATCAGGTTGATAAACCACGATCTCCGCTTCCTGGATTCCTCCCATGATGCGCTCCTCCATGCGCGGGCTGCCGTGGGTGTGTGAAACCAGCAGGGTATTTGAGCCGTTGGCAGGTCGGGCGGCCAATAGCTTGAAGCGGGCGCCGTTGAAATCAAGCCCCGGTCGCTGCCCAATCTGGTGGTTCAGGTCCGCAGAGACCTCGATGGGTCCCAGCCCCATCAGATGCGCCGTATCCCGGGTTCGACAGAATTGCGCCGCGATGATCTGGCTCACGGGAATCGCAAGGTCTCGCAAGGCGGCACCGACTTTGCGCGCCTGTTCACGGCCCGGATCCGAGACATTGCGCTGGATTGAACAGTTGTCCCACCAAAGCGGTACTTGCTGAAGGTTCATGTCCTGCCCGACGTTGGCCTGGGCATGTCGCATGTACAAGTTGTATCCGCCTTTGCGCAGCGCCCGCAGCAGGCTCGCGCCCTTGAGCGCTTTCGCCGGATCGATCAACGGCGGCGCGGGCGCGGGCGGCGCCGTCAACGGTGGCGCGGACGCATCCGCAACGACCTGCTTGCCGATCCATTGCCATTGACCCGGCGATAGGGTCGCGACATGATGAAACTGGCCTGAACCCTCTATCTTGAAGATGGCAGTCTGGGATTCGGATAATTGGGCCAGAATCGGGTGCCCAGCCGCCTCCGGCGCCAAAGGGTGTCCAACCAGCAGGCGATTCGACTTGCCGATTGTGGGGCGTGACAACAACTCCCGAATGTCCGCTGCGGTCTTTGTCGCCTGGCCGGTGCCGCGACGTGCGCTTGGGTCATTCAGCAATGCGGTGCGAACCGGTGCGATGAGACCGAGTTGCACGCCGGATTCATAGCTACGGCAAAACTCGCTGGTCAGTACCTCTGTGATGGGTATGCGCTGGCTGGCAAGTGCACGGCCGATCGCCTGCGAACGCGGCAGCGCCTCAGCGGCCAGTTTTCTCGAACGATCGCAATCTTGCCACCACGCGTCGTTCCCCTTTTTGTCTATGGTCCCGGGAAGCGTGGGGCCATGTTGTACGTAGAGAACAAAGCCTCCGTTTCGCAGTTCCCTGACCAGTCCTTCAAATAGTGCGAAGGGTCTATCGTCGACAAACAGGCTTGACGAAGTTGCGTTTGCAGCGGAATTTGCGGCAGCAGACGGCTTGATGTTAGTGCTCACTACCTGTGCTTGGGCCGTTTTTAATACCCCAGTCACGAATATGCAAGCTACCAGGTGGCAGAATCGACGGGCGCCGGGTCCGGAGCCGGATGAGCGATATTGTGGATGCATTCTGGGCCGTCAGGGCGAATAGGGGATGCGGAATTCTAGACCAGGAATTTTCGCGAGGTTGTCGTCGACCAGGCGCGCGGCAGCGAACCAGTCGGCAGCCGGGCGTTGACTGAACTCGGCTAAGTTGGCAGTCCGGTTTGACGTTTTCACGAAAAATCTGGATAATGCCGGGTTCCGTGGAGAGGTGGCCGAGTGGTTAATGGCAGCAGACTGTAAATCTGCCCTCTTACGAGTACGCTGGTTCGAATCCAGCCCTCTCCACCACTGTTACACGGAGCAGGTGAAGTCATTGCGATGCGGGTGTAGCTCAATGGTAGAGCAGAAGCCTTCCAAGCTTACGACGACGGTTCGATCCCGTTCACCCGCTCCATAAAGGTTTGAAGTAGTTGAGCTTGCCGATGATGTGAGGCCCTGAAAATGGGCGGCAAAGCCGGCAAGGATCAAAGCTCTTGTAGCTCAGTGGTAGAGCACTCCCTTGGTAAGGGAGAGGCCACGCGTTCAATCCGCGTCAAGAGCACCAGATTCTGTATCAGGTCGACGGCAGCATCCCAAAGTTAACCCAGAGAAATTAACGAGGAACGGAAATGGCAAAAGGCAAGTTTGAGCGTACCAAGCCGCACGTGAACGTGGGGACGATTGGGCACGTGGACCACGGCAAGACGACGCTGACGGCGGCGATGACGATGGTATTGGCGAAGAAGTTTGGTGGTGAGGCGAAGGCCTACGACCAGATTGACGCGGCGCCGGAAGAAAAGGCGCGCGGCATCACCATCAACACGGCCCATGTGGAATACGAGACCTCCAAGCGCCACTATGCCCACGTTGACTGTCCCGGCCACGCCGACTACGTGAAGAACATGATCACCGGCGCCGCGCAGATGGACGGCGCGATCCTGGTGTGCTCGGCCGCGGACGGCCCGATGCCGCAGACACGCGAACACATCCTGCTGGCCCGCCAGGTGGGCGTGCCCTACATCGTCGTGTTCCTGAACAAGTGCGACATGGTTGACGACGCCGAACTGCTGGAACTGGTCGAAATGGAAGTGCGCGAACTGCTCTCCAAGTACGAATTCCCCGGCGACGACATCCCGATCATCAAGGGCAGCGCCCTGAAGGCCATGGAAGGCGACGCCGGCGAGATGGGCGAAGGCGCCATCATGAAGCTGGCCGACGCCCTGGACAGCTACATCCCGGAACCGAAGCGCGCGCTGGACGGCGCCTTCCTGATGCCGGTCGAAGATGTATTCTCCATTTCCGGCCGCGGCACCGTGGTGACCGGGCGCGTGGAGCGCGGCATCATCAAGGTCGGCGAGGAAATCGAGATCGTTGGTCTGAAGCCGACCCTCAAGACCATCTGTACCGGCGTGGAAATGTTCCGCAAGTTGCTCGACCAGGGCCAGGCGGGCGACAACGTCGGCATCCTGCTGCGCGGCACCAAGCGTGAAGAAGTCGAGCGCGGCCAGGTGCTGGCCAAGCCCGGATCGATCACCCCGCATACCGACTTTGAAGCCGAGATCTATGTGCTGAGCAAAGAAGAAGGTGGTCGTCACACACCGTTCTTCAATGGCTATCGTCCGCAGTTTTACTTCCGCACCACCGACGTGACTGGCGCGTTGCAGTTGCCGGCCGGCACGGAGATGATGCCTGGCGACAACGTCAAGATCAACGTGCAGCTGATTGCGCCGATCGCGATGGAAGACGGGCTGCGCTTTGCGATCCGCGAGGGCGGCCGTACCGTCGGCGCCGGCGTGGTGTCAAAAATCATCAAGTAGGGAATTAGGCCAGTAGCTCAATTGGCAGAGTGACGGTCTCCAAAACCGTAGGTTGGGGGTTCGAGGCCCTCCTGGCCTGCCAAACACTGCAGTAAGAACCCGGTGCATCGGTTGCGTTGTCGACTGTTGCCCCAAGGCATGTTGGATGAAAGACAAAATTCAGATTACCGTCGCTGCATTGCTCGCCATCGCCGGGCTCGCTGCGTTCTATTGGCTGTCGGACAAGCCGATGATCGCTCGCGTCGGCGCGTTGTTTGCGGGCTTCATCCTCGCTGGCGTTGTAGGTTGGTTTACCGAGCCGGGTCGCGAGTTTGTGCAGTACGCGAAAGAGTCGATTGAAGAAACAAAGAAGGTTGTCTGGCCCAGCCGCAAGGAGACCATGCAATCGACCGGCGTCATATTCGCGTTCGTATTCGTGATGGCGATGTTTCTTTGGGTGGTGGATTGGGGCCTGACAATGGTCCTGACCAAATTTCTCGGGCATGGGGCGTAAATGACGATGCGTTGGTACGTTGTGCACGCTTACTCCGGCCAGGAGAAGAGCATCCAGGCTGCATTGATCGAACGCATCAGGCGTTCAGGGATGGCGGACAAGTTCGGTGAAGTGCTGGTTCCCACCGAAGAAGTTGTCGAAATGAAGAGTGGCGCGAAGTCGCTCTCCGAACGGCGGTTCTTTCCGGGCTACATCCTTGTTCAAATGGAGATGACGGACGAGACGTGGCATCTGGTGAAGAGCACCCCCAAGGTGACCGGCTTTATCGGCGGAACTGCGAACAAGCCGACGCCGATCTCGCAAAAGGAAGTGGACAACATCCTCAATCAGGTTAAGGAGGGTGTTGAGAAGCCGAAACCGAAGGTGTTGTTTGAGGTGGGTGAAAACGTGCGCGTCAAGGATGGCCCGTTCACCGATTTCAATGGCACGGTGGAGGACGTGAATTATGACAAGTCAAAGATTCGTGTTTCTGTTCTGATCTTTGGTCGTCCGACGCCGGTAGAACTGGATTTCGGGCAAGTCGAGAAGCAGTAGTTTGTTGTCGGACGACGAGGTAGCTCTCCCACCGTCGTTGCAGTGCACTACCGGGTGGCAAAACAGCGGGGAGAGCATCGTAAAGCCGATGCTCGCTAATACCCAAGGAGAAACTCACGGCAAAGAAAGTAGTCGGTTACATCAAGCTGCAAGTGCCGGCCGGAAAGGCGAATCTGTCGCCGCCGATCGGACCCGCGCTGGGTCAGCGTGGTTTGAACATCATGGAATTCTGCAAGGCGTTCAACGCCCAGACGCAGTTAAAACCGGCCTGCCGATTCCGGTGGTCAATACTGCCTTTGCGGACAACCTTACCTTCACTGGCGAAGATGCCGCTGGCGTCGATCTTGACCGTGCGCGCTTCGCCATAAGCCAAAGGCGGCAGCAAAGTGCCGCACATCGACAAGGTCGGCAAATTGACCTGCGCCCAGGCGGAAGCGAAACGCCGAAAACCAAGATGCCAGACCTCACCGCCGCCGATCTTGATGCTGCGGTGCGTACGATCGCAGGCAGCGCGCGTTCGATGGGTATTGATGTGGAAGGAGTGCGCTAATGGCTACCGAAACCAAACGTCAAAAGGCGCTCGCCGGAATCGTCGATCGCAACAAGAACTACGCTGTCACTGAAGCGTTGGAACTGGTCAAAAAGACCGCCACTGCCAAGTTTGACGAGTCGGTCGACGTTGCCATCAATCTGGGTATCGATGCCAAGAAATCTGACCAGGCTGTTCGTGGCTCGGTTGTCCTGCCGCGTGGCACGGGCAAAAGCGTGCGCGTCGCTGTATTCGCGCAAGGGGCGAATGCCGAAAAGGCCAAGGCTGCCGGTGCCGACATTGTCGGCTTCGAAGACCTCGCCGAAAAGATCAAGGGTGGCTTCATGGATTTCGACGTGGTCATTGCCACGCAGGACGCAATGAATGTGGTTGGCGCACTCGGCCAGGTGCTGGGCCCGCGCGGCCTGATGCCGAACCCGAAAGTCGGAACCGTGACCCCGAACGTAGAGCAGGGTGTCAAGAACGCCAAGGCGGGCCAGGTGCAATATCGCGCCGACAAAGCGGGCATCGTACAATGCAC
>JBGATH010000019.1:0-78957 GCA_044229235.1 Usitatibacteraceae bacterium
GCCCGATTGACGCAAGCGCAGTTGCTCAAAGCGCAGGATAAACTTAATCATCGCCCCCGCAAATCACTCGGGTATCGGACACCTCACGAGGTCATGTTCAACCGTCAACCTACCGTCCGCTCTTGAAGTGCAATCCAGGATTGTGGCCTGGAAGGCACGCCAATGCTGGAGTTCCGCTTGGTGGACCATCACGCGCGACTTTGACCAGAATCAAACAGCCGCAATCCGATCCCGGTATCATGACTGCGTGAACACTCGACTTCAACGCAAACTTATTGGCATTCTCGGCATTGTTGCCGTGGTGTTCGCGCAGCTTGCGGTCGCTGCCTACGCCTGTCCGCTCATGCTCGCGGAACCAGGTGTGAGTGTGCGGGCCGATGCCGCCCCGGTCGACCCCGCTCAACCTGCACTTTGCGAAAAGCACTGCCAGGATGGGCAGCAAACGCTAGGCGGCTTTGATGCCCCGATGGCGTTTGTGGCGCTGGCGCCTGCCTTTGTGGTGGCCTCGCCGCCGCAGTCGCTGTTTGATTCCCCGGCCGTCCACGCCATGCCGTCGCTCAAGCGCGCGACCGACCCGCCTCTCGCCGTCCGGCACTGTAGTTTCCGCATCTGATCCGTTGCACCCCTGACTGCCTGGCTCCCCTGGAGCGAGGCCCCGCTGTTTTCGTCTGGAGGTTGCAATGCATCATGTTTCTGTTTCTGCCCGTATCCGTTGGCTCACCCTGACCAGGGCCCATCCGTGCGCGCTACGCGCTGATCCGATCAGTGTGCATCTCCCAGGCGTCTGCCCCGCCAATCATCCTCCTGCCTGGAGCACACCATGAAACTCCTCACCCTGCTGGCAAGCGCTGGCTTCGCCGCATTCAGTGCCATCGCCGTCGCACAACCCGAAGCGCAATCCAAAGCGCAACCCAACACCATTGAAGTCTTCAAGAGCCCCACCTGCGGTTGCTGCGGCAAGTGGGTGGAACATCTTCGCCAGGCGGGTTTTCAAGTGAGTGTCAACAACGTGATAGACCCTTCCGCCACGCGCCGCAAGCTGGGCATTCCCGATCGTTACGGCTCGTGCCACACCGCGATCGTCGGCGGTTATGCGATCGAAGGGCACGTGCCGGCGGCTGACATCAAGCGGCTGCTCAACGGCAGGCCCAAGGCCGTGGGACTGGCCGTCGCATCCATGCCACCTGGCTCGCCCGGCATGGAGAGCGCAAATCCTGTTCCCTATGAAACCGTGCTGGTCCGGGCGGATGGCGGCGCACAGGTTTATGCCAGGCACTGATGGCAGTGATCGAAAAACCTAAACCGGAAACCTTGACCGAAAGAAGGGAAAGCGCATGAGCAATCTGGCAAAAGCGGGTGTGATGGCGTGGCTGGCTGCCACCGGTGTGGCGATGGCGGCGACGGTCGACGAGCCGATCCCAGGCAAAACAGTGGATAGCCTGCTCACGTTCGCCAAATCGCGAAATCCCGAGCTCGCCAGCATGCGTTTCGAAGCCGAGGCCGCGAACGAGCGCATCCAGCCGGCCGGCGCCTTGCCGGACCCGAAACTGCGCACCGAACTGATGGACATCACCAAGTCCGGTGAACAGAACCCGACCATCCTGCCGGGGCGTGTCGAGAGCACCAAGTACACGCTGATGCAGGAAATCCCCTGGTTCGGCAAGCGCGACCTCAAGCGTGACATCGCGGCCCAGGAAGCGGAAGTGGCCAAAGGCCGCGAAGCCGGCGCATGGGCGGAACTGTCCGGCAAGATCAAATTGGCGTTTGCGCAACTCTACTTCGTGCATCGCAGTGAACGCCTGACGCGCGAAATCCTGGAACTCATGCGGCGGCTGGAAACCGTTGCGCAGGTGCGCTATGCCGGCGGGCTGGCGCCCCAGCAGGACGTGATCCGCGCGCAGCTGGAACAGACTGCGATGCAGAATGAATTGCTCGGTCTGGAGAATGAAAAGCGCCAGTTGCAGGTGAGGCTGAATGCTTTCCTGACGCGCCCGGCGCTGGCGCCCTTGGCAGAGCCGGAGCGCCTGCGCCCGCTGCCGGCGCCAGCCGCGCTGCAGATGGCGGCATTGGAGGATCGGATTCGCGCGCGCAATCCGCAACTGTTCGCTGACGAGGCGCGCGTCAAAGCGGCGGAAATGACGCGTGAGCTCACCGAGAAGAACCGCTACCCGGATTTCTCGATCGGCGTCACACCGAACCAGATGCGCAATTCCATCAAGCAGTGGGACCTGATGCTTGAAATCAACATTCCGCTGCAACAGTCTTCGCGTCGCTCGCAGGAACGCGAAGCCCAGGCCATGCTCTCCGCCGCGCGCGCGCGCAAGGAAGCCACCGCCAACCAGGTACTGGGCGAGCTGGCTGAACACCTGTCGGCGCTCGACGCGGCGCGCCGCATGGAATCGCTGACCACGACCAGCCTGCTGCCGCAGGCCGAGCTGACATTCCATGCCGCGCTACCCGGCTATGAGAACGGCAAGGTGGATTTCGCCACGCTGCTCGACGCCCAGCGGCAGATCCGCCAGGCCCGTCAAAACCTGATAAAGGCACAGGCCGAAGCGCAGGCCCGCTTCGCCGATATTGAACGACTTCTGGGAGATGAATGATGAAAACAGGTGCAGGTGTTGCCATCGGTGTGTTGGCGGTGGGCGTGGCGGCTGCAGCAGGCTATTGGGTGGGTAACCGCGGCACGCATGCCTCCGCGACCGATTCGGCCGCAGCGGCGACACAGGCCGTGGCGAAAGAGAGTGCCAAGCAAGAACGCAAGCCGCTCTATTACCGCAATCCGATGGGTCTGCCGGATACGTCGCCGACCCCCAAGAAAGATCCGATGGGGATGGACTACATCGCCGTGTTCGCGGGGGAAGACGAGGTTGCCTCGGCCGCAGCCGGCCAGATCCGGATCAGCACCGACAAGATCCAGAAGCTGGGCGTGAAGACCGAGGCCGCGAGCCTGCGACCGCTGTCCAGGGTCGTGCGCGCCGCCGGCCGCATCGAACCCGACGAGCGCCGCACGTACACGATATCGCCAAAATTTGAAGGTTATGTCGACCAGCTGCACGTCAATGTCACCGGGCAGCCGGTGAGCCGGGGACAGCCGCTGTTCGAGGTCTACAGTCCGGACCTGGTGTCCGCGCAGCGTGAATACGCGATCGCCGCGCAGGGCGTGCAGTCGCTGAAGGCCAGCGGCAGCGAGGCGCAGGGCGGCATGAAGCAACTCGCCGACTCCAGTCTCGCGCGCCTCAAGAACTGGGATATCTCCGAAGAGCAGATCAAGCACCTTGCGGCAACCGGCGAGACCAGGCGCACGCTGACGTTCCGCTCGCCGGTAAGCGGCATCGTCACCGAAAAGAAAGCCATGCAAGGCATGCGTTTCATGCCGGGCGAGGTGCTCTACCAGGTGGCGGACCTGTCAGCCCTGTGGGTCATTGCCGATGTGTTCGAGCAGGACATCAGTGCCGTCAAGCTAGGTGCCAAGGTCAAGGTCACCGTCAATGCGTTTCCGGACAAACTGTTCGAAGGCGTGGTCTCCTACATCTATCCGACACTGAAAGCCGAAACGCGTACCGTGCAAGTGCGCGCGGAACTCGCCAATCCCAGCCAGTTGCTCAAGCCCGGCATGTTTGCGCAAGTGGAAATGGCCGTGGCCGCGCGCGCCGAAGCGATCACCATCCCGACGTCGGCGGTGATCGACAGCGGCACGCGCCGGATGGTGCTGGTACAGGCAAATGCAGGGCGCTTTGAACCGCGCGAGGTCAAGCTGGGCGCGCGCAGCGAGGACTACGTTGAAGTGCTCGAAGGCATCAAGCAAGGCGAACTGGTTGTGACGTCCGCCAACTTCCTGATCGACGCCGAAAGCAACCTGACCGCCGCTGTGAAGGGCTTCGGTGCGTCGGCAGCGGGTGACGGCAACGCCGCCAAGCCGGTGGCCGGCAAAGCCAGCCATCGTGCCGAGGGCGTGATGGAAAGTGTCGATGCCAGGGCCGGCTCCGCGCAGATCCGGCACGGTGCCATCGACAGCCTGAAGTGGCCGGCCATGACCATGCAATTCAAGCTGGCCAATTCGGCATTGGCAAAGGATCTCAAGCCGGGCACCACGATCGCCTTCGAATTTGTCGAGCGCCAGCCGGGCGAGTGGGTCATCACCGACATCAAGCCGGCGACGACCGGTGCCGCCGCGTCGCACGCCGGCCACTAGGGGATCAGCATGCTTGCAAAAATCATTGATTGGTCGGCGCGTAACCGCTTCCTCGTCCTGCTTGCCACCCTGTTCGTGACAGTGAGTGGCGTATACGCGGTGATGGTGACGCCGATCGATGCGCTGCCGGACCTTTCGGACGTGCAGGTCATCGTTTACACCGAGTATCCGGGCCAGGCGCCGCAGGTGGTCGAAGATCAGGTGACCTATCCGCTGACCACGGCCATGCTGTCGGTGCCGAAATCGAAAGTGGTACGCGGCTTCTCGTTCTTCGGGGCGTCGTTCGTGTACATCATTTTCGAAGACGGCACCGACATCTACTGGGCGCGTTCGCGGGTGCTGGAATACCTCAACTTCGCGTCCGCCCGCATGCCCAAAGGCGTGACGCCGACCCTCGGCCCCGATGCCACCGGAGTGGGCTGGGTGTATCAGTACGTGGTGCTGGCCAAGGACCGGACGCTGGCCGAACTGCGCACCCTGCAGGACTGGTTCCTGCGCTACCAGCTGACCAAGGTGCACGGCGTCTCGGAGGTCGCCTCGATTGGCGGCTCCGTGCAGACCTACCAGGTCACGGTCGACCCGGTGAAGCTGCGCGCCTACAACATTCCGCTCAGTGCCGTCACCAAGGTGATTCGCGATTCGAATCGCGATGTCGGCGGGCGCGTGGTGGAGATGGCCGAGACCGAGTACATGGTGCGCGGCAAGGGTTACCTGCGCGGCGCCGGCGATATTGAAAAACTGGTGGTGAAAAGCATGAAAGGCACGCCGGTGCTGATCCGCGACATCGCCCGCGTGGAACTGGCCCCGGATGAGCGACGTGGCCTGACCGAGCTGAACGGCGAGGGCGAAGTGGTTTCCGGCATCGCCATGGCCCGCTACGGACAGAACGCCTTGGAAGTCATCCACAACCTGAAGGCCAAGATTGCCGAGCTCGGTACCGGCCTGCCGGCCGGCGTCAGCATCGAAGCGGTTTACGACCGGTCGGACCTGATTCACCGCGCCATCGAAACCCTCAAGCGCACGTTGCTGGAAGAAAGCATCATCGTCGCCGCCGTCTGTATCGTGTTCCTGCTGCACGTGCGCAGCGCGCTGGTGGCGATCCTGATGCTGCCGGTGGGCGTGCTGATCGCTTTCATCGCCATGCGAATGCTCGGCTTGAATTCAAATCTGATGAGTCTGGGCGGTATCGCCATTGCCATCGGTGCCATGGTCGATGCGGCCATCGTCATGATCGAGAACGCGCACAAGCATCTCGAACGCCTGAAGGAAGGGGAGTCGCGCACCGAGGCCATGATCGCCGCCTGCAAAGAAGTAGGCCCGGCGCTGTTTTTTTCGCTGCTGATCATCACGGTATCGTTCCTGCCGGTGTTCACGCTGGAATCGCAGGAGGGCCGCATGTTCTCGCCGCTGGCCTTCACCAAGACGTTTTCCATGGCTGGTGCGGCGCTGCTGTCACTGACGCTGGTGCCGGTGTTGATGATGCTGTTCATTCGCGGCGAAGTGATGCCGGAAGCGAAGAACCCGGTGAACCGTTTCCTCATCTGGATTTACCGCCCCATCATTGCCTGGGTGATGCGCTGCAAGTTCGTCACCATCATCGCGGCGGTCGTTGCGCTGTCGGTATCAATCTATCCGGCGTCGAAGCTCGGCAGTGAATTCATGCCGACCTTGAACGAAGGCACCTTGCTCTACATGCCCAGCAGCCTGCCCGGCATGTCGATCACCAAGGCGGCCGAGGTCCTGCAGGTGCAGGACAAGATCATCAAGAGTTTTCCGGAAGTGCGATCCGTGTGGGGCAAGGCCGGCCGCGCCAATACCGCCACCGACCCCGCGCCGACCGAAATGTTTGAGACCGTGATCAATCTCAAACCGGAATCCGAATGGCGGCCCGGAATGACCACGGACAAGCTAATCGCCGAGATGGACAAGGCGCTGCAGTTTCCCGGCATCTCCAATGCCTGGACCATGCCCATCAAGGCGCGGCTGGACATGCTCGCCACCGGTATCCGCACACCAATCGGCATCAAGGTGTTCGGCAAGGATCTCGACGAAATGGAGAAGCTGGCCAAGCAGATTGAGGCGGTCGTGAAGCAGGTGCCGGGCACCACCTCCGCGTTTGCCGAACGCATTACCGGCGGGTTTTATCTCAACGTCGAGCCGGACCGCGAGCAACTGGCGCGTTACGGGCTGGCGGTCGGCGACCTGCTGGATGTTGTCGGCACCGCGCTCGGCGGCGAGATGGTGACCACCACGGTCGAGGGCCGCGAGCGCTTTGGCGTGACCGTGCGCTATCCGCGTGAACTGCGCGCCGATCCCGAGCAGATCGCCCGCGAGGTACTGGTGCCGACCATGGAAGGCGCCATGATCCCGCTGGGGCAGCTGGCCAAGGTGGTCGTGGCCAAGGGTACGCCGGGCATCCGTACCGAGAATGCATTGTTGTCGGCCTACATCTTTGTCGATATCCGCGATCGCGATATCGGCGGCTATGTGGCCGATGCGCGCAAGGCGGTGAATACGCAAGTGAAATTTCCGCCGGGTTACTACGCCACCTGGAGCGGCCAGTTCGAGTACATGGAACGCGCGGCGGAAAAGATGAAGATTGTCATTCCGGTGACCCTGCTCACCATCTTCCTGCTGCTTTATCTCAATTTCAAACGCCTGACCGAAACGCTGATCGTGATGCTGTCGGTGCCGTTTGCGCTGGTGGGTGGCGTGTGGCTGATGTGGCTGCTGAACTACAACGTGTCGGTGGCCGTGGCCGTCGGCTTCATCGCGCTGGCAGGCGTGGCAGCCGAAACAGGCGTGGTGATGCTGATCTACCTGGATCACGCATGGGAGGCCGTGAAGGCGGGCTGCCGTGCTGCCGGGCGCGCGCCGACGCCGGCCGATCTGTATGCAGCCGTGATGGAGGGCGCAGTCGAACGGGTGCGCCCAAAGATGATGACCGTGGTGGCCATCATGGCCGGCCTGTTGCCGATCATGTGGGGCACCGGCACTGGTGCCGAAGTGATGAGCCGCATCGCCGCGCCGATGGTGGGCGGCATGGTTTCCTCCACCGTGCTGACGCTGGCCGTCATCCCCGCGATTTACGCATTGACCAAGGAGTGGCGCTTGCGTCGCAACCTGGAATAGCGCATTTCTGCCGCAACGCCAGCACACGCGGCGTGGCGACTCCCATCCACCTCAGAACCAGAGATCCATCATGAACCGCCTGAACGCTCGAACCGTCAACACCGCGCTGCTCGCCACGGCCCTCGCATTCTTTGCGCCGCTCGGCCATGCGGCCGGGAGTCCGCCTGCGGTGCCGGTGGCACCCGCAGCCGAGAATCGCTGCGCGGCAGGCAGCAGATCGATGCTGGTAATGGACGACGCGGTCAACGTCCGGCAGTCGCTCACCGACCAGGCGCGTGCCTTCCAGTTGCCTTCTGCCGCGCAAGCGATGCAGGCGCAGGAACCGCTGCACCCGTGCTTGTTGCTGCTCGATAACGATCCGGTGTTCTGGACCATGCCGGGTGCGGTCCAGCCGGACTTCATTCTGCGCGTGCGCATCACCGAGTTGAAGGCGGCCGAGAAGAGCCTTGGCGACAAGGCCGGCAGCGCCGTCGGGCGCTACATCGGCTCCTATCTCGGGCAGGCGGGCGACGACGTACCGGCACTCAAGTTTGCGGCGGTGGCGGTGGATGTGCTGTGTCCGAAGGCGCGTCGCCGGGTCGCCACCATTTCTGGCCAGAGCGCGGAGATTGAGGCGCCGCGCGTCGAACACAACGCGCTGCGTTTGCAGCAGGCACTGGAAGCAACCTCCAAGGATCTGGCTGACTTTCTGACCGCGTCCGTCCACCCCTGCCAAAGCCAAAACCCCAGCATTGGCGGGGCTTCCCAGCCAAATGTGGCTGGAACACCGCAGCAGTACTAGAGTTTGCCCTGTTGAAGTGTAGTCAATTCAAGGAGACTTTCATGAACATTCACCAACATGAACCGGCATCCACTTCCGCTCCCACTTCCGCTCCCGCTCCCGCGAAATCCGCGCTGGCCTGGAAAGGGGCACTCATCATGCTCGCATTCATCGCCGCTTTTTTTCTGCTGCGCGAACACTGGGGCCATGCACTGGGCGTATTGCCGTACGCATTGCTGCTGGCCTGTCCGATCATGCATCTTTTCATGCACGGCGGCCACGGTCACGGCGCGGCACATGATCAGCACGGCGGCGACGCGCACAAGTAGGTTGCCTGATCCGGAGCACGTTGCATGGCTGGTGCAATCCTGACGAAGTGGTTTCTCCCGATCGCAAAGGCGGGTGCGTTGGCCACGTCGCTTGCGTTGGGCGCGTGGCTGCTGCTTGCGGATACGTCAGGGGTTCACGTCTACACGGGTAGTGCGCCCCCGGCAACCGCCGCCACTAGGCCCGCGCGCATCGCGCTGGTACTCGGTGGCGGCGGCCCGCGCGGTTTCGCCCATGTCGGCGTGCTCAAGGTACTGGAGCGGCACCACATCCGGCCCGACATCATCGTCGGGTCCAGCATGGGCGCGTTGATCGGCACGTTGTACGGCGCGCACCCAGATGCGCGCGAACTTGAGCGAATGGTCGTGGACGCCGACCTGCAGGGCTCATGGCGCGACTTGACCCTGGTGCGGCGTCCCTGGCTCAAGGGTGACCAACTGGAGCGCTTCCTGCGGAACCGCCTCGGCGACCGGCCGCTGCAATCGCTGGCGATACCGACGATTGCCGTTGCCACCGACGCGGGCAGCGGCGAGCCGGTTGCCTTTTCGATCGGCGATGCCGTGACAGCGGTGCGCGCCTCCACCGCCGTGCCGGGTACGTTCAAACGCGTCGGCATCGCCGGCCGGGAATATTTCGACGGCGATGTCACCGCGCCGGTCCCGGTCAGTCTTGCACGCGCGGCGGGCGCACGATTCATCATTGCCGTCGATGTCATGTGCCACCCCTCGGAAATGCAGGAGGTGATGCGCGACTACCCGGACCTGATCATCTCCGACTACTTCCGTCATGCGATCAACCTGCGCGAATTGCCCGGTGCCGATGCGGTGATTTCGCCGCGTCTTGGTCTCTACGCCGGTTTTTCACGCGCAGAACGCATCCGCTTCATCGCTGCGGGCGAAGCCGCCGCCGAGGCGGCCATGCCTGCGCTGAAACGCCAACTGGAGAGGTTGCCACCATGAACCAACACCAACATAACCACCATCACGCGTTCGACCAGCACCAGCAAACGGAAGCCGTTGCGGGGCGCGTCGCGGGTACGGCATCCGCGTCAACCGTCCCGCCGGCTACCGTTGTGAGCGGGGCCGTCTATACCTGCCCCATGCATCCGCAGATCCGCCTGTTCGCACCGGGCAATTGCCCGATCTGCGGCATGACGCTGGAGCCGGTGATGCCGACACTGGACGATGACGAGAACCCGGAACTGGCAGACTTCCGGCGCCGCTTCTGGTGGACGCTGCCGTTGACCGTGGTCGTCACCGCGCTTGCCATGGCCGGGCACCAGCTCGAATGGTTTGAGGGCGGCACCCAAAGTTGGATCGAACTGGTGCTCGCCATCCCGGTGGTACTATGGGCGGGCTGGCCGTTCTTCGTGCGTTGCGCGCAGTCGTTCCTCGCCCGCAGCCCGAATATGTGGACCCTCATCGGCCTCGGCACGGGTGCAGCCTTTCTCTACAGCATCGTCGCCACGCTGGCCCCCCGTGTATTCCCCGACAACTTCGTTGCCATGGGGCGGGTACAGGTCTATTTCGAGGCGGCGGCGGTGATTATTTCGCTGACGCTGCTGGGTCAGATTCTGGAACTGAAGGCGCGTTCGCAAACCTCCGCGGCCATCAAGTCGCTGTTGCGCCTGGCACCGAAGACCGCGCGGCGCATTCAGGCCGATGGCAGCGAGGCGGAAATCCCGCTGGCCAATATCCACGTCGGCGACCTGCTGCGCGTGCGGCCTGGCGAGAAAGTGCCGGTAGACGGCATGGTGACCGAAGGCAAGAGCGCCGTGGATGAAGCGATGTTGACTGGTGAACCGCTGCCTGTGTCGAAACTGCCCGGCGACCGATTGATCGGTGCCACGCTCAATACCAGCGGCAGCCTGGTGATGCGCGCCGAGAAAGTCGGATCGGAAACCGTGCTTGCGCAGATCGTGCAAATGGTAGCGCAGGCGCAGCGCTCGAAAGCGCCGCTGCAGCGCGTGGCTGATGTGGTTGCCGGCTACTTTGTCGTCGCCGTCGTGCTGATTGCCGTGGCCACTTTCTTTGCCTGGGGTGTATTCGGCCCGGAACCGAGCTGGGTATTCGGATTGATCAATGCGGTCGCGGTTCTCATCATTGCCTGTCCCTGCGCGCTGGGTCTTGCCACGCCGATGTCGATCATGGTGGCCAGCGGCAAGGCAGCCACCTCCGGCATTCTGTTTCGCGATGCGGCAGCCATCGAGAACTTTCGCCGCGTCGATACCATCATCGTCGACAAGACCGGCACATTGACGGAAGGACGCCCGGTGTTCGAGCGCGCCGTGGCCGCAACGGGGTTTACGGATACCGAGGTGTTGCGCTTGGCGGCCAGCCTCGACCAAGGCAGCGAGCACCCGCTGGCGCAGGCCATCGTCAGCGCCGCGACGACGCAAAAGCTAAAGTTTTCCACGGTGACGGACTTCGAATCAGCGACCGGCATCGGCGTACAGGGCAGCGTCGATGGCAAGCGGTTGTTGCTGGGCAACACGGTACTGATGGCCGAGGGCGGCGTCAAAGTTGCTGCACTGGTCGACGAGGCGGATCGATTGCGCGCGCACGGTGCCAGCGTCATGTTTCTCGCCGCCGACGGCAAGCCGGCCGGCTTGCTGGCGGTTTCCGATCCCGTCAAGGCCAGCACGCCCGAAGCCTTGCGGCAGCTGGCTGACGCCGGCTTGCGCGTGGTGATGGCCACCGGCGACGGCATCGTTACCGCCAACGCCGTCGGCAAGCGCCTGGGCATTGCGGAGGTACACGGTGAGGTCAAGCCGCAGGACAAGCTGGCACTGGTGAAAGAACTGCAAGCGCAAGGCCGTGTGGTGGCCATGGCCGGCGACGGTATTAACGATGCACCGGCGCTGGCCCAGGCCGACATCGGCGTGGCCATGGGGACCGGCACCGATGTCGCCATGAACAGTGCGCAAGTGACGCTGGTGAAAGGCGACCTGCGCGGTATCGCCCGGGCAAGGGCCATTTCCACCGCCACCATCCACAACATGTGGCAGAACCTCGGCTTTGCGCTCGTTTACAACGCGCTGGGGGTGCCGCTGGCGGCGGGTGTTTTGTATCCGTTCACCGGCTGGCTGCTGTCGCCGATGATCGCGGCGCTGGCGATGAGCCTGAGCTCGGCGTCGGTGGTGTTCAATGCGCTCCGGCTCAATCGTGCCACCTGACTGCAACACCACGCCATCGGCAGGAATTTCCGGAAGTTGCGACATGAGATTGAAGAACGGCATTCAAACAATACCGCCCGGGCGGGCGGAAGCAGTGACCTGTCGGCCCCGGAGGAGGGGCGCGATAGCGACGCGGGGACAGTCGCGAACAGGCGTCATCCCCCTTTTGATCAAGCAGGCAATTCCTAGGAGCAAATCATGAGAACGTACAAACGCAGTTTCCTCACGCAACTGATCGGCGCGGCAATCGTCGGCATCGCGCTTTCGCAGGGCGCATATGCGCAGACGCCGGCAACAACAAGCCTCGCGGACAAGATCGCCAGCGCAAAAACGCGGGCCGACCACGATGCGGTCGCCGCCGAGTTC
The DNA here is from genome assembly GCA_044229235.1 of Usitatibacteraceae bacterium. Lineage (GTDB taxonomy): Bacteria > Pseudomonadota > Gammaproteobacteria > Burkholderiales > Usitatibacteraceae > UKL13-2. The sequence continues at coordinate 11,956 of JBGATH010000019.1, forward strand.
GACAAGCAGGCAGAAACCGACAAGGCATCCGCCGAACGCCACCGCAAAATGGCGCAAGCCTATACCACCGCACCATGGAGCAAGTCCTCCGGGGCGGGGATGGTCTCTCATTGCAAGGCGCTGATTGCAGACTACGAAAAGGCGGCAAAGCAGAATGCCGAGATGGCCAAGATGCACCGCGCCATCGGCGCGAAACTGCAGTAGCGGATGTCGCCAGCCGCTGGATTCCGCGATTGACGCGGCATCCGGCGGGCTGCACCGTTGCCGGTAGTTGGTTGTCACGAATCACGAGTTGAAACGAACGAGAAGTTAGCCGTCGTTCGACCCCGGCCGGCGTGCTATCGGCGCCGCCGCGATCTGACGCCAAAAGCAAAAGCCCAGCACTGGTGAGGCGTTCCAGACATTTTTGCCCGGAACGCCGCGCCAGTGCTGGACTTTAACTCTCTGAACGATTGGCCATCGTCCGTCCCGCGCGCAATGTGTCGATGTCGAGTCGTTGGGTGAGCATGTCGTCGGGAATGGGCTCGCCGCGCAGCAGCGCCGCACACAGCTCCCCCATCGCCGGCGAACTCTGGATGCCGTAACCGCCCAGTGCTGCCGCCCAGAAAAAGGTAGGCGCGGACGCGTCGAATCCGAGCACCGGTTCACCATCAGCGACGAAGCAGCGCAGGCCGGCCCAGGTGGCGGTCGGCCGGCGAATTTCCAGCGTCGTCGCCTGTTCGATCCGGTAAATGCCGGTGGCGATATCGAGTTCTTCCGGCAGGACGTCATGCGGCGTGGTCAGGTCGGCATTGGCCGGCGAGCCCAGCAGCAGGCCGGCATCCGGCTTGAAGTACCAGCTCTCATCCAGCGCCACCACGGCCGGCCACCGCCCACAGTCGATGCCTGCCGGTCCTGAAAACAGGAACGCGCTGCGGCGCCGCGGTTCGATGCCGATGGGCTGAATACCGGCAAGTGTGGCGATCTCGTCCACCCACGCACCGGCGGCATTGACGACGGTGCCCGCGCGGAAGCGGTGTCCGGCCGCCGTGCCGATTTGCCAGCATGGACCATCACGCCGCAGCGACGTCACGCGGGTTTGCATCTCGACCACGGCACCCCGCGCGCGGGCGCCACGCAGGAATCCCTGCAGCAGTCCGTCCACATCGATGTCGAAGGCATCGGGATCCCAAACGCCCACCGCCGCAGCGTCGGGCCGCAACACCGGCACCCGCGCCCTCGCGACCTCACCGTCGAGAAACTCGGCATCGCTGCCTTCCGCGACCAGCGTGTCGCGCAGCGTGAGCGCATCCGCGCGCTGGGCTTCGTCTCCCACCATCAGCGTCCCGCGCGGCGTCAGCAGAGGAGCCGACGCAAACCCGGTCGGGGGCTCTCGAAAAAATGCGCGGCTGGCGCGCGTGAGCGCGCGCACGGCGGCGGGGCCGTAGGTTTCGGTGAACAAGGCGGCCGAGCGGCCAGTGGTGTGATAGCCGGCGGCCGATTCGCCCTCCAGCAGCAACACCTTTGCCTCCCCGGCAACATGAAACGCAATCGAGGCACCGACGATGCCGGCGCCGATGATGGCGATATCGTACTGTTCGGTCGCATCGCGCATGTGCGGCGGTGATCAGTGCAGTTGGTTTTTCAGCACTGCACCGTTGCGCACGATCACCCGCATGTTCGCACTGTCAGCGGCCAGCAGTGAAATGTCCGGCAGCTGCTCGCCCTCGACGAGCACCTGCATGCTTTCGGGACGTTCCGCGCTGTTGCCATCAAACACCCGCGCGTTGGTAAACAGAATCTGCACCACGGCGACTCCCCCATTGCCAGCCGCTGAGTATGCCACCGGCGATGCCTGCGTCGATCGGGAGGAATTTGCGTCCCGATTGACTGCCGTCAACACCAGTGGCGTCGGCGGGCGTAGCGTGAACGGGCGTGGTGGCACCGGCGCTGGTGTCGGATGGCGCTCACGCGAAGGAGCACTCCATGGAATTCCCGCAATACTTTCAACAGATGACCCGCAACCTGGCCGATCCGAAATCGTTCGGCAACTGGCTGACCGGCAATTGGCAGGGTTTTGAAGCGGTCGAGAAACCGGCGGTGCCGGCGAAGGCACTGGTCGGTCCGATCGAAGCCATGCTGCACGGCGCCGAAGAGCTGCGCCACATGCAACTGGAAACCATTCACCGCACCCAGAAGCGCGCGACCGCGCTTGCCAAAACGCTGGGCTCGGCACACGACCAGCTCGAAGCGGTCACCGCGCTGCAGGCGTTTGCCGCGGAGAACATGAATGACGCCATGTCGTATTGGACTGCATATCAGCAGATCGTGCGGGACACGGAATTGAGCGCGGTGGCGGATGTTGCCGAGAAGACCGGCACCGAAAAGGCGGTGAAGCCCGCCCGCCGCCGTGTTGCCGCGCGAGCAAAGGCCGCGCGTCATTGAGTTGCATTTGCGTTAGCCGGCGTGCCGCGTGACGCCGGCCTTGACGTACAAAATCCCGCGCAGAAATCACGGCAGCGGGTTTGTTTTCGGCTGCCGCCTGCGCGCCCGTGGGCGCGCGAAGCCATACGCATGAGGTGAGACATGAAATCTGACAAACCTGATATCGCCCGTCGTCGCGTCGTCGTCGGCATGGGTGTGTTGTTGTCCCCGTTGGCCGGCTGTGGCGACGGGGTGGTGCGCGCGCAGTGGGAGTCACCGGCAGACAAGCCCGACCCCTCCGCGGCAACCAATGCGAAAATGGGTCGCACGCCCATTCCGGGCGTGCCCGGCGCGCTGCAAACCGGCATGGCATTCCGCGCACCGTCGACCTTGGCCAACACTGCGGGTGGTGCCGGCCGCTTCGCCGCGACCCTCACCGCCGCGCCGGCCAGCCTGCAACTGGCCACCAGTGGCGTTGCCACCACGGTCTGGGCGTTCAATGGCTCGTGTCCCGGACCGCTGATTGATGTGCGCGAAGGCGATACCGTCAGCATCGTCTTCAACAACTGGCTGCCGCAGGCCTCGACTATCCACTGGCACGGCTTGCCGGTGCCGCCGGACCAGGATGGCAACCCGATGAATGTCGTCGCCGCCGGCGCCAGCCGCACCTACACCTTCACGCTGCCGGCGGGCTCGGCCGGCACCTACTGGTATCACCCGCATCCGCATCAAACCACCCACGAGCAGGTATTTCGCGGTCTCGCCGGCTGCCTGATCGTGCGGCCCACTGTTGATCCGCTGGCCGGCATCACCGAGCGCGTGATGGTCATCTCCGACCTGCGGCTGGATGGCGCCAACCAGATCGCGCCCAATACCACACAGGACAACATGTTCGGCCGCGAAGGCGACCACCTGCTGGTCAACGGCCTGAAGCAACCCGTGCTGGCGGTGCAGCCCGGCGCCACGGAGCGTTGGCGCATCGTCAATGCGACCAATGCACGCTATCTGCGCCTGTCGCTGTCGGGAAACCTCATTCGCGTGATCGGTCATGACGGCGGGCTCATTGAGCAGCCGCAGACCGTCAGCGAAACGCTGCTGGCACCTGCGCAACGCGTGGAACTGGTCGTGCAGGCGAGCAGCGCGCCGAACCAGAGCTTCGCGCTGGTGGCGAAGGCCTACAGTCGCGGCATGATGATGACCTCCTCAGCAGACATCAACGTGCTGACCTTGAGAACCTCGCTACCGGGCGCCGCTGCGGCGTTCAACCTGCCGCCTGTATTGGCCACGGTACCGGTCATGGCCACCCCGGTGCGCACCCAAAGCATCGTGCTGAGCGAATCGATGGGTGGCATGGGCGGAATGGGTGGCATGGGCGGCATGGGTGGCATGGGTGGAATGACCGGCACGTCCGGCGCGTTCCTCATCAACGGACGCAGTTTCGACATGGCGCGCACCGACCTCCTCACCCGCGTCGGCGAGACCGAAGACTGGCTCATCAACAATCAGGGCAGCATGGATCACCCGTTCCATATCCACGGCACCCAGTTCCAGTTGATCGGCAGCACCCGCAGCGACACCACACCGCGCCCCGGCTATCGCGCCTGGATCGATACCATCAATGTTCGCAGCGGCGAGACCGTGCGCATCCGCATCTGCCAGACCATGATCGGCAAGCGCATGTTCCACTGCCACATCCTCGAGCATGAGGACCAGGGGATGATGGGTGTACTGGATGTGCGCGCTTGAAACCCAGGCCGTGTTAACCGCGGGACGACGCCGGCCCGTGCATTCCGATCACAGCATCCGGTTCTTTGACCAGCAGTTCCAGCGCCAGTCCGCGGTTGGGGACCTGGCGCTCAATCCCTTCGAGGAAGCAGCATTGCCGTTCCTGCACGGCAGCGTTCTCGACTATGGCTGCGGCCTCGGCAATCTCGCGGTCGCCGCGGCGCGACGCGGTTGCCGGGTAACGGCACTGGACGGCAGCAAGGCGGCGATATCCCATCTCCAGCAGCGTGCCGCCGCCGAATCGCTGGATATCCGCGCCACGCAGGCGGACCTGCGCAATTTTGAGCTGACGGGTGAATTCGACACCGTGGTGTCGATCGGCCTGCTGATGTTTTTCGACTGCCAGACCGCCGAGCGTTGCCTGACCAACTTGCGGGCGCGTCTGCGCGAAGGCGGCTTCGCCATCGTCAATGTACTCATTGAGGGGACGACCTACCTGGATATGTTCGCGCCCGGCGAATATTGCCTGTTTCGGCGAACGGCGCTGGAGGAAGCCTTCGCCGGCTGGGACTTCCAGTATTCGACCTTTCGTGATTTCCCGATGCCAAACGGGCGCGTCAAGTCCTTCACTACGCTCATCGCGCAGAAGCCGGTGACGCGCTAGGCATTCGTCCCGGCCGCGTGGGATTAATGCAGTTCAATGCCAAACGGTGCTGCCAGCTTATAAAGCAGCGCGAAACACGCCACGCTGATCACGGCTGAGGCGGCGAGTGTTGGCCAGAAGCCGATGCGCTGCAGCAGCCATGGGAACAGCAGGAACATGGGCAGCGTGGGCAGCACGTACCAGAACGTGTACCAGGCGTGATTGGCAATTTTCTCCGCGGGCTGGTTTTCGACGTGCAGCCAGATCAGCGCCAGAAACGTCACCATCGGCAAGGCAGCGAGGACAGCGCCGAGGCGGTCGCTGCGCTTGGCGATTTCCGATATGGCCACGACCAGTGCGGCGGTGATGAGGTATTTGCTGATGATCCAGGCCATGTTTGCCTCTTTGATAGTGGGATTGAAATGTCGAACACTGGACCGCGACTCGATCCCCTGCTTGAGGGGTTGACAACCAAATTTCGTGTTACGGCTACATGCGGATCGCCAATTGGCGCGGCTTTCCAGCCAGTTTTGGCCTGGAAGCCGCTCCAGTGCTTGCTTTCTGCATTTTTTCCGACCGGTCGGCGGCCCAGCACCTTTGTTCGACAGGCAACGGGATTTCATCTATAACGTCGTGGCGAACAGCGGCGCTCAAAAGGCGGCTCGATGTTCGTGGGAAGCAGGGGGAGGGGGGCAGACCGGCCCCGCAATACCAACCTGATCACATCACCAACTATAAGAGAGGCTTCAATGGTACAAAAGAAAATGCAAAGGATTTTGGCGGCAATTTCGGTTGGCCTGACTTGTGCGGCAATGGCCAATTCCGCGATGGCAACGCATTCATGGGGCGGGTATCACTGGGCAAGAACGTCGAATCCGTTTACGTTGAAGCTGGGTGACAACCTCACGGCGGCTGACTGGAAATCCTATCTTGCCCAGTCCTCAAGTGACTGGAATTCGGGCAACGGCACACCAGTGCTGACCGCCATCGTCGCCGGCACTTCCAACAAACGCTGCTCAATGGTCGCGGGCACTACGCAGGTTTGCAACGGTAAATATGGCAACAACGGCTGGCTGGGACTGGCGTCGATCAATCTCACCGGCGGAACGCATATCACCCAGGGGTCGGCCAAAATGAACGACACCTATTTCAGTACGGCAACCTACAATAATCCCAATGAAAAGCTGCATGTGATGTGTCAGGAAGTGGCCCACACATTCGGCCTGGATCATCAGTCCACAAACGGCAGTTCGCAGAACAGCTGCATGGACTATTTCTCGAATACGGGTCCCAATGCCACCAGTACCCTCAGCACCAAGCCCAATGCGCATGACTTCGATGAATTGAAGATCATCTACGGCCACCTGGATAGTTCGACGACCGTCGCCGCGATTGCCGCGGCCGCCGCTGCCGCACAGGCGCCGGGCAGCAAGGTCGATGTCGACATCTCGGATGATCCGAACAGCTGGGGCAAGCTGATGAGCCAGAACAACAATGGCCGCAGCTCAGTCTATGAGCGTACCAACGGCGACGGTTCCAAGACCATCACCCACGTGTTCTGGACGAATGAGGCCGCCGAGAAGTGCCCGGGATGTGATCACCGCTACGATCATTAATCGGTCGGAATGAAAAAAGCCCCGGCGATGCCGGGGCTTTTTTTTGGGCGAAATTTGCTTCGATCAGCGTGACGACGGTTGCGATTCGCCGCTACTTTGTGGCGCCTGGCGCCAATGTCAGTTGCACGTCTATGTCCACGGGCTGGGATTGCTTGTTGCTCCACATCCAGCAAAAGTCCTGGTCCAATGGCACCACCAGCGTGCCGGTGGCATCTGAAACCTGTTTGCGCTGATCCGGATACACCACGTCCTTGCCGACGTGGTAATGGATGTTGAAGTCGCTTGGCGCGGTGCCGTTGAAGCGCCAGGAAATTTTCTGGTCCTTTTTAAGTTTTCCGCAGACTTCAAGGAATTTTTTCGGCGCGACCGTGCTTTTGTGGGCAAAGCCGCCATCGGCCCACTTCAGATCCACCAGTTCGGCATTCGCCGCGAGCGGCAGCGCCGCAACCAGTAGTGCCAAGGCGCGGCGCCTCATTTGGCCACCTCGATTTCGCTGACCATATACCCGCCGGTAACCTTTTCGGCCTTGAATTTCACTTTGTCGCCGGCCTTTACGGCATCCAGCATCGCTTGATCCTTGACCTGAAACACCATGGTCATGGCCGGCATATCGAGGTTCTTGATCTCGCCGTGCTTGAGTGTGATTTTTTTGGCGTCCTTGTCCACTTTGCGGACTTCGGCATCGGTCATGCCAGTACCTGCGGCGTGCGCCAGTCCGGCGAGCGCAACACAGGCGGCGATCAAGGCGGGGATCTTTCTCATGCTATCTCCAGGTTGTAGTTGATGTTTCGATAAACGTTCGGCGCAGGTTGGGAGTTTACTTTCCGGCGACGCGGATGACGCCTTTCATGCCCGCCTGGTAGTGCCCGGCAATCAGGCAGGCGAACTCGAAATCACCGGTGCGGTTAAAGGTCCAGATGATTTCCCCGCTGGTGCCGGGCGGCACATGCACCATGTACGGCTCCTCGTGTTCCATGTCGGGAAACTTCAGCATCAGCGCCGCATGCTTTTCCAGTTCCTGTTTGGTGCCGATCACCATCTCGTGAAGCATCTTGCCGTCATTGCGCACGATGAACTTTATTGTTTCACCGCGCTTGATGTCCAGCCGATCCGGCGAGAAGCGCATGTTGTCGGTCATGGCAAGCGTGATGGTGCGCGTGACGGATTTGGCATCACCGGCAACGCCCCAGGGTTTCTGTTCCTTTTTCACGGTGGCGGCGGTGGCGGCGTGCTTCTTGCCTTCATGGGCAATGGCAGGCGCAGCCAGGGCGGCGGTCATTGCGGCGGTCAATATCAGTCGGGTCAGTTTCATTGGTTGTTCCTATTGATTGTTTGGCGGCAGTCAATGATGCTTGCCATGCGAGGTTGGCTTGCGCACCTGCACTTCGATTTCGCCTGCGGGTTTTTGCTTCAGCGGCATCCCGGCCTTTGCTTCGGACTTGAAGCGTGCCGGCTCCGCCAGTGCACCGGTCCACTCAAACGCCTGCGTTCCTGTGGGCTGCTTGAACCAGCCCGGGTCGCGGTAATCGCCCGGTTTCTGGTCTCGGCGCACCTTGAGCATGGTGAACATGCCGCCCATCTCCACCGGACCATAGGGGCCGGCACCGGTCATCATCGGCAGGGTGTTGTCCGGCAGCGGCATTTCCATCTCGGCCATGTCGGCCATGCCGCGTTCGCCCATCACCATGTATTCCGGTATCAGTTTGTTGATCTTGCTCACCACGTCCTTGTGATCCACGCCGATCATGGTCGGCACGTCGTGGCCCATTGCGTTCATCGTGTGGTGCGACTTGTGGCAGTGAAACGCCCAGTCGCCTTCCTCGTCAGCCAGGAAGTCGATCTGCCGCATTTGGCCGACGGCGATGTCGGTGGTGACTTCCGGCCAGCGCGCGCTGCGCGGCACCGGGCCGCCGTCGGTACCGGTGACCATGAACTCGTGGCCATGCAGATGGATCGGATGATTGGTCATGGTCAGGTTGCCGATGCGGATGCGCACGCGGTCATTCAGTCGCACATTGAGCGTATCGATGCCGGGGAACGCCCGGCTGTTCCAGGTCCACAGGTTGAAGTCGAGCATGGTGTTGATCTTCGGCACCGCGCTGCCCGGTTCGATGTCGTAGGCATTGAGCAGGAAGCAGAAGTCGCGGTCCACCGGGTCGATGAGCGGATGCGCGGCCTTCGGATGCGTCACCCAGAAGCCCATCATGCCCATGGCCATCTGCGTCATTTCGTCGGCATGTGGGTGATACATGAAGGTACCGGGCCGGCGCGCGACGAATTCATACACGAAGGTCTTGCCCGGCTCGATTTGCGGCTGCGTGAGTCCGCCGACCCCATCCATGCCGTTGGGCAGGCGCTGACCATGCCAGTGCATGGTGGTGTGTTCGGGCAGCTTGTTGGTGACGAACAAACGCACCCGGTCGCCTTCCACGACTTCGATAGTCGGGCCGGGCGACTGGCCGTTGTAGCCCCACAGGCGGGCTTTCATGCCGGGGGCGATTTCGCGGACGACCGGCTCGGCCACCAGGTGGAATTCCTTCACGCCCTGGTTCATCCGCCAGGGCAGGGTCCAGCCGTTGAGCGTGACCACCGGGTTGTACGGCCGACCGTTGGCGGGTACCAGCGGCGGCATGGTCTCGGCTTTGGTCTGGATGACCGGTTCGGGCAGCGCGGCCATCGCCACGCGGCTCACCGCGGCCGTGCCCAGCAGCAGGCCGGCGCTGGAAAGAAACTTTCGTCGGTTTTGCATGTTCGATTCCTGATCCGCTTATCTGTTCAATGGCCCGCTGCCGGCGCGCTATCAACCCCGGCGGGCGCCAGTGACATGGTGGTGGGTTTGCCGAGCAAGGTCGCCTGCAATGCCGCGTCGGCCAGCCAGAAGTCGCGCTGCGCGTCGATGGCCTGGATGACACTGGCGATCTGCGAGCGGCTTTCGGCCAGCAGATCGAACACACTCACCAGCATGCCGTTGTATTTAAGCTGCATCTCGTCGGCGATGGCTTTTCGCAGCGGGACCACCTCGGTGCGATAGTGTTCGGCCAGATCCCAGGCGCTTCGATAGGCGGCGTACTGCTCGCGCACGCCGGACTCGGCATCGATGCTGGTCTGCACCGCGCGGTGCACCGCCGCGATCATCTCCGCCTGCGCCGCGCTGCGCGCGCCGGTGCCCCAGTCGAACAGCGGCAAGGCCAATTCCACTTCCACGCCGCGCTGGCGCGGATGGCCGGTGGCGCTGTTGCTCACTGCCGCCAGGTGCAACGAGTTGAGCACACTGGTTGTGTTGACAAAGCCTGCGCGCCTGCCGAGTGTTTCGATTTCGGCTTCGGCGATGCGCACATCCAGGCGTTCACTGAAGGCGCGCTTGAGTAACTCCTCCGGCGCGACCGGCTTGGCCGGCAGGTCCGGCAGTCGCGCCGGCAGCACCAGCTTTTCGGCCAGCGTGGCGTCCAGGCCGATGCTGCGCACCAGCGCTTCACGGGCCGCGACCGCGGCCTGCCGCGCACGGGCCAGTTGCACTGCGGCATCGGCATAAAAAGCCTGCTGTCGTGCCTGCTGCAAGCGGCTGAAATTGCCCGCCTGCTGCATGCGGCGTGCCAGCTCGGCGCCGGCCTCGGCCGCTTCCATGACTTGAGCATGGTAGGTCAGCGCCTGCTGCGCGGCCACCGCGCGCACCCACGCCTGGCGCGCGCTGGTGGCGGCCTCCACGGCCGCTGCGGCTCCCCGCAGCCGGATCTGCACCTGCGCAGTTTCGGCCGCGCGCAGGCGCGTGGGCAGGTAAAGCAAGTCGATGATCGACACCGACAGCATGCGGCCGATATCGAGATCCACCACGCCATCCTCGCGACGGGTCAGGCGCTCGAATGTAAAGATGGGGTTGGCCGGACGAGCTGATTGGCTGCTGCGGGCGGTTTGTGCGGCCGCATCGGACAGCAATGCCTGGAAGGCTGGGCTCAGTCCCAGCGCCAGCACCACCGCGCCATCGCCATCGAGTGGATTTTCCAGCGCGCGGGCGGCGGCGGCACGCGCGGCTTCGCGCATCGGCGCGTCCTGTTGCCATGACGCGCGCGCACCGTACTGGTCGCGAACGAACTGATCAAGTTCACTCACGTCGTCGTTCGGCAAGGCCGCGCAGCCGGCCAGCACCAGTGCGATCGAAACGGCGAACCAACGGCGCCGGTCAAGCGGGCGATTGGCCGCCATTGGCGTCATTTCCGGTCTCCAGCGGGTACCGCATTTGCGCGCGCCGCTTCGCGCGCATATTCACGCCAACCGCCGCGCTGTTGTACCCGCGCGTTTACGGTGATCCAGTCCTCTGGCGGGGCATCGACCGCAAACTTGCGATAGGACTCGAAGGCCGATCGATAGGCAATGAGGGGTGGCGCGCCAGCGGCGCGACCGCCCTGCAGCACCGCTGGTGGGCTGCGATCAGGGCTTGTTGCCGCCGCATGCGCTGAATGCGGCGCTGCGGTCGGCGGGGCGGCTGGCGAGGCCGGCGAAAAGAACATGCTCGCCAGGAACGAGATTGAAGTAAAAGTGCGCATGGTGTACTCCGGGGGTGACTGACGATACCGGAATATTGTCCCGTTCGCAGGCGTGGCCTGCGAACGGGAAGCTGGGACAGGATTCCGGCGCGTTGCGTGCGGATCGCGACCGGGTGGTCGCAATCTGACGCGTGAGGACGCGTTAGGCCCGGGGCGCCAGGGGAGGGCGTTGCGGCAGTTCGGGAAAGTGGCTGTCGAATGCCGCCCGGCCGGCGCAGGCGTGTTCGCGCCCGGCCTCGGCGCCGGCCAGGCGCACGGCCGTTGCCGGCATGAGTGAGGCAGCGATATGACACAGCTCGCAGTGATCGCAGGCCGCCTGGTCCGCATCCGCGTGGCAGGGCATCGGTTCACGGCTGTCCGCAGCCGCGGCAGGCAAATCGGACAGCACTGCTTGCGGCAAATGGACGGCTGCCGCTTCCGGCGAAGACCCCGCTGCCTGACCGGACTTTCCGACCAGCGGCATGGCTGCCGCCATGGCACCGGCGAGGGGCAGCCACAGGGAGATCCAGAGAACCAGAATTTGGCGAGCAAGCTTCACGTGCATAGTGACCGCATTATGCAGCATTTGTTCCCGGACAGAGGTGCCGGCCGGGTGCAACCATGCTGGCCCCGTTGCCGGCGGACCCATGCCAAGGCTACGCCCGTGCGCGCGATGCGTGCACTCGCCGGTGACGGCATGGAAAGCAGGGCAGGGCCGTTTTCCATTACAATTGGTGTGCCGATTTTCCGTGGGAGAGCGTCCCGCATCAGTCACACGCGGGGCCGCCGAAGGCGCGTTGCCCATAATCGCTCAGGCCAATGAACCACGGAACGACGTTCGGCACTCTGGAGAGATCCAGCGCATCGGCTTGTTGATGCGCCGGGCGCCGAAGGGGCACGCCGCCGCACACCGACCGTGTGCGTGCTGCTCAACTCTCAGGCAAAAGGACAGGGGGGCATCGTGCCGGCCATGCGCCGGCTGAATGTGCCGCCACCAATCCTTGTTCGAGAGTCCAAATGTCCCTGCAGAAAACCCCCCTGTATGAGAGCCACCTCGCCGGCGGCGCCAAGATGGTCGATTTTGGCGGCTGGGAAATGCCCCTGCACTACGGTTCGCAGATCAACGAGCATCATGCCGTGCGCAAGGACGCGGGCATGTTCGATGTTTCGCACATGTGTGCCGTGGATGTCTCAGGCAGTGTGCCCAAGTCGTTCTTGCGCCGCCTGATCGCCAATAACGTCGACAAGCTCACCAAGCCCGGCAAGGCGCTTTACACGGCCATGCTCAATACCTCGGGCGGCGTGATCGACGACCTGATCGTCTATTGGCGCGGCGGCGACAGTTATCGCGTCGTGATCAACGCGTCCACGGCCACCAAGGATCTGGCGCACATGAACCGCGTGGCGCAAACCTACGACGCCGACGTGGTGCCGCGGCGCGATCTGGCCATGATCGCCGTGCAGGGCCCCAGCGCACGCGAGAAGGTATTTGCCGCCCGCCCCGAATGGCGCGCCGCCGGCGAAGGCCTCGGTGTGTTCTTCGCGGCCGAAATCGGTGACGTTTTTCTGGCACGTACCGGCTACACCGGCGAGGACGGATTCGAGATCACCCTGCCGGCTGCGGCCGCGCCCAAGCTGTGGGAGGACTTGCGCACGGCCGGCGTGGCCGAATGCGGCCTGGGTGCGCGCGATACGCTGCGCCTCGAAGCCGGCATGAACCTCTATGGCAACGAAATGGACGAGACCATCAGCCCGCTGGACGCAGGCATGGCCTGGACCGTGGATCTTGCCAGCGACCGCGATTTCATGGGTCGCGCCGCGCTCGAGGCCAAGGGCCAGAGCAGCGCGCTGGTCGGCCTCAAGTTGCTCGACCGAGGCGTGATGCGCAGTCATATGAAGGTGGTGACCGCTGGCGGCGAAGGTCAGACCACCAGCGGCACCTTCTCGCCCACGCTCGGCGTTTCCATCGCCCTGGCGCGCGTGCCGCTGGCCGTCAAGGTCGGTGACAAGGTGCAGGTCGAGATTCGCGAAAAGCTGGTCGATGCGCTTGTCACCAAACCGGGTTTTGTCCGCCACGGCAAGGCGCTGGTTTGATATCGGTGCCAGCCCAACTGAATTACCTCCACACATTTCACTTACAACCACCCAGGAGACCAACATGAATTTTCCCGCCGAACTCAAATATGCCGAGAGCCACGAATGGGTGCGCCAGGAAGCGGACGGCACGCTTACCGTCGGCATCAGCGATGCGGCGCAGGACATGCTCGGCGACCTCGTCTTCTGCGGTGACTTCAAGGTGGGTGAAACGCTGTCGGCGGGCGATACGGCGGGCGTGGTGGAAAGCGTCAAAGCGGCCAGCGACGTGTACATCCCGGTCGATGGCGAGATCACCGCATTCAACACCGAACTCGACGCCGCGCCGGAAAAAATCAACGGCGATCCGTATGGCTCATGGATTTTCAAGGTGAAACCGGCGGCCGGCGCGAGCCTCGCCGGCCTGCTGGATGCCACCGCATACCAGGCGAAGGTGAATGCCGGCTGACGCAGGCTGCCCGGGTTCGCGCCGATAGCGCGCGCGCCCGGCATCCTCGAACGATGCCGGATCACTCGCAACGCATATGCGTCGAGTCCCGGCAGCGCCCATTTCAAACAAGTGAAACCAAAATGACCACCCTCCAGCAACTTGAAAATGCCGGCGAATTCATCGCGCGGCACATCGGCCCCGATGATGCCGATACCGCCGCCATGCTCAGTGCCATCGGCGCCGCGTCGCTCGACGATATGGTCCAGCAGGTTCGCCCGGCGTCAATTGCAAAGGACGCGGCTCTCAACCTGCCGCCACCGCTGACCGAGGCCGCCGCGCTTTCGCAAATGCGCCGCATCGCACAGAAAAACAAGGTGCTGCGGAGTTACATCGGCCAGGGCTACTACGGCACGCACACGCCGGGGGTCATCCTGCGCAATATCCTCGAGAACCCAGCCTGGTACACGGCTTACACGCCGTACCAGCCGGAAATTTCGCAGGGCCGCCTCGAAGCCTTGCTGAATTTCCAGACCATGATCTGCGACCTGACCGGCATGGAAATCGCCGGTTCGTCATTGCTCGATGAAGCCACCGCGGCGGCCGAGGCCATGACGCTGGCCAAGCGCAGCGCCAAATCGAAGAGCAACAAGATCATTGTCGCCGGTGACTGCCATCCGCAAACGATTGCGTTGCTGAAAACCCGCGCCGAGCCGCTTGGGCTGGAGGTCATCGCCGGCATGGCGCCGCAGCTGATGAACGAGCACGATTACTTCGCCGTCATTGCGCAGTACCCGTCGTCGGTCGGGCTGATTCACGACATGAAGGCGTTCGTCGACCAGGCGCATGCCAAAGGCGCGCTGTTCATCGCCGCCGCCGACCTGCTGGCACTCACCATGCTGGCATCACCGGGCGACTGGGGTGCGGATATCGTGGTCGGTTCCGCGCAGCGCTTTGGCGTGCCGATGGGGTTCGGCGGGCCGCACGCCGCGTTCCTCGCCTGCAAGGACAGCTTGAAGCGCAATATGCCGGGGCGCCTGGTGGGCGTATCGCAGGATGCCATGGGCAACCCCGCGCTGCGGCTCGCCTTGCAAACCCGCGAACAGCATATTCGCCGCGAGAAAGCCACCTCGAACATCTGCACTGCGCAGGTGCTGCTGGCGGTGATGGCGAGCATGTATGCGGTCTATCACGGCCCGTCCGGATTGAAGCGCATTGCCGAGCGCACCCACCGCCTGACGGTGATCGCACAGGAAGGTCTCAAAAAACTCGGAGTCAACTGTCCGCTGCCGCACTACTTCGACACCATCATCGTCAAGGCAGACGGCAAGGCCGATGCGCTGCTTGCAGCCGGCGTGCAGCACGGCCTCAACTTTCGCAAGCACAATGCCGACATCATCGGCCTGTCGTTTGACGAGACCACTACGCGCGGCGATGTCGAGAAGCTGTGGGAAGTATTGAGCGGTTCGGCGGCGCCGTTCGATGTGGCTGCCATCGAGTCGGCGGGGCTGCCCGCGGCCTTCCCCGCCGGCCTTGCGCGCCAGTCCGCGTATCTCACCCATCCGGTGTTCAACCAGTACCACTCCGAAACGGAAATGCTGCGCTATATCCGCAGTCTGTCCGACAAGGACCTGGCGCTGGATCGAGCCATGATTCCGCTGGGTTCGTGCACCATGAAGCTCAATGCCACCAGCGAAATGATTCCCGTGACCTGGCCGGAGTTTGCCAATATTCATCCGTTTGCGCCCGAAGACCAGACACGGGGTTACCAGGAACTGGTGGCCAACCTGTCGAAGGCCTTGTGCGAGGTGACCGGCTACGACGCCGTCTCGCTGCAGCCCAACTCCGGCGCGCAGGGCGAATACGCCGGCTTGCTGGCGATCCGCGCGTACCATCGTTCGCGCGGCGACCTGCACCGCAACATCTGCCTGATCCCGACTTCCGCGCATGGCACCAACCCGGCTTCGGCAAACATGTGCGGCATGGAAGTGGTGGCGGTGGCATGTGACGAAAACGGCAATGTTGACGTGGCCGACCTGAAAGCCAAGGCCGAGCAGCACAAGGCCAACCTGGCCGCGCTGATGATTACCTATCCCTCCACGCACGGCGTATTCGAGGACGGCATCACCGAAATCTGCGAAGCGATCCACGCCGCCGGCGGGCAGGTGTACGTCGACGGCGCGAACATGAACGCACTGGTGGGTACCGCCAAGCCCGGCAAATTTGGCGGTGATGTATCGCACCTCAATTTGCACAAGACTTTCTGTATTCCGCATGGCGGCGGTGGGCCCGGCGTCGGTCCGGTGGCGGTGCGCGCGCATCTTGCGCCTTTCCTGCCGGGGCACCCGATGGCCACCGACAACAAGGTCGGGCCGGTCAGCGCCGCGCCACAAGGCTCGGCCAGCATCCTGCCCATCAGCCAGATGTACATCATGATGATGGGCGGCGAGGGCCTCACGCGCGCCACGCAGGTGGCCATCCTCAATGCCAATTACATTGCCAGGAAACTGGCGCCGCATTATCCGGTGCTGTACAGCGGCAAGAACGGCCTGGTCGCGCACGAGTGCATCCTCGATATTCGCCAGATCAAGGAAAAGTGTGGCATCAGCAACGAGGACATCGCCAAGCGCCTGATCGATTACGGGTTTCACGCGCCGACCATGAGTTTCCCGGTGGCCGGCACGTTAATGGTCGAGCCCACAGAATCGGAGAGCAAGTACGAGCTCGATCGCTTCATCGGCGCCATGATTGCCATTCGCGACGAAATCCGCGACGTGGAGACAGGCAAGGTCGATGCCGAGGACAATCCGCTGAAGAATGCGCCGCACACCACTGCCATGTTGATGGCCGACAATTGGGCACATGACTACCCACGCGAACTGGCGGCTTTCCCGGTGCCGTCGCTCAAGCAGCGCAAGTACTGGCCGCCGGTGGCGCGCGTGGACAATGTTTATGGCGATCGCAACCTGGTCTGTGCCTGCCCGCCGATGGAAGCCTATGCCGCCGCGGCCGACTAACATGCGTGCGAGGTAATATTGCCGGACTGAAACCGCCCGTGAAGGGCGGTTTCTTTTTCATCCCTTTTGCCGATGAGCACCATGAACATTCAATACGACCGTTTCTATCGCTACACCGAATTCACCGAAATCCTGCAGCAATTCGTCAAGACATTTCCGCAACTGTTGTCGATCGAGAGTATCGGCAAGAGCTTCGAGGGCCGTGACATCTGGGTAGTCACCGCCACCAACCAGGCAACCGGCCCGGCAGCTGACAAGCCGGCGTACTGGATTGACGCTAACATTCATGCGTCGGAACTTGCCGGCAGTTCTGCGGCGCTTTACTTCATCGACACGCTTACGAAAAATCACGGCAAGCGCGACGACATCACGCGCTGCCTCGACACCCGCGCCATTTACATCTGCCCACGCATCAATCCGGATGGGGCGGAGTGGGCCATGCGTGAAACGCCGCGCATCGTGCGCTCGTCGACGCGTCCCTATCCGTTTGACGAGGAGCATGTCGATGGCCTCGATATTGAGGACGTGGATGGCGACGGACGCATCCTGTCCATGCGCATTCCCGACGCCAACGGCAACTGGAAGTGTCATCCGGGGGATCCGCGCCTGATGGTGGCGCGCGAGCCGACGGAGTATGGCGGTCGCTACTACCGCATGCTGCCCGAGGGCAAGCTGCGTGACTACGACGGCGTGACCATCAAGGTCAACAAGGACAAAGCCGGCCTGGACCTCAATCGCAATTTTCCCGCCGGCTGGCGACAGGAATTCGAGCAGCTCGGTGCCGGCCCGTACCCGACCTCGGAGCCGGAAGTGCGCGCGGTGGTGCACTTCATCACGCATCACCCCAACATTACCGGTGGCCTGTCGTTTCACACCTGGAGCGGCGTGCTGTTGCGTCCCTTGTCGACCCAGTCGGACGATGAGCTGCCGGCGGAGGACCTGTGGGCGTTCAAGGAGCAGGGCGCCAAGGGCACCGAGATCACCGGCTACCCGAACATAAGCGTCTATCACGAGTTTCGCTACCACCCCAAGGAAGTCATCAGCGGTACTTTCGACTGGATTTACGAACACCTTGGCCTATATGAGTGGACCATCGAAATCTGGTGCCCGATGCGCGAAGCCGGCATCAAGGAATACAAATACATCGACTGGTTTCGCGACCACCCGGTCGAGGACGACCTGAAGATGCTGGCCTGGGCCGACAAGGAACTGGGCGGCAAGGGCTACGTGGACTGGTACAAGTTCAATCATCCGCAGCTCGGTGAAGTCGAGATCGGCGGCTGGGACAAGATTTATGCCTTCCGCAACCCGCCGCCGCATCTGCTGGAGAAGGAAATTGCCAAGTTTCCCGACTGGCTGGTGTGGAATGCCCTGATCTCACCCAAGCTGGAGTTGGTGAGCGCAACTGCCGACAAGATATCCGGTGATTCGTACCGGGTGAGGGCGGTGGTGCAGAACACCGGCTACCTGCCGTCGTACGTCTCGAAGCGCGCGCAGCAACGCAAGCAGACACGTGGTGTCATTGGCGAGATTTCGCTACCCCCGGGAGCCGAGCTGGTGTCCGGTGAATTGCGTGCGTTCGCTGGCGAGCTGGAGGGGCGCGCCTACAAGCACACCCTCATGAGTTTCTGGACCGACACCACGCCGACGGCCGATCGCACCAAGCTGGAGTGGGTGGTCAATGTTGGCAAATGCGCGCCGCAGGACAGGCGGGTTGACGTGGTGGTGAGGCATGACAAGGCAGGTGTGGTCCGGGTAACCGTGCCTCTGGAACCTCACTCACGGTGAGAGTTGGCCTTGGCGTGGTTCCCGGCGCCGCGCCCAGCAAATTGAATTTGCGTCACGGCACCGACGTGTGATCTGCCCGCATTGACCACGGGCGCCAGCACCTCGCCGTCCGCCACAGGTCAAAACTCCAGCATTGGCGAGCCTCAGAGGCCAAAAGTGGCCTGGAAGCCGCGCCAATACTGGAGTTTGCCTGCGAGCTGCTGCGAAAAGGCATTGCGGGCGCCAAACCGGGCGAGCCCTTGCATTCCCTCTGCGATAATCCCATCTACAGTTGTTCCATCCCCTCAGTTTGCCCCCATGACCCCAACGCCCTACAGCATTGCCCAGGCCACCCTGCTCGAACCCTACGATTTGACGACCGCCAGCATCGAGGAAGTCTTTGGCGAGATCCTGACGCACGATGCCGATTACGCTGACCTGTATTTCCAGTATTCGCGCTCGGAGGGCTGGAGCCTGGAAGAGGGGCGGGTGAAGTCGGGCAGCTTCAACATCGACCAGGGCGTTGGCGTGCGCGTGGTGTCGGGCGAGAAGACGGCGCTCGCGTATTCGGACGATATCGGTGCCGAATCGCTGCTGGCCGCCGCCAAGGCCACGCGCAGCATTGCGCGCGCGCATGCGGACGGTAGCGCCGGCAATGTCGCCGCCGCCGTGCACAAGCCGGGTTTTGCGCTTTACACGCCGGCCGATCCGGTGTCGGGTTATACCGATGCGGACAAGGTGCGCATCCTCGAACGGCTGGAGCAGTTTTGCCGCGCGCTTGACCCGCGCGTGAAGGAGGTCATGGGGCGACTGTCGGGCGAATACGAGGTGGTGCTGGTGGCGCGCAGTGACGGCACCACGGCGGCGGATGTTCGGCCGATGGTGCATCTGGGCTTGACGGTGATCGCCGAACAAAACGGCCGGCGCGAACAGGGCCATACCGGCGGCGGCGGCCGCTACGATTACAGCTATTTCACCGACGATATCCTGCGCGGTATCGCGAACCATGCGGTGCACGAGGCACTGGTGAATCTGGATGCCAAGCCGGCGCCGGCTGGACCCATGACCGTGGTGCTGGGCGCTGGATGGCCCGGTATCCTGCTGCACGAAGCCGTGGGTCACAGCCTGGAGGGTGATTTCAACCGCAAGGGCAGCTCGGTGTTCTCGGGTCGCGTGGGTGAGCGGATCGCGGCGAAAGGCGTGACCGTGATCGACGACGGCACGATCGCCGACCGGCGCGGCTCGCTCAATATCGACGACGAAGGCAACCTCACCCAGCGGAACGTGCTGATCGAGGACGGCATCCTCAAGGGCTACATGCAGGACACCATGAATGCGCGCCTGATGGGCGTGCCGGTCACCGGCAACGCGCGCCGCGAATCGTATGCGCACATCCCCATGCCGCGCATGACCAATACGCTGATGTTGGGCGGCGACAAGACACCCGAAGAGATCATCGCCAGCGTCAAGCACGGCCTGTACGCTGCCAATTTCGGCGGTGGCCAGGTCGATACCACCAGCGGCAAGTTCGTGTTCTCGGCCTCCGAGGCTTACATGATCGAGAACGGCAGGATCGCCTACCCGGTGGTCGGGGCGACCTTGATCGGCAACGGCATCGAATCGCTCAAGCATGTCGGCATGATCGGCAACGACATGGCGCTGGATTCGGGCGTTGGCGTGTGCGGCAAGGAGGGCCAGAGCGTACCGGTGGGCGTGGGCCAGCCCACCTTGCGCATCGAAGGCCTGACCGTAGGTGGCACGGGCTGAGCGCGCGCAATGGACGGTTTTCCTATCGACCGCAAGCTCGACAAGCTGCTGGGAGCCCTGCGTCGGCGCAAGCCGGTGATCGACGCCGCAGAATTCGAACGGCTCCTGGGCGAATTGACCGATACCGGTGGCAATGATGCAAGTCGGCGCGTGCGGTCGCAGTGGTTGCGTGGCTTGTGGCAGCTGTCGCGCTACCGCGAGACGGAGGCGCTGTCCACTTTGGAGGGGGCAGCGGATGCTCTGGCACCCCTGTTGCAGGCTGACCCCGACTCCGCAGCGCTCAACGAACTGTCGGCGGCGATATGCGAAGGGCAGCTTGAAGCGGCTTATCTGACGAGCGATTACTCGCGCGCCAACGAACTGGCCGGCGAATTGTGGACCGAGCGCATGTCGACGGCGGACCGTCGCGCCAAGGCCGTCGCGGCCACCTGGCTTGGCGTGCTGCATCAGCAGACCGGCCGCTACCAGGAGGCCTTGCGCATGCTTGGCCGGGCAGTGGCCGACTTTGAACTGGCCGGCGTGCCTGCCCAGGCCAGCCGCGCCATGAATGCCTTGGCCTGTCTGCATGAGGAAATGGGCGACTTCGAGCGCGCCTTCACGCTGTATGCGGAAGCGCTGCAACGGGCGCGGCAGGATGAAAACGCCGACATGGTCGGGCGGGTGCTGGCCAACTGGGGCGACGCGCACGTCGAGCGCGGCACACACGAGGAAGGATTGTCGTTGCTGCAGCAGGCCATTGCGGAGCTGCAGGCCATCGACGCGCACTGGCATTACGCCTGGTGCCAGCTTGCGGTCGGCAAGGTATATGCGGCACGTGGCGATTTCGCCGAGGCGGCGGCGTATCACCAACTGGCGCTGGCCTCGGTGCGCAAGAGCGATGCGCCGCGCATCGAGTGCGAGATTCTTGCCGGCATGGGCGCGCTGGCCGGCCAGATGGGCGACTATGAGGCGGCATGCGCGCACCTCGGCACCGCCTTGCAACTGGCCGAGCGGCTGGGGATCGACCGCGAGGTCATGCGCACCCACCAGGGCCTGTCGGCGGTGCACAAGAAATTTGGCAACTTTGAGCTGGCCCTCATGCACTTCGAAGCCTTCCATGACAGCCGGGCGCGCGTGTTTGACGCCGTGGCGCGGGTGCGGGTCGCGCAGCTGGAAAGTGAGGCCGAGGTCGAACTCGCCAGGCGCGACCGGGAATTGTCACAGTTACGAAACGTCGAGCTGGCCAGCGCGCTGGAAGAAGTACGTCAGCTGAATCTCGAACTGTCGGAAAAAGCGCGGGTACTCGAGGAACTGTCGAACCACGACCCGCTCACCGGCCTGCACAATCGCCGTTACCTGTACAACCGGATTGCAGGCGAGATCCAGCGCTTCCAGCGCTATGGCGACCGCTTTTCGGTGGCCATCTACGATGTCGACAACTTCAAGCAGGTAAATGATGTCTACAGCCATGCCATCGGCGACGAGGTGCTGGTCACGCTGGCGCAATTGGTGGAGAGCGTATTGCGCGAATCGGATGTGCACGCACGCTACGGTGGCGAGGAGTTCGCCGTCATCCTGCCGGCGGCCGGCATGGCCGAAGCCCTGCGGGTGATGGAAAAGCTGCGGGAGGTGGTCGAGGGCTTTGAGTGGCAGGTGCTGGCCGAAGGGCTGGCCGTGACCATCAGCGCCGGCGTGGCAGAGATCCTGCCCGACGAGGCAGCCACGCCCTTGCTCAACCGGGCCGATGGCATGCTCTACGAGGCCAAGCGCGGCGGCCGTAACCGGGTGCACGGGTAGAATCGGTTCCAGCCGTGCCGGCACCCCGGCCCTGTAAACTTTTTCCCGAAAAGCCGACCTAATCACATACACATGTATGGAATCTCCATGAACCGCCGAAAATTTATTGTTGGGTTGCTGGGCGCCTCCGGCAGTGCCGCATTCACTTCTGTGTGGGCGCAAAGCCCCCGCCCCATTCCTGCCGAACAGATCAAGATCGCCCTTCAACAAGCGAACCAGCCCATGACCAAGATCGAAAAACTTACCCTTTCCGACGCCGAATGGAAAAAGCGCCTCAGTCCGGCCGCCTACAACGTGTTGCGGGATGAAGGCACGGAGCGCGCCGGCACCAGCCCGCTCAACGACGAGAAGCGCAAGGGCGTGTTTCACTGTGCCGGTTGCGACCTGCCGGTCTACACCTCCGAGATGAAGTTCGACAGCGGCACCGGCTGGCCGAGTTTTTTCACACACCTGCCCGGCGCCTTCGAGAAAAAGACCGACTGGAAGCTGGTTTACCCGCGCACCGAATACCATTGTGCACGGTGCGGCGGCCACCATGGCCACGTGTTCAACGACGGCCCGCAGCCGACCGGCCAGCGCTGGTGCAATAACGGGGTTGCGCTGGTGTTCAAACCCGCAGCTTGACCAGCGGGGTTGCGCATTTTGGATGCCACCTGCTACTATCAGCCCATGAACTTGCGCAACTTTTATTTCTGGTACTTCTATTTTTCGATGCCACAGGCGGAGAAAGGGTAGTGCACAGACGTTAAGCGCACTGAGTTTTCAAAAAACCGCCGACTGAAAAGCCCGGCGGTTTTTTTTCGCTCACGCCGGGCAGGAGCCGGCAGAGCAAAGTGAGAAAATCATGACCAACAGCAAAACCAACCTTCAGCTGGTAACCCCGGAACCGGACATGGCCTATAACACCGACGACCTTCGCATACGCGGCATCAAGGAACTGACGCCACCCTCCCACCTGATGCGGGAGTTCCCGTGCACCGAGCGCGCCTCGACCACCGTGTTCCGCGCCCGAGAGGAAATTCACCGCATCATGCACCGCGGCGACGATCGCCTGCTGGCCATCGTCGGGCCGTGCTCGATTCACGACCACAAGGCGGCGATGGAGTATGCGGCCCGGCTGCAGGCGCTGCGCCTGACGCTCGAGCCGGATCTGACCATCGTCATGCGCGTGTACTTCGAAAAACCGCGCACCACGGTCGGCTGGAAGGGATTCATCAACGACCCGAACCTCGACGAGAGCTATGACATCAACAAGGGCCTGCGGTTGGCGCGCAAGCTGCTGCTGGACATCAACGAAATGGGACTGGCAGCCGCCACCGAGTACCTCGACCTGATTTCGCCGCAATACTTTGCCGACCTGATCGCCTGGGGCGCCATCGGCGCGCGCACCACCGAGAGCCAGTCGCACCGCCAGCTCGCATCCGGCCTTTCCTGTCCAGTGGGATTCAAGAACGGCACCGACGGCAATATCCGCATCGCGGTTGATGCCATCAAGGCGGCCGCGGCGTCACACCATTTCCTGTCGGTCACCAAGGGCGGGCACTCGGCAATCATCTCCACGGCCGGCAATGAGGACTGCCACGTCATCCTGCGCGGCGGCAAGGCGCCGAACTACGACGCCGCCAGCGTCAATGCGGCCTGCGACGAGCTGGGAAAGGCCGGTCTCGCGCCACGCGTGATGATCGATTTCTCCCACGCCAATTCCAGCAAGCAGTATCAGAAGCAGATGGATGTGGGTGCGGACGTGGCTGCGCAGCTTGCCGCCGGCGACCACCGCATCGTCGGTGTCATGGTCGAGAGCCACCTCAACCCGGGGCGGCAGGACATCGTGCCGGGCAAGGCGCTGGAGTACGGTGTCTCGGTGACCGACGCGTGCATCGGCTGGTCCGATACCGAGAAGCTGCTCAACCAGCTCGCGGCCGCCGTGCGCGAGCGCCGCCGCAACGCGCAGGAATAGCCGTGGCCGCGGAACTTCGCATCCTCGGCCGGCATCAGGCGCATGAGCACGATGTCGGCTTCACCTATAACGGCGTGAGCTTTTCGCAGCACAACCTGCACACTTTTGCCGGACTCAATGCCGTCGACACCCGCGAATATGTGGAGCAGACCTTTGCCTGCCTGCGTGACCATGGCCAGGTGTGCGCGCGCATGGGTGCCTACAAGCCGCGCTCCAGCCCGTACTCGTTCCAGGGCATGGGCAAGGATTGCCTGCCCTGGGTATTCGAGTTGGCGGGCAAATACGGCGTGCGCGTCATATCCATGGAAGTCACCCGCGAGGCGCATGTCGACGAAATCAGCGATGCGCTGCGCGCCACCGGCAACCCGACCGGCGTGATGCTGCAGATCGGCACCCGCAACACGCAGAACTTTGAGTTGCTCAAGGCCGTCGGCAGGCAGAAGGAATTTCCGATCCTGCTCAAGCGCGGCTTCGGCATCACGCTCGACGAGTCGCTGATGGCCGCCGAATACTGTGCGTCCGAGGGCAACAGCCGCATCATCTTCGGCCTGCGCGGCATGAAAACCAACTTCGGTGACCCGCATCGCAACCTGGTTGATTTCGGCCACGTACCGGTAGTGCATCGACTCACGCGCATGCCAGTGTGCGTGGATCCATCTCACTCGGTTGGCATGCGTGGTGCTTCCCCGGAAGGCATCCTCGACGTGTTCCACGTGGCGGCGCAAGGCGTGATCGCCGGCGCCAACATGCTGCTGGTGGACATGCACCCGGTGCCGAAAAAGGCGCTGGTGGACGCGGCGCAGGCGATCACGCTTTCCGAACTCCCCTATTTCCTGGAGGACGTGGCCATCGCCCGCGAGGCCTACGAGCGACGCCTCGCGCTGGCCGTGCGCTACCAGGCTGCCGCCAGCAAGGTGGCCTAGCGCATGACCCGCACCCGGCGCGCGGCTGCCACCTGCCTGTTGGCGCTGGCGGCCTGGCATGCACCGGCCGCGGGTGCGGACATCCGCAAAGTCGCCGAATCCGGCGAGGCATCGTCCCGTGTGGTCACGCTGGCGCCCTCGCTCACTGAACTCGTGTTCGCGGCCGGTGCTGGTGATCGGCTGGTTGGTGTTTCCGCCTATAGCGATTTTCCCGCCGAGGCAGCCAGACTGCCGCAGGTTGCCGATGCCGGCGGGATTTCCTGGGAGAGCCTGCTCGCGTTGCGCCCGGACCTGGTGCTGGCCTGGCGGTCCGGCACCCGCCAGGCGGATATTTCGCGCCTTGCACAATTGGGCATGCGCGTGGAGGCCATCGACATTGCCGCTCTGGCTGATATGCCGGCGGCAATTCGTTCGATCGGCAAACTGACGGCCAGCGCCGGTGCGGAGCGAACCGCTGCGCAATTCGAGCGGCGCCTCGCAGGCTTGCGCGCGGCCAATGCCGGCAAGCCGCTGGTCCGAACCTTCTTCGAGATCTCCACCAAACCGCTCATGACTGTCAGCGCCCGCCACGTCATCAGCGAAATGATCACCCTGTGTGGTGGCCAGAATGTTTTTGGCGATTCGCCTTCGCTGGTGCCGGAACCGTCCCGCGAGGAGCTGGCCGCGCGCAATCCCGTGGCAATCCTCTATGGCGCGTCGCCCAGGGCAGAGCCCGTGGATCGCGCGAAGCTATATGCCGGCGTAGCCAATTACCGTCCCCAGCACACCATTGCCATCACCGCCGATTATGCCTACCGGCCCGGCCCGCGGCTGCTGCTGGCCGCCGCCGAGATTTGCGCCGCGCTGGATGTGGTCAGGGCCTCTGCCGGTCCCGATTCCCGCGCGCGGCGCGCGCGCTAGCGCAGTAGGTCAAGTCTGGCCAGGCGTGCGGTTGCCGCGTGGGGGCAGCCAGGCAATGGTTCCCTTGCAGACCACCTTGCCGGTCGGCGCGCCGGTGGTCGAGCCACCGGGCGGCTCGATCGAAACGGCAAACAGCGCGCCGTCAGCCAGTTTGTTGTCGAGCCCGGCAAGACTGATCAGCGTATCGCCGTGGCTGTTGATGACGCCCACCGAGCGCGGCGCGCCGCCGGACGGAATCACCCATAGTTCGTGCGCCTTGTCCGGGCCGTTGGCCCAAGGCTTGATCATCCTGACCTTCAGGACGTTGGCCTTTGGCTGCTCGATGAAAAGACGCACGGCATTGCTGTCCTCAGCCAGTACGGCAGTCAGGATGGGCTCCGGGCCGGCGGGCTTCGTCGCCAGGTTGCTTACCAGCAGAACCGCAGCCAGGCTGACGGCCGCGAGACCGACGCCGCGCCAGAACGCGATGCTTTGCCACAGCCCGCCAGCCGCCTTCCCGGTTTGGTGACGACGCGACGCGCGGTCCAGGCGCATTTCGATGCGCTGCCAGACGCGTGCCGGCGGATCGACCGGTCTCAGCCGTTCCGCCAGTGGCGAAAGGTGATCTTCCCAGCGCACAACTTCGGCGCGCAGTGCCGGGTCACGCTTCAGGTATTCCTCGAAGCGGCGTCGCGCCGGGCCGCGCATGGTGCCGAGCACGTACTCGGACGCCAGTCGTGAACGCAGGTCCGGATGCGCGAGCTTCATGCTTCGAGGCATCCCTTGAGTCTTTGCAAGCCGCGGCGGATGTGGGTTTTCACCGTGCCCAGCGGCCGGCCGAGGTGGCTGGCCACTTCCGCGTGCGACAGGCCGTGAAAGAAGGCGAGCGCGATCGATTGCTGCTGGTCGTGCTCAAGGACCTGCATGCAGCGTTCAATGCGGGCCTGGTCGCGCTTGGCATCGAGTTGTTCCAGCGCGGTGGGGCCCTCGTCGGGCACGTTCAGGGCGAAGAAATTGTCTTCATCGGCAATCATCACAGCCGGACGGCGGACGATGTCGAGGCTGCGATTGCGGACGATCGCCGTCATCCACGTCAGGGGCGCAGATTTGACCACGGCATAGTTAGCGGCGTTGTTCCAGATGTTCACGAAGCAGTCCTGCAATACTTCCTCGGCGATGTGCCGCTCGCGAACTATACGAAGCGAAACGGCAAACAGTTTCGACTTGGTGAGGTCGTAGAGCGTGGCGAAGGCGCGGCGATCACCATTTCCGCACTTTGCCAGCAGCGCGGCCAGGTCCTGGTTCGCGTCCTGGGCCACCACGTCAGTCGGTTGCCGCGGGCAACGGCTCGCGCTGCCAGAGCACATCGGCATGCCCGGCGTCGCGGTTGAGATTGCGCGCGAGCACGAACAGGAAGTCGGACAGGCGGTTCAGGTACTGCTTCGACTCGTCGCTGACAACTTCCTGGCTGCCCAGCGCGACCAGGCTGCGCTCGGCGCGGCGCGCAATGGTGCGTGCCACGTGGCAAAGCGCCGCCGCGCGCGTGCCGCCGGGCAGGATGAACTCGCGCAGCGGCGACAGTACGCTGTTGAGCGCGGCCGCCGCCTCGTCGAGATAAAGAACGTGTTGTGCATTGATGGCGCGGTGACCCGGAATGCAGATTTCTCCGCCGAAGTCGAACAGCTGGTTCTGGATGCGGATGAGACGCTCGCGCGCGGCTGGCGCCAGGTCCTCGGCGAGCAAGACACCGATGGCGCTGTTGAGCTCGTCCAGGTCGCCCATGAGCTGGATGCGCGGCGCGCTTTTTTGCACGCGCGTACCGTCGCCAAGCCCGGTGGAGCCATCGTCACCGGTGCGCGTGGTGATTTTCGTCAGGCGGTTAGCCATGGCTGCGGCTCCTCGCGTCGAATACGTGTTGGTTGCCCGGGCTATTTTCCATCCGCGAATTATAGCGGTGAGACTTGGTATCATTGCCGCTCGCCAAAACCTGTCCCAGGGCATGAGTACACCCAAGTTCAACTTCCTTGATTTCGAGCAGCCCATTGCCGAGCTTGAAGGCAAGATCGAGGAATTGCGTTATGTCCAGGATGATTCGGCCGTGGACATTTCAGCCGAGATCGACAAGCTGGCCAAGAAGAGCCAGACCCTGACCAAGGACATCTACGCCAAGCTGTCGGCGTGGCAGATTTCGCAGGTTGCGCGGCATCCGCAGCGCCCGTATACCCTCGACTACATCGGCATGATTCTGACCGAGTTCGAGGAGCTGCATGGCGACCGTTCCTTCGCGGATGATGCCGCCATCGTCGGTGGCATCGGCCGCTTCAACGGGCAGAGCGTGATGGTGATCGGCCACCAGAAGGGCCGCGACACCAAGGATCGCCAGTACCGCAACTTCGGCATGCCCAAGCCGGAGGGCTACCGCAAGGCGCTGCGGCTGATGAAACTGGCCGAAAAATTTGCGCTGCCGATTCTGATGTTCGTCGATACGCCGGGCGCGTATCCGGGAGTGGGCGCGGAGGAACGCGGCCAGTCCGAGGCGATTGGCCACAACCTTTATGTGCTGGCCGGCCTGCGGGTGCCGGTGGTGATCACCATCATCGGTGAGGGCGGCTCGGGCGGCGCGCTGGCGATCGCGGTGGGCGATGTTACCTACATGCTGCAGTACGCCACCTACTCGGTGATTACGCCTGAAGGTTGCGCCGCAATCCTGTGGAAGGATTCGGGACGTGCGTCGGAAGCGGCGGAAGCGCTGCAGATTACCGCACCCAAATTGAAGGCCCTGGGCCTGATCGACAAGGTGCTGAACGAACCGCTGGGTGGCGCGCATCGCGACCCGCAGGCGATGGCCTTGACGATCAAGAAAGCCATTGCCGATTCACTGAAGAATCTGGCCGAGCTGCCCGCTGACAAACTGGTGACCGAGCGACAGAAGAAGCTGTTGCAGATCGGCCGGTTCAAGGAACTGGCGAACTAGTCTGCTTGCGTCACCGGTTGGTTGCGCGGGTTCATTGATAGCAAAAGAGACAAACCCCAGCAATGGCGGGCGTTTCCGGACGTTTTTGCCCTGGGATGCCCGCCAATGCTGGGGTTTGGCCGTTTTTTGCGGCATTCCTGCGCAATGAAATCGCCGCCGCCGCGCGCGTCAGAGCAGCAGCGCCACCAGCAAAGCGATGTTGAGCGCGGCGAGCCCGCCAAGCAAAAGTGCCGGTAAAACTGGCGCCGGCTTGGGCATGGCCAGCGCCATCGTCGGGTCGGCGAAGTCGATGCCCGGTCGGGCAGCGACGGGTGCGGGCGCCGGTACTGCGGCGGCCGGCGCGACGATCGGCATTTCCAGTTCCAGCATGGGTGCCACTTCTTCGAGTTGCTCGGTAAGTGCGGCGAGCCGCTTGGTCGCCGAGAGCGAATCAAAGTCGCGCGCCAGCTGACGTGCAGTGGCCGAGCGCTCGTCGGCAGTAATGATTGGGGCCAGGCGCGTGCCATCCGAAAGCTCGCGGCGGGAGGGTGTCACCGCTTCCTCGGTGATCGGCGACGCCAGCAGGCGCGACAGGGCATCCGACTGCGCGGGCGCGGCGCTTTTTTCGGTCGATGCCGGCGTCGCGGTGCCGTTTTCAATGAGCTTGCGCACCTCGCGCAGCGCTTTGGAAAAATCGCGCATGGTGGCGAATCGTTCACCGGGCGCCTTGGCGAGTGCGCGCGCAACGATGGCATCGAGCTCCTGCGGGACGCGCGGGTTGATGGAGGAGGGCGCGACGGCCGGCTCGTGGACCGTCTGGTACATGATCGAGTTGATGCTGGGGCTGTCAAAGGGCGGGGCCCCGGTCAGCGTCTCGAACAACACCACGCCCAGCGAAAAAATATCGGAGCTCGGCCCGATCGCCTTGCCGGTGACCTGCTCGGGCGACATGTAGCGTGGCGAGCCGAGCACCACGCCGGTCATGGTCTTTACGGCGGAGGTCGGTGTGCGGGCGATGCCAAAATCGGTGATCTTGGCGATCCAGCGATCCTCATCCTGCATCACCATGATGTTCGACGGCTTGATGTCGCGGTGAATCACATCGCGCGCATGGGCGAAGGCCAGGCCATCGGCGACCTGGGTGATGACGTCGATGGCATCGAGCAAGGGCAGCGGCTTGTCGCCGCGCATCAGCATTTTCAGTTCGCGGCCGTCGATGAATTCCAGCGCCATCCAGGCAAATGAATCGGTCTTGCCGACGTCGTAGATGGAAACGATGTTCGGATGGTTCAGGCGCCCGGACGCTTTTGCCTCCTGGGTGAAACGGGCCTCGTATTCGGCCACTTCGTCGGCCGACAGCGTCAGGTTGATTGTCTTGATGGCGACGATGCGATCAATCGCCGGGTCGATGGCCTTGTAGACCACACCCATGGCGCCTCGCCCCAGCAGTTCAAGGATCTTGTAGCGGCCGAGCACATCGATATTCGGTTGCGACATGTCAGTTGTCCCGCTTGAAGTCGATGTCGGCTTCGTAAACCCGGTTGTCGGCACCGGGATTGAACTTCCATTCCATCAGCGCACGCCGCACCGCGCGGTCAAATACCCGCGAGGGACGCGATTCCACGATCTGGATGTCTTTCACGTTGCCTGCGCTGTCGATGAATACTTTGGCAATGACACTGCCACGCGTGAGTCCCTCGCGGGCCGCCTCACGCGGAAACTCCGGGATGGCACCGGAGCGTTTGACGATCGCGGCCGGCGCGGGTGCTGCAGGCCGGGGGGGCGGCGCGGCCGGGAGAGCGGTCGCATCCACCGGCGGCGTGGACGCGGCGGGTGCTTTGGAGCCGGTCGCAGCGGGCGCAGCAATCGTAGGTGCCGGCAACTGCAGTCCCTGCGGCGCGGCCTGGCGTTTTGCCGGCGGTCTTTCGTCGCGGGCGGTCTCGGCCTTGCGCTCGGGATTGACGGGACGGTTCAGCTGCGGCGGCGGATTCTTCGACGGAACGGGCGTAACCGAAGTTGTCGTCGGGCCGGAAGCCGGACTTGCCGCGCGTGGGGCCGTCTTGGTTGGAACGGGCGCAACCGGTGGGACCGTTGCCGGGCTGATTGTCGGGCTCGCTGCGCGCGCAGCAGACTTGGCCGGCGACTCCAGCATTTTGGCAGCAGGCTCGGGTGCGGGCGCGGGCACAGGACCGGATTTGGGTGGTGCTTTCGGTGGCGCGGCAGGGCTGACGGATGGGGTCGCCGGCGCAGCGGCCGGGTTGCTGGCGACGGGTGCCGGCACTGGCAGTGCGGGGTTGGTGGACGGCGCTTCAGTTTTGGCGGGAGCCTCGGTCATTGCCGGGGGCGTGGCAAGGGTCGGCGTGGTGGTTGCGACGGCGGCGGGCGGGGACGACGCGCGCCATTTTTGCACCAGCAAGGCCGACTGGATGCCGGCCGCGAGCAGCAGCAACACGGCGACGGAGCCAACCTTGCGGCGGTCGTGCAACCAGCTGCCTGCGCCATTCGCCGCGGTACGGTTCCCGGCTGCCAGCGGCGCGAGATGCGGTGGCGGGGAGTCGGCGGTGAACGGGCGCACCGCAGCGGGAGCAGTCGTGGCGGCCTCCGCTGCGGGCGGCGAAATCACGCGCGTGGTCGTGGTCGCGCTGGCACGGCGTTTCACGGCCCGCGCCTCCGCCACCTTGAGGGCCGCGTCGCCCTTGCCGGCAACGTAAAGCGCGTGGACCCGCGCATTGTTGTCCGTGCGAGTGCCGTCGAAGGTCAGCAGCGCGCCGTATTCCTCTGCCAGTCTGGACACCATGTCATGGAACGAGCGCGACACCAGCATCTGGCCCGGCAAAGCGAATCCCATGATGCGCTCGGCGACGTTTATGCCGTCGCCGACGATATTCACGTGCCCGTTGAAATTCGTACCGAGCTTCACCGGTCCGAGATTGATGCCGATGCGGACGTGGCCGTTGGCGGTTCCGCGACCGATGCCGATAGAGTGGTTCGACATGGCATCCTCGATGCCGTCGCGCAGTTTGAGCCCGACCAGCAAAGCATCTTCCGGGTCACCCAGGAAGGTGATGGCGAAGCCGTCACCGGTGTCGATGACGATGCGGTCGTCGGGCGAAATCGGTTCAAGCGCTTCGGCCGCAAGCGCGTTGCAGGTTTCCTTGACCAGCACCTGTTCCGCGTTGGATTTGCGCGAAAACTCGACCAGGTCGACGAACACGACACTGCAAATGAACGTGCGGGCTGCCTGTTCCACCATGAACCTGGAGACTCCCTCGCGGTTTGGCTGCGGCCCCGGTCTGGGCGAAGGCCTGCTGTCGGTAATTTATTCAGTGTAACCAATCAGTTCTGCGAATGAAAGCGCGGGGGTTTCGAGGGCGGGTCAGTGCCATCGGGCTAGAATGCGTTCGAATTCGCTGCGCCGGAGGCGCTTATCGACGTCCTGTCAACATTGTTCGCTGATTTCGTGCACCGCCATAAGCTTGTCGGCAAGCGAGTTTGCGTCGCGCTGTCAGGCGGCATCGATTCGATCGTGCTGCTGGCGCTGGCGGCGGACTTTCGCGGCTCCGGCGCACTGCAGTTGTCGGCGGTGCATGTCAATCACGGCCTGAGTCGTAATGCCCAGGATTGGGAGAGCTTCTGCGCCGGCCACTGCGACAAGCTTGCGGTGGAATTGCGGGTTGCCCGCGTGACCGTCGATCGTGCCTCCGCCGTTGGGCTGGAAGCGGCTGCCCGGACGGCACGTTATGACGCTTTTCGCTGCCTCGACACGGACTACGTCGCGCTGGCCCAGCATGCCGACGACCAGGCGGAAACGGTATTGCACCAGGCGCTGCGCGGCACCGGGCTAAAGGGTATTGCCGGCATGGGTGCCACGCGCCAGTTACCGTCTGGTCCCGTTATCTGCCGCCCGTTGCTTGTGGCGACACGCGCCCAGATCGAAGCGTACGCGACGGCACGGGATCTGAATTGGGTCGAGGACGAATCAAACGAGGATACGGCCTACACCCGCAATTTCATCCGGCACGAGCTCGCGCCGGTGATCGCGGCCCGATTCCCGCACTATCGCGAATCATTGGCGCGCCTCGCGCGCCACGCCGCCGAAGCGGACGCCATGCTTGCCGACCTGGCGAGGCTGGACCTGCAATGGGACGGCACCAACGCCACTGCCGCGCTGCTCGATAGCCTGCCGCGCGAACGCCAGCGCAACGCGCTTTACCACTGGCTGTCCTGGTTGGGCGCGAAGGCGCAATCGACCGAACAGCTGGATCAGTGGGCCGAGCAACTTTTCCGTCCGTCGCCCACTGACAAAGCGCACCGCGCGGGCGGGCATGACTTCGTAATCGTTCGCCGCCGCGATGCCTTGCTGCTGACGGCGAAATAGCCCTTCGGCGCTGGCCAGAACCGGCCAATCCGTGGTAAAATTTAATGTTTTCATCAAGTTACCAAGGATTTCTGAAATGAGCACTGAAGTAAAACAAGAGCGCACGCTGTCGATCATCAAGCCCGATGCCGTGGCCAAGAACGTTATCGGCGAGATCTACTCCCGCTTTGAAAAAGCCGGCCTGAAGGTGGTTGCGGCCCGCATGACCCAGCTGTCGCGCGCCGAAGCCGAGGGCTTTTACGCGGTGCACAAAGCGCGTCCGTTCTTCAATGATCTGGTCAATTTCATGATTTCCGGCCCGGTGATGATCCAGGTGCTGGAAGGTGATGGCGCCATCCTCAAGAACCGCGACCTGATGGGTGCCACCGATCCGAAGAAGGCCGCTGCGGGTACCATCCGCGCCGATTTCGCCGACTCGATCGATGCCAACGCTGTGCACGGTTCCGATGCCCCCGAGACGGCCGCGGTTGAAATCGCCTATTTCTTCCCCGCGCTGAACGTTTACTCGCGCTAAGCGCAGACCAAACGACGTGGCCGTCCCCCAGCAAGCGAAAGGCGACAAACCCAATCTCCTCGGCATGACCCTGGCGGAGATGACGGCGTTGTTTGCGCAACTGGGGGAAAAGCCGTTTCGCGCCAAGCAGGTATTCCGCTGGATTCATCATTTCGGCGCGGACGATTTCGCGCAGATGACGGACCTTGCCAAATCCTTGCGCGAAAAGCTCCCATCGGTGGCCGTGATCTCGCCGCCGCGGCTCATGACCGAGCAGGCGTCCCGCGACGGCACGCGCAAATGGCTGCTGGACGTGGGCACCGGCAACGGCATCGAAGTGGTGTTCATCCCGGAGGACGACCGGGGTACGCTGTGCGTTTCCTCGCAGGTGGGCTGCGCGCTTGACTGCACCTTTTGCTCCACCGGCAAGCAGGGCTTCAACCGCAACCTGACCGCCGCTGAAATCGTCGGCCAGTTGTGGTGGGCCAACAAGGCCATGGGGCGCGATCCCAAGGGGGAGCGAATCGTTAGTAACGTGGTCATGATGGGCATGGGCGAACCCCTGGCCAACTTCGACAACGTCACCGCTGCCATGGACATCATGCTTGACGACCACGGTTACGGGCTGTCGCGGCGCCGGCTTACGCTTTCCACCAGCGGCGTCGTACCCAACCTCAAGCGACTCAAGGCGCGCTGCCCGGTGGCGCTTGCGGTGTCGCTGCACGCGCCCAATGACAAGTTGCGCGACGTGCTGGTGCCGATCAACCAGAAATATCCCCTGGCGGAACTGCTTGCGACGATCCGTGATTACCTGGAAGCGGCGCCACGCGATTTCGTGACCTTTGAGTACGTCATGCTCGACGGCGTGAACGACAGCGTGCAGCAGGCGCACGAACTGGTTGCTTTGGTGGGTGACCTGCCGTGCAAATTCAACCTGATTCCCTGGAACCCGTTTCCGGAAGCGCCCTATCAGCGATCCAGCAACAATGCCATACACCGTTTCCGCGCCGTCCTGCAGGATGCGGGCTTCGTGGTGACCGTGCGCAAGACCCGCGGCGATGATATTGATGCCGCCTGCGGCCAGCTGGCAGGACAGGTGATCGATAAGTCGCAGCGCACCAAAACCATTAAAGTCACATCCGTACCGGCATAGCGCGCATGGGCAAGCAGCGCCGGCATTCATCTACCCTTCGGAGAGACGTCTTGAACAGATCCTTGCTGGCCGGCATGACCAATTGCTGCATCGCCGGCCTGTTGTTGCTGGGCGGCTGCGTATCGCAGACCACGATCGAGAGCAAGCTGCCCGACCAGGTCAGCCCGAGCGACCCGGCATTCCGCGCCAAGGTGCATACCGAACGCGCCAGCGAGTACTACAAGATCGGCAACTATGGCGTGGCGCTGGAGGCGGTCCAGCAGGCGCTGGCGGCGGTATCCAATTACGCGCCGGCATACAACATGCTGGGTGTGATCAACATGCAGCTCAAGCAGGACGCCAAGGCCAGCGATGCCTTCGAGCGTGCCTTGCAGCTCGCCCCGAACGATTCCGACATCATGAACAATTACGGCTGGTTCATCTGCCAGCGCCGCGATCCGCGGCAGTCGATGAGCTACTTCCAGTCAGCCCTCCGCAATCCGCTCTACAACTCGCCGGAGAGGGCGCTGCACAATGCCGGTGTTTGCGTGCGCACGACCGGTGACATTGCCCAGGCCGAAGCCAATTTTCGCGCCGCGCTGCAGCGCCAGCCGCAATACTCGCCTTCAATGCTCGAGCTGTCCGACCTTTTGCTCGGCCTGGGGCGCATCAAGGAAGCTGAGGTTTTCCTCAATCGCTACATGACGATCGTGTCCGGTGTGCCGGCCGATGCGCTGCTGCTGGGCGTGCGCGTTGCGCGCGCGTCGGGCGACAAGACTGCTGAAGCCAGTTATTACCAGCAACTGCGCCGCCGCTTCCCCGACAGCGCGCAAAGCCGTGCTGCCGAAACACGCTGAGTACCATGACCGAGAATCAAATCACTTCCGATCGCGCCGAGGCGCCGGCCGCAGATCTTCCTTCACCGCCGCATTCGCTGGCTGACAACGCGGTTTCCGCGACGCCGATGACGGCGAATGCCACCGGCGCACTGCTGCGCGCGACGCGCGAAGCGCAGGGGCTGGCCGTGAGCGATATCGCCAACCGGCTGCGCATGGGGACCAAGCAGGTGGCGGCACTGGAGAGTGGCGACTTCTCGGCGCTGCCGACCGGCACTTTCCTGCGCGGCTTCGTGCGCAACTATGCCAAAACGCTCAACCTTGCGCCGGACGAGGTGCTGGCCAAGCTGGAGAGTGACCATGCCAGCGCGCGACCGTTGAAGGCGACCCCGGTCGTGGTGCCTGCGCAGCAAAATATCAAGGTGCCGGTTCCGGGTGGCGAGCTCGCCACGCCCAAGGCGCGCGTGGCCATCGCTGGCCTGGTGGTGTGCCTGCTGTTCGGCGCGGTCTGGTACTGGTGGGAATACGTGCGGCCACATCGTGCTGAAGGCGGTCGCGCGGTCACGCCGGTCGCGGCCCCTGCCGTGCCCGAAGCGCCGGTCTCGGTGCCGGTGCGCCCGCCGGAAATCGCGCCGGCGGTCGGGCCCGCGCTGGAGCCGGGTGCGACGGCAGCGGGAGAAGCAGCCAACAAGGCTGCCGCGCCGGTTTCGACTGAGCCTCGCGCGGCCCCTGTGACCGAGAAGGTTGAGCGCGCGCCAAGCTCGACCCCTGCCGCACCGGCAAAGACGCCATCGGCTGCCGCAGCGGTGCCGCCAGCCGGCAAAACCGCCACGTCGCCACCGCCGAGTGCGCCACCTGCACCTGCTGCTTCGAAGCCGGTTGCGACCTCCGGGTCAGGCGCTGTTCTCGGTTTCACGTTCAGCGGTGAGTCGTGGGTGGAAGTTTCGGACGCCAACGGCAAGCAGGTGCTGTCGCGCAAGTTTCGTGCGGGTGATGCCGAGGAAGTCGTGGGGCGGCCGCCGTTCTCGGTCGTCATCGGCAATGCCCAGGTGACGCGCATGGCCTACAACGGTCGCGAATATGACCTGGCTCCGTACACCAAGTTTTCTGTTGCGCGCGTCGCCGTAAAATAACGCCCTCGCAATCGGCGCAGGGCGCCGACGCCACACGCTCGTCACCGGTACAGGATTAGTCATGTTCGAACCCATTTCCCGCCGTGCTTCCCGGCAAGTCGTGATCGGCAACGTAAAAGTTGGCGGCGATGCGCCGGTAATGGTGCAGTCCATGACCAACACCGATACCGAGGATGTCGCGGCGACGGTGTCGCAAGTTGCCGCGCTGGCGCGCGCCGGTTCCGAGGTGGTGCGAGTTACCGTCAACACACTGGGTGCGGCGCGCGCGGTACCGCAGATTCGCGTCAAGCTGGATGCCATGGGTATCGACGTTCCGCTGGTGGGCGACTTTCATTTCAATGGCCACAAGCTTCTCACCGAGATTCCGGAGTGTGCCGGCGCCCTGGCCAAGCTGCGCATCAATCCGGGCAACGTCGGTCACGGCAGCAAGCGCGACGACCAGTTCGGCGCCATGATCGAAACGGCCATCCGCTACGACAGGCCGGTGCGCATTGGCGTGAACTGGGGTTCGCTGGACCCGGAACTGATTGCCCGCATGATGGACGAGAACGGCGCCCGCGCCCAACCGCTTGCCGCAGATGCGGTGATGCGCGAGGCACTCATTGTTTCGGCGCTGGAAAGCGCGGCCAAAGCCGAGCAGATCGGCCTCGCCGGGAACAAGATCATCCTCTCCTGCAAGGTGAGCGCGGTGCAGGATTTGATTGCCGTATACCGCGATCTCGCGCGGCGCTGTGATTACCCGCTGCATCTGGGTCTGACCGAGGCCGGCATGGGCTCCAAGGGAATCGTCGCGTCGACCGCCGCTTTGTCGGTACTGCTGCAGGAAGGCATCGGCGACACGATCCGCATTTCACTTACTCCGGAACCAAACGGCGACCGCACCCGTGAAGTGATCGTCGCGCAGGAAATCCTGCAGACCATGGGCTTGCGTTCGTTCACGCCGATGGTTGCGGCCTGTCCCGGTTGCGGACGCACCACCAGCACTTTTTTCCAGGAACTTGCCGAGAAGATCCAGTCTTACCTGCGCAACCAGATGCCGGTGTGGAAGTCGCAGTATCCGGGTGTGGAGGATATGCATGTGGCGGTAATGGGCTGCGTGGTGAACGGGCCCGGTGAATCCAAGCTGGCCGATATCGGCATCTCCCTGCCGGGTTCCGGTGAACGACCGGTGGCGCCGGTGTATGTCGATGGCGAGAAGGCGGTGACCCTCAAGGGTGATCGTATCGCCGAGGACTTCCAGGCGCTGGTCGATGATTACGTGAAGAAAAACTACGCGCCGGGCTCGGCACGGCGGCCGCGTTCCCGCAAGAAAGAGATTCCCATCAAAGCGGTGGCCTGAGCCGAAACGCCAGCACCCGCGCGGCCTGCAGGCCGAAAGTGCCTGAAAGTCCGCGCCAATGCTCGAGTTTGCTGCTGGCTTTTTGCCTGTAGCCGCTACATCCGGGCGCAAATACGGATGGCGGTCGAGGGGTAAATGCCTGTAAAATATTGAGTTTTCCGCGTTCCGTCATTTTTCCCGCGTTTCACTGTCCCCATGAGCAAAACCCTGCAAGCCGTTCGCGGCATGAACGATCTGTTGCCGCAAGACGCGCCGCTCTGGCAGTTTCTGGAAGACACGACGCGTGAGGTATTCGAGCAATATGGCTACCGCCTGATGCGTGCGCCGGTGGTGGAGCCGACCTCCCTGTTCGTGCGGTCCATCGGCGAAGTGACCGATATCGTCGAGAAAGAGATGTACTCGTTCGAGGACTCGATGAACGGCGACAAGCTCACCTTGCGACCGGAAGCCACGGCCGGGCTCGTGCGGGCCGCGATCGAGCACAATATTCTTTACGAAGGTCCCAAGCGCGTATGGACCTGGGGGCCGATGTTTCGCCACGAGCGCCCACAGAAGGGGCGTTACCGCCAGTTCTACCAATTCGACGTCGAGGCCCTGGGCTTTGCCGGGCCGGATGTGGACGCCGAACAGATTGTGATGCTGGCGCGCTTGTGGGAGCGGTTGGGGTTTCGCGATGTGGCGTTGCACATCAATTCGATCGGTGATGCGCCGGCGCGCAGCGCGCACCGCGAGGCGCTGGTCAAGTATTTCGAAGCGCATGCCGACGAACTGGATGAGGACGCAAAGCGGCGGCTCTATACCAACCCGCTGCGCACGCTCGACACCAAGAATCCGGCCATGCAGTCCCTGGTCGACGGCGCGCCTCGGCTCGAAGAATTTCTCGGCGAAGCGGAAAAAGCGCACTTTGCCGGTGTAAAGCAGCGACTGGAATCGGCCGGGCTCAGTTTCGTGGTCAACCCGCGTCTGGTGCGCGGCTTCGATTATTACAACCGCACGGTGTTTGAATTCATCGCCAAGGGTCGTGATTGGGAACTGACCATTGCCGGTGGCGGTCGGTATGACGGACTGATGGAACAACTGGGCGGCAAGCCGGCGCCATCATGCGGGTTCGGTTTTGGTGTCGAGCGTGTGCTGATGCTCCTTGCGGAGGGTTCGCCGGCGGTGTCGCAACCGCTGGATGCCTATGTGGTTTACGCGGACGGGCTGGCCGCGCAGGGGTTCACCGTTGCGGAGCAATTGCGCGACCTCGGATTGAAAGTCGCGCTGCACGGTACGCCGGATGGCAACACGGCAAGTTTCAAGTCGCAGATGAAGAAGGCTGATGGCAGCGGAGCGCGCTTTGCTATCATTCTGGGCTCTGATGAAGTGGCGGCGAACAAGGTGAGCCTCAAGCCGTTGCGCGACATCGGTCCGCAGGAGTTGCTTGCGCTGCCGGAAGTGGCGGCGAAGATTGCACAGGAGCTTGTCCGCTGACAATGCGGCCGCGGATGATTGCGGCCGTGGTGTCCGGCGAAGTCAGGCGGAGATTGGTTAAGCAGGAAAGTTCAGGAAAGAGTTCATGGCCGCATACGATTTGGAAGAACAGGAACGCATCGACGCCCTCAAGGATTGGTGGGACAAGTGGGGCACGCTCGTCTACGCGGGTGTGGCCGCCTTTGTGCTGGGCACGGTCGGCGTGCAAGGTTGGCGCTATTACCAGGCCAAGCAGCAGCAGGAAGCGGAAGTGTTGTTCAAGAGCGTCGAAAAGACTGCACAGGAAGTCGCCGCCAGCAAGGAATACAAGAAACTTTCCGAAGCGGCCGTCGCCATGGCAGGAAAGTTTCCCGCAAGTTTCCAGGCGACCGATGCGCAACTCCTGGCCGCCAAGGCCGCGTTCGACAGCGGCGACCTGGCTGCGGCCAAAACGCACCTGCAGTGGGTCATCGACAACGGGCGCGATGCCTACAATCCGATCGCCCGCGTGCGGCTCGCCGCCGTGCTGCTCGATGAAAAGAAATATGAAGACGGCCTGAAGCTGCTGGATTCTGTCAAGGAAGAAGGCTTCGTGGCCATGGCCGCTGACCTTCGTGGCGACCTGTTTGCCGCGCAAGGCAAGAAGGATGAAGCACGCGCCGCCTATCAAGCGGCAGTCGAAAAAGCCGGCGATCGGGGCGCACTGAAGGCCATTTCACAGGCCAAACTGGATGCATTCGGCGGCAGCCCGGCCGCACCGGCCGCAAGCACGGAAAACAAAGGAAGCAAATAGTGAAAATGTTCTTGGCGGCGGCAGGCCGGCACGCGGCGCTGGCGATGGTTTCGGTGGCGCTGTTGTTCGGCACTGGCTGTGCCTGGTTTGGCGGTGGCGACAAGAAGCCGGCGGTGCTGCCTGAATTGAAGAGCAACGACCTGTCGCTGGCATGGTCCGCGAGCGTGGGCAGGTCCGCGGGAATGAAGATCGTGTCGTCGCCGTTGAACTGGTTTTCCGGCTCCGGACGGTCGGCCACGGCCATGTTTGTGCCCGCATTCATGGATCGCGCCGTTTATGCCGCGTCTGATGACGGCAGCATCTATGCCCTGTCTGATGAAGGCGGCCGCGTCATCAACCAGCTGGATGCAAAAGCCCGCCTGACCGCCGGTGTGAGTGCGGCGGACAACATGGTGGTGGTGGGTTCCGACAAAGGCGAGGTGGTGGCGCTGGATGCCGGCGGACGCCAGCTCTGGAAAACGCCAATTACCGGTGAACTGCTGGCTCCGCCGACATTGGTGCAAACCAACGTGATCGTGCGCACCTCGGATGGGCGCCTGATCGCGCTCAATCGCATTGACGGAAAGCGCAAGTGGTTTTTCCAGCGCACGCCACCGCCTCTGACGGTACGCAGCAATGCCGGCGTACTGGCCAGTCGTGGCGTGATATACGTTGGCTACCCGGGAGGCAAGCTGGTGGCGCTGGAAGCCGACACCGGCAAGCCGGTCTGGGAATCGACGTTGTCACTGCCGCGCGGCTCCACCGAACTGGAGCGGGTGGCAGATGTATCGGGTCTGCCGGTGCTCGACGACACCCGCGTTTGCGCGGCGGTTTACCAGGGTCGTCTCGGCTGCGTGGAAACGCTCAATGGCAACACGCTGTGGTCGCGGGATATTTCCAGCGCCAATGGCGTCGCCGTGGACGCCAAGTTCCTGTATGTCTCCGACACCGATGGCAACGTATTCGCGCTGGACAAGAATGGCGGTGCCACGGCCTGGAAGCTGGAGAAACTGCAACGGCGGGAACCGGGCGCGCCACTGGTCATCAAGGGAAAGATACTGGTTGGTGACAAGGACGGGCTGATTCACGCCATGGCGCAGGACAAGGGCGACCTGACGGGGCGCGTGGCAACGGATGGCAGCCGAGTGGTTTCGCTGATCGCGAACGGTGACCGCGCGATCGCGCAAACCGAAAAAGGCGGTGTCTTCGCCATCACCGTCAGGTAAGCGCGACCGGCCGATGGCATGAAACCCACCATTGTCATCGTTGGCCGACCGAATGTCGGCAAATCCATGCTGTTCAATCGCCTCACCAAGTCGCGTGACGCGATCGTGGCGGACATGCCCGGCCTCACCCGTGACCGCCATTACGGGCATGGTCGCGGCGCCTCCAAGCCGTTCCTGGTGGTGGATACCGGTGGCTTTGAGCCCAAGGCGCTCGACGGCATCATGCACGAGATGGCGAAACAGACCATCCAGGCGATCGCCGAGGCCGACGCCATCATCTTTGTCACGGATGGGCGCGACGGATTGACCCCGCAGGACAACGTCATCGCCGAGCGCCTGCGCAAGGATGCACACTCGCGCGGCATTCCCCTGGTTCTCGCGGTGAACAAGACCGAGGGCATGGACGAATCCGTGGTCACCGCGGAATTCCACGAAATGGGCATCGGCGAGCCGGTCGCCATTTCGGCCGCGCACGGCGAGGGCGTGCGCCAGCTGATCGAAGATCTGCTTGCCAAGTTTCCGGATGCCGCGGATGAACCCAACCCGGATCATCCGACCATCGCGGTGGTCGGCAGGCCCAACGTCGGCAAGTCCACGCTGGTGAACAGGCTGCTGGGAGAAGACCGGGTGATCGCGTTTGATCAGCCGGGCACGACGCGCGACTCGATTTACATACCGCTGGAACGCAACGGCAAGCAATACACCATCATCGATACTGCCGGCATACGCCGCAAGGGCAAGGTGTTTGAGGCGGTCGAGAAATTTTCGGTCATCAAGACCCTGCAGGCCATTGAAGACGCCAATGTCGTGCTGCTGCTGCTCGATGCGCGCCAGGAAATCTCCGATCAGGACGCGCATATTGCCGGATTCATCCTCGAGTCCGGTCGTGCGCTGGTGGTCGGCATCAACAAGTGGGACAACCTCGATACCTACTCGCGCGATCGCATCAAGACCGAATACGACCGCAAGCTGCATTTCCTGAAGTTTGCCAACGTGCACACCATGTCGGCCAAGGACGGCATGGGCGTGATGCCCCTGTTCAAGTCCATCGATGAGGCTTTTGCAGCGGCCATGGCCAAGCTTTCCACGCCCAAGCTCACCCGGGCGCTGATCGCTGCCACCGCAGCGCATCAGCCACCGATGAATGGGCTGAATCGCCCAAAGCTCCGCTATGCCCATCAGGGCGGGCACAACCCGCCGGTGGTGGTGGTCCACGGCAGCGGCCTGGCAAACCTGGCCGACAGTTACAAGCGTTACCTGGAAAATGCTTTCCGCGAGGCGTTCAAGCTCAAGGGCACACCCCTGCGAGTGGATTTGAAGCAGGCCTCGAATCCGTATGCGGATCGCAAGCCGCAGGAGCTGACCGCCAGCCAGGAGCGGCATCGCCGCCGAGGACGGATCCGTTCAAAGCGCATGTACAGCTGAATTCGGACCAGTTGCCACCGGATTGGGGCAAAAACCTTACGAAACAACTGGTTTTGGGCTGTTTTCAACGCGAATTTGCCAAAGCGGCTTGAAGTATTGAACCGCATCCCCGATTTGCAGTCTGACCCCAAGTAAATCTTGGCG
Source organism: Usitatibacteraceae bacterium (assembly GCA_044229235.1). Taxonomy (GTDB): domain Bacteria; phylum Pseudomonadota; class Gammaproteobacteria; order Burkholderiales; family Usitatibacteraceae; genus UKL13-2. The sequence goes on from JBGATH010000019.1 coordinate 54,753, forward strand.
CGGTGGTGGGTTTACGCTACAGTGGAAGCCCGACTTGGGCTATCGTCTCTTAACATTACGTCGGTTTGGGCGCCAAGCGTGCGCCACGTTGACAGATCGCCAAACAGCAACTGGAGAACAAGAAAATGAGTGGCAAAGGGCAATTACTACAAGACCCGTTCCTGAACATTCTGCGCAAGGAACATGTCCCCGTCTCGATCTACCTCGTCAACGGCATCAAGCTGCAGGGGCAGATCGAGTCATTCGATCAGTACGTGGTGCTGCTGAAGAACACCGTCACCCAAATGGTCTACAAACACGCCATCTCCACGGTGGTACCAGCGCGGGCAGTGACCATTCCCTTCGAGAATTCCGCCGAAAGCTGAGCGGGGAGGGTGTTCCGGGTCGGTCTGGGGCGGGTTCTGCGCGGCGGCATTGCAAGCCGCAGCATGGCCCCAATGTACAGCCCAAGATAACGCGTGGCAGACCAAGCGGCCTTGTCGCTGGCTGTTTGCCGCGCCCCACTTCGAACGATGAAACCCCAACAATCCTCCAATCTGCCGGTGCGCACCCATGCGGTGGTCGTCGGCATGGATATCCATGACAGCCAGTTCCAGGAAAGGCTTGCCGAAGCGGTGGAACTGGTGACGAGCGCGGGCGCGCTGGTGGTCGACAGTGTCACCGGCCGGCGCGAAAAGCCGGATGCCGCGACCTTTGCCGGCAGCGGCAAAGTCGAGGAAATCAAGGACGCGGTGGAAGCGCATGGCGCCAGCCTGGTCGTGTTCAACCACCAGCTGTCTCCCATCCAGATTCGTAACGTCGAGAAGATCGTCGGCGCGCGCGTCATCGATCGGACCGACCTGATCCTCGACATCTTCGCCCAGCGCGCGCGCAGCGCCGAGGGCAAATTGCAGGTGGAACTGGCACAGATGCAGCATCTGATGACGCGCCTGGTGCGCGGCTGGACTCACCTGGAACGCCAGCAGGGCGGTATCGGTGTGCGTGGCGGCCCCGGTGAAACCCAGCTGGAGATAGACCGCCGCCTGGTTGGGGAGCGCATCAAGCGACTCAAGGAACGCCTCAAGAAACTCGCCCGCCAGCGCAGCACGCAGCGCTCCAGCCGCAAACGTGCCGGGGTCTACAACGTTTCCATCGTCGGCTATACCAATGCCGGCAAATCCACGCTGTTCAATCGCATGACCGGTGCTGCCGCTTACGTGGCCGACAAGCTGTTCGCCACACTCGATACCACCACCCGCAAGCTGTATATCGATCCGGGCATTCACGTCACGCTGTCCGATACCGTGGGGTTCATTCGCGACCTGCCACATGGTCTGGTCGCAGCGTTCCACGCGACCCTCACCGAGGCGATGGAAGCCGACCTGCTGCTGCATGTGGTTGATGCCTCCAACCCGATGCGCGACCAGCAGATCGCAGACGTAAATTCGGTGCTCGCCGAGATCGGTGCCCAGGACATCCCCCAGGTAATCGTTTTCAACAAGATCGACCGCCTGGAGTCGGCGCCGATGTGCGCGGTGCTGAGGGATGAAGCTGGTAAGATTTGTGAAATACGCATGAGCGCGCTGGTGGGTCTGGGTACCGACCTTCTGCGTGAAACCATCAGGGAGGCAGCCCTGGCCAATGGCTATTCGCCGCACGCCGGCTGGCGGGAACCTGCCGGCGCAAATGCAGCCCAAGAGCAATCAAATGCGTCGATCGTCGCAGCGACGGACGATGCGGAATCAATCAGCGACAATAGTCGAAACCGGAGTGAACTGAATGCGATCGCTTGATCGAAGTGCAATTACGCGCGCGCTGTCCTGGCCGCTGGCATTGGCTGCCTATCCTTTTGTTCGGATTGCGCATCGTTGGCGCGCCAAGCCTGTGGAAGGCGTGTCGCACATGGCGGAAGGTCCGCAGTGGGGCAAGAACAGTGGTGGCAATGACGGTCCGCCGGATCTGGACGAGATCCTGCGCAAGTTCAACCAGAAGCTGGGTAGCCTGTTCGGCACCAAAGGCCCTAGCACCCCTTCCTCGGGCGAGCCCGGTGGCGGCATGTCCGGCAATGTAATCGGCAGCGGTGTGGCACTGGCCGCAAGTCTGGCGGTGTCGGTCTGGCTGGCGACCGGCTTCTATATCGTCGAACAGGGCAGCAAGGGCATCGAATTGCGATTAGGGAAGTACACTCAGACGACCGAGGCGGGTCCGCGCTGGCACTGGCCATATCCGATCGAGACCGCGGAAGTGGTCAATGTGCAGCAGGTGCGGGCGCTGGAAGTCGGGCACCGCAACAACCAGAAGACCAAGATGCGCGAAGAAGCGCTGATGATGACCGAGGACCAGAACATCGTTGACGTGCAGTTCGCCGTGCAATACACGCTGAGCAGTCCCGAGGATTACAAGTTCAACAACCGCGATCCCGACGAAGCCGTGCGGCAGGTGGCCGAGACCGCCATGCGCGAAGTGGTCGGCAAGAGCAAGATGGACTTCGTGCTCTATGAAGGCCGCGGTGACATCGCCGCGCGAGTGAAGGCGCTGATGCAGCAGATCCTCAATCGCTACAAGACCGGCATCCAGGTCATGACGGTCAACTTGCAGAATGCGCAGCCGCCCGAGCAGGTCCAGGCCAGTTTCGACGATGCCGTGCGCGCCAAGCAGGATCGCGAGCGTCTGAAGAACGAAGGCGAAGCCTACGCCAACGACATTCTGCCGCGCGCGCGCGGCGCCGCAGCGCGGCTGATGGAAGAAGCCAACGGCCACAAGCAGCGCGTCATCGCCAACGCGCAGGGCGATGCCTCACGCTTCTCGCAGGTGCTGACCGAGTACGAGAAGGCGCCCGGCGTGACCCGCGAACGGCTATATCTGGACATGATGCAGCAGGTCATGCAGAGCACCAGCAAGGTTGTCGTCGATCAGAAAGGCGGCAACAGCCTGCTCTACCTGCCGCTCGACAAGCTTATCCAGGCAGCCACGATTGCCGCGCCACCTGCCGCGCCGATGCCGGTCGAATCCGTGCCGCGCGTCACCACCACCGCCGAGTCCGCCACGCCCGCTGCAGAAGCGCGCCGCGACCTGCGCAACCGCTAGGGAGAATAGACAATGAAACGAAATCTCCCCAACGTGGTACTGGTCATCGTCCTGTTGCTGCTGGCACTGGTGTTTTCGGCCTATACGGTTGACCAACGCCAGGCCGCCATCCGCCTGCGCCTCGGTGAGGTGGTGGCGGTGCAGACCGAGCCGGGCCTGTATTTCAAGCTGCCGATGATCGAAAACGTGCGCCTGTACGACACGCGCATCCAGACGCTGGACACCAAGGATGCCGAGCGCATCCAGACCAAGGAAAAGAACAATGTTCTGGTCGATTCCTTCGTCAAGTACCGCATCATCGACGTCAAGCAGTTCCTGGTTTCCACCAAGGGCGACCTGAACGCTGCCGAGGTGCGACTCTCGCAATCGATCAATAACGACCTGCGCGACGAGTTCAGCCAGCGCACGCTGACAGAAGTGATCTCGGGCGAGCGCGACAAGATCATGGAAGCGCTGCGCGCCAAGTCGGACAAGGATGCGCGCACCATCGGCATCGAGGTGCTGGATGTGCGCCTGAAGCGTGTCGACCTGGTGCCGGAAATCAGTGCCGACATCTACAAACGCATGGACTCCGAGCGCAAGCGTGTTGCCAACGAGTTGCGTTCCACTGGTGCCGGTGAAGCCGAAAAGATCCGTGCCGACGCCGAACGCCAGCGCGACATCATCCTTGCAGAGGCTTATCGGGATGCGCAGAAGATCAAGGGCGAGGGCGATGCCGGCGCGGCCCGCATCTACGCCCAGGCATTCAGCAAGAATGCGGAGTTCTACTCGTTTTACCGCAGCATGGAAGCCTACCGCAGCAGCTTCAAGAACAAGAGCGATGTCATGGTGCTCGAGCCGAGTTCGGATTTCTTCAAATACCTGCGCAACCCGAACAAGGGCGGCAAATAAGATTTCCGGCGCATCCGCTTCGACTTGCGTATAATTCGTCAACGGCGCGTCCCAAACAGGGGCGCGCCGTTTGTGTTTTCCAAGCCATGAAATCGTGAAACAAATCCTGCTCGCCGGACTGGCCCTGATGCTGATTTTCGAGGGGCTGCTGCCGCTGTTTGCACCAAAGGCGTGGCGGGAGACCATACAACGCATCCTTGCATTCAATGATGGTCAACTGCGCTTCGTCGGGCTGCTTTCCATGCTCTGCGGCATTGCGTTGTTGGTCCTGGTGAGCTGACGTGAGAACCTGGATTCTTCCCGAGCATATTGAGGATCTGCTGCCGGCCGACGCGCGCAAGCTGGAGCGACTGCGCCGCGTCGCGCTGGATGTGTTTGAGCGTCATGGTTACGAATTGGTCATGCCGCCATTGCTGGAATATCTGGAGTCGCTGCTGTCGAGCACCGGGCACGATATGGACTTGGCCACCTTCAAGCTGGTCGACCAGCTTTCCGGGCGGACCATGGGCGTGCGCGCCGACACGACACCGCAGGTGGCGCGCATCGATGCGCACCTGCTGAACCGGCAGGGCGTGGCGCGGCTTTGTTATGCCGGCAGCGTGCTGCATACCCTGCCTTCCGGCCTCGGCAAGAGCCGCCAACCGTTCCAGGCCGGCGCGGAGCTGTACGGCCATGCCGGGCTTGAGGCCGATCAGGAAGTCCAGCAACTGATGGTTGATGTGCTTTCGGCATTGGGCGTGCCTGGCGTGCAGATCGACATCGGCCATCCGGCGATTTTTCGTTCGCTGGTGGCCGCAGCCGGTCTTTCCGCCGAACGCACCGAACAGGTGTTCGTCGCCACCGATGCCAAGGACCTGCCGGCCTTGCGGGCCATGGCGTCCTCACTGGGAAGCGCTGCCGAGGCCCTGCTGACGCTGCCCACCCTGTATGGTGATGCAGCGGTGCTCAGGACCGCGCGCAACCGGCTCCCGCGCGAGCCGGGCATCCTGGCGGCGCTGGACGACCTCGACAGGATTCACGACCAATTTTCGGCCCAGGGCATCAAGGTCAGTGTCGACCTTGGCGAATTGGGCGGATTCAATTACGAAAGCGGCATCACATTTTCGGCCTACGCCAGCGGCGCCGCCGATGCGGTGGCGCGCGGTGGCCGTTATGACGAAGTCGGAAAGGCATTCGGACGCGCCCGCCCGGCCACCGGCTTCAGCCTTGACCTCAAGGCGCTGCTGCCTCTGGTTGCGGATGCGGCATCGCGCGGTGGCATCCTCGGGCCGGCGGCAGTGGATACATCGGCGCGCGCGGAAATGGCGCGCCTGCGGCAGGCAGGCGAAATCGTCGTCGCGCGCCTGCCGGGACACGACGCACACCTTGCCGAGCTCGGCTGCGACCGGCAACTCATTCAAAGCGGCGGTCGCTGGACCGTTGTTCCCCTTTAGCAAATCAAGGATTCATCATGGCAAAGAATGTGGTCGTCATCGGCACCCAGTGGGGCGATGAAGGCAAGGGCAAGATCGTCGACTGGCTCACGGACCAGGTCGCGGCCGTCGTGCGTTTCCAGGGCGGGCACAACGCCGGGCACACGCTAGTGGTCAACGGCAAGAAGACCATCCTGCGTCTCATCCCTTCGGGCATCCTGCATCCGCACGTCACCTGCTACATCGGCAACGGCGTGGTGCTGTCGCCGCTGGCGCTGCTACAGGAAATCGACGAACTGACGGCCGCGGGCGTGGACGTCATCAGCCGCATGCGAATCTCCGAAGCCTGCCCGCTGATATTGCCGTACCACGTTGCCCTCGACCAGGCGCGCGAGGTGGCCAAGGGTGACGCCAAGCTGGGCACCACCGGCCGCGGTATCGGCCCCTGCTACGAAGATAAGGTGGCACGTCGTGCCATTCGCCTGCAGGACCTGTATGTGCCGGCCGTGTTTCGCGAAAAGCTGGTCGAGGTGCTCGACTATCACAACTTTGTGCTGGTCAATTACCTCAAGGCCAACCCGGTGTCGGTGGACGAAGTATTCGATTCTTCCCTGAAGATGGCCGAGCGGCTCAAGCCGATGCTGTCCGACGTTTCGCACGAACTCAACAAGCTCATGGCCGAGGGCAAGAGCCTGCTGTTCGAAGGCGCGCAGGCCGCGCTCCTGGACGTGGATCATGGTACCTACCCGTTTGTGACGTCCAGCAATTGCCTCGCCGGGCAGGCATCGGCGGGCGCGGGAGTCGGCCCCAGCGCGCTCACCTATGTGCTGGGCATTACCAAGGCCTACGCCACGCGCGTCGGGTCAGGACCATTCCCGACCGAACTGACCGAAGAGATCGGCGAGCGCCTGCGCAAGCGCGGCAATGAATTCGGTTCTGTGACCGGCCGCCCGCGTCGCTGCGGCTGGTTCGACGCCGCGGCCCTGAAGCGCGCCGCCGAGATCAACGGCCTCGGTGGCTTGTGCATCACCAAGCTGGACGTACTTGATGGCCTTGAAACGTTGCGCATCTGCACGGGCTATCGCATCGACGGCAAAGTGCTTGATGTGCTGCCATACGGAGCCGACCAGATTTCCCGCTGCGAGCCGATTTTCGAGGAACACGCCGGCTGGAGCGAGAGCACCTTTGGCGTCAAGAGCTGGGAGAAGCTGCCGGCCAACGCGCAGCGTTACCTGAAGCGCATCGAGCAACTGGTGGGGGCCGGCATCGCCATGATTTCCACCGGGCCTGATCGTGAAGAAACCATTTTGGTGAAGCACCCGTTCGCCGGTTAGTTTCTTCGCCTGGCTCCCATCCAGGCTGAAAACTCCAGCATTGGCGCGGCTTTCAGGGCATTTTTGTCCGGAAAGCCTCGCCAATGCTGGAGTTTTTTTATGCAGCCTTGCCGGACGATCGCGACACCGACGCGGGAAGTGCAGCGCGCCTCTGATTGAGACAGGTCAAAGTCCAAAATGGCTCCCGCGCTAGCATGTGATGCACCGGATCCTCAGGAGTTGGTCATGTTTGAGCTGCCGATCAAAGAAGTGATGGAACGGAATTTTCTGCTGGTCGCGCCACCCGAAACCACCGTGAGTTGCGCTGCCAGACTGATGGCGGATCGCAATGTCGGTGCAGTGGTGGTCGCCGAGAACGACCATCTTCTCGGCATTTTTACCGAGCGCGATGTGGTGTTTCGTGTGGTGGCCAAGGGCCGCAATCCCGACACCACGCCGCTTGGCGAGGTGATGACCGTCTCGCCAAAATCGCTCGGCGCCGACAAATCCTACGGCCACGCGCTGGTGATGATGCAGGAAAACGGCTTCCGCCATGTTCCGGTCATCGAGAACGACCGTGTCATCGGTGTGATCACTGCGCGCAATGCGCTTGATCCTGATCTCGAGGAGTTTGTCTGGGAGGAGCGGCGCCGCGAATACCTCCATCGCTAGGCGGTACGCGCCGACGACAACCTGCCGCCATTGCCAGGTACTGTTACAGAGTCAGAATTTCACAACGAGTTCCGCGAGCGCGGTCAGGCCCGGTTGCCGGTAGAAATCGAAGTACTGCCGGTTGCTCAGGTTGTCGACCGACATGCCGATGCTGACGTTGGCCGACCAGGCGAAGGTCAGCTTGCCGTTGATGACGGTACGTGCGTCGTAGGAGCCGTAAACACCTTCGATGACATTGATGTTGCTGTCGTCGCCTGAACCAAAAACGTGCCCGACACGACTGGCCACCAGCGAGCCCGACCATGCTCCGCGCTTGAACTCGACGCCGGCATTGAAAAGGTACGGTGGCACGTCGGTGAGCTTCTTGCCCACGCTGGCAGGAATCGCCGGATTTTCGACCATCGCGTAGCGGGACAGATACGAGGCACTGGCAAACAGCGTGACGGATTTGCCCCAGATCGGTTGCCGGGCTGAAAGTTCGATGCCCTCCACGCGGGCGCGGCCGGCGTTCACCGACTGCGTGAGGGTGGCGGACTTGCGGCTGCGGTAAATGAGGTCCGACAGCCTTTGTGAAAATACCGCCGCACCCAGCTCGGCACCAGGCGACATGTGCACGTCGATACCCAGCTCGGCGGCGCGAATGCGCTCGGCCTTGAGGTCCGGCGCCGACTCGTTGACGCTGTACACACCGGCTACGGTGGTGGGCGAAACCGCGCGCGAGTAGAGGTCGAGCAGCGTGGGTGGGCGGAAGCCGGCGCCGTAGCTGGCGCGCAGCGTGACTTGCGGGCTCACCCTCCACACAGCGGCCAATTTGGGGCTCAACTGGTGCTCGCTGCGCATCGCATAGTCCGCCACGAAAGCGGGCGCCGTACTTTGGCGTACCTGGCCACGGGTGCTGAATCGGTCCAGGCGCAAGCCGGTGTGCAAGGTAAGCGCCGGGGTCGCGTTGTATTCGCCCTGTGCGAACAGCGCGACGATGTTGCTGCCGCCGGTGCCTCGGCTATTCTCGCCGTAGGTCGAAGCGTAGTCGCGCCACGCCGTGGCCGGCAGCGCGCGCCGATCCATTTGCTGGCGATTGAAGGCCGCACCGGCGGCCATCATCAAGTTTTCCGCGGGCGCCCAGCGCAGGTGCACATCGGCGTCGCTGCGCGAATTCGGCTGGTCGGTCCATTCGCCCGAGCCGTTTTGGTAGCTGGCGCCGGTGCCAGGTTGCGTAAACCGGAAGTTGTGATCCATGTGGCCGGCATTGACCACCATGCGCGCGCCATCTTCCAGCTCACGCTCCCAGCGCATCCAGCCTCGCCAGTCACGCTCCTGCGATGGCGTCAGTGTGAAGAAATCGCTTTCTGCGAGCACCACACGGCCGCTCCCGGGCTGCCCGGTGGCAATGCTGCCGCTGAACACGCGGCGGCCCGCGGCATCGGTGAGAAAGCTCTCCGGCGGACGATAGCCGACGCGATATCCGGCGAATGCGGCGCCGAGCGTGATGCGTCCACCATTGCCCAGGTCCTGGATCAGTTTCAGCTCCGCGTTTCGCTGATCCCAGGGACGCGCACCCTTGAGTCCAACCCAGGCTGCAGGCCGGTTATCGGTGGTGGTCGTGGCGATGGCACCGCTGACCGGCACGCTGCCAGCGCCGGTCGTTGCGGCCTTGACCACGTAATCGCTGTCACGCCAGCCGCCGCTGGCGCGATAGCCCACGGCAACGGACCAGGCGAGGCCGGTGTCAAGCCGGTCGCGATAGGTCAGCGATGCTGCCGATGAGTTCACGTCGCCGAATCCAGCCTCCACGCGCCCCTGGAATTCGCGCTTGTCCGGCGACTTGGTCAACACGTGTATGACGCCTCCCATGGCGTTGCCGCCGTACAGTGCCGAATAGGGGCCGCGCACGACTTCAATGCGGCGAACGTTATCGAGCAGGATGGCGGAAAGGTCGATTCCGCCCGAAATGGCATTGTTGATCGGCTGCCCGTCGATCATCACCAGCGTGCGGGTGGTGCGCGGCACGCCGCGTATCGAGATGCTGGCCTGGCCCGACGAGGGAAACTGCGCACCCTTGGCGTTGTTGCGCATATACAGCCCGGGAACCTCGCCCAGCACGTCGCCGATGCGCGCCGCACGACGCAATTCGATCTGTTCTGACGTCACGATGGTAACGCTGGCCGGGGCTTCACTGACGGCAATGTCGTCGCGCGTGGCGGTGACCACCACCGGCTCCATGGATTGCGCCGCGACGCCTGGGTAGGTGATCTGTGCGAACAGACTAGACGCAGCGAACAGGCCGCTGGTGCCCAGCAGGGCGACAGAGCGGCGCTTTGACGGTTTGATGCGGCGGGTTTGCACTTGCGACTCCGGAAATGCCACGCAACCGGTGGCGACGAAACCAGTCTATCGGCGCAGAAATCGCAAACCTTAATTTGCCTTAAGGATTGCTGCAGCGCGATGAACGATGCTTCGTCTGCACGCTGGGATACCTTGAACGAGCGCAGAAACTGAACGCGGTATCCGGCCTGAGCACACCTCGATCATCGATAACAGGAGTTCCTCATGAACCGCGTTTTGAGCCGCAGAAAAACCGCTCCGCTCGCCCTGGCATTGGCCTTTGCCGCCGCCGGCGCGATCGCCCAGACCACGCCCACCGCGGCGCCTGCCGACAAGCACGTTACACCCGCTGAAGTGAAGTACCAGGCCGGCGGATCGCCGCTTGCCGATACCGACATGCACCAGAACGTCAATCCCAAGGCGCCGCCCATGACCAAGGCGGAATTCGACCAGGCCCGCAAGATTTATTTTGAACGTTGCGCCGGTTGCCATGGCGTGCTGCGAAAGGGCGCGACGGGTAAACCACTTACCACGGACAAAACGCTCGCCAGCGGTACCGAGTACCTGAAAGTGTTCATCAAGTATGGATCGCCGGCAGGCATGCCCAACTGGGGAACCTCCGGCGAGTTGAATGACGCCGAAGTGGATCTGATGGCACGCTACATCCAGCAGGAGCCGCCGACGCCGCCCGAGTTCGGCATGCCCGACATGAAGGCGACCTGGAAAGTCATCGTCGCCCCGGACAAGCGGCCGACGAAGAAGCTGAACAAGTACAACATCGAAAACATCTTCTCGACCACGTTGCGGGATACCGGTGAAGTTGCCCTCATCGACGGCGATACCAAGAAGATCATCAACATCGTCAAGACCGGCTACGCCGTGCACATTTCGCGTCTTTCAGCTTCCGGTCGTTACCTGTTCGTGATCGGTCGCGACGCCAAGATCAACCTGATCGACCTGTGGATGGAGAAACCGGACAACGTCGCGGAAATCCGCGTCGGACTGGAAGCACGCAGCGTGGATACCTCGAAGTTCAAGGGGTACGAAGACAAGTTCGCCATTGCCGGCGCCTACTGGCCGCCGCAGTACGTGATCATGAACGGCGACACACTGGAGCCGCTGAAGATCGTGGCCACCCGTGGCATGACGGTCGATACGCAGGAGTTCCATCCTGAGCCGCGCGTCGCCTCCATTGTCGCCTCGCATTACAAACCGGAGTTCCTGGTCAGCGTAAAGGAAACCGGCAAGATCATGATCGTCGACTACTCGGATCTGAACAACCTGAAGACGACCGAGATTCCGGCAGCCCGCTACCTGCACGACGGTGGCTGGGATTCGACCAAGCGCTACTTCCTGGTTGCCGCCAACCAGTCAAACAAGATCGCCGTGGTCGATTCCAAGACTGACAAGAAAGTCGCCCTGGTCGATGTCGGCAAGATTCCGCACCCGGGACGCGGCGCCAACTTCGTTCACCCGAAGTTTGGACCGGTATGGGCTACGGGGCACCTCGGTGACGAAACGATTGCGCTGGTGGCGACCGACCCGGTCAAGCACAAGGACTTCGCCTGGAAGATGGTCGCCCAGCTCAAGGGGCAGGGTGGCGGTTCGCTGTTCCTCAAGACCCATCCCAAGTCGACCAACCTGTGGGTGGATACGCCGCTCAATCCGGATCCGAAGATCAGCCAGTCCATCGCCGTGTATGACATCAACAATCTCGACAAGGGATTCAAGGTGCTGCCGATCGCCGAGTGGGCGGGCGTGACCGACGGGGCCAAGCGCGTGGTGCAGCCGGAATACAACAAGGCGGGCGACGAAGTTTGGTTCAGTGTCTGGAGCGCCAAAAACCAGCAGTCGGCAATCGTTGTGGTGGATGACAAGACGCTGAAGCTCAAGGCCGTGATCAAGGATCCTCGCCTGATCACGCCGACGGGGCACTTCAATGTGTACAACACCCAGCACGACGTTTACTGAGAAAGGCCCACGAACATGAAGATACGTTTCGTCATCGCGGTCGCCATATCGGCGATGGGCATGAGTGCCGGTGTGTGGGCACTGGATGCCAAGGAGGCCAATGACATCATGGCCAAGGCCGCCTGCACCGCCTGTCACCAGCCGGACAAGAAGGTTCTTGGTCCGTCGTACAAGGATGTCGCCGCCAAGTACAAGGGCAATGCCAAGGCTGCAGATCTGCTTGCCCAGAAGGTGCGCACCGGTGGCATGGGCGTGTGGGGGCCAATTCCGATGCCACCCAATCCCAAGGAGAAGATCAGCGATGATGACCTCAAGAAGCTGGTAGGGTGGATCCTGACGCTGTGACGCGGTGAGTCGTTGAAAATGAAGGGGCAGCCACGCGACCGTGTGGCTGCCCTTTTGTTTGGCCTGTTGTGGCTGGCCGGGTGTGCCGCTCACGACGTGCCGGCGGTTGCCTCGCGCGATGCTGCCGGCACGCCGGGTTGTGTGCTGAATCTCGGTGAACCTGCTGCCGGGCCGATGCAGTTGCGGGCTGGCGATTCTGTGCAGGCACTGCCCTCAGCGCCGGCGGGGCGGGCCGCGCTGCAGCGCTACGCATCGATGTGGCCGGACGCTGTCGCACTGGCACCTTCCGGTGCGCCCGTCCTGATCGTGTTGTCCGCGCAGGATGGCGAACTGCATTTGCTCGATCGCGAGTCCGGGTCGTTGCTGAAGAAGATTGCGTTTCGTGACCGCGCGCATGGCAAACTGACTTATGCGGGCGCAGTCGAGTCGGGTTTTCGCCGGAGCGTCCTGATTCGCTTTGAGCAGGCCGAACTGTGGGAATTGTTCCTGACGGAGAATGGGCCGGCGATCTACGAGGGCCTGGTGCACGACTTTCGAATGGGCGAGGGCCTGCGAGAGCCGCCGCAATACCCCATTCGCCGCATCGCTCTGGAGGCGCCGATACTATCGATGGCGCCAGAACCCGGGCATGCCAATCTGCTGTTTACGCAGGCCGGAGTCGATGGCTCTGGTCGACTGGTTCGCTTCAATCTGGACGTGCGTCGTCCCATCGGCCAGGTACAAACGCGGTCGCCGCCCGGGCAACTGTCGCTGGGTCGGGCAGGCGAGATTCGATTCGTGGCGCTGGCAAGCGCCGGTAGTTCGCCGGAAGTCTTTCGAATGCCCGACCTGGCGCCCCTTGACTGGCGAATGCTCCCGGTCGACGCGTGCCGCGCCCGCTGAAGCGGTCCGCCGCCGCGCCGCACTAGCCCTGGAAACTGCGTAAACGCTGCAGGTTCGGGACGCGAATATTCTTGCCGTTTACTTCGATCAGGCCTGCTGCGGAGAGATCGTGGAGGATGCGCGAGAAGTGTTCCGGGGTCAGATTGAGGCGCGACGCGATGGTCACCTTGCTTGCCGGTAGGGTGATCGTCGTCCCGGCATTCTCGTCCTCGCCTTCGCTGCTGTCCACGCGCATCAGAAAGCCGATCACGCGCTCCGCGCCGGAGCGCATCGAATAGGATTCAACATCACGAATCAGTCCGTGCAACCTGCGACTGAGGCCGGCGAGCATTTTGCGTGCGAATTGCGGGTTCTGTTCGAGCTCGGTGAACACCGTGGATTTCAAGACGTGAAGCAGCAGCGAGTCTGCCAAGGTTGCGGCGCCGATGATGTAAGGCATGTCCATGAACATGATGGCTTCGCCGAACGTCATTCCCGGGCCGACGATTTCAATGACTTTCTCCATGCCCTGGGGTGAGGTGGCATAAAGCTTGGTCTGGCCATACAGCAGGATCCAGAAGCCCTCGCAAGCGTCCCCCCGCCGAAACAGCACGTCACCTTTCTGCGCGTAGACGCGGCGGGTTCCTGCCGCGACGCGATCTACCTCATCCGGCGATGCATCGCGCAACAGCGGGATATTGGCAAGAAAATCGTGAATCGGAATATCAGGATTGGTCAAGGACGCTCCTGTGCGCACCACTTTGATGCCGCGGACCGGATGATCCGGTGCGGCAGTTTCGAACGGAGCATTATGCATCATCAACGTCAGACCGCGTCCATGTGAGCCGGGGTTTGGTTCCGGACTGCCAGTGTTACCAGGCCGGCCGCCAGCAGGGGCGTCAGCAGCGCGTGTGCAAATCCGGCCAGGGCGTGACCGTGCCCGACCGCATACGAAGTAACTCCCAGTGCAAGCTGGGCTGCCAGGACCGCGGTCATGAAGGCGACGGTCGCTGCGCAATGCCGGCTGTGCCGGCGCTGCCAAAGCACCGACCCCAGGAACATGGTGGCGAGTATCGCCAGGCCCAGGTGGATGGCCGAGATCCAGCGCAATCCGTGCATTTCCATGGCACTGGCCGCCGCACCGGTGCCGGTGTGCAGCAACAGGATCAGCACGGTTGCGCGCAACAGGGGATCGCGTTGCGGGACCGGCGCGGCTGGCCAGCGCAGCGATTCGCGCAGCCACCAGCAGGACATCACCAGCATCACGCCCCCAACCACATTTGCCACGGTTACCGCAGCAAATTTGTAGCCCGGGGTGAGCGGACCAATGACGGCAAGCACGACAGTGGCCGCGACCATTGCCAGAGTTGGCCGCAGCGCCGGTGCCGCCAGTTGCCGATTCATGCCACACGCGATGGCCGCCAACACCGCCAGCAGGCCGATGCCCGACGCGGCCAACCGGTGCAACAGTCGAGCCGCGCCCTCGACACCGGGGGTGAGAACGGAGAAGGTATGTCCGTCCGTGGCGATCTGCGTGTTGAGGCGCAGCAGCACGCTGGCGGCGAGAATGATCACCGCCAGCACGGCGCCAATGCCGCCGATGCCGCGCAACATGCGCAGTACCGGCGCCACCGGGGCATGTTCGAGCTGCTTTCCCTGCGCGGGATGCAATAGCCGTGGTGTCCGCAGCGCGCGCAGTACGATCACCACAAACATCACGCCGCCGATGATGGCAACGAGCCCGCCAAAGCCCATGAGTCCCATACCCAGGGTTTCCTGGGTGGAACGCAGGACCTGCTCGGCTCCCGCAACTTTGCGTTGCACACCGTAGCCGCCGGACCAGACCAGGCCGATGATGTGCATGAGCTGGCCGGCGCCATAGATGCCCGGCTGCCACGCCGCGTAGCGCGAGCGCGGCGCAGCAAAACCAAATTTGGGAAGCAGGTGATAGACGACGCCCATCATTGCCAGTGTGACGCCGACGATGCAGCCGTGGTAATGCGCCGGGATACGCACGTTGCTACCGGTGATCAGGAAGCCGATGACGCCGCCGGCAGAGAACAGCACCAGGGACGCAATCAGGCTGGCGCGCAGGGGGCGCGCTTCAATGGAAACCGCCCGCAAATTCCAGACCGACCAGACCACCGCCAGTGCAATCGGCGCGATGACCAGGCCGCCACCGAACCGCATCAGCAAGGTTTGCGCGCGATGATGTTCCACCGAGGTAACGTCGTAGGCAAGGTAGGTGATTGGCGTCAGAAACACGCTGAGCAGGGCGATGGCGAACAACAGGGTGACTACGCGTGGCGACAGCGGCAGGTGTGCGCCGATAGCCGACGCTAACCAGAGCCATCCGACCAGCATCAGCAGCGTGTAGGCGAACTGCAGCACATGGCCGCCACCCCAAAAAATCAGTTCGTAGTAGATGCGCGGGTCGAGCGAAGCCGGCACGGCAATCCACGACCAGGCAAAAGCAAGCGCAGAGACGGCGACGGCCACCATGGCGGCGTTGAGGCCGAAGCGGGCCGCACCTTCGCCGCTGATACGCGCGCCGACCGGTGACACCGCCAGCATCGAGCGCAGGCACAGCAGCGTGACGCCGCCGCCGAACATCACCAGTCCGGCGAGGAATACGCTGCCTTCGAGCACCGGAACATAGTTGGCCATCACCGGATTCGCGCGCTCAATAAAAGGCGACAAACACATGGCGAGCGTGCCGGCCGCAGCCAGGGCCAGTGCCGCCCAGGCGAGGGGCAGCGCGCGCGTGGTGCCGCTGATGGTCCAGAGCGCACCACCGTAGGCAAGGAACCACACCAGCACGGACAGATCGACATGCACCACCAGCGCGACACGAAAAAAGTCGGCAACCGGAAACAGGGCCTGTAGTTGCGGTGTTCGCGACAGCACCAGCAGAATCGAAAAGAGACCCGATGCCAGCAATGCCACCAGGCCGAGCGACAGCCAGGCCATTGCCAACGGCCGCCGCGCATCGCGCGGAATGGCGAGGTCGAAGCGCGCCGTGTCCTGTGCGGATGTGGCGTCGCTCGCACGTTGGTCGCGCGCATGCTGTCGATTGCCTGGAAAATAGTTGAGGGGAAAGTGCATGTCAGCCATGATGTGATTCCTCAATTGACGCGTTTGCATCGGGGTTCGTTGCTGGAGACGGAGTGGCATTGCACTTGGCCAGCACCCGAAGCCTGTTGATCGCCTTCCTGACGGTTGCGGCATCCTGTCCAGCCCATTCCAGCGCGATCAATTCCCGCGGGAAGGTCTGGCGCAATCGGGGTTCGCGCACTCCATCAAAGCGCTCTCGCAGCCACCGGTCGCCGAGGCGGTACTCACAATCCGCCTCCCTGCACCCCGCGATGACAATTCCATCCGCGCCGAGGCGCTTGGCGTAGTCGATGAACGTTGGCGGCAGCATTGCAGCGCATTCGAGTTGCATTACCGCGGTCGACTGATCCGCGAGGTGGTCGAGGGACATCGCCTGACGGCACGAGAACACCATGACTCTTGGCGCCGAGGTTAATGCGCCCAGGCGCTGCTGGAGCTGGCTGCGCAGTGCCGCGATCGGCAGGGCGGGAAGCTCGATGCCGGACCGTAGTTCTTCGATGCGGCGAAACGGCGTCGAGGACGGGCAGGCGCCGACGCAGATGCCGCACGCCGCACACAGATCAGCGCGCACCGACGCCTGGCGCGGGTGCCGCTGCTGATCGCTGCGCGCAACCATCGCTACGGCGCCGAAGGGGCAGTCGGCGGCACAACGCG
Source organism: Usitatibacteraceae bacterium (assembly GCA_044229235.1). GTDB lineage: Bacteria > Pseudomonadota > Gammaproteobacteria > Burkholderiales > Usitatibacteraceae > UKL13-2. The sequence goes on from JBGATH010000019.1 coordinate 71,374, forward strand.
CGCAGCCATTGCAGTTGGCGAGATCGACCTGCGCAGCACGGATCAGAACCCGGGTGCGAGGCCGCCAAAGCGGCATGGCGGCAAGCGCCGCCGTCAGTCCCGCTGCCAGCAGCCACGTGGTCGGTGCGGACAGGCCATTGACGAGCGCATGCGGGAACTGGAAGTACCAGTCAAGCGACAAGGTGGCGGGGATGTTGCCGGTATTGGCCGGCCCCAGGCTTTCCACCGGCATTGCCAGGGCCTGCAAGGCAAACATGGCGATGCTCGCCAGCGCCAATGATCGCGGCGGCCAGAAGCGAATGGTCGACAGGCGTTGCAGGTGGATCCATACGCCGCCCACCAGCAGCAAAGGCACGCCGATATGAACAAACATGATCAGCGAGAAGAAGCGGTCGCTGAGTGCCTCGGCAGTGAGAAAGTTGCGCGCAAGCAGGTCGGCAGCCAGCGGCAAGGCCTGCATCCACTCCGCCATCGCCGTGACGCTGTACAAGGCGCGCTCATCCCACAGCAGCCAGAGTCCGGTGATGCCGGCGACCCACAGTAGCCACACCAACGGGATGCCAGTCAGCCAGGAAAACCAGCGTACCCCGCGAAAGTGACCGCGCGTAAACTCGCGCAGCAGGTGCAGCAGCGACAGCAGCATGAAGCCATCTGCCGCGTAGCGGTGCAGCCCGCGCAGCATGCGACCCAGCAGCATCGGATCCAGCTGCAATCGCCGCCCGGACTGGTACGCGCCGCTGACACTGGTGTCGTACAGCGCAAAAGCCACGCAGCCACTGGTTACGGCGATGGTGAAGCAGAGCACCGCGAGCGCGCCAAGATGCCGCCAGGGATTGTTTGCCGGCGCGAACGCATGGTCGAACGTTGAGGTGAGCGACTCATCGAGCTGACGCAGGAAGAAAAGCGATGTTTCCATGATTGCCGGTCATCCACGGCTGAACACAAAATTGCCGGCAGCAAAGTCAACGATCAGCACATCGCCCGGCGCCAGAGTGATGCTCGACGCGTTTGATGCGCTGATGGTGCCGTCCGGCCCGTCGGCAAGCCGGGCGTGAAACTGATGGGTGCCTGCCGGGATGGCCATGCGCCGATAAATGGTGGTTGCGCCATCTTTATGCAAACCGGCCGGGGGCGCGGCGATGCGATAAAGCGCCTGGCCATCCATGTCCAGTTCCACACTGATGTTGGCGCGCTCACGCGGGCAGTCCAGCCCGGTCCGCATGTTGGGCGCCAGCTTCGCGAGTTCGGCAGCGCTGCGCTCGCGGCAGGGTTTGGCAAGTTGCGCGGAATGACTGAATGACAACTTCAGCACGGCATCGGTATCGCCTCGCAAGCGATACGCGGGCCAGGTCGAGAAGACGCCCAGTGCTGCGGCAAATGCCACGTAGGCCATCACTTGCAGGCTGTAACGAATCGGTGCGGGCAACTGTTGCTCAGGCATCGGCCCCTCCCAGCTTTACCATGTCCGATGTACTGCCGGCGATGGGCCGTTGCGGCGCAAGGTGAAATGCATCGGCGAAGCAGTCTTCGCTGGCGATGCCGTGCTCGACGAATGCCGGATGGGCAGCTTCCACCATCTGCACCGAGCCGCAGGCATACACCTGGTGAGCGGACAAGTCAGGAAAATCGGCGAGGATGGCCTCATGTACCAGGCCGGTGCGGCCGGTCCAATGATCATCGGGCTGCGCGGCGGACAGTACCGGTACAAACGTGAAGTTGGGGTGGTCGCGCGCCCATTGCTCCGCAAGGCTTCCCAGATAAAGGTCTCCCGGCCGGCGTACGCCCCAGTAGAGAATCATTGGCCGGCTGATGCCGCGGCGAAAGGCGTGTTCCAGCATGCTTTTGACGGGGGCGAATCCGGTTGACCCGGCAACAAAGATGATTGGTTTGCCACTGTCTTCACGCAGCGTGAATGCGCCCAGCGGTCCCTCAAAGCGAATGGTGTCTCCAAGCCGCATCTCGGTGAACACCCGTGGGGTGAAGCGGCCGCCCGGAACCAGCCGCACGTGCAGTTCGAATTCGGACTGCGCGGCGCCGTCCTGCGGCGCGCCGGCAAAGGAAAAGCTTCTCTTTGCGCCATCCTCGAGCAGGATGTTGATGTACTGGCCGGCGTGAAAGCGAAGACCACCCCAGGATGTTGATGTACTGGCCAGCGTGAAAGCGAAGACCGCCCGCATCCGCCAGCTGCAAGCGCAGTTTCATGACGTCCGGCGCCAGTGGTTCCAGGCAGGTGACGCGAGCGGCGTACTGCTTTACCGGCAGGACCTTGCCGCCGGCCTGCGGCTGGTACACGATCTCGACATCGCTCAATGCTTCGGCGCAGCAAAGCAACGTCTTGCCGGCGGCGCTTTCCTCGGCAGACAAGGCAGATTGCTGGTAGGGACGCAGATGCACCTTGCCGTGAAGCACAGTGGCCTTGCAGACCCCGCAGCCGCCGTTGCGGCAATCAAACGGCATCGGCAGACCCTCGCGCAGTCCGGCATCCAGCAAGGTTTCACAAGCGCGTATGGCGATGATGCGGTCGTCCGGCTTTACGGCGATGCTCCATGCCGTCGCGGCATTTGAACGACGCGGCGGCAGCCAGGGCAACGCCGCCAGCAGCAGCGTCGAACCGACGATCAGCAGCCAGGTTTGGGCAGCGCCCCATTTCTCGACAAGCGGATATACCGGCAGGTAGAACCAATCGAAATTCACGCTGACGGGCAACGTCGACATGTCGGCCAGTCCCTGGCTGACGGCGGGCTTGACCAGTGAAAGCGCGATCAGGCATACAAGGATGCCGACCATCAATGCGCGTGGCGGATTGGTGCGGGCGCCGGGCACCCGCTGGGTGTGGATCCACAGTACCGCCATCAGGCTCAGCGGCAGGCCGATATGAATGAACGAAAGCAACGAGAAAAGGCGGTCACTGACGTTGGCATTGCTGACGAAATTGCGCGTCATTGCGCCGCCGATGACCGGTAATGCATCGAACCATTCGGTGGTGGCCGTGACCAGGAACTGAGAGAGCCGATCCCAGGGAAGCATGTAGCCATTTATTCCCGACGCCGTCACCAGCCACAGCAGGGCTACGCCGGAAATCCAGGAAAACCAGCGAAAGCCGCGGTGATGGTCGAAAACGAAGTGGCGCAGCAGGTGTATCAGCATCGAGAGCACCAGGCCGTCGGAAGCGTAACGATGCAGGCTGCGCATGATGCCACCGGCGAAGCGCTGACCATGTGTCAGTGCCTCCACCGAAGGATATGCGGCCGCGACACTGGTCTCGAAGAACGCGTAGAGATACAGTCCGCTGACAATGACAATCCACAGCAGGTAGTAGGTGATTGCGCCGAGGAAGTAGAGCGGATTCAGGCGCTCGCCGAATACCGCATTCAGCAGCCGCTCAGCGGACAGGAACGCGTTCTGTGAATAGGTCTGCAGCGGAGCGGGCACGTGAATGTTGGGAGCAGTGGCTAGGGCGCACGCCCCATCGGATGAGGTGGTATTGAGCTGGCAGCATCAACATTTCCCGCCGTGCGCGTTGCCATGCGTCGCCGCGCCAGCCAGCGGCCGCGCCACTCGGCGAGGAACAACCAGAGCATGGCCAGCGCAAAGGTCACGCCGCCGGCCACTTCGATGAGCAAGTCGTATTTGACGCGGTATTTGCCGGTCTTCGGGTCGTAAACGGTGCACAGGATGCGCACGCGGTCGATCAACTCCTCGAGCTTCAACTGCTGCGGGGCGGGCTGATTGCGCAGCAGTTCCTTCAACGGTTCGCCAATGGCGTCCACGCCGAGCTCCTCACCGTAAATTTGCCTGTAGATGCGTCCCTCGGCATCGATCAGCGTGACCTGCAGCAGGTGGTCAAATCCGGCCGGGGTGGCAAGGTAGCTGAAGCCAAAGTCGCTGGTCAGGGGCGCGACGATGGAAGCGTGCGGGCTGAGGAACTCCCAGTTGGGTGCGTCAATCCCGTGCTGGCGGGCGAAAGACTTGAGCGACTGCGGCGTGTCGCCAGGCTGGTTAAAGCCGATGCTGACCACGTTGAACTGGCTGGTGCCGAATACGCTGCGGCCGGCATCGACTGCCTTCTGCAGCGAGCGCGTGGTGAGCGGACAGACCTGAAAGCATGCGGTATAGATGAAGCTCACCAGCAATGGTTTGCCGCGATACTGCGACAGCCGTACCGGCCGGCCCTCGCGATCTACCAGGGTGAAATCGCGGATGGGTTTGCCGATGACGGACTGGCTCGTCTTCAGTGCCGCAGCACGGTCGAGGCTGATTGGGGTAACTGCAGGTTGCGCTGCGGCGGCATTTTCGCCTTGTGCGCCGGCCGGGAGGTGCGTCTGGACGGCAAGCACCAGGACAAGGAGCGCGGATATCCGGGGGATCAGGTGAGCTGGCGCTTTCAGCATGGCACTGGCCCCCCATCCGCTTTCAGCGGATCAGGCTGTCCAGCGTTGCCGCGGCAAACAGCAGGCTGAGTTGAACCAGCGAAGCAAAGAACGCCCCCATGGCCGACTTGCGGCAAGGTACCTGCGCGAGCTGCCGGGATTTAAAGACAAAGTAGCCGCCGCCGGCCGCCGCGCCGGCAAGGTAAATCGGTCCGGCCCCATAGAAAGCCGGCAACAGCGACGCGAGCGCCAGCGCCACCGTACTCCAGAACACGGTGCGGGCAGCTCGCGGGACGCCAACCACGACCGGCAACATGGGAACGCCCGCTGCCGCATACTCGGCGTGCCCGGCGATGGCGAGGCTCCAGAAATGCGGCGGCGTCCACAGGAATAACACCAGTGCCATGATCAGCGCCAACGGACCGATGGCTTGGTCAATTGCTGCCGCACCGGCCAGCACGGCAAAGCTTCCCGCCAATCCGCCGATCACGATGTTCAGCCAACTGCGGCGCTTGAGCCACATGGTGTAAACGATGGCGTAGAAAAAGGCGCCAAGGAAGATGTAAGCGGCAGAAAGCGGGTTCAGCACCCAGGCAGCCAGCCCGACTGAGGCCGTCAGCATGGTGGCGATGATCACCAGCCACCAGGCCGAATGGCGCAACTCGCCGGTGGCGAACACCCTGCCGCGGGTGCGCGTCATCAACCGGTCGCTTTCGAATTCGTAGTACTGGTTGAATGCCCCGGCGCTTGCCGAGGACAGCATGACGCAAAACATCAGTACCATCAGCTTGCCCCAGCCCATCGCCGCACCCGGCGTCACCATCATGCCGACCACGGCGGTAACCGTGATCATGAAGCCGATGCGAAGCTTGAAAACGCTCATTACGTTGCGTAGCGTGTGCGGCAGCGGCAACGCAGCGGCGGGGCGGACGGTCGGCAGGGCATTCATGGTGTGTCCTCGTCTCGGCAATTGGAAGGGTCGTACCTTCGGCGGGGCGGCGGCCCCGCCGCGGCCCGCTAGCTGAGCCCCCAAACCTGGGACAGATACTTCCAGTTGATGAAGTAGTACAGGACAAACGAGACCAGGAACACCATCGCCAGCGCGAATGTGCCGGGGGCCGCGAAGCCTGCAGACCCATAGCTCTGCGCAACGATGGTGGGTGCCGTCGGCGGGATGGGAGTGAAGCTCGGGCTGGTGCTGCCCGCATCCAGTTTCTTGCCCCATAGCAGCGAGCCAACTGTGATGTAAATGTAGAGCGCGCCGCCGACGATGGCCGAAATGCCGGCGACGCCGACCAGTCCCATCAACAGGTAGGCGGCACCGGGCCACTCATACGCCATGGCGGCGCCGTTGAACGCCATGTCCCAGTGGCGCCGCGATACGCCCAGCGTGCCGGCGCCCATCATCACCAGGCAGAAGAAATACATCGACAGGCCGAACAGGTAGGGCTGAAGTCTGGCGAGACCAGGGTTGATCATTTCCCGGCGGAACAGCACCGGGATCAGGAAGTACGTTAGCGCCATGAACGACAGCGTGGTACCGACGACAACCGTGGCGTGAAAGTGGCCCGGCACGTAGATGGTGTTGTGGATGATCATGTTCAACTGTTCCGTGCCCATCATCACGCCCGAGATTCCGCCAAGGAAGCCGAAACCGATGAGGGCGATGAACATGCCGGAAAATACCGGGTTGCCCCAGGGTGCCTTGCGCAGCCACTCGAACAGTCCGTTGTTGTAGCCTTTGGCGCGCTGCGCGACTTCGATGGCGCCGGGGATGGTCAGGCCATGGATCATCGAGGCCAGCACCGCGAAATACATGAAGTAACTGGTGTTGACGACTTTCCATGCGGTGCTGACGCCGGGGTCTGCCAGCAGGTGGTGCGCGCTGGCCAATTGCAGGAACAGGATGTAGAGCAGGAATGCGCCGCGGCTGACGCGCTCGGACATGGGTTTGGCACCGAAGGCTATTGCCGCGACGGCGTACCAGATCGAAATGTGCGCTGCGACGTTGATTTGCTGGGAGGAGTGGCCGAACGCCCACCAGATGGTGCGATAAATCAGCGGGTCCACCGACTGCACTACGCCCACCGACATCAGGAAAGTGGGGATCAGTATGATCGCGCCTGACGTGATCGTGAACACGGCGATGATGGCAGCCACGACTGCGCCAAACGTCACCAGCGGGACGGATCCCTGGTAGGTTTTATCGCGTTTCGCAATGACCAGCGTGCCGAAAAACACAAAACAGGCGATGAGTGCGCCCACGGCGAACAGGATCAGGCCGAGATAGAAGGACGGCGCCGCCATCATCGGCACGTACGAGGTCATCATGACGCTTGAATTGCCCTGGAATACGGCAATGTTGTTGGTCACGGCGCCGATCAGCATCAGTGCGAACGCCAGCCAGGCGATTCTCGGCGTGGCGAGTCGACAGCGCAGCAGGGTGGACGAACAGAAGTAGAGGACCGCCACCTCGAAAAATATGATCCAGAAGATCAGCATGTCGATGCCGTGGGCCGTCAGCACCATGTAAAAGGTGTCGGCTGCCAGCCAGTGTATGGTCGGCCAGCGGGTGAGAACGACGCCGATCGCGAGGATGCCGCCCACCAGCAGTGCCACCACTGCGGTCACGGCGTTCACGATCATCAGCTTCTCGGCCTGCGATTCGAACTGCAGCCCGGAACGGGGGCAGGTACGGTAACTAGTTGTGCTCATGTCCACCCCTCCTATTTGACGTAAATGCGGCTGACCATCGTGTGATGGTTGATGCCGCAGAATTCATTGCAGACGACCGAGTAGGTGCCGGCCTGGTTTGGTCGTACCGTCACCACGTGTTCATAGCCGGGCACGATCTGGATGTTGATGTTGGCCGGCTGCAGGGAGAAGCCGTGGTTGTAGTCCATCGACGTGATGTGCAGGCGATAGGTCTTGTCCTTCTCCAGTTCGAGGATCGGCCAGAAGCTCCAGAGACGGGCGATCAGGTAAACGTCACTGCCCACAGGCGGCGCCACCACCGGAATCTTCTGGTCGGTTTCGGTCCGAACCGTGAACTTGTCGACCATCGCCTGGGTTTTCGCCGAGAACAGCTCAGGCGTTGTTTTGTAGGTCTCGGTAGAGAGGTTCTGCTTGCCGTAGATATGCCATCCCACCATCATCGCGAACATGATCAGGCACCAGATCAGGGAAATGACAATCCAGGTGCCCTCGACACGGT
>JBGATH010000020.1:0-77166 GCA_044229235.1 Usitatibacteraceae bacterium
CGATCAATCCGGCAAACTCCAGCACTGGCGCGCCTCTCAGGGCAAAAGCGGCTGGAGTGCCGCGCCAGTGCTTGACTTCAAGCAACCCCACGCTGCGCAACCAGCCATGCGATCAGGGCATCGCGTCGCCACTCCCGCCTTTGACAATCATCAAATGTGCAGCGCGACATTCCCCCATACTGGCTCAGGAAACGATGCCGCAGTGGATCGACAGGCGGGGTTGGCTATGCTTCAGTGCCGATTCCCCAGTAGTATCGCGGCAGGAGCCGGCTTTCAGGTTGGTCAATTCAAACCGCAGCGGAGGATTTAATGCCCCACGACGCAGTGCAGACCGGCTTTGAGGCCAGTCCCACCGAGCATATCCCCGCGTATCTGCAGGATACGTACTGGTGGGCTTATGTGCATCCGAATGCCGTCAGTTTCTTCGAGCGCCAGTGGCTGGTGAACGCGATCCTGTGGGGAAACTTTTCGCGCCTGCGCGACGCGGCGCTGGCGGAACTGGGTGAGGTCATCCATGGCCGCAACCTGCAGGTCGCATGCGTATACGGCAACTTCACCAGCCGGCTGGCCGAGCGGCTGGCACCGGATGCCTCGCTTGATGTCGTCGATGTGCTGCCGATCCAGCTGCAAAACCTGAAGAAAAAAATGCCTGCGGAGGCACGCGTCACGCCCTGCCTGCGCAATTCGGCCAATCTGGGATTTGCCAATGGCAGCTACGACCAGACGGTGCTGTTTTTCCTGCTTCACGAGCAGCCGGAAGACGTGCGCCGGCAGACGCTGGCCGAAGCGGTGCGCGTGACCAGGCCGGGGGGACGCATTGTCATCGTCGACTATCACCAGCCGCGCCATCCGCATCCGCTGCGCTACCTGTTCAAGCCCATCCTGCATGTGCTCGAGCCGTTTGCGCTTGACCTGTGGCGCAAGGAAGTCGCGACCTGGCTGCCGAGCAGCATTAAACCGGAACAGATCCGCAAGGAGACGTTTTACGGCGGGCTGTACCAGAAGCTGGTGATCACGCCCTGAGAGCGAACCGGCGGCCATGCCGCCGGCATTCCACCGCAGTCAGAAGCCGATGCTGAGCAATGCCCGCGCGGCCAGGATTGTTCCCACCAGCGCGCTGCCGTAACACAGCAGTTTGGCCACCACGCCGGCATGAATGCCGAGGTCGTGCAGCGTATGAAAAATCCGATGCGCGGCGTGCCACAGGAACAGCGCAATCACCACCAGCAGGAAACCCTTGCCGGCCCAGTGCTGCGCCAGCGTGTGGACGCTCTGGTAGTCGAGCAGGCCGCGCGGCAGCAGGCTGCCGGTGGGAACCGCGATGCCGGTGATGAACACGAGCATGGCGCCAACCAGTGCCGAGACCATGCCGCCGGCACCGAACAGCAACCAGAAAATGGGGGCGTTGGATCGTTTCATCGCGCAAGACTCCAGCAAATGATGAGCAGCAACAGGCTGGCGCCACAGGCCGCCGCAAGACCGGTGCGGGTAATTGCCGCCGGGCCCACGCGCTTGCCACCCACCATGATCGGTGGCAGCGTGCGCGGCATGATGTTGAACCAGGTCCAGGTGTGATACAGGAATCCGACCAGCAGTACCGCGTGCAGAAATATGGCGAAGGGACTGGTCAGCCACAGCACCCAGCCATCCCAGGCCGCCTGTCCGTCGGCGAGCTTCATGACACCGATCAGCAGGATGAAGGCGTAGGCCGCGACAAACAGGGCCGTGCCCTCGTGCACCATGTACTCGACGAAGAACGGGTTGCGGCGCCACCAACCATCCATGGGCCGCTTGTACGGGCGACGCGCGCTCATTTGCTTGCTCCCTTCGGCTTGACGAAGCGCAGGAAGTAATCCGTCGCGCTTTCGGTCTTGTTGATGTTCACGGCATTGGCCGGATCGACTTTCTTCGGGCACACCTCCGAGCAATAGCCGACCGCCGTGCAATTGAACACGCCATCCTCCGCGTGCACCAGCGGCATGCGCTGTTCCTTGCCGCCGTCGCGCGTGTCCAGGTTGTAGCGATGCACCAGCGCCATCGCACCAGGGCCGATGAACTTCGAATTCAGGCCGTACTGCGGGCAGGCGGCGTAGCACAGCAGGCAGTTGATGCAGGAGCTGAATTGCTCGTAAAGATTCAGTTCCGCCGGCGTCTGCAGGTACTCGCCCTGTTCCAGCGTGCGCGGTGTTTCCGGGATGATGTAGGGCTTGATGCTTTCCAGTTTCTGGATGAAATCGTCCATGACGATGACGAGGTCGCGCTCGATCGGGAAATGCGCCAGCGCTTCGACGCGCACCTTGCCCGAGGTGTAATCGCGCAGGAAGGTCTTGCACGCCAGCTTGGGCACACCGTCGACCATCATGCCGCAGCTGCCGCAAATGGCCATGCGGCACGACCAGCGATAGGACAGCGAACCGTCGAGCTCGTCCTTGATGTACTGCAGGCCTTGCAACACCGACATGTCGTCGGTGTACGGCACCGTGAAGGATTGCGGATACGGCGTGTCCTGTTTTTCCGGGATGTAGCGCAGGATCTCCATCTCGATGGTCTTGGTGGCGCCCAGTGGGCCACCCTTGTGGATTGGGATGGTCTTGGTGGTCATGCTGGTTGTCCTTGCGCCGAAGCTGCGTCTGTCTTGGCTTTGTCGTCCTTCTCGGCCTGTTCGCCGGCGGCACCATAGGCGCGTACACCCGGCGGCAGGTGCGTGATCTTCACCTCGGAGTAGCTGATGGCCGGTACGCCATCGCCCGTGTAGGTCGCCAGCGAATGCTTGAGGAAATTCGTGTCGTCGCGCGTGGTGTAGCCGTCGAGGCGCTGGTGGGCGCCACGCGATTCCTTGCGCTGCAAGGCGGAATGCGCCATGGCCTGGGCCACTTCCAACTGGTAGCCCAGCTCGATGGCCAGCAGCCATTCAGTGTTGAAGACACTGGTCTTGTCGCTCACTTCCAGCCGCGTCGCGCGCTCGCGCAGTTCGGCCAGTTTGTCGCAGGTGGCCTGCATTTCATCGCCGGTGCGATAAATGCCGCAGCCGCGCTCCATGCTTTCGGCCATTTCGCGCCGCAGCACCGAGATGCGCTCCGTCCCCTTGTTGTCGCGAACCACGCCGACCGCGCGGTTCTCGGCAGCGTCGGCCTGCCGCCTGACGGCCGCCGCGTTGATTGCGCCGGCGCTTCTTGCAAACTTCGCCGCCTCTTCGCCCGCCACCTTGCCGAAGACGCATAGTTCCGTGAGTGAATTTGAACCGAGGCGATTGGCGCCGTGAATGCCCACGCTGGCACACTCACCTGCCGCGTACAGCCCGGCCACGACTGGCGCAGCGCATTTCCCGTCCACAGTAATGCCGCCCATGGTGTAGTGCACCGCGGGCCTGACCGGGATCGGAGTGTGGGCGGGATCAACGCCAAGAAATTCCTCGGCCAGTTCATAGATCTGCGGCAGGCGCTCGCGCAGGTACTTCTCGCCCAGATGCCGCAGGTCCAGGTGCACCACCGAACCGTGCAGCCCTTCGATGGTGCGGCCTTTTTGCTGCTCGTACCAGAACGCCTGGCTGAGGCGATCGCGTGGCCCGAGTTCCATGGCCTTGTTGACCGGCTTGGGCATGGCCGGCCCGAGTCCGTAATCCTGCAGGTAGCGGTAGCCGTCCTTGTTGAGCAGGAAACCGCCCTCGCCGCGGCATGCCTCGGTGAACAGCAGGCCCGTGCCCGGCATGCAGGTCGGGTGGTATTGCACAAACTCCATGTCGCGCAGCGGCACGCCGTGACGATAGGCCAGCGCCATGCCGTCACCGGTAACGATGCCGCCGTTGGTGTTTTCGCGGAACACGCGTCCCGCACCACCGGTGGCGATGACCACCGACTTGGCTTCGATCAGCGTGAATTCACCCGAGGCGATGTTGATGACCAGCACCCCCTGGGTGCGCCCATCCTCCACCATCAGTTCGACGCAGAAGTGTTCGTCGAAGCGCTTGATCGACGGGAACTGGATCGAGGTCTGGAACAGGGTGTGCAGCATGTGGAAGCCGGTCTTGTCGGCGGCAAACCAGGTGCGCTCGATCTTCATGCCGCCAAACGCGCGCACATTGATGTGGCCGTCCGGCTTTCGGCTCCACGGACATCCCCAGTGCTCCATCTGCACCAGTTCCTGCGCCGCATTGGCGACAAAAAAGTCCACGACATCCTGTTCACACAGCCAGTCGCCGCCGGCCACCGTGTCGTGAAAGTGATGCTCGAGGCTGTCGTGCCCCTGCACCACGCCCGCCGCGCCGCCCTCTGCCGCCACCGTGTGGCTGCGCATGGGATAGACCTTCGATACGAGGGCCACGGTCTGCTTCGGATCGGCCTGCGCCACCGCAATGGCTGCCCGCAGTCCGGCGCCGCCCGCGCCAATTATCGCTACATCCGCCTTGAAAACTTGCACTGTCGCTCCCCGCTCGCAGCCCGTGGACGGGCCGCCGATGAACTGCTAGGTTAGTCGTTCAGATGTTTCCGGCTTTGATACGCATCAAACCGGGATGCGCCTGCCGCCGCCGCCACGTTCCTGGCACAAAGCCGGAAATGCAGCAGATTGCCGCACTTCCGGCGCCATTCCAGTCCGCCGCTCGCTGCGCCGCCCCAACGTGCGCCTACTGCGCCAGTATCCAGGCCACGAGGTTCTTGATCTCCTTCGAGTCCTTGGTGTCGACAACCTTGTGCTCTTCCTCGGTGCCGTCCTCGAACTTCACTTTTGGCGCCTTGGTCAGGACGTCGACCAGCTTGGCTTCGGCATCCGCCTTGCCTTTCCATTTTGCGGCTGTTTTCTGGAAGGACGAGCCTTTCTTGGCCTTGTCCACGGCATGGCATTTCATGCAACCGCTTTTCTTGGCCAGCGCCTGGGCGGCATCGGCATTGGGCGCCGCGCCGGCAGGCATTGCATTCAACAGGACACCAGCGGCAACCATTGCCAGGCCGGCGATCAATTTCGATTTCATGGTGAGTCTCCTTCGTGGATGTGTCAACGAGCTGCGTACAGGGCGCGCGTGCCTGCGGTTTCGCATGTCAGCGGCCCTTCGCGCACCAGAAAACAAAAAGGGCAGCCCGCGGGCTGCCCTTTCATCACTTCCTGCCCATTTATCGGGCTCCGGTCATCAAGCTTATTGGGCCAGGATCCAGGCCACCAGGTTCTTGATTTCTTTCGTGTCCTTGCTATCGACGACCTTGTGCTCCTCCTCGGTACCGTCCTCAAACTTTACCTTCGGCGCCTTGGTGATGTTATCGATCAGCTTGGCCTCGGCGTCTGCCTTGCCTTTCCACTTTGCAGCGGTCTTCTGGAAAGACGGGCCCTTCTTGGATTTGTCGACCGCGTGGCATTTCAGGCAGCCGCTCTTCTTGGCCAGCGCCTGCGCGGCGTCGGCATCCGGTGCGGCATACGCGGGGGCGGCGCTAAACAGTGCCCCGACAGCGGCGATTGCCAGGCTGGCGATCAATTTGGACGTCATATCTGTTCTCCTGGGTTGGTGGGTCGTGCACGCCAAGTGCACCAGCCGGTAAACGCGGCATGGCGACGGAATGGCGACATGGATACAGCATTACAAAATCGGCCATATCCCCATTTGATCCAAATCAAGCAGCAAATGGGATGCACCGGCATGATTGTATCCGTCGCGCAGTTCGAGCATTGTGTCGCCTGGAAGGCAGAACAGACGCTTTCGAAGCAAAATGTCGTTGGACAAACGCGGCAAGCAGCGCATCGATCACGTTCAGGACAGGGAAGAAAAAGAATGACAGCCAAGAACTCTACGCAGGTGTTGCTGGCCGGGGCGATTCTGGCCATCTGGAACTGCCTTTCACCCGCCGCAGCCGCCACGCCTGCCGCGGCCGCGAATACTGTTGCGGCACCCGCAGCCAAGCTCGACGACGCCTCCTGCCAGGCCTGTCACGACGGCAGCAAGAGCGATGTTTCAACGGTCGACGCCAAGGGCAAGAAGCGTGCCCTGCACGCAGTCAAGGCCGATGTGCTGGCCAAGAGCGTGCACGGAAAAATGCAGTGTGTCGACTGCCACCAGAACATCACCGACCTGAACGCGCCGCACAAGCCGGGCACCACCGCTGCCGCCGACTGCGCGGGCTGCCACACCAGCTTGTGGGAAGCCGCCCAGAAGAACAACAAGACCGCCGAACAGCCCGGCCTCGCCTACGTCGCCAAGAAAATCGAATCGCAGAAGTTGTCCGTGCATGCCAAGGCGGACAAGGACGACCCGACCAAAACCAATGCCACTTGCGCCAGCTGTCATGACTCGCATGCCGTGGTGCGCACCAAGCCCGGCACGCCGGAGCATGACGCGATGCGCCTGGCCGTGCCCGCCAAATGCGGCACCTGCCATGAAGAACACCTCGAAGAATATTCGGGTTCCGTGCACGGCAAGGCGGTGATCGACAAGAAGGATCCGAAAGCGGCCATCTGCACCGATTGCCACAACCCGATGGGCGTGGACAAGACCAATGCGGACGAGGCGAAGAAGGGCATGCTCGCCGCCTGCAGCGGCTGCCACAAGGAAAACGCCAAATCCTATCGCGACACCTACCACGGTCAGATCACCACGCTGGGCTACACCAACACCGCCATGTGCTTCAACTGCCATGGCAGCCACGACCTGCGCTCGCCCAAAGACCCGAAGTCGAAGGTCCATCCCGACAATCGGCTCAAGACCTGCCAGAAGTGCCACAAGGAAGCGACGACCGGTTTCGTCACCTACCAGCCGCACGGCAACGCGCATGATTTCAGCCGCTATCCGCAGATCTGGCTGACCACGCATTTCATGGTCGGATTGCTGCTCGGCACCTTTGCCTTCTTCTGGCTGCACGTCATCCTCTGGCTGTACCGCGAGAGCAAGGATCGCAAGGAAGGGAAGACCCGCCCGGCGGTGGAAATCGCCAAGCTCGACATCCCGGCCGGCAAGCAGTTCCAGCGCTTCGGACCGTGGTGGAGACTCGGACATCTGCTGTTTGCGGTCAGCCTCATGATCCTCACGCTCACCGGCATGACGCTGATGTACGCCGGCAGTTCCTGGGCGCCGGTGGTGATGGACCTGCTGGGCGGGCCCAAGACAGCCGCCATCATCCATCGCGTCAATGCCGTGGTGTTTGCCGGCGTGTTCGTTGTCCACCTCATTTACATCACCATCAAACTGGCGAGGAACTGGAAGACCTTCAAAATCTTCGGCCCCGATTCGCTGGTGCCCGGGCCACAGGACCTGTTCGACGTGATTGCCATGTTCAAGTGGTTCTTCGGCATGGCGCCGCGTCCGGTGTTTGATCGCTGGACATACTGGGAGAAGTTCGACTACTGGGCACCTTTCTGGGGTGTGGCGATTGTCGGCTTCAGCGGCCTGATCATGTGGCTGCCCAACCAGACTGGTGCATACCTGCCTGGCTGGGTGTTCAACGTCGCGGTCATCACCCACGGTGAGGAAGCGTTCCTCGCCGCCGTATTCCTGTTCACGGTGCACTTCTTCAACAATCACTTCCGTCCGGAGAAGTTCCCGCTGGATACGGTGATGTTCACCGGCGCCATGTCTCTGGAGCATTTCGCGCGCGATCATCCGCTGCATTACAAGCGCCTCGTTGAAAGCGGCGAGTTGCACAAATATCTTGTCGATGCGCCGTCGAAACCGATGCAACTGGGTTCGAAGATCCTCGGCTTTACGTTGATTGCATTCGGCCTGTTGCTGCTGGTGTTGATTGCCACCGGCTTTGTCGGCAGTTTCAGCTAAGTCGCACACAGCTGGTCTTGGGGCGTGGTCCGGGCAGAGCGTTCCGCTGCCGGGGCCACGCCCCGGTGTTTTTGTGCAACGGCCGACATCACCGCGCCTTGCCATGCCCATCGCACGGGGCAGCGCAGCTACCTCGTGCAGGCTTGATGCCCATCAAAAGCAGCGTCTTCCCCGATGCTAGATTGACTGCAGCACGTCGCGGATGAATTGTCAGGGTTGGCCTTGGCGCCGGGAGTCACACTGACCGTGTTGTCGGGTGCCTCTGCCGCGCAGGCAGCGGAACCAGCGCCATTTCGACCCGGCCGGCAATCGGAACCGACAACATCACATGTTCCAGACAAGTCTCAAGCTCAAGGTCGGCCTGACCCTCGCCATCGCCCTTTCACCGGCGATCGTGCTGTTCCCTTTTTTGATCGTCGATCACCAGCAGAGCCACCTGCAGGGGGAAATTGCCGGGCACGTGACGCAGATTTCGGAAATCATCGTCAAAAGCACGCGTTACGCCATGCTGCTCAACAAGCGCGACATCGCCGAGAAAATCATCCAGGACATCGGCCGGCAAAAGGGCATCGAACGCGTGCGGGTGATCAGCAAGGATGGCACCATCATTCATTCCAACCGGCCAGCGGAAACCGGATTTTCGATCGACCAGCAGGCCGAACCCTGCGTGCAATGCCACCAGAGCAGCAAACCGCTTGCACATGTTGCCAACGACAAACGCTGGCGCATCTACAAGTCGACGGACGGCAGGCGCATGCTCGGGGCGATGGAGCCGATTCGCAACGAACCATCCTGCTCCAACGCGTCCTGCCATGAGCATCCTGCCAGCCAGTCCGTGCTCGGCATCGTCGACATTGCCTACTCGCTCGACGAAATTGACGCCACCCTCAACACCCATGCGAAGTACCTCGCCGGCATTTCCACCCTGATCGTGCTGCTGGTCGCCGCCAGCGTCGCATGGCTGCTGCAGCGGCTCATCTACATCCCGTTGCGGGACCTGGAGGCCGGCGCCGACCGCCTGACCAAAGGTGACCTGGCCCATCAGATTCCGGTGCGCAGCGGCGATGAGTTCGGCCGCGTTGCCAGCTCGTTCAATCACATGACGCAGGCGCTGAAATCGTCCTCTGCCGAGCTGCAGGAGATGGTGCAGACCCTGGAGGCCAAGGTGGCGGCACGCACCGAAGAGCTGCGCGTCGCCGAGGCCGAAATCGCTCAGGGCGAAAAACTGGCATCGGTCGGGCTGCTCGCATCAGGCGTGGCGCACGAATTGAACAACCCGCTGACCGGCGTGCTGACCTTCACTTCATTGCTGCGCAAGAAAATGCCCGACGGCAGTGCTGATGCAGAAGACCTCGACCTCGTCATCCGCGAGACCAAGCGCTGCGCCAGCATCATTCGGCGACTGCTGGATTTTGCGCGCGAGAAAGTGCCGGTAAAGGGCTTCTTCAATCTCAATCAGATGATCGAGGACACGGTACGTTTTGTCGACCGCCCGGCCTCGTTGCAGAACATCGAGATCCAACTGCAACTGGATCCGGCGCTGCCCCAGATATGGGGCGATGCGGACCTGATCAAACAGGTGGTATTGAACGTGCTGGTGAACGCCCAGCAGGCGATCGAGGGCAATGGACGCATCACGGTTTCCAGCCGCTGGTTCACCGAGCCCCACCCCAAACCCGGCGTGGAACCCGCGCCAATGGTGGAAATATCGATTGCCGACACCGGCTGCGGCATCCCGGAGGCCAACCTGCAGCGCATTTTCGATCCCTTTTTTACCTCGAAGGAAGTCGGCAAAGGCACCGGCCTGGGCCTGTCCGTCAGCTACGGCATCGTCCGCGCCCACGGCGGCAGGATCAAGGTCGAGAGCGTGGTCGGCAGCGGCACCACTTTCCATATCCAGCTACCGATCAGTTCACCGTTCGGTGAAGCCGACCCGGACACCGGCAAGCGCCGCGAAGAAAGCACAACATGAGCGCACGAATCCTGATTGTCGATGACGAAGAGATCATCATCCGCAGCTGCCTGCGGATACTGGAAGGCGATGAGTACATTGTCGAGTCCTCAAGCGACGGCTGGGACGCATTGCGCAGGATTGAAGAGTCGCAATACGACGTCATCGTGCTCGACATCATGATGCCCAAGATCGACGGCCTGCAAGTGTTGCAGCAGGCCAAGGAACGGCACCCGGATGTGGATGTGATCATGGTCACCGGATTGTCACAGGTCCAGACTGCCGTGAAAGCCATGAAGCTCGGGGCATTCGACTACCTGTCCAAACCGTTCGATCCCGACCAGCTCAAGCACGTGGTCGATCGCGCCATCGAACGGCGGCGCCTGCTGGCCGAGAATCGCGACCTCAAGAGTGAAATCAACGCCCGGTACCGCTTCGAAAACATCATCGGCGGCAGCCCGTCGATGCAGGCCGTATTCCGGCTGATCGAAAAATGCGCGCCCACCAACACCACCGTGCTGATCACCGGCGAAAGCGGCACCGGCAAGGAAATGATCGCGCGCGCGATCCACTACAACAGCCTGCGCAAGGACGCGCCGTTCGTCACCGTGGACTGCAATACGCTGTCCGAAAACCTGCTCGAAAGCGAACTGTTCGGCCACGTCAAGGGTGCGTTTACCGGAGCGGTGGCCAACAAGCGCGGCATGTTCGACGTGGCCAACAACGGCACCCTGTTCCTCGACGAGTTCGGCAATATTCCGCTATCGACACAGGCCAAGCTGCTGCGCGTGATTCAGGAGCACGAGTTTCGCGCCGTGGGCAGCACCGCGGTTCTGAAGACCAACGTGCGCCTGCTCGCCGCCACCAACAAGGACCTGAAGGCCATGGTGGCCGCAGGCACCTTCCGCGAGGACCTTTACTATCGCGTCAACGTGTTCCCCATCCACGCGCCGCCGCTGCGCGAACGGCGCGACGACATTCCGGCCCTGGCCTTTCATTTCCTCAAGCGGCACTGCGAGGAGCTGGGCAAGCCGGTGGCCGAGATTTCCGAGGGTGCCATGAGCCTGATCGTCAACCACGACTGGCCGGGCAATGTGCGCGAGCTGGAAAACACCATCCAGCGCGCCGTCATTCTTGCCACCGACAATGTCATCCGCCAGGCCAATCTGGCCAACCTGATCGACGCGGCCGCGCGACCGGACTTGGACGTGCCGCGCACCGGCGAAGACCTGAAGCGGGTGAAAAAGGAAGCGCGCGAAAAATCGGTGGAGGAAATCGAAAAACTGTTCGTGCT
This sequence comes from Usitatibacteraceae bacterium, assembly GCA_044229235.1. Lineage (GTDB taxonomy): Bacteria > Pseudomonadota > Gammaproteobacteria > Burkholderiales > Usitatibacteraceae > UKL13-2. The sequence goes on from JBGATH010000020.1 coordinate 10,993, forward strand.
CGAAACCCTGCGCCGCAACGACTCCAACGTCACCAGGAGCGCCGCCGAGACCGGCATGCAGCGCGCCAACTTCCAGGCGCTGATGAAGAAGTACAACATCAAGGTGCGCGATTCGGGATCCGACCCCGACGAAGCCTGAATGAGCAACGCCGCCTCACGGCGGCGTTTCTGCAATACCGCGGCCGGAGAAACTCAGTCGGCGGCACCCGCCGCTTTGTGCTCGCTATCCGGCACATCGTGCACATCCTCATACCCGGTGATCATCGCCTTGTAGTGCGCGGACGGCGTATGGCCGAGGCTGCCCAGGTAGGCGTGCATGAAGATGAAGCCGCTGAAAAAGATGAACAGCAGCACGTGCACCGTATCAACCACCCGCACGCCGCCGAATAGCTCAATGGTCTTCGAGAAACGGGCCAAGTCCCACAGCAGCACGCCGGTGAAGAACTGGATCGGCACCAGCAGCATCATGACGATCTGGTACATCATGCTCTGCAGCGGATTGAACTTGCGATACGCGCTGACGTGATGCGGATTCGGTTCGCCGCGGAAAATGCCGTAGCCGTAGTACTGCATCTGCCGGAAACTGGCGGTGAAGTATTTGGTCGGGCTCAGTTCCGGGTGGTACACCTTGATCTTGTCGGTGAACAGGTAGTAGAAGAGCCAGATGAAAAAGTTGGCGATCAGAACGAAGCCGACCCAGTTGTGAATCTGGATGGCCGTGCTGAACGACATCAACTGGATGGAACCGGCATAGCGGATCAGTGCGCCGGTAACAATCAGCAGGACGAAGCCGAGTGCGTTGGTCCAGTGCCAGATGCGCACGGGAAGCGGGTGAATGTACAGTTTGGTCATGTCGATCTCCTGCTGATTGCGGGCAGCGGGTTTCCTCAGGTTACGCCGGCGGATTTCCGCCGTCACCCGGGGCGCTGGCGGCAGACGGGCCAGTGCCTGCCGGCTGCGCCGGTTGAACGGCGGCACGATTCTCTGCGGCGACTTTCGCCCGCACGCGCGTGGCGTACCACTTGACGGTCATGTGTGCCAGCGGGCCGAGGATGCTGCCGGCCACCACCAGCAGGAGCAGCACGTCGAGCAGCTTGATGCGCGTGCTGCCGATGGCATAGAACCCGCGCACCGTTTCCATGGACGTCAGCGAGCTCAGGACGTCCTTGTTCACGCCGTGGCGCAGCGGACGGCCATCCGGCCCGGCAATGGTCAGCGACACGCTCTGGAAGGCTTCGGCGCCCTCGCGATGGCAGGTGTTGCAATCCTTCAACGCCCTGGATTTTTCGGCCATCTGGTGCGCCTCGACGCCGGTGCGTACTTCAAGGCGCCCGCGCAGCACGGTCTTGCCGCCGCCGGCATCGTCGTTGAATTCCTTCAGCAGGCCCCACAGCGCGCGTTCATCCAGTCCTTCGCCGGTCGAGTCGGCAGCATCGGTGCGCTTGTTGAACAGCGGCACGCCGGTCTTTTCGGCCTTCTGCTTGTTGGTGGCAGCGTCATACAAGCGCAGGTTGACGCGGCGGTGCGCGGTCGGCGCATGGCAGGCCGGGCAGGAGATCGCCTCGAAGTGCCGCTCGGTATTGGGCAGCCAGTCCTGGTGTTCCTTGACGGCTTCCTTGTGGCAGGCGATGCAGGTATTTTTCACGCCGTCGCCAAGCGATGCCGCCTTGACGTCGTGCGCGCGATGGCAGTCGGCGCAAATCGGCGACTCCTTGCCCTTGGCGGCGCGCAATTTGCCGTGAACATCGTTGGCATATGCCTTGTAGATATCCTCGTGGCAGCGCGCGCACGGCGTCTGCGCCATCGGCTGCGGGGTCTTCACCGAGACCTGCGTATGCGGGTTGTGGCAGTCCGCGCACAGTGGCGCCTTGTCGCTCCCCGCCTTGGTCAGGGCTGCGTGAACGCTGTCCTGGAATTCCTTGACCTTCTTCTTGTGACACTCGGTGCAGGAATCGCGCATCGACAGCGAATACTCGCGCTTGCTCTTGATGCTGGCTTTGTCCTTGCCGTGGGTCTTCGCGTCGAGGCTGCTGTGGCAGTCCTCGCAGGCCGTCTCGCCGTGCACCGAGCCGCTGAACGCCTGCGTGGAAATCTGCAATGACAGGGTGTCGCCATTTTCCAGCTTCTTTTCGAGTGGGGACTCCGGGCTCTTTCGGTCGTGGCACTTGAGGCAGGCGACTTCCGCCTTGCCCAGTTCCTTTTCGGCCGCCAGCGCGCCGGCACCAGACGCCGTGAGCAAGTAAACGGCCATGCTCAGCATGACCACTCTGCCGATGCTGAAAGTCAGGCACTTGCTGCCTGCCACCAGGGTCCTTGTCATTCTTGTTCCCCTTTCCGCACCTCGTCCCGGCAAGCGCCACCGGGACAGTTTCCTGTCCCGGTGCGTCATCTGGTCCTGGCGGAAGTAATCGCTGCGCGTTTCTTGATCCTGCTTTAATTATTCTGCTACCTGCCATGAACCTGATTTTGTTTCATATCAAGCCAGATCGAGCTTGTTCATCAGGGCACGGGTACCGGTCCAGGCCAGCATTCCGGCGCCGGCGAATGGCAGCGTGATGATGAACGCGAGGCCGATGAACGGGGCGGCAACCACCAGTCCGGCTTGCTTCATTGCCTGGAAGGTTTGGCGTGCGGCAGGGTATTTATTCAGTGCCTTGTAACCCATGCCGGCGACGACGGCAAAGCCGACCACAGGAAGCAGCATCGCGTACAGCAGCCCGATGAACGGCGCGGCCAGGAACAGCGCGACGTTCTTCGTAAAGTGCAGCACCTTTTTGGTTGCGGGCAGCTGCATCAGCCGGCGAAGTCCGAATACGGCCAACGCGGCGAGACCGAGTATCGGCGTGAACACAAAGAAGGCGAGGCCGATGAATGGTGCGGCGGCCAGCAGGGCGATGGTCCTGACGAAGCTCGGTTGCGCCTCGGTGGTGACGGCTGCCGCTGGTGCGACCGCTGCCACCGGCGGGGCTGCCGTTTCAATCAGCGCCGGTTCGGGGTCGCGCAGCGCATAGGCGGCACTTCCCTCGATCATTTCCGGCGAAAGCGGTTTGTGCAGGAACGCGGTGACGCCGGCGGCCTTGGCGCGCGCTTCGTTTGCCAGCGTGCCGTAACCGGTGATGATCACGATCGGCGTCCATGGACGGCGGGCTTTCATCTCCTCCGCCAATGCCAAGCCGTTCATGCCGGGCATTTTGATGTCGGTGTAGACAAGGTCAACGTCCTGCATCTTGGTCAGGGCTTCCTGCGCATTTTGCGCACGAATGACGATGTAGCCTTTGTTCGACAGTACGCGGTTGAAGCTCTTTCCCACCACGGGGTCGTCGTCGACTACCAGGATTTTTTGATTGGCTCTCATGATTTGCTCCTTGAATGACCTGGCTCGATCAGCGAGATTGCGACGAGCCTTAACTTGATGGGTTAGTGGGTTACGCTCACATCTGCCGGTTCGCGGCGCAGGGCCCAGCGTTTGTGCTGCATCGCGCTGTTGGTGACGCTGATGACGTCGTCCGGGCCGACGGGTTTGGCGAGGAAGTCGAAGGCACCCATGGTCACCGCCTGCTTGGCGGTGTCCACCGCCGGGTAGCCGGTGATGATGATCACTTCGCTTTCGGGCCAGTTCTGCTTGATGGCTCGGAGGACGCTCATGCCATCCATGCCCGGCATCTTCAGGTCCAGCAGCACGACGTCGTAGTTGTCATGTGCCATCGCCTGCAGTGCGTCGTCGCCGTTGGTGACGGCTTCAACCGCGCAGTGTTCGCTGGCCAGGGTGCGGAGGTGGCACAGGCGCACGACTTCTTCGTCGTCGACTACCAGGATTTTTGTCTTCGTGTTCATGTTGTCCGCCTTGTGTTTTCTGGTTGCTCACACCATTCATTGCAATGGCCGTGCCAACTCGCGGACAGACTCTTTTATCGAAGATTATTCAATGGTTTAGCCGTGAAAATGGCCCGCAAAGCGGCATTGCCGCGCCGTCGCTGAAACGCATCGAAGTACATTTTTTTCATGCACTTTCCGGGAGACGGAAAGCAATGCGCTGGAGATTCAGCAACTTGCGCCATTGCGGCGCGCATTTTTTTTTAATGCACCGGCGCTGATGGCTGCACTTTGCACAGCACGCGCAGCCACAGGTAGCCCGCCACACCCGCCAACAGTGAACTCAGCAGGATGGCCATCTTCGACGCGTTGATGGTTTCAGGCGAGGTTGAAAACGCCAGATTGGCAATGAAGATCGACATGGTGAAACCGATGCCGCCAAGAATGCCGGCGCCAAGCATATGTGGCCACCGAAGATCGACCGGCAGACGGCACACGCCGGCGCTGACCGCGACGAAGCACAGCAGCGTCACGCCCAGCGGCTTGCCGAGCAGCAAGCCCGCGGCGATGCCAAGGCTGTTGCCGCTGGCCAGCGACTGCGCCCAGTCCGCGCCGATGACGATGCCGGTGTTGGCGAGCGCGAACAGCGGCAGGATGATGAACGCCACCGGCTTGTGCAGGAAATTTTCCAGGCGGTGCGAAGGCGATGGCGACGAGCGATCGCGGGAAGTGAACGGGATCGCAAATGCCAGCATTACCCCGGCGATGGTGGCGTGCACGCCCGACTTCATCATCAGGAACCACATGAGTGCGCCGCCGATCAGGTACGGAACGAGCGACATGACCCGCAGGAAGCGATTCAAGGCCACCAGCAGCGTCCAGACGGCTACCGCACCAGCCAGGTAACCGGCTGACAGGTCGGCCGTGTAGAAGGCGGCGATGACGATAATTGCGCCCAGGTCGTCGATGACCGCAAACGCCACCACGAAAACTTTCAATGCCGCAGGGATGCGCGACCCCAGCAGCGCGAGAACGCCGATGGCAAACGCGATATCGGTCGCCATCGGGATGCCGAATCCCGCCTGGGCGGGCGTACCGGCATTGAACGCATAGTGAATCGCGGCCGGCATCAGCATGCCGCCGGCCGCAGCAAAAATGGGCAGCAGTGCGTTGCGAAAGTTCGACAGTTCGCCGACATACAGCTCGCGCTCCAGTTCCAGCCCGATGAGCAGGAAGAAGATCGCCATCAACGCGTCGTTGATCCAGTGCTCAACCGTCAGCGGCCCGAGCGATCCGCGCCAGAAGTCGAGGTAGACAGGGCCAGCCGGTGAATTGGCCACCGCGATGGACAGCAAGGTGCAGACGATGAGCAGATTGCCACCGGCCTGCTCGGATTTGAAGAAGCGGGTGAAGGTATCGGTGAGTTTGAGGGGCAGGCGGTGCGGCATGGTTTCAGTTCGCGGGGCGGGTTTGCTTTGCGTGGCCGGCAATGATCCCTGCACACGAGCGAATGTGCAAACTCCAGCATTGGTGCGCCTTCCGGGGCAAAATTGCTCGGAGAACCGCACCAATGCTGGGGTTTGCACATTTTATGCTGGGGCGGTGATGATTGGCACCATCAGCCAGAATCAGCGCAGCGTTCACGACGCACGCGCTCCGAACAAATACCGCCCCGGAGAATCAGCATGCTCATCAACTGCGTCGCGTATCAGGATGGCAAAAAACTTGGCGACATCACCAAACACGACGTCAGCGACTACGTGGCGCGCCCGGAGTGCCTGGTGTGGGTGGCGCTCAACGACCCGACGCACGACGAATTGGCGGAAATGCAGCTGGAGTTCGGCCTGCACGACCTCGCGGTGGAAGATGCGCAGCACGGTCACCAGCGGCCCAAGATCGAGGAGTTTGGCGAATCACTGTTTGTGGTGCTGCATAACCCGGTGCTGAAGGATGCCGAGCTGCGCGTGGGCGAAGTGGATATTTTTGTCGGCCCGAACTACATCCTGTCGGTGCGCAACGGCGTCGAGCAGGGCTTTGTGGCGGTGCGGGAACGCTGTGAGCGTGAGCCCGAACTGCTGCGGCACGGCTCGGGATTCGTCCTCTATGCACTCATCGACGCGGTCGTCGATCGGTACTTCCCGATTCTCGATGCACTGGAGGTCGAACTGGAACAGATCGAGGAGCAGATCTTTTCAGGCACCACCCAGCGCGAGAACATCGAAGCCCTGTACACCCTCAAGCAAAAGCTGATGAAGCTGCAGTACGCCGTGGTGCCGCTGCTCGAGGGCGTCGGAAAGCTCTATGGCGGTCGTGTGCCGCATATCTGCACAGGCCTGTCGGAGTATTACCGCGACATCTACGACCACCTGACCCGCATCCAGCAGTCCATCACCAGCCTTCGCGAAATGGTCATCACCGCCATCTCGGTCAACCTGTCGATGATCACGCTGCAGGAAAACCTGACCACCAAGCGGCTCGCCGCCTACGCCGCATTGATCGCCGTGCCGACGCTGGTCGCCGGTATTTACGGCATGAACTTCGAGCACATGCCGGAACTCAAGTGGCTGTTCGGCTATCCAGCGGCGCTGGCCTTCATGGCAGGCGTGGACATGTACCTGTTCCGGCGCTTTCGCAAGTCGGGATGGCTGTAGGAATGCCACCTGCGAGAACCGATTCAAGTTGGCCGCTGGCAACCATGTCTCGAATTTTCTCCATGCCAGTGCAGCATTCATGCATAGGCTCGACAGCCGCAAAATGCAAAACTGCCCGCCGCCGACGCAGGACGCAGGCGCGGCATGCGACAAGAAAGGGACCATCATGCGAACGATCTGCCTGGCGCTGCTGCTAATCCTCACCACTCCTGCCGCACGATCCCAGGCGCAGCCAGCGGAGGCGGACCCCTGGGCGGCGATCCGCTGGCTGGTTGGCAATTGGCAAGGTACCGCAACCGGCCAGTCGGGTGACGGCACGGTCGTGCGCCGCTACGAATTCGTGCTGAACAACAAGTTCATGCACGAGACCAACCTCACCACCTACCCGCCGCAGGAGAAGAACAAGAAGGGGGAGATTCACGAGCACCGGTCGTACATCAGCTACGACAAAGCACGCAAGCTTCTGGTGCTCCGCCAGTTCCATGTCGAGGGATTCGTTAACCAGTTCGTGCTCAATCGGGACGGCAGCACACCGACGCGGCTGGTGTTCGATAGCGAAAACTTCGAGAACTTCAGTAACAAGTGGCGGGCGCGGGAGACTTACGACATTCTGGGACCGGATGAATTCACCGAAACCTTTGAACTGGCGCCGCCGGATAAACCGTTCGAGACCTACAGCAAGAATCGGTTCAAGCGGGCCGGTCACTAGCGCTCTGGAGGTTTGCGGGCGATCACGGTGATGAACGACTTGCGAAGACTGCGTGGCGCATCGAAATCGCTATAGTCGGCGGCGAGGATGTCCCAGCCGGAAAAAACATTTTGCAATTCGCCGCGCGCAAACAGGCAGTGACTGCCGGGGTCGAGAATGTCGGTATAGGTGGTGCCCTCCACCAGTACGTTGACGACGGCGACGCCGCCCGCGCGCACCTGCGCCTGCAGGTTGGCCAGGCAACGCCGCGCCGTCGGGCGATCGAAACACATCAGCAGGCCGATCGAAACAACGGCATCGAAGGTGTCGGTAACGACGAATTCGCGCAGATCCGCGACCCGCGCCTCGATCGCGAGGCCCTCGGCGGCGGCACGTTGGCGGAGATGCTCGATCGCCGCGGGACTGCCGTCCAGTGCCACCACATTGCAGCCCTGTCTTGCCGCCGCCAACGACAAGTTGCCCATGCCGCAACCGAAATCCAGCACGTGCCCGCACAGGTGCGGCAATGCGGCAATTTCAAATGGGTTCAAGGCATTTTCATGTGCGGCGATCTGCCGGCAAAACTGGCTATCGAAGAAGCGAATGCTGTGATCGGAAGTCATGCGCGCCTGCCGGGGATTCGCACCGGGCGATTGGGCGGCTACTGAATCCGGTAGCCGGCGTGGCAGGCCACGCACTGCGCCGATACGTTTGCCAGCGCGGCCAGTGCCGGCTTCACGTTGCCCGTCACGCCGGCATCCTTCGCGGCGAGCGCGAAACGGCTGGCCGCACGATGCATTTCCGTGCCGACGGCTTGCATGCCGGCGGGCATGAATTTGGCCACGTCGTGCGCACCGTGCAGCCTCAGCGAGGTCATGCCCAGCCGGTCCTCCGCGATGGAGGCGGCACGGTCGTACTGCGAGCGGGAGAGCGCGTCCTGAATTTCCTGCAGCGCCAGCAGATGGTCACGCATGTTGGCGAGGGTATGGATGCGCATTTCTTCGGGGAAACGCACGAGCGGCCGGGGGTCGGTCGCGGGTGTTGCGGCGGTTCCATGCGCGGCGTGATCGTGAAGCTGGCCCGGTGCCTGGCAACCAAGCAGCGGCAGCAGCACGGTAAATACAAGGTGGCGATTGAATCGATGGATCATGGCGAGTATTTCAGGAGGACAATTCCGGCGACATCACGGCATCTGCACGAAGCGCCCGGAAATTTTTCTCGCGAGCGGCGCCAGGAAGTAAATGACCGGTACCGCGACCACGTATGCGACGGCATAGGCTTTCATCCAGCGCACGAAAAAGTCGGCGACCAACCCGACGTTGACCAGCGTGATCACAAAGGTCATCAGCAACACCATGATGGCGCCCATGACGAGCGAGAACACCAGGTGAAAGTATTGCTTGGGTATTTTTTTCATTTCTGGAAATCGACCCTGTTCAATGGATCCCCTGTCGCGTGCGATGCCATATTCGCCTGGTCCAATGCATGCGCATGCAGCACGATCGAACGCGGGATGATCCGCCAGCCATGATTGTATGCCGCGGCGGCGTCATATCGTGACCGCCATCGTTAGAACACGACGACTTTGTCGGCCCACTCGCTGGTCCAGGTCGCGAGTTCCTCCATGCTGCTGCGGCGCGTGCCGGGTATGACCGCCGCATCGGCAATGCCGCGGGAATCGAGGCAGCTGCCGCAGAGGCCAACTTCCCCGTGATGCTCGATCAGCGTACCCAACATCGCCTCAATATTGTAGTAGCCAGCCGGGGTCCGTTGGCCGCGTTTGGCGCAGAACACCGCATCGCCGATCAGAAAGACCCGCACATGCATGCCTTCGCGTTTTGCCAGGGTGCCCGCAAGGCGCAGGCCGTTATAGGCACGCTCGCTGCCGTAGGAGGGCTCGTTCACGATCATCAACAGGTTGCCCATCGTACTTGCTCCTTCAAACCAGATAGATTGCGGCCTTCGCCACGGTGGCACCTGCCGCGCAGAAACAGCGCCTTACCTGCCATGACCGCTTTCCTAGCACACGATCACCTTGTCCGCCCACTGCGTCCACGCCGTCAACTCGGCGAGCGTGCTTCGGCGGGTTCCCTCGGCGAGTTCCGGATCGGTGATCGCGCGCGCATCCATGCAGGTGCCGCACACAGCGACATCGCCCCTGTTTCGGACCACGCGGCCGAGCATGAGTTGGATGTTGTAGTAGCCCTCGGCGACTTTTTGCCCGGCTTTGGCGCAAGCGGCCGCATCGCCCATCAGGAAGATTTTCACTTCCTCGCCCTCGCACTTCGACAGGGACCCTGCGAGGCGCAGGCCGTTGTAGCTGCGCTCGCTGCCGTAGGGCGCGTCATTCAGGATGAACAGGTTTTTCATGGTGTTTCCTTCTTATCTCGCCTTATCCGGCCTCGTGCCCGGATGTCGGCGTGGTTCGGATCGAGTGGCCGTCGCCGCGATCGCCGCGTTCGGCGAAGGGAAGCAGCAGCATGCCAGTGAGCCTCGCTGCATCGTCATGGCCGGTGATTCCCTCGACGCCGATCGTCATGCTCTCCTGCGGCAGACGGGCGCGATCGCGATAGGTGCCGAACAGCCGGTCCCACCAGGGGAGGTTGAAGCCGAAATTGCGGTTGGCTTCCAACACTTCCATCGAATGGTGGATGCGATGCATGTCGGGGGTGACCAGCACAAACCGAAGGATGCGGTCAACCGGTTCGGGCAACCGCAGATTGGCGTGATTGAACATCGCGGTCGCGTTGAGCAGTATCTCGAACACCAGAACCGCCGCCGCCGGCGCGCCGAGCACGGTGATGACCGCCAGCTTGATGAGCATGGACAGCAGGATCTCGACAGGATGAAAACGCGCGCCGGTAGTGACATCGAAGTCCGCGTCGGCATGATGCATCCGGTGCAGGCGCCACAGTAACGGTACCGCATGGAACATCACATGCTGCAGATAGATGGCCAAGTCAAGTGCGATTATCGACAGCGCGAAAGCCCACCAGAACGGGAGGTCAAAGGCATTCAGCAATCCCCAGCCGCGTTCGGCTCCCCGTAGCGCGAATCCGACCGCCGCGACCGGAAAAAGCAGGCGCAGGATCAGGCTGTTCAACGCCACCAGTGCGAGGTTATGCGGCCACCGCACGCGCCGCGGCCACAGCCTTACCCGCCGGGGCGCCAGCGCCTCCCAGAGCCCCATCAGGATGAGCATGCCGAAAAACGCGCCCAGCCGGAGGCCCGGTTCGTGCGCCAGCGCCCACTCGTTGAATGTCATAATCGGCCCTATGCTCAATCCATTGCTTGGCCCACTGCCCAGCCTGATGCCAAGGTATAGTTCAACTACTCAACTAATAAGTAGAATAGTAGAAGGGCTCGATCGCAATGTCAACCGCTAATTTCAAACAGGACGTGCATGCCCAGCTCGCACGGGTGGGAAAGGCCCTGTCGAATGGCAACCGGCTGGAACTTCTGGAGTTCGTTTCGCAGGGGCCGCGCAGCGTCGAGGACCTTGCGACCATGACACGACTCTCGGTCGCGAACGCGTCGAAGCACCTGCAGGAACTGCGCCGCGCCGGACTGGTGCGGGCGCGCAAGGAAGGGTTGCGGGTGTACTACGAATCGGCAGGCCCGGATGTCGTGACCTTGATCGCCGCACTGGGCCGCGTCGCCGAGATGCGCCTGGCCGAAATGGAACAACTGGTGCGGACCTACATCACCGCGCGCGACGACTTGGAGCCGGTCCCCGCAGCGGAGTTATTGAAGCGTTCGAAGCTGGGACTCGTCACGGTGCTCGATGTCCGCCCAGCGCAGGAGTACGCGGCCGGACACCTGCCGGGGGCGATCAACGTCCCGGTCGAGGACTTGCCGAAACACCTGAGGAAGTTGCCGAAGGGACGCGAAGTCATCGCCTATTGCCGCGGCCCCTACTGCTTGCTCTCGGTGGATGCAGTGGCGCTGCTGCGCGGGAAGGGCCTAAAGGCGCGGCGGTTGGAAAATGGCTTTCCAGAGTGGAAAGCGGCCGGATTGCCGGTTGAACGGTGAGCGGCGGTTCGATGCGCGCGTCGGATTTTAAGCCGCGAGTGCAGGCCCATCGCCGCGGTCGAGCGGAATAGTTCGCCCGACGACATTTGCGGCTGCCTGCTCGTGGTGGATGCGGTGGCGCTGCCGCGCGGGAAGAGACTCAAGGCGCGGCTGGCCTATGTCATTTCAAGGTGAAAGCTGGTGAATTGCCGGCAGAGGGTTTGTGCCGCGCATTGTCGCATTGACCGGAAAGCGAATGGAACACGCGGGTCGCCATTCGGCGCGGTTTTCCGGACGGTTTTGCGCTGTGGGCCGCGCCGGTGCTTGAGATTGCGTTATTGGTTGGCGGGCGCAGATGTCCCTAATGCCGCGCCAGCTGCCGCAGCCGCGCCGCCCCCACCGGCTCCTCAGCCAGCAGCGGCACCACCGCCCAGCGTTTGGCATGCTGCGTCGCCACTGCTTCGATCTGCGCGACTTCGTTCGCCGCGCGCTGCTTCAGCAGCGGTGAAGATGTTTGCGCGAAGGCGAGGCTGTTGTTGATGATCCACGCCCACGGCTCGATGCCGGCGCGGCGCAGATCCGCCTACAGACTGGCGGCATCGAGCAGGGCGCGGCCGTGCACATCCAGATTCTTGCCCTTGCTGTCGAGCGCATGCCGGCGATGGCGTCCGGTTTCGGCGTGCGAATCAATGCGGCTGACGGTAAGGTTGGAGAGCGAACCTGCAAGCGTCTGAGCCAAATGCGCTGCAGGGTCGGACGTTGCCAGATGCACCGCGTGACCACGGCTGGCGAGTTCGACGGCAATGCCGATCCGGCGGCGGCGCGCTGCTGCAGATGCAGCAACGCAGCCAGTCCAAGCGGCTTCAGGCGGTAGTCCTGCCTGCCGCTTTGGCCGGAAAATTGCGCCTCCAAGCAGTGAATGCTGTGATGGGAACGCCTGAACGTCTTCCTTGCCAGGTATGGCGCAGCGGCCCGCGCACCTACAGCGCGGAGACGAACGCCGCCGGATCCGGCCGCACCCTAGGGGGCTTCTTCGGCGACTCGGTGCCGACATTGATGAAACAGACGGCCTCTTCACCCGCTTGCAGCCGGAACAGTGCCCGCATGCCCGCCGAGTCCATCGCGCGGCCACTGGCAAGGCCGCTGCCAAAGCCCATGCTGTGCGCAGTGAGGAGTATGTTCTGAACGGCGCAGCCCACAGACACCATCCGCTCCAGCGGCGGGATGTGCGGTTCGCACGGGCCAAGCCTCGCCACGACGGCAATCAGAAAGGGCGCGCGGTTGGCTTTGCTGCGGGCGTCTGCCAGTTCCTGCTCTGTTGAATTCGGGTCGCGGTCCTTCAAAGCGGCGGCGAAAGCGGCGCCGAGCAGCGCGCGTTTATCCGGCGGAATGATGATGAATCGCCACGGGGTTTGCTGCCCGTGGTCCGGCGCGGCGGCGGCGGCTCGGAACAGTTTCTCGACCTGGGCGGCATCGGGCCCGGGCGCGAACAGACGCTTGGCGGAGGTGTTGTGCCGCGTGGTGATCAGCGAGGAGGCAAAATCGGTGGAAGACTCCGGGCTAGGCGGTATTGGTTGCGTCATTCAATTCCCCGGTGTGCGCGCACGGCGCAAAGTGAAGGTGAACAGCAATACTGCCACACCAAGTACGGCCTGCCCACGAACTGCATCCTTTTGCAGTGCGCATCGTCTCCATCCATGCAGGCGCGCGGCGCGTTCCCCCGGAATATTTCACATGAATTCGTCAAGCCACTCAAAATCAAGACCTTTTGCACAGGGTTGCACTGAATCCTTGAAGAAACCCCCGACAAGGTTACTTTGCAGATCACCGGCGGCATGGCTGGTTATCGGACTTGCCCTGGTCGTGTTCGCCACAGGCAAGGCGAGCGCAGGCGGTGCCGAGCGTGTGCTGATTGTTTCAATCGACGCTTTGCACCCAGCAGCTCTGGGCAGGAAAACCACGCCGACGCTGCATGGGCTGATGCAGCAAGGCCGGTACACGCTGGCCGGGCAAAGCGTTGATCCACCCAAGACGCTGATCGCCCACACCGCGATGCTGACCGGCCTCACGCCTGAACGCAGCGGCAAACTTGACAACGACTGGAAGCCGGGGGAACCAAAGGTTTCCATACCGACGCTGTTCGACGATGCAAAGCATCAGTATTTTCATACCGCCTTCTATTTCGCCAAGCCCAAACTCGGTTACCTGATCAGCGCGGCAATTGACCGGCATGGCTTGGCGCCGATCGACGGTATCGAACAAATGCGTGCGTTTTTTCGCGGCAATGGCAAGCGCTTTGGATTCCTGCATGTCAGCGGACTCGAATTTGCCGGCACCGATTCGGGCTGGCTGTCGCCCGATTACTACACTGAACTGGCCGATATCGACAGGGGACTGGCACCGCTGCTGGCAGAAGTACGCGTACGTGGCAGCTACGCACTGGTGATCACCAGCGACCATGCCGGACACGGGCGACAGCACGGCACGCAACACCCGGAAGACTTCAAGCTGCCGCTGATCGTGCTCTCCGATGTTGCGCCTGTGGCGCCGATTCCTTCGGGGCCCTGGCATATCACCAGCCTGCGGGAACTGATGCGACAACTGCTGGCAAACGCAGCAGAGGCGACACCGGCAACGAATCCAGCTCCGGCGGCGAAATAGGCCGTTCAGCGCACCGCAATGCGCTCATGTGCATCGACGCGAGGCTTCCACGCAAAGCCGCTTGCCGTGGCCCGGCTGTTGAGGGTCGTAGCGTCGTGGGTACAGGGAAACAAAGGTGGTCAGGGCGTGTCGGCGAATCGCCCCGCAAGTTTCTTCGCGATTGGCGCCAGGAAATAAATCACCGGAACCGCCACCACATAGGCTACCGCGAAGGCTTTCATCCAGCGTACGAAGAAATCGCTGGCGAAGCCGATATTGACGAAGGTAATCACAAACGTCATCAGCAGCACCATGATCGCGCCCATGATGATCGAGAACACCAGATGGAAGTATTTCTTCGGTAACTTGCTCATGCTTCTCCCGCTTTTTTCAGTCAATGAGTCCGGCGCCCTGCGCGATCCACCACAGGCCGGCCACGCAAAGCACCAGCGAGAATACGCGCTTTCCCGGCAACCACGGTTGCAGCGGCGCGAACCGGCGCATGGCAGCGGTGGCAACCGCCGGCATGGCCCCGGCGACCAGCAGCAACACGCTGTGCCCGATGCCGTAGGCCAGCAGCAGTCCGACGCCCCACCACATCGATTCACCCAGCAGCGCGCCCGCGCCGGCGATGGCGAGGGCTGCCGCCAGCGCCGGTGTCGCACAAGGGCTCATCACGGTACCAATGAGCGCGCCCAGCACCATCGCGCCCAACGCGCCGGAACGGGCGAGCCTTGTTTCAATGGCGCGCGGCAGGCGCAGCCTCGCTGCCGACGCGCGCTCTTGCCACAGCCATAGGCCTGCACCGGTCACCATCACGCCCACGCCGACCTGCCATGGCCCCGGCAAGGTACCCAGCAACAGGCCCAGGCGCGCGGCAAGCAATCCCATCACCAGCAAGGCCGCGTTCATGCCCGCCACGAACGCCAGCGACAATGCCAGCGCACTGCGTGGGCTGGCGTCGCGACCGCCCACGTAGCCCACGGCAACGGGTACCGCCGCAAGCACGCAGGGCGAGGCGGCGGTCAGCAAACCACCGATCAGCGCCGCGACGAGCCCTTCGATACCGTTCATGGCGCGTGGCCCGGGGAGCCCCGGTCAAGCCGGGCCAGGATGTCGGTCCCTGATATCTTCCCCATGTGCCGCCCGGTTTCGCGGCCGCGCGCATCGAAAAACACCTGCGTTGGCATCAACTGGATGTTGTATCGCCGGATGTATGCCGGCTGTTTGATGATGTCGACGTCGGCCACGACAATTTCGCCGGCATGGTTGCGCGCCAATGCCGCAAGCACCGGCTTCATTTCGCGGCACGCCACGCAAGCGTTGGCGCCGAACTCAACAACGGTGGGTTTGCCCGCGCGCAAGGCGATCACCACCGCATCGTCAGCGGCGGCAGATGGTGCCGCACCGAATTGGCCGGGGGCGGCCAAGGCCAGCAGCAACAAGGCAGCCAGCGCGAGCAATGCGCCGGCGATGATCGCGACTTTTCTTCCCATGTCGGTCGGGTAATGCCGGGGCCGTCAGGCCGCGGCCGCGAGCCAGCCTTCAATCTTGTCGCGGCTGGGAATGCCGCCCGCATGCACCACCTTGCCGTCAATCACCACGCCGGGCGTGGACATCACGCCAAAACTCATGATGGCGCGCAGGTCTTCCACCTTCTGCATTTGGATCGCCACGCCCTTTGCCTGCGCGACCTGTTCGATCAACGCCACCGTGGTCTTGCAGTTGGCACAGCCCGATCCCAATACCTTGACGTCCATTTTCATCTCCTTGTAGTTTGCTGCCTACAGCACGGCGTTGAATACATAACCCACCAGCAAAATCCCGACTGCCACCACACCGACGAATGTCGCGATCAGGCGCAGCTTCAATACCTTTCGAAGAATCACCATTTCCGGCAGTGAGAGGGCGATGACACTCATCATGAACGCCAGCACGGTGCCGAGCGCCGCGCCTTTGGCCAGCAGCGCCTGCACGATGGGGATTACCCCCGCGGCATTGGTGTAAATCGGGATGCCAATGATCACGGCGAGCGGCACCGACCACCAGGCGTCCTTGCCCATGAACGACGCCATGAAATCCTGTGGCACGTAGCCATGAATGCCGGCGCCGATGGCGATGCCGAAAATGATGTAGGGCCACACCCTGCCGACGATTTCCCGCACGGCCGCAAATCCGGCGTCGATGCGCTCACCGAAATCCACGCCATCCGCCGCAATCGCCGCCGAGGCGCGCGGCATGTCGCGCACCCAGTCTTCCAGGTACGCTTCCATGTGCAGCCGGCCGATCACCCAGCCGGCCACGATGGCCACCGCCAGGCCGAGCCCGAGATACAGCAGCGCCACTTGCCAGCCGAACATGGCAAACAGCAGCGTCAGTGCCACCTCGTTCACCATCGGCGCCGAGATCAGGAATGAAAACGTCACCCCCAGCGGCACGCCGGCCTGCACAAAGCCGATGAACAAGGGAACGGCCGAGCAGGAGCAGAACGGGGTGACGATGCCGAGGCTGGCTGCCATCACATTGGCAGCACCTTCCGTGCGGCCGGCCAGCAGTGCGCGCGTGCGCTCCGGCGTGAAGTAGCTGTTGACCATGCCCATCACAAATACGATGCCGGTCAGCAGAAGCAGCACCTTGGGGGTGTCATAGAAGAAGAACTGCAGTGCGCCACCGAGATGGCTGTCGCGGTCCACTGGCAGCGCAGCGACAACCGCCTCGGACATCGGCGCCAGAGCCAGATACAGGCCAACCCACGCACCCAAGGCCAGCAGCAGAAATACGATGGGTTGTCGGGCGGGCCAGCGACGCACCTGGAAGGAAAGTGAATTCATGGTGGTTCCGAATCGACTCCGGTTTGAACGCCAAAAGCGGCGCCCTCATTCCAGAAGACGAAACAATCCATGAAAAGATGCAGCCTGGTGCACGCCGCCTGCGCGGCGCGGGAGGGTTACGCGTGCTCAGCCCTTCGGCGGGCGCATTACAAAGTCACTGACCTGCCCGGCCGCATCAAAGCGAACCTGGCAGGCGCTGGTGAGCTGTTCGCGCATGCGCTTGCGGGCACGCTGTACCCGCGACTTCGCGCCAGGCAGGGAGATTCCTTTGAGGTTGGCATAGTCCTGCTGCGACATGCCCTGCAGATCGCACAGCGTGAGTGCTTCGCGGTCGTCGGCGGAAAGTTCGGACAAAACGCGCGGCAGACAGGCGGCGAGACTGTCCACGGGCTCGACCTCAATGGTTTCAGCCACCAGGTCTTCGGGTAATTCGATCTGCGCGCGCGCAACCCGCAGCCGGTCGATCAGCGCGTTGCGCGCGACCTCAAATAGCCATGCGCGGGCATTGCTGAGTTCGCAGAACCGGTCCTGCTGGCGAATCGCCTTCAGAAAAAGGTCCTGCAACATGTCGTCCGCGTCGGCGCGGTTGCCCAGCTTTTTCAGCAGCCAGCCGTGCAACTCGGGTTCGACCTGATGCCAGGATTGCATCAGACAATTCACGCATCCTCCCGCCGCCCGACCAACAATTCTTTCTCTTCCAAACTGACCACCCGCAAGGTGAGCGCCGCGAGCAAACGGTAGAACGGCGTTTCGGCGTTGGCGGTGACGGCACCGGCGAAGGACGCCACCCATGCGCCCAGGTGTTGCCGCAGGAATTGTCGCCGGATGGATAGCGTGGCCTGCAGCGCAGCGGCATCACCGGCTTGCCGTGCGTCACGTTCCGCCAGCAGCAACACATACAGAAACTCCAGTTCCACGGCCACGTGATCCGGCAGATCGGCAAAGTCGTCATCGATATCGAATCCTCCCTGGGCGTACAGGTCACGCACGGCCATCGTCGAGTCCTGCATCAGCGTCGCATCCCCCCGCAGCCACATTGAACCGTAGGGCATGGCGATGGCGCGCACGGGGCCGAGGAACAGCCGCGTGTAGTCCACCAGCAGCGCCTCGGGTTCCGCTGCAGCAAATGCCTCACCGAGACCGGTGGCGGCAGACGCAAGTTCAGCGTCGAGTACGCCGGCAACTTCTGCCATCGAGTCGAACAGGCGCTCTTCGCTGAAGGCCGGCGTGGGTTCGTAGTAACACGCGGCCAGGAAGCGGCACAGGTCCGCGCGCGCCGCCAGTTTGTTGTCTGTCCCGATTGGATTGGTCATGCCGACTCCCTGATGCACTCGATGCGCCCGTTGCCGCAGCCAGAAAAAAGGGCCGGCAGGGCCGGCCCTTGTTGCCGCGTATTTAACCACTCCTGCGCTAGGCGCGCGGACTGTACTTGCCGATGTAGTGCACGTTGGGCTTGGTGCCTTTCTCTTCGAGCAGCCGGAAGGATTTTTCCTTTTTCAGGATCTGCGCGATTTCACTCTTTGGATCTTCCTGGTCGCCAAAAATGCGCGCCTTGGACGGGCACACTTCCACGCAGGCCGGCTGCAGTCCGTTGAGCACGCGGTGGTAGCAGAACGTGCACTTCTCAACCACATCATCGCTGCGGATCGGCTGCAGGTCACCACCCTGCCAGGCATTCATCGCCGGCAGTCTTGCGCCGGCCTTGGCCGCCGTCTCGGCACCCGATGCCGTACAGCCCGGAATAGCCGAGGTCTTATCGCTCCAGAACGGTTGCGGGTCGTCGGTGGCGGTGTTGAGGCTGATGACGCTGTAGGTTTCGCCGGCCAGGCTGGAGGGCCCCAGCTTGTCGCTGCTGTACGGGCAGGCCTTCTGGCAGTCACCACAGCCAATGCACAGCTCGGGGTTGTGCAGCGTAATACCCTCGGGCGTCTTGTACAGGGCCTTGTAGGGATTGCCCTTGCCGGCTTTCTTCGGATTGCCCGGACACTTCTTGATGCACGGCGCGTCGGTGCAGTGATTGCACAGCACCGGCATCACGAAGTGCTTCGTGTTGGGAAACGTTCCCTCGGTACGCATTACGAAGTCGGCCCAGTTGTGGCTCTGGCCGTCGGCGTGGTTGCGGTTGCGTGTGTTGTTTTCAGTTTTGCAGGCGAATGCGCAGGCACCACAGCCGACGCAGCGCGCAAGGTCGATCACCATTCCCAGTCTTGCCATGATTTTCTCCTAGTGCTTTCGTTGTGGGCTCAGGCTTTTTGAATGCGCACGCCGGTAAATCCGCCGTTGCGCGCCGTGGCACCACTCAGCCGGTCGTAATCATCGACCAGGATTTCGTTGTTGTTGCCGCCGTTGGGAATCGCCTTGGCGTAGTCCTTCGCCGCCACCCGCCCGTAGGCCCAGTGACCTTGGCCGTAGCACTTGGTGACCGTTCCCGGCCGCACACCTTCCCACAGCTTCAAGTCGGTGGTGATGGTGCCGGCCATCGAGGTGATCTTCACTTTGTCGCCGGTCTTCAGGCCCAGCTTGGCGCCGTCAATCGGATTCATCTTCAGCACATCGGCATACCCGACGTCACCCGGATCAACCTTCTTGAATTCCTGATACCACGGCAGGTTGGCGGATCGCCCTTCGCGGTTCAGGCGCGATTTGTAATCGATAAACGTCAGCGGGAAATCCTGCAGGCTGCCGTGGCGTTTGGCGGGCTCGTAGTGCGGCACGAAGGCCACCTCGCCGCGCGCAACATAACCGCTCACTGTCAGGATGTCGTCGGTGGTGGTTTCGAATTTCTTGGCGTGCTCCAACAGCCCCTTCTTCAGGGATTCGCTGTAGAACTCGAACTTCTTGGTCTCGGTAGCGAACTTGCCTCCCCAGCCCTTCTTCAGCGTGTACTTCGGACCGCTGAACATGCCTTTGGCCTTGAAGTCAGCATAGCCATTGACCGGCGCATCACCCTTGAGCGGCTCTTTGGCCATCCAGATGGGCGCACTGGTGATCTTGGCGGCAATTTCACTGAATTCCAACGCGGTAGTCGGTGCCTTGCCGGTTTCCGGGTCCTTGAATTCCTTGGAGTAGTAATCGAACAGATTGGCAAAGCCTTTGGCCTTGAGCTTCTCGGCCAGCAGCCACATCACTTCGGTCTCTTCCTGCTTCACATCCCAAAGTCGTTTCACGGCGCCCTGTTGCAGCGAGGCGTAGGCATGGCCGTTGCCCATATTGGTTACCACCGACCAGCCTTCGGCCGAGTTGAACGTGGCTGGCAGGACGATGTCGGCAAACTGTGTCATTTCCGAAGCGTTGGTGACCATGTGCACAAAGAACGGCACCTTGGCCATCACCGTGTCCCAGCGGTCGGCGCCGGTACAGGAGAAGTTGAAATTGGCCCAGGACGAGATGAACACTTTCACCGCCCCCGGGTCTTTCAGCATGCCATTGGCCACGTTGTTGGTGACCACGCCGCTGCCCGGCTTGGCGTTCATCATGGCCGGCATATCCTTGGCGCCGCGGCCGTCGAGCTTCTTGCCTTTGCCGGCCGTCTTCGCGACTTCGTCGACGTACTTTTCAGTGCTGGGGAACTTGCCCAGTGGCGGGCCACTGGGGCTTTGCCAGACGCCACCCTCGACATCGATGGAGCCCAGCAGGCCGTTGAGCGCGTGTACCGCCATGGCGCTGTAAGTGCCGCGCGGATGCATGGCTGCGCCCGGGCCCATCCACACGACGGTTTTCGGCGCCGCCTTGCCCATCGCGCGTGCGACGCGCACGATCTGGTCGGTGGGGATCAGCGATTCTTTCTCAGCGAATGCCGGCGTGCGGTCCTTCAATTCCAGGTTCCACCACTTCACGAGGCCGTGGGTTTCCTTTTCGGCGAAGGCCGCTTCATCCACGGGCTGGCCCGCAACAAACAGGTTCTTGCCGTCCTTGAAGTCACCGACGAATTCGCGATTCCACAGGCCCTCGGTCAGCAACACGTGGGCGATTGCGCCGGCCAGCGCGCCATCGGAACCCGGATTGAGCGGCAGCCATTCATGCGCCTTGGCGGCCACATTGGACAGACGCGGATCGACAGCGATGACGGTGCCGCGCGCGACGATTTCATGGAAGCGGTGGATGGTGTTGGGCACCATGCGATTGGATGCCAGCGGATCGGTTCCCCACAGCACCAGACAGTTGGTTTTCTCGAGGTCGTAGTCGCGGTAGCCAAAGAAGCCCTGCGTCAAGCCCGGGCCCATCTTCTCGGCTTCCGCACAGATGGCGCTATGCGAAAAATAGTTTGGCGTGCCGAATACTTTCGGCAGCGTGCCGTAGCACAGGTCGGTGGAAGTCGGCGAATAGCGGCCACGCATGTAAAGAAGTTTCTGCGGCTCACCCGCCTTGCGCAACTCAATCAGCTTGTCGGCAACAGTGTCGAGCGCTTCGTCCCAGCTGATGGGGACGAACTTCGGATCGATGCCACGACCCTTGAGAGGATTGGTACGCTTCATCGGACCTTTGACGCGATCCGGGTCATAAACTTGTTGCGGAATCATGTGGCCGCGCGGGCAGCAATAGCCGTGATTGGTCTTGGAAAGCGGGTTGCCGCGCACGCGCGTGGCGCGACCGTTCTGCACAAAAATCTGGATGGCGCACCACTGGGTACAGCCCTGGCAGGCACTGCCGACCCACTCGCCCTTCGCTGGGCTGCTGGGCTTTGCCTTGCGCGGCTTGAACGCATTGCTGACCGGCGCTGCCGCATCTGCATTTCCGGCAACCATCCACGCCGCATAGGCGCTGGATGCCATCAAGAACTCACGTCTCGTCAACTTCATGAACTTCTCCTCATGGGCATGTCAACAATCTGATATGTAGAGAAGATAGGCTCGCCGGCAAAGCGGCTATTGATATTTATCAACCCATAAATTAAAAGTAGCGCCGCACGCGATACAGGCTCACCAGCGAGAAAAATAGAAGCCAAACTCCAGCATTGGCGCGGCTCTCCGAGGCATTTTGGCCTGCAAGGCACGCCAGTGCTGGTGTTTGGCTCGTTTATGCCGGGACTGAGACCGCGTCGTGGCGTTCCGCCAATTGCCGCAAGCGGCATACACCCACCGGTTCGTCTGCCAGTAGCGGCACGACGGCACAACGCTTGGCGTGAACCGCCATCACCGCCTCGATCTGCGCGAGTTCATTGGTGGCGCGCTGACGCAGCAGCGGCGAGGCAGTCTGCGAAAAAGCGAGGCTGCTGTTGATCACCCACGCCCACGGCTCGATGCCGGCGCGCCGCAAGTCGGCCTGCAGGCCAGCCGCTTCCAATACCGGTGTGGTTTCGGCCAGGGTCACGATCAGTACTTTCGTGCGCGCCGGATCCTGCAGCTGCATCATCGGCGTGAGGAAATGCGCGCCCTCGCCCATCTGCCGTGCCACCTCGCGGTGATAGGCGCCAGTGGCATCGAGCAACAACAGGGTATGGCCGGTAGGGGCGGTATCCATCACCACGAATTTCTTGCCGGCTTCGCGGATGATGCGCGAGAACGCCTGGAACACCGCGATCTCCTCGGTGCAGGGTGAGCGCAAGTCCTCCGCCAGCAGGGCGCGGCCATGCTCATCCAGGTTCTTGCCCTTGCTGGCCATCACGTGTTCGCGATAGCGCGCCGTTTCGGCGTGCGGATCGATGCGGCTGACGATGAGGTTGGGCAGCGAACCTTCCAGCGTCTGGGCCAGGTGCGCTGCCGGGTCGGAGGTTGTCAGATGCACTGCGTCACCGCGGCTGGCAAGTTCGACGGCGATGGCTGCCGCGATGGTGGTCTTGCCCACGCCGCCTTTGCCCATCGCCATGATCAGGCCATGACCATCGACTGCGAGTTCGTCCACCAACGCGCCCAGCGAGGACGCGGAGATCATCGTCTCGCTGGACGCGGGCGGCATGGTCACACTCACCTCATCGGTCAGCAGCCGGCGCAACGACTCCAGCCCGACGAGGTTGAATGGTTTCAGCGCGACATGATCGACCGGCAGGCCCTGCAGCACCGCCGGCATTTCCGCCAGGGCCGATTGCTCGCGTCTGCGCACGGCGTCGGCCAGGGCATCCTTGATCCCGTCGGCCGGCAGGACGCCATTGATCACGAGGAACTGGCGATTGAGCCCGATGGCAGCCAGTTCCTCATGGGTACGCGCCGCCTCCAGCAATGCGGAGCGTTGTGCCCTTGCGACCAGAACAAGGCGCGTTTGCGCGGGATCGGCGAGCGCATCGACTGCCGCCTTGTATTGGCTGCGCTGCTTTTCCAGTCCCGCCAGCGGACCAAGACAGGAGGCATCACCTTGTCCGGCATCGAGAAAGCCGCTCCACGCCCCGGGCAGTTGCAGCAGGCGGATGGTGTGACCGGTCGGCGCGGTATCGAAAATGATGTGGTCGTAATCGCGCTGCAGTGCGGTGTTGGTCAGCAACGCGGTGAATTCGTCAAAGGCAGCGATCTCGGTGGTGCAGGCGCCCGATAGTTGCTCCTCGATTGACGCCACCACCGCATCCGGCAGCACCCCGCGCACCGGGCCGACAATGCGGTCGCGATATTGTTGCGCGGCGGCCTGCGGGTCGATTTCCAGCGCCCACAGACGCGGCACCGACGTGATCGGCGTGAGCGTATTGCCGATGGCCATGCCGAATACCTGGCCAACGTTGGAAGCCGGGTCGGTACTGACCAGCAGCACCCGCCTGCCGGCATCTGCCAGCAGCACGGCCGCCGCGCAAGCCAGCGAAGTCTTGCCCACGCCACCCTTGCCGGTAAAGAAAAGAAATGCCGGCGGTTCATCCAGAAAAAGCATGGGTTGTCCGTTGATCGCGCAGGTTCAGCGGCAGCGGCAACCACCGCCACAGCCTGGGGCGTCGATCGGCTGGGCAGGCTGGAGTCTGGCCCAGCGGGCCAGTTCCGCGCGCTGCGGATAGCGGCCGGCGAGCGCGACTTCACCGTCGACCAGGATGAGCGGCAGCGCTTCAGCACCGGATCGCTCGAGAAACGCTTTCACCACCGGGTTCTGGGCATACGCCAGCGGCTGCTGCGCGAGGTTGAAGCGTTCGAGTTGCGCGCCGCCTTGTTTTGCCCAGGCGAAGTCAGCCGCGAAGTCGACGAGATGCTGATCGACATCGGTGCCACAAACGCCGCTGCTGCAACACATGGCGCCATCAAAAACCTGAATATTGCTCACTTGCCTGCTCCTTTGCACGTTGCCGGCGCGTGGAAGAAAAACGGGGGCGATGCGATCGCCCCCGTTCCGTCCCACGTTCCTGCACCTGCGTGTGCGTCAGTGTTGCCTAGCGGAACCGGTAAACATAGGTCACGCCGAAGAACGTGACGGTCTGGTCAACCTGCTGCTTGACGGTGGTGTTGTCCGAGAACACGAACGGGCTGGTGCTGTTGCCCCAGACCCAGTCGTTGTACTTGGCTTTCTGGTTAACCACGTCCACACGGATGTCGGAAGACTTGTTCAGCGTGAAGATGCCGAATACGCTGAAGAGGGTCTTGCGGAACACCACGTCCGGCAGGCCGACCGCCGCCTGTGCAAGATTGTTGGCACTGGGTTGGGTTACCGTCAGGCCGATGAGGCGATCACCCGTCGTACCGGTGGCAGCTACGGCGCCATATTTGTTGGTTTCGTTGATGTACGTGAAATTCGCACCGACCTGCAGCGATTTGTTGACTTCACCGACCAGCGACAGGCCGGCGGATTCGGTCTTGTTGGTCAGGTCGGCCACGTAGCCGGTGCTGTGGTTGACATGGATGGTCGATTCGCCGGTTGATGCATAGCCGGTGAGTTTCCATTTGTCGTTCAGCACATAGGTGACGTCCAGGCTGTAGAAGTTGACCTTGCTGTCACGCCAGCCTTTGCCACCAGCCACCGGATCAACCGGCATGGTGTTCTTGTCCGTACCGTCTTCGCCCACGAACTGCAGGCTGAGCGATTCGGTCGGCGTCCAGTCGAGCATGCCTTTGACCTTTTCGCGTTTGGAATCGGCCATCGACATCGGGAACGGCGTGTTGGCACTCAGTTGCAGGATGGCGAACGGTGACAGCACCTGGCCGTAGCATTGGTAGCCGCCGCAGTAGGTATTGATCAGGTAGGTGTTGACTGCGCTGTTCGGCGTCGGCTGATCCGGATTGAGCGTGCTCAGGTTGGTCCAGTCCGAACCACCGCGGCGCGTGTTGGAATAACCGATGCTGCCATTGAGCGTGTCCGACATCGATTTCTTCAGGTCGATACGGTAGCCGTTCTCGGTGTTCTTCTCACGCAATGGTCCGAGGCCGGCCAGCGCTTCTTCCACACGCGATTCCGGTAC
This sequence comes from Usitatibacteraceae bacterium, assembly GCA_044229235.1. GTDB lineage: Bacteria > Pseudomonadota > Gammaproteobacteria > Burkholderiales > Usitatibacteraceae > UKL13-2. The sequence goes on from JBGATH010000020.1 coordinate 35,926, forward strand.
CAGCCGCTCGTGCGACCGATAGTCCAGGCCGACCGTGACGCGATACCCTTCAGGCAGTCGATAGCTGGCTTCCAGCTTGCCGTAAAGATTGGTGTTGGAAACGTGATTGTTGTTCCACACCGCACCCGGCACGCCGATCTGGTTGATGTTGGTGTAACTGGCCGGTGTCGTCGCCGGGAATATTGCCTTGGCTTCGACGTTGTACAGGCCGTTCGGCGTCTTGTCTTCCTTGCGCACGTAACTGAGGTTACCCAGCAGGAACAGGTCCTTGGTGACCCGCGAGGTCAGCCCCATCTGCGCCGCGACTGTATCGACCCGCCCGGCCAGATTGGTGATGCCGGTAGGCGCACCGGTCAGGCCCATGCTGCCGAAGTCCTGGCTTTGCGTGGAGTGCGTATAGGAGTACTTGAACGTGGCCTTGGTCGATTTGGTGAACGCGTAGTTGCCGGCCAGCGAATACTGGTGCGACTGATTCTCGGGTTGCAGGGACATTGGCGACTGCAGCACGTTTTGCAGGCTGGTGCCGCCACCGGCGATGATGTTGGTGCCGACCGCCGGATACAGTGCGCCCACCAGCGTCTGGTTGCCGCCATACAGGCTGTTGGGAACAATCGGGCTGATGTTGCCGTTCGAGTTGGTATAGAACGAGCCGTAGTACGCGGCGGTCAGGTTCAGCTTGTCGTCATGAAACGCGAACCGGGCATCGAACTGCTTGATGTTGGAGTCGATCGGCTCGGGGATCAGCAGGATGGCGTTCTTGAGGAAGTTGGCCTGGTTCATCGCGGTCGTCGTCGACGTGCCGCAGACATACGAGGCGCAGTCATAGCCACGGCCCCACAGACGCGTGCCGTTCTTGTCTTCGCTCTTGACGCTGGCCTCAAACTTCAACTCCGGGGTGAGCCAGGTTTCGAATCCGGCCGACGCGGCCTTGCGCTGCAGCTTGAAGTCGTAGTCGCTGCCGGCGCCGGGCGTGGTCAGATTGACGATATTGGGCCGCGTACTGCCGACACCGGTCATGTTGGTGTTGACGGTGAACGGGCTGTAGCGGGTAATTTCGTTGTACTCGCCGAAGACTTTCCAGCTGCCCTGACGGTTCATGCCGCCGCGGATTTCACGGGCATTCGTGCCGAGGTTGCGCCCGTTGAGGAACGTCCAGGTACCGGTGGCGTTGTCGCGCGTCAGGTAATCGATGTCGAACAGCAGGTAACCGCTGTCCTTGCGCATGCCGTTGAACATGCCGTATTGGGCGCGGTCATTGAAGTCCCCGGACAGGCCGGCGGCACCGACGGTGACCGAGCTTTCCGGATTGGTGAGCTGCTTGACTTCATCGGACTGCTGCGCCTGCGCGTGGCCGATGGCGCCGAGTACTGCAAGGGCAAGTATGGTGCGGCCCATGCCGAGGTTTTGTTTGGTCGTTTTCATTTGGTTGTCCCCTTTCTCAGCGCAACATGAATTGCGGGGTTGGGTTCGTGGCGCTCGGGTTGTTGCTGCCGTGCACCTCCGTATGGCAATTCAGGCAGGAACGGCCCTGTGTGACGTTGGTCGTGCCCTTGCCGAGTCCGTTGGCCGTTGTCGGCTTGAGACCCGTCACCTGGGAGCCGACAATCTGCGGGATGAAGCCGCCGTGCGGGGTATGGCAGGCGTGGCACAGGTACGGTGCGCGCATTTTCAGCATGCTTTCAACGACGGTGCCGTGCGGGTTGTGGCAGTTGCCGCAGTCTTCGCTGACCGGCTCGTGGTTATGCACGAACGGACCGCGCTTTTCGGCGTGGCACTGGAAGCAGGTATCGACCACGGTGTCGCGCTTGACGAGCTTTGGTCCGACCGAACCGTGGGTGTTGTGGCAATCCGAACAGGCCACTTTGCCTTCGAGCACCGGGTGGTGTGATGGCCGGCTGACCTGGGCGCGCTGCTCCTTATGGCAGGAGAAGCACACTTCAAATTCAGTTGCCTTGCTCAGGACCTTGTCCTTGGCAACGTGCAGGGTGTGGCAATTGGTACAGGCGACGTCGCGGCTCTGGTGGGCACTGCCTTCCCAGTGCGAGCGCTTGGTGTCCTTCTTGTGGCAGGAGACACAGGAAGCGCTTTGCGCATCGGCCGAGCTGCCGCCTTTCGCGGCGAATACCACGTCCGGTTTTGGGCGCACCTTGGCGCCGGGCGCGCCGCCCTTCAAGTGCGCTGCGCTGTCGCCGTGGCAATTGGTACAGGTGGGCGTCCGGCCATCGGCCGTGGTGCCGTGCTTGGTCTTGCCGATGTGCAGGACCTTGGGGCCATCGCCTTCATCGTGGCACGAGGTGCATTTGGCGTCGTCCTTCAGGACCAAGTCCTTGCCGGATAACGTTGTTCCCTTGTCGGCGGCCCACGCGGCGGATGCACCGCCCATGGCGCCGAGCAAACACAGCACTGCTAACGATTTGATGAGGTGCTTCATATAGTTCTCCCTCAAGAGGATTGGAACTTCGGGTAGTCGAGCTTGGTACGGCATGCCGCAGCCGGATTGCAGCCGTGGCGATAATCAGCACCTCGGCGATGGACGCCAAAAAACCACGAAAGCGCAGGATGCCTGCGCTGTTCGATTGTGTTTTTTGCTGCCATCAACATGTACCTCGGTGAAGAAAGGGGTGGCCGAAGCGACGGCCATTGGGGTCAAGCGGGTTACTGGTTGCGGGTGCCCTGATGCACGTTAACTTCCATGCGTCCGTCCGCAGTCGGGCAACCCGGTGATTGCAGGGTCGCAGCGGTGGTGACGGCGCACTCGGCGGTACTGAGCGCGACCGTGGGCAGGATCAGCGCGGAAGCCACCAGCATCGTGCCGGCTGTCGCACCCAAGAGGGCCATTCTCACAATCTGCTTTTTCATTCTTGCGCTCCGCAATGGATTTGCCAATTTCTTGATCCTTATTAAGCTCCTGGGAAAGCCGGGGGTTTTGCGTTAAATCAATCCCAGTTGCACTTTGGGCCTATTTTTGTGGTTTTCGCACATGTGATAACCGTCAGACCCGCCTTCCGCGTTCCGCGACCGCACGCCTAGGTTCGCGTGCTACCGGGCCGCCTGAGCATGCGCAACCGGCGAAACTTGTCCGCGTTTGTGTTTGACACACGTCAAAACTTTCCCCGCGCGACCCTGCAAGATTCAAAGCGTGAACGCATACGCACAAAAGAACAGAACCGCCGAACCGACCATCCTGGGTCTGCTGGCCGGATGCGAGTCGCTGCGCAAGGTGGCAGCCGAGACGCGTACGCGACTGGCGCGTGCATCGACCATGATTGCCTTGCCGCGTGGCAGCGTTATCTCCGAGGCAAAGGGGCCCGCGTCCGGCGTCTATGTGATCGGCGAGGGCAAGGTCAAGCTCACCATGACCACCAGCCAGGGCAGCGACCACATGATGCAATTGCTCGGGCCCGGCGACTGCGTGGGACTTGCCGAAACAGTCTGTGAGCGACCACATTTGCTGGCGGCGACCGCCGTGAGCGCGATTCAGCTGGTACACATCCCCGCACGACCGTTCCTTGAAGAGCTGCAGCGCGATCCCGGCCTCGCCCGCACCATGCTCAAGCATCTCAGCAACCAGTTGTGCGAGCGTACGGGCGAACTTGAAAATGTCTTCACCCGCAAGGCCAGCACGCGGGTGGCGCGCTTCCTGCTGGATCTGCAGGACGGCCAGGCCGGCACGGATCGCACGCACATCAGCTTGCCGATGAGAAAAGGCCTGATCGCATCGCAATTGAACATGACGCAGGAACACTTCTCACGCACGCTGCACGAATTGAGCGCCGCCGGTGTCATTCGCGTTGCCGGCAGCGTCATCGATGTGCTCGCCGAAGCGCGCTTGCGCGAACTGGCCAGCTGAATCCTGCGCCCTGCCGGGCGCATCAACTCATTTCTTTGCCGGGGCTGCTGCCGGTACCGGCTCGGGCGCTGGCGGGGCGGGTGTCACGCCGGTAGCCGCCGGTATTGCAGCCGGCCCCGCGCATGTCACCGCCTTGAGACTGCTGCCTTCGTAGTCGCGCTGCATCAGCGTGAGACGCGCAACGAGGTTGACATCGGGCTCGCGGACGTTGAAAAGCACTTCCTTCAACTGCGGATTGCGCGGCGTGATCTGCGCGTCTTTCACCAGCGTGGCGGCCTTGGCCTGCAAATCGGCCAACGCCTTGCGCGCCGCCTCGTCACTGGAATAAAGGCCCAGCGAAATACTGGTTTCGCCCAGCAGCGAGACGTCCTTCACCCCGGCTTTCTTCAGGCCGGCCAGCATGGCATCAGCGGCGCGCCGGTCTTTTTGTGGCGGCAATGACACCGCGAAACGCGTGTAGTCCTCCAGATTGCGCGTGGTGAGACGCTCGCCCAGGTTCATGGCCGCGAAAGTGAGTTGGGCGCGACTGCCGTCGGCCGGCCTGACGCCGAAATCAATGCAGGCGGCGCCGTTCAGGCTGCTGGCCAGCTTGCGTGCGGCGAGTGCCTCCTGCTGCGCCTTGGCCGGGTCGGCAACGCCGACGATCTTGAGCGCATCTCGATTCAGTTCCGGCGGCATCGCCGGCTGGGCCTGCGTGTGCGCAAGGTAAAGGTAGGCACCAAGCGCCACGTTGGCAATCAGCAGCAGGAAGAAGACGAAGCGGGCCATGCGATTCAGCCTGCCCGCGAGATGGCCAGCAAGCCATCTAGCACCATGTGGTCGTTGACGGCCACGGGGAACGGCAGGTGGTGCGCCAGTTGCAGCATGGCGCCGCCGCTACCGACGCAATGCGGCGCGTCGCCGTTGTGGGCGGTGAAGTGCGTATACATGCGCTGGATCGCGCCGCAGGTGGCTTCAACTGCGCCGGTGGCGATGGCATCGGCCGTGCCGCGCGGAAAGGTGTAGTACTCGCCATGACTGTCCGGCAACTGTGCCGTACCGCGATTGAGCGACTGGCGCATGAGTTCGAGGCCCGGGACGATCAAGCCGCCGAGGAATTCCCCGTCCGCACCCAAGGCATCCACCGTCAGCGCGGTGCCGGCGACGATCACCAGCTGCGCGCGAGGCGCATCGTGCGCGGCGGCGTGCGCGGCGATCAGCGCCGCCCAGCGATCCGTGCCCAGCGCGAGCGGTTCTGCATACGTGTTGCGAACGCCACACTGGGCGGCGGCAGAGGTGATCACCTCGATGGCTCTGGACAGGCCATACAGCCGGTCGTGCAGCAAGGCGCCGACCTTGGCACCGGCAACATTGGAAATCAGCACGCGCTCCACCTCGAGCGGCTGCGGCAGGTGTTCAAAGGCAATTTCGGACCCTGCGGCAAAGGTTGCAAAGCTGCCGCGCAGGAACCAATCCCGGCCGTCGTGCAGGCCCCACTTGACGCGGGTATTGCCGGCATCGATTGCGAGCAATTTCATTGTTTCGCTCCAGTTGCGCGTCGCACACTCAATTCCCCGAATGATAGCGCCAGGTCGCGTCCGTTGCGGCTCACCGACAACGATCCGTCGTCACCCACGCCGCGCACAATGGCGTCGAAGCCGCTGCCGTCGGCATTGAGCACCCGCACCGGGCAGCCCTGCAGCGCATGCGCGGCCAGCCACTCGGCGCGCAGCGGCGCAAAGCCGGACTTCTGAAAAACATCGAGGATCGAAACCAGCTCGCGCAGCACTGCCGCTGCCAGCAGGTTTCTCGACACGGGCGCGCTGCAAACCGACTGCACATCGGCCACCGGCTGCTCGATGCTTGCCGCCATCGCCGCCGCCACGGCCGGGGGGAAACGCACGTTCAGCCCGATGCCGATTACCGCGCTGGTCGGCCCCAGCATGTCGCCCTGGGATTCAATCAGGATGCCGCCCAGCTTATGGTCGTCGACGACGATGTCGTTGGGCCACTTCAGGCGTACCCCGGTCGCCCCGCATGACGTCAGCGCGCGCAACACCGCCAGCCCCACCGCCAGCGAGAGCCCGCCCAGCTGGGCGGCGCCCTTGTCGAAGCGCCATAGCAGCGACAGCGTCAGCGACGCGCCGAACGCCGATCGCCAGCTGCGGCCACGCCGGCCACGACCCGCCGTCTGCTGCTCGGCGACCAGGCAAGCGCCGGACGGCGCGCCGTCAAGCGCACGCGCCATGAGCACGGAATTGGTGGACCCAACGCTGGGCATCACCTCGACATCGACACGCCGCGCCGCCGCGCCCAGCGCCGGACGGATACGCTCCACATCAAGCATTTCCAGCGGCTCGGCGAGCCGGTAGCCGCGACGGGTGAGGCTGAATATTTCCACGCCGGCCTCAGCGGCCTCGCGCAAGGCCTCGGAAACGGCGCTGCGTGAAACGCCGAACTTCGCCGCGAGGCGCGTGCCGGAAGTGAAACGTTCGTGTGAGAGTTCCGGCAGCAGTTGTAAGGTCAGCGGCCTCATGCCCTACTGGTTTTCCGACTTGCAGGCGGCCACTTCCGCGGCATAGGCTATTCCGGCGATCACCGAATCGAGCAGCAGCTGCACGCGACGCGTCAGCTTGCTGTTGTCGCGGTAGTCGGCCGGCGCGATGAAATCGACGCGGCCGGCATCGAGCAGTCGCACGCATGTCGCCTTGCTCTTTTCAACCTTGGGATTGAATACCGCCAGCGAATGCCCGCCACTCTTGGTGGTCAGCGCCATCGAGGGCACGTCGGTCATGCCATCGCCGATGTAAATGAGGTTGGAAAACGGAATGGGCCGCTCCCCCTCGGGCATATGGTCGTTGATCGATTCGGCCAGCGACTCCTTGCCCTTGTTGATGCGAAACAGATACTGCGTCTTGGAGGTATCGGTGATGAGCAATTTCGGAAAGTTGGCGATGCCGTACTGGTTGAAGTGGTACTCGGAGGCATAGATCTGCTTGAAGTACTTGCGGATCGACACGCCTTCGAGGATTTCCTTCTGGCCCGCCGAGATGATGTAGTGCTGCACGTTCACCGCGCCACCGCCGCGCTTCTTCACGTAGGCGTTGATGCGCGGGAACCAGTCCTCGACGCCGGGAAAATACTGGATGCGATGCGCCATCGCTGCGAAGTCCTCGCGGGTGATTTTGACGGCGTCATTCTTGTAAAGCATTTCCATCATCAGCCGCATGTAGACCAGCATCGAATCGGAGCCGGTCTCCTGCGCTTCCTTGTGCACCTTTGCCCAGAACGCCTCGGGCTCGATGCCGATCTTTGGCAGCACCGTGTATTCCTGCATGGGCTGCGGCGACAGCGTGCCGTCAAAGTCGTACACCATGGCGATGGTGTTCTGGCCGAACGGTCTGGAATCCCGGGGGGCCTTTGCGGCGGACGTCGATTTGCGGGGCATGGTGAAATTCTATCCGCTATCAGAAACGAAAACGCCCGGCATTGCCGGGCGCGTTGTTGGCACAGGACAGCGCGGCTTCGCGCTGACCGCGGTCAGTCGGCGTACACGCCGGCCTTCTTGATGATCGGGCCCCATTTGGAAATTTCGGCAGCAAGCTGCTTGCGCAACGCCTCCGGCGTCTGGCGGGCGACCGGTTCCGGCGCGGTGCCGAGTTCGGCAAACTTGCCGATCACGCCGGCATCCTTCAGTGCCGCCTGCAGCGCAACGTTCAGCTTGTCGACAACGGGCTTGGCGGTGCCCTTCGGTGCCCATACGCCATGCCAGACACCGACGTTAAAGCCCTTGAGGCCGGACTCATCCATGGTCGGCAGATTGGACAGCGATGCCACCCGGGTCAGCGAGGTCACGGCGTAGGCCTTTACCTTGCCGCCCTTGATTTGTGACGTCGTATTGGTGGTCTGGTCGCACATGAAGTCAACTTGCCCGCCGAGCAGGTCAGTCATGGCTGGTGCCGTGCCCTTGTACGGAACCGTCAGCAGGTCCGTCTCGATGGCGCTCATGAACAGCATGCCGCAAAGATGCGAGGCCGAGCCGATACCGGAGTTCGCATAGGACACCTTAGCCTTGTTTGCTTTCACGTAAGCGACCAGTTCCTTGAAATCTTTGGGGGGAAAGTCGGCTTTGGCAATCATCGTCATGGGTACTTCGGTGACGAGGCCGACCGGTTCGAGGTCCTTGTTGACGTCATATTTCAGGGTGCGATACAGCGAGGGCGCGGTGGAAATGCCGATATGCATCAGCAGCACCGTGTAGCCATCATTGGGGGCGCTGACCACCTTGCCCACGCCGATGGTGCCGCCCGCGCCGCCCACGTTTTCGATGATGACCTGCTGGCCCAGCGACTTGGACATGACCGAGGCGACCGTGCGTGCCACGGTATCGGTCGGCCCGCCCGCGGCAAACGGGACAATCATGGTGATCGGTTTGCTCGGATACGTTTCAGCACCCGCCACGCCCGCGATCATCAGGGCGGCAGCGACTGCGAGGGTCTTGAAATTCATGCTTCCTCCAGGTTTGTTTTTTATGCGCAAAAGTGTTCTGCGCCAGTGCATTGATTGTAGCGGTTCAGAAAAATTCAATTTGCCCGCGTTTGTGCGCCTGAAGAGCTAATGGCTTTGACTTTAAGCGAACGAATGAGCGTTGGCGCGCCTTTCCGGGCAAAAATGGCTTGAAAGCGGCGCCAATGCTGGACTTTTACTGCTTTGCTCTGGCTGAAAGGTCCGGAAATTGCGCGGCAAATCCGCGGATCACGACTTCTGCGCCAAATTCGTTGAGGTGATCGATGTTGGCGTAGACCAGGCGGCCATCGACGCGCGCCCGGCAGGCCCGCCGGTCGCAGAGAATATCCTGCGGATCAAATAACGCCAGCGACGGATAGTCGCGCTGGATGCGCGCCAGCATTTCCCGGTGTGGCGCGGCCGTCCGGTCGATTTCGGCGCGCGGCATTTCACAAGGCTCCATGGCCGGCTGGTGCAGCCGCAGCGGGCGCTGCTGACATTTGGTTGGGGGAAACGTCAATTCAGGCGTGTTGGTAAAGACGATCACGCGCTTGCCGGCCGCGAACAGTTTGTCCAGCGTCTGGCGCATGGCCAGCTCAACCAGGGCGAGATTGCGTTCGGCGTCGGTCGCCGGCCGGGCGCGCAATGCTGGGGGCAAGCGATTGGCCTCAGGATGAATCAGGTCACGCAGGCCCTGGAATTGCGCAATGAGAAGGACCATGTCGACACCCGGGTCGCCGACGATCCTCTCCAGCGCGGCATTGACCTGTGCGGGACAACCCTGCGGCGGATAACCGGGCGAATGCTGGTCGAGATTCCAGAACGGCCGGCAGCCGGCACGAAAGCTGATGAGTAGCTGGCGGCCCTTCTGAAAGTAATGGCTGCGCAGCGCTTCGTCGTACATCTGCGCATGACTGTCGCCGATCAGCGCCGCCTTGCGCTCGGCGGTGAACCCCGGCGGCACGTACACGCGTGCCGCCGCAGGGTGCTGGTAAACGTTGTCGAATACCGGAAAACGCGAGTACACGCCGCCGGAACGGTGTATGAGCAGCGCGGCCGCGCCGATCAGCGCCAGCAGGGCGATCAGGACGAACGGCATGAGCCTGACTTTTGACCATGCGCCGAAGCGCAGCGGTCGCTCGAGGAAGTGATAGCACGCGGCAGCGACGACAAAGCTTGCCACGATCATGCCCAGCTTCATGCCGATGGTCGGGTCGGCCTGATCGTAAATGCGAGCCAGCGACAGCAGCGGCCAGTGCCACAGGTAAAGCGGATAACTGATCAGGCCGACGTACACCAGCACCGGGTTGGCCAGAAACCGGCGATTCGCCAACGCCTGTGGACCGGCCGCGATCAGCAGCAGTGACCCCGCTGTCGGCAACAGCGCCCACGGCGCGGGGAACGGCAAGCTCTTGTCGATTGCCAGGAAGGCCACCAGCAGCAGCGACAGCCCGGCCAACGAGGCGAGGTTTTGCCCGATTGCCGCGCGCGGCTGCGCGGTAGGGGCGCGTTCTGCCAAGCCGGCGTTCGCGTGCCGCGCGTGCAACCGGCTCAGCTCCCCATACGCGAACAGCGCGCCGACGAGCAGTTCCCAGAGCCGGCTGAACAGGTGGTAGTAGGCCCAGCCGGCATGGTTATCGACCCGGGCGAGACTGGCCGCAAACGACGCGATCATGGCCACTGCTAGCAGCGTGAACGCGCCGCGCCGGCGGCGAATGGACGCAATGATGAGCAGGGGAAACAGCAGGTAGAACTGCTCCTCCACACCCAGGGACCACAGGTTCAGCAGGGGCTTGAGCTCAGCCGCCACATCCCAGTAGCCCACTTCGCGCCAGAACTGCCAGTTGGAAATGAACACCGAGGCGCCGGCGACATGTTTGGCGAGGAACGAATATTCTTCGGGGAGCAGCGTCCACCAGCCAATCAGCAGCAGGCTGACCAGAAGCACGATGAGCGCCGGAAAAATGCGCTTGATGCGTCGCGTGAAATAAGTCCACACCCGGTAGCGGCCGGCATGAATTTCGATGAACGTGGAGCGGGCGATCAGGTAGCCGGAGATGACGAAGAACACATCGACTCCGGCAAATCCGCCCGGCAACAGCGCGTTGAAGTAGTGCGTGACGATAACCGCGAGCACCGCCAGCGCTTTTAGGCCATCGATGTCGGGGCGGTACTGGCGGATGGCCGACTGCGGCGCCGCCAGGTCTTGCTGCAGGAAGGATCCGGCGAAACGAAAAGCGGTCATGGGGGCGCCAGCCTGCGCAACGGAGCGCGCCGGTCCAAAGAGGTAATCGGCCTAGAAACTGAACTCGGTTCTCACCAGAAACTGGGTGGACTTGATATTGCCCTGACGCTGCAACGGCGTTGCCACATCGAGGTGCAGCATGTTCGCGAAGGCTGCGCGATCAATCGCAATGCGCAGGCCGACACCGGCATCGCTCAGCCAGCCGCCATTGATGGTGTTCTGGTTGGGCCCGCCCCAGGCGCGACCCACGTCCACGAAGGCGGCAGCGCCGATGCGAAACAGCCGGAACGGATACCAGGTGGTGTAGAGCCGCTGTTCGAAAGTGGCAAGCACACGCTTGTTGCCTGCCTGGTAACGATCCGGATAACCACGAAGACCGTTGCTGCCGCCCAGCAGCAACTGGTCGGCGACGCCGCCGTTGCGCACGTGGTCGGCGGCCAGGGATGCGTAGAACAGCCAACGCGGGCTTTCCGGCACGAAATAGCGAACACTCGCGCCGGCCACGTCCATCAGCTCGCCGGTGGTGGCCACGCGCCGGTCCCAGCGCGCCGCAGTAAGCAGGTTATGGTCGCCGCCCGGGGTAAAACCGCGACTCACCGAAGTCGAGAACAGCCAGGCCGATTGCGTCGCACCGAGGCCCGTCGCGTTACGCGCCACCTGCAAGCGCAGGTTCAGGCCGTTGGCAATGAATTCCGAGCGGGCGATCTGGCTGCGGTTGAAGAGTTTCAGATAGCGATCTTCAATCAGTTCATAGCGGACGTATGCTGCGCGCTGTTCCTGGTCCACCGGTAGCGGCAGAGGTGGTGTCTTGCCCGGCTCGACTCGATAGTTGTCATCGTTACGCAGCAGGCCGGCCGTGAAGCGCTGCGTCCAGCCGTTCACCAGCCCCGGCGACCAGCCGCCAAAAACTTCGCCGGCTCGCGTCCGGTGCCGGTAATCGGCAACCAGTTCGCCGGTGTTGTAGATGCTGTCGAGGCGATCCTGCGTATCCCAGGTCGCGCCTGCCGCCCAGCGCGCATCCAGCGACGGGAAGCCGCGTACCGCCGACATGGTGCGGCGCGAGCCGTCGTTGAACTGCCCGCGCACATATTGCAGGTCAGTCCATCCATCAAAAGCCCGCGCATAGCCGATTTCGAACTGGGAGCCATGCCGGTCAATATCGCTGCGGCGGGAAATGCCAAGCCGGGCGCCGGTGCCGAGCAGGTTGTATTCGGAGATTTCCAGGTTGGTCTTGTTGTTTCCGCCGGTACGCGACACGCTGGCGCCGACATCGAGGCTCCAGGTGTCGCGCGTCCGGACTTCAATATCGACCGCCCCATCGCTGAGGTTGATCGCCTTGATGTGTACGTCGTACAAGTAGCGCACGCTGCGCAGGATACGTTCGGTTTCATCGATTTTCTGGCACGAAACCGTCTCGCCGGCTTGAAACAGCAACACCCGCCTGATCACGTCCTCGCGGGTTTGAATATGCAGCCGGTTGACCAACATGTACAAACGGTTGTTCTCGGCGCTGTCGTCTGGATCAAAAATGTTCTGCGCGATCACCCGCACGCTGCGGATCTTCACGCCCTGGCTTTCCAGAGCCGCAAAGTCGGCGGAAGCGTCGGGGCGCCCGGCAACCTGTGCCGACGCGGGGGAAGGAACAAGCAGGCTGAACATCAGCAGAGCGATCGCTGCCAACGCAACTCGGCCGAAATCCGGCCGGCGGCATTCGCGATCAAGCTGGGAGGTTCGGAAGGGCATGACGATGACCAGGCGGGGTGCGGGGTAAGGATCACCATCACTCTACCGCGTGTCAGCCCGGCGTGGCGGCCGCGTGCGACCGGGCGGCGCGCCAGTCAGCCTCCCAGCACAGGTTGCTGCTTGATGCTCGCCTCACTCTTGAAACTGGCGAGACCGTTGAAGCCAGTGTCACCGCCCAATTCAGCTAGAATCGCGGCAGTCGCAAAGCTGTCACCAAGTTGTCATATCCCAGCGGAGGTGCACCATGTTCGGACGATTGATGCCCAAGGAAGGGCGTTTTTTCGATTACTTCAATGACCATGCCTCGCTGGTGCTGGAAGGTGCGCAGGAATTGAACGCCTTTTTCTCGGACATGGGTAACCGGGAAGCGCACGCCCAAAACGTGGCGTCGATCGAAAAGAAAGCCGACAAGATCACGCACGAAACCATTCACCTTCTGCACCAGACCTTCATCACGCCGCTGGATCGCGAAGACATTCACAAGCTGATCAGCCGCATGGATGACATTCTCGACCTGATGGAGGATGTGGCCGAATGCGTGATGCTTTACGACGTCCGGGAAGTCACCGATGCAGCACGGCGCCTGGCCGACATCTGCGTCAGCTGCGCGGCCAAGGTCAAGCAGGCGGTGAGCCTGCTCTCAAACATGGATAACGCGGAAGCGATCCTCAAGATCTGCAGCGAAATAGACCAGCTTGAATCGGAGGCGGACCGCGTGATGCGCTCGGCCATGTCGAAGCTGTTTCGCGACGAGCCCGACACCCGGCAGCTCATCAAGCTGAAGGCCATTTACGAGCTGCTGGAAACCGTTACCGATCGCGCCGAGGATACCGCCAACGTCATCGAAGGCATCGTGCTCGAGAACGCCTGAAACGCTGGAGCCAACCGGAGTCGCGCATGGGATCGGTGTCGATCAGTTTCGAGATGATTGTGTTCCTGATCGCGCTCGCGCTGATCTTTGACTTCATGAACGGCTTTCACGATGCGGCGAATTCGATCGCCACCATCGTCTCCACCGGCGTACTGAAGCCGCAATACGCCGTAGTTTGGGCGGCCTTTTTCAATTTCGTCGCCATCCTCGTGTTCCAGCTCAAGGTTGCGGCGACCGTCGGCAAGGGCACCATTGATCCGATGGTGGTTGACCATTTCGTGATCATGGGCGCCCTGATGGGCGCCATCACCTGGAACCTGATCACCTGGTACTACGGCATTCCCTCGTCGTCCTCGCATGCCCTGATCGGCGGCCTGATCGGCGCGGCGGTCGCCAAGGCCGGGACCGGCTCATTGGTCTCGAGCGGCGTGATGAAGACGGTATTGTTCATCTTTGTCTCGCCCTTCCTGGGATTCCTGCTCGGCGCCATCCTGATGGTCGGTGTGTCCTGGCTGTTGCGGCGAACCGCGCCGCGCCGGGTGGATCGGTGGTTTCGCCGACTGCAGCTGGTCTCGGCGTCGCTGTACAGCCTGGGCCATGGCGGCAACGATGCGCAAAAAACCATTGGCATCATCTGGATGCTGCTGATTGCCGCAGGCATGACCGGCTCCAAGGATCCGGTGCCGATGTGGGTGATTGTGATGTGCTACATGGCCATCGCCATGGGTACGCTGTTCGGCGGCTGGCGCATCGTCAAGACCATGGGTCAGCGCATCACCAAGCTCAAGCCGATCGGCGGTTTTTGCGCCGAGACCGGCGGCGCCATCACCCTGTTCATTGCCACCGCCATGGGCGTGCCGGTTTCGACCACGCACACCATCACCGGAGCCATTGTCGGCGTCGGTGCGGCCAAGCAGGTGAAGGCGGTACGCTGGGGTGTAGCCGGGGGAATCGTCTGGGCCTGGATTCTCACCATCTCCTGCTCGGCCTTCGTCGCGGCCGTTTCCTGGTATCTGGCTACCCAGTTTCTCGGCTAGCAAACTCAAGCACTGGCGCGGCTTCCAGGCATTTTTCGCCTCGGGAGCCCCGCCAGTGCTCGTTCTATGCGCACCGCAGCAGGGATTGGTTGGGTTCGGCGGCGGCAGCTGATCGACCACAAACGCCGCGAACGGTTCCGGATGATGTACGAAATACCCCTGGGCGAAGTCGACGCCGATCGCGCGCATCTGCGCCAGGGTCTCCTCGGTTTCCACGAATTCGGCGATGGTTTTCATGCCCATCACATGGCCGATGCGATTGATCGACTCGACCATCGACAAGTCGGTGGTGTCGGTCGCCGCGCCTTTGACGAACAGGCCGTCAATTTTCAGGTAGTCCACCGGCATGTTCTTGAGGTAGGCGAATGAGGACAGCCCGCTGCCGAAATCATCCAGCGCAAACCGGCAGCCGCGCGCTTTCAGTTGCGCCATGAAGCGCGCCACCCGGGCAACATTGGAAATGGCGGCTGTTTCGGTGATTTCAAAACACAGCTGCGAAGGATTGGCGCCGCTGGCATCGAATTCGGCGAGCACAAAGTCAAGGAAGCTCTCGTCGCTGAGGCTCACGCCGGAAAGATTGACTGCGAAGCGCGAACGACGGCATAGGGCCGCTTCCGCGCTGTTGCCGCCGTCGTGGTAGGCGATGCAGTGCAGCACCCGTTTGATCACCCAGCGATCGACTGCCGCCATCAACTGGTAACGCTCGGCGGCCGGGATGAATGCCATTGGCGGCACGACGCGATTATGCTCGTCGCGCAATCGCAGCAACACCTCGACGTAGTCCAGGCAATCGGTATCGCCGCTCAGCTGTAGCGCGCGTTGGAACACCAGGAAAAAGCGATTCTCCTCAACACTTTTCACGAGGCGCGACGCCCAGCCCATTTCGCCCTGTCGAAACGAGACCTCGGCGTCGGCCAGGTGAAAAACCTGCACCTGGTTGCGCCCCTTGTCCTTGGCCATGAAGCACGCCGTATCGGCAGCGGACATGACGGCTTCGACGCTTTCGCTGTGAGCGGAGATTTCAGCAACACCGAAACTGGCGCTCACCGAGAACAAGCGGTCCTGCCAGACGAAACGAAACGCGCGGATCGCGTCGAGCAACTGCGTGGCGATCTGGCGCGCACTGGCCACGTCACAGCCTTCCAGCAGCACGCCGAACTCGTCACCGCCAAGGCGGGCCAGCGTGTCGGACTTGCGCATGCGGGCACGCAGTTCCGCCGACAGTTGCCGCAGCAACTGGTCGCCGGCCTGGTGGCCACAGGAGTCGTTGACGATCTTGAACTGGTCGAGATCGAAGTAGAGCAGCGCGTGTCGCATATCCCGGGAGCACGCGGACGCGAGCAGCCTTCCCAGGAGGTTTTCGAACTCGCGGCGATTGACCAGGTCCGTCAGCGCATCGTGGCTCGCCTGCCACGACAGGGTCTGGGACAGTTCACGCGCGCTTGTCACATCGCGAAACACCAGCACAACACCCACCAGACTTTCGTCGCGGGCACGGATCGGTGCCGCGGAGTCCTCGACCGAGAATTCACGGCTGTCGCGGGAGATGAGGACCGTATTGTTGGCCAGGCCCGTGGTCTCGCCAGTACACAGTACGCGGTCGATGGGACTCGCCACCGGCATACGGTCGTGTTCGGCAATGATGTGAAACACCTCCTGCGCAACGCGTCCCGTGGCCTGGTCTCGCGACCACCCGGTCAGGCGCTCTGCCACCGGGTTCAGGTAGGTGATGTGCCCGTTCGCATCCGTGGTGATCACGGCATCGCCGATTGAATCAAGCGTGATCTGCGCCAGTTCCTTCTCGCGGTACAGGGCCTCCTCGGCCTCCTTGCGTGCGCTGATGTCATGGGCATTAACCACAAATACCGGGCGCCCCTGCTGCCGCGCCAGCTGCACGCGACCTTCAGCCCAGTAAACACTCCCGCCCTTTCGCCGCACGGCGACATCAATCAGCGCCACCTCCCGTTCGCCGCGCAGCAGCGGGCCCTGAAACTGCCTGCGGCGCTCCTCGTTCCAGCCGACAACAAAGCAATCGGCGGTGCAGCCAACGATCTCGCCGAGTGTGTAGCCAAGATTCTGGCAAGCGCCGCGGTTGGCGTGCAGCAGGCGATGTGTTTGCGCGTCGAATACCAGCACCTCCGCGAGCGAGTCCTCGATCATCTCGCCCAGCCAGGTCGCGTTCTCTTCATGGCGGCGCGCATCGAACAGCCGCATTACCACGTCGGTCAGCTGGCTCAGGGCCTTGCGCTGCGACGTGTTGAGCACGCGCGGGCGCTGGTCCATCACGCACAGCGCCCCGACCGCGAGCCCGGTATCGGCGAGTAGCGGCATGCCCGCGTAGAAGCGAATTCCGGGTTCGCGCGCCACCAGTGGATCGGCGTGAAACCGCAGGTCGTGCATCGCATCCGAGACTTCGAGCGGGGCGGCGCTGTTTACCACCGTGCCGCAAAATCCGATTTCTCGCGGCAGTTCGCGAAACGGCAAGTGGCCGTAGCAGGACTTAAACCATTGCCGGCGTTCATCCTGCAGGCTGATGACAGCGTACGGCGTGTCGCAGATCTGCGCCAGCAACGCCGTCACTTCGTCGAAGATTATTTCCGGCGCGGTATCGAGGAGGTTGTAGCTGTAAAGGGTTCGCAGGCGTTCGCGCTCACGCGGGTGGGCGTCCGCGACGGTTGCAGCGACTGACAATTGCATCAACATGGTGAACCCCGCGAAGTACAGGTTCCCCCGTTGGTCGAATGCACACCCTCGGGATTACAGCGGGCCCGTTTATCACGGCCGGTTGATCGCGCCTCCCGCCTGAGGCCGCGCCAGGCTGCCGCGGCCAGGGAAACCTGTTTGCGCGCCTGCGACCGCGTTCAGCGTGCCGGCATCAGTTCGCTAGCGTGGCGCCTTGCGCTGTGGCTGCGGACGAAAATGAGGCAGCCTTCGGGGCTGACGATCTTGCCGTGGCGTTGGCCTTTGCCGATGCGATGGTAGTCGCCCGCGCAAATTTTTTCATCGTCAAGGTAGCACCAGCCCTGCAAAACAATGGCCTCTTCGTCACCGGTCTGGATATGCGAGGGAATGGTCCCGCCGCGCCCGAACCGGGCCAGCCAGCTTCGGGTTTGACCATCGTCGAACAGGATGCGCATGTCCACGTTTGGCGCGAAATTGATCCAGTCGCCGGTACCGGCGCGAAGCAGAATCTGGTCCTTGTCGGCAGCTTGTGTTTTGCGCAGCAGGGCGGCGCGCATCGCGGCGGCGCGTCGCGGGGCCGGCGCTTTCGCCGGCAGGGCACTGAGCAGTTCAACCATCAGATCGGGAGGAATCACCGGGGATTGGGCGGGTTTGGCCATGCTCATGACTCCTCGAATTCGGTTTTTGTGTCAGCCCCCATGCTTGCGCGCAGTACGGCCAAGGCGCGACGAATATGGGTTTTGACGCTGCCCAGCGGAATTCCGGTATGGTCGACGATTTCCGAATGAGACAGCCCCTTGAAAAAGGCAAGCGACAACAGCTGGCGCTGCAAGGGATGCATTGCCAGTAGCGCCGTCTGCAGCGTCGCCGCATCGCGCGTCGCGGCCAGCAGGTCGTGTGGATCTCCGCGCCCGGCCTCGGGCTCGCTGACGAGGTCGTACGGATCCGGGTGGCTGAATGCCTCGTCCTGACGCCGCAGCACGTCCAGCGAACGCGAACGAGCGATGATCAGCAGCCATGCCAGGACGCGGCCGCGGCTGTCGTCGTAGCGCGCGACATCGCGCCATACCTGCATGTAGACATCGGAAACTGCCTCTTCGGCCAGGTGCGCGCTGCGCAGGATGCGCAAGGCCACGCCGTATACGCGGCTCAGCGTCAGGTCGTAAAGGCGCGCCAGTGCCGCCTCATCCCGATCGCGGATGCCGTCAAGGCAGGCGCGCAACAGGCCGTCGTCCTCGCCCTGCGGCAATACGCCCGTCGCGGGCGAAGCCGGCCCGGTTTTTGGTGCGCGACGGCGAGGCCCGGCCTGCGTGGATGGCGCAGCCCGGCGCGGTTGGTTGACGGTATCCCGCTTCATACCGGAAAGTATAAGCGGCCCCACTGGAAAGGTCAGAGACCAGTCTGCGGACATTGAGCGCTCCTCTTGGCGACCTGATCGCAACGTTTTGCCCACTACGCAGCAATCGCCGGGCTGGATTTCGCCGCTGACATGACACTCCGGGTCCGGTTGCGGCCGCGCCGAAAGGCTGCGGCGGCGACCGGCGATGCTATGCTTGCGCGAGTTTTCTGCCTGCTCACCATGCTTCGAATCACCGAACTCCGTTTGCCGATTGACCACGACCCCGCGGCGCTGAGGCTTGCCCTGCTCAGGTGCCTGGGCATCGAGTCCGGCCAGTTGCGCAACTTTTCCATTTACAAGCGTAGCTACGACGCGCGCAAGAAGCAGGCAATGCTGTTCGTTTACAGCGTCGATGCCGAGGTAATAGACGAGCCAGGGGTGCTGAAGCGCCTGCGCGGCAACCGTGCCGTCATGCCGTCCCCCGATACCAGCTACCACTTTGTCGCCAAGGTCCCTGCCGGATTCTCACCGCCACATCGTCCGGTGGTGGTCGGTTTCGGTCCGTGTGGCATCTTCGCCGCGCTGATACTGGCGCAAATGGGACTGCGGCCGATTGTCATCGAGCGAGGCAAGATGGTGCGTGAACGCACCCAGGACACCTGGGGGCTGTGGCGGCGCAGGGAACTGAACCCGGAGTCCAATGTGCAATTCGGCGAGGGTGGCGCAGGAACATTTTCTGACGGCAAGCTGTACAGCCAGATCAAGGACCCGCGCTTCCTTGGGCGCAAAGTGATGGCCGAGTTCGTGCGCGCGGGGGCACCGCCGGAAATCATGTACGCCAGAAGCCGCACGTCGGCACATTTCGACTGGTGGGTGTGGTGGAGCGGATGCGCGAGGAGATCATTGCGCTCGGCGGCGAAGTCTGCGCTTCCAGTCACGGCTCGCCGATCTGCTGATCGAGGACAGGAAAGCTGCGCGGCGCGATCCTCGATGTCACAGCGGACCAGCAGTATGAATTGCGCACCGATCACCTGGTACTGGCTCTGGGCCACAGTGCCCGCGATACGTTTGAAATGCTTCAGCGGCGCGGTGTGTACCTGGAACTGGGCAGCATTCTTCATCGGGTTTCGCATTGAGCATCCGCAGTCGTTGATTGATCGGGCGCGCCTGGGTCCCAATGCGGGTCACCCCGAGATCGGGGCAGCAGACTACAAACTGGTGCATCACGCCAGCAACGGCCGCAGCGTGTACAGCTTCTGCATGTGCCCGGGTGGAACGGTGGTTGCACACCTCCGGAGCAAATCGTGCGGTGACGAACGGCATGAGCCAGTATTCGCGTAACGAACGCAACGCCAACGCGGGCATTGTCGTCGGAATTGATCCGCATGATTATCCCGGCGACGCGTTGGCCGGAATCGACTTCCAGCGAAAGTGGGAATCGACCGCGTTCGCCCTCGGCGGCGGGGATTATGAAGCGCCGGCGCAGTTGGTCGGGGACTTTCTGGCGGGACGTCCCTCGACGCGACTGGGCGAGGTCATTCCGTCCTACAAACCGGGCGTGCACCTGACCGACCTGTCGAGCGCGTTGCCGGATTACGCGATTGCCGCGATCCGCGAGGCTCTGCCTGTTTCGACAAGCAAATTCGCGGGGTTTTGCCATGCCGGACGCGGTGCTGACTGGCGTCGAAACGCGCACCTCCTCACCGTTGCGAATCACACGCGGCGATGACTTTCAGAGCTTGAACGTGAAAGGCCTCTATCCAGCCGGTGAAGGTGTTTATGCTGGCGGCATTCTTTCGGCAGGCGTTGACGGCATCAAGGTTGCGGAGGCGGTCGCCATGGCGATTCTGCGCACGCCCTAGGCACGTGGCACCTCAGCGGAACCCATCAAGAAAAAAGTCCCCGTTTGATTTCGCGGGCTTTTTTTCTTGAAGCGAAATCGAGAATTACTCGACGCGCGCCTTTTCCAGGAGCTTTGTAACTTGCCACGCCTTGGTCTTCGATAGCGGGCGCGTTTCCTCGATCATCACGGTATCGCCCTGCTTGATCTCATTGTTCGGCGAATGCGCATGATATTTCTTGGAGCGGCGAACCACCTTGCCCAGTACCGGGTGCATCACGCGGCGCTCGACCAGGACAGTAACTGTCTTGTCCATCTTGTCGCTGGTCACAACGCCCGTGAGGGTGCGCTTGTTCTTGGCTTGAGTTGCAGTGTTGGTTGCAGCGGTCATTATGCAGCCCTCGCTTTTTCAGTCAGGATGGTCTTGATCTGGGCGATTTCACGCTTGACCCGACCGAGTTCGGTGGTCTTGGTCAGTTGCTGGGTCGCCACCTGCATGCG
This sequence comes from Usitatibacteraceae bacterium, assembly GCA_044229235.1. Classification (GTDB taxonomy): domain Bacteria; phylum Pseudomonadota; class Gammaproteobacteria; order Burkholderiales; family Usitatibacteraceae; genus UKL13-2. Next base: position 56,519 of record JBGATH010000020.1, read on the forward strand.
CAGGGAAAACTGCGCCTTGCGCAAATCAAGCAATTCCTTGTTCAGGTCTTCCGGGGACTTCGCCCGCATCTCTTTGGTATTCATTTTGGGTCTCCCGAATTAGGCGCCGAGCATGCGCTGCACGAACGTGGTTTTGATCGGCAGCTTGGCAGCGGCAAGCGTAAAGGCCTCGCGCGCCAATGTTTCGTCCACGCCGTCCATTTCGTACAGCACTTTGCCGGGCTGGATTTCAACCACGAAGTACTCCGGCGAACCTTTACCGTTACCCATGCGAACTTCCGCAGGTTTCTTGGAAATCGGCTTGTCCGGAAAAATACGGATCCACACGCGACCGCCCCGCTTGATGTGACGGGTCATGGCGCGACGCGCGGCTTCGATCTGACGTGCGGTCAGACGACCGCGACCAACCGCCTTCAGTCCATATTCACCGAAGGCAACGGTCGCGCCGGCAGTGGCGATACCTTTGTTCCGGCCCTTTTGTTCCTTGCGGTATTTGCGTCTAGCTGGCTGCAGCATTTTTCGCTCCTGCTCTGCGCGGTTTGCGCGTTTCAGCTTGCGGCTCAGGTGCGGCTACAGGTTGTTCACCCTTGCCCAGCACTTCACCCTTGTATACGAGAACCTGCACACCGATCACACCGTACGTGGTGCGCGCTTCGGAGAAGCCCACGTCGATGTCGGCGCGCAGCGTGTGCAGCGGCACGCGGCCTTCGCGATACCACTCGGTACGGGCGATTTCTGCTCCGTTCAAGCGGCCCGAAGAAGTGATCTTGATTCCCTGGGCACCAAGGCGCATTGCGTTCTGCATCGCACGCTTCATGGCGCGACGGAACATCACGCGCTTCTCAAGTTGCGCAGTGATGCCATCGGCGATCAGCTGTGCATCGGTTTCCGGCTTGCGGATCTCCTCGATGTTGACATGCACCGGCACGCCCATCAACCTGGTCAATTCCGTGCGCAGGTTTTCAATGTCCTCACCCTTCTTGCCGATAACCACGCCAGGGCGCGAAGAGTAAATGGTGATCTTGGCATTGCGGGCCGGGCGCTCAATGACAACCTTGCCCACAGAGGCGCCAGCCAGCTTCTTCTTGAGGTAGGTGCGAACCTTGATGTCCTCAAGCAACATGATCGGGAAATTCTTGCTGTTGGCGTACCACTTCGAAGCGAAGTTTTTATGGACGGCCAGGCGGAACCCAATCGGCGAAATCTTTTGTCCCATTGTTGCCCCTTATTGCTTGCCGTCGCCGACCGTCACGAAGACGTGGCACGTTGGTTTGACGATGCGATTGCCGCGACCCTTGGCACGCGCCGTGAAGCGCTTTAGCACCGGGCCCTTTTCGACGATGATCTTGGCGACCTTCAGTTCGTCGATATCGGCACCGTTGTTATGCTCGGCGTTGGCGATGGCGGATTCGAGAACCTTCTTGACGATGGCCGCGCCCTTTTGCGGCGAGAACGTCAGGATGTTCAGGGCGTGATCGACCTTCTTGCCGCGAATCAGGTCCGCAACAAGGCGACCCTTCTGCGCGGAGAGGCGTACACCCCACAAATTGGCTGAGACTTGCATTGTCCTGGCTCCTTATTTCTTCGCCGGCCCCGCAGCCTTCTTGTCGGCAAGCCGGGTGGCCTTTGAAGGTGCGAGTGAGAGCGAATTCGCCTCAATTTGTGGCCGACCATGTTTTGCTCACATACACCGGCACGTGTTGCTTGCCGTTGTGGATGGCGATGGTCAGGCTGACGAAATCCGGCAGGATGGTGGAGCGGCGCGATCAGGTTTTGATCGGACGCTTGTCCTTGCAGCAGCGGCAGCTTCCACTTTTTTCAACAGATGGCCGTCGCAGAACGGGCCTTTTTTAACGGAACGTGTCATGTCATTGGCCTCGCTTATTTCGCTTTATGGCGATCGCGGACGATCATGCTTGAGCGCGCGTTGTTGGTGCGCGTCTTCAAGCCCTCAAAGCTGGCCCACGGCGACACCGGGTGGTGACGTCCACCACCACCGTTGCCGCGGCCGCCCATCGGGTGATCGACCGGATTCATGTTGATGGCGCGCACCGTCGGACGCCAGCCACGCCAGCGATTGGCACCAGCTTTGCCGATCACGCGCAAGCTGTGTTCGCCGTTGCCGACTTCACCAATGGTGGCACGGCATTCGACGTGCACCTTGCGAATTTCACCCGAACGCAAACGCAGCTGGGCGTACATGCCTTCACGTGCCAGCAACTGAACCGACGCACCGGCCGAACGCGCCAACTGGGCGCCCTTGCCTGGCAGCATTTCGATGCAGTGAATGGTGGAACCGATCGGGATGTTGCGCAGTGGCAACGTGTTGCCGACCTTGATCGGGGCTTCCGCACCGGACACCAGCTGCGCACCCGCAGAAATACCTTTGGGGGCAATGATGTAGCGACGCTCGCCGTCCGCGTAGCACAGCAGTGCAATGTTCGCGCTGCGGTTCGGGTCGTATTCCAGGCGCTCGACCTTGGCGATGATGCCATCCTTGTCGTTGCGCTTGAAATCGATGATGCGGTAGTGCTGCTTGTGGCCACCACCCTGATGACGCGTGGTGATGTGACCGTGGTGGTTCCGACCGGCGTGCTTGAACTGCGGCTCGAGCAGGGCGGCGTGCGGTGCCCCCTTATGCAATTCCTTGTTGACCACCTTCAGCATGCTGCGGCGGCCCGGCGAGGTCGGTTTGGTTTTGACGAGTGCCATTACGCGGCTCCTTCGGCAAAGTTGATATCCGCTTCGCCCTTCAGGCACACATAGGCCTTCTTGACGTGATTGCGGCGGCCTTCGAAACGTCCATGACGCTTCGCCTTGCCCTTTGATTGACGATGTTGACGCTCTCGACTTCAACCTTTTGATCCTTGAACAGAAGTTCAACGGCGGCCTTGATCTCGGCCTTGGTTGCGTCGCGCAGCACTTCGAACACCACCTGCTTTTGCTTGTCGGCCACCATGGTTGCCTTTTCCGAAATTACCGGACGCAGCACCACGGTCAGCAAACGCTCTTGATTGGCGATACTCATGCGAGCACCTCTTCGAATTGCTTGACGGCACCCTTGGTCAACACGACCTTGGCAAATCTCACCAGATTCACCGGGTCAGCGTGCTTGGCTTCAAGCACCAGCACATCCGGCAGATTGCGCGAGGACAGGTAGAGGTTGTCGTCGAGATTGTCGGTGATGATGAGGACCTGCTCCAGCCCCATGCCCTTGAGCTTGGTGGCCAGCAGCTTGGTCTTCGGTGCGTCCAGCGCGAGGCTGTCGACCACGGAAAGCCGATCTTCGCGAACCAGTTGAGAAAGGATCGCGGCGATACCGGCGCGATACATCTTCTTGTTCACTTTTTGGGTGAAGTTCTCGTCTGGTGAGTTCGGGAAGATCTTTCCGCCACCGCGCCACAGAGGCGACGAAGCCATACCGGCACGAGCACGGCCCGTACCCTTTGGCGCCAAGGCTTCTTGGTGGACTTCTGCACGTCGCTACGGCCTTTTTGGGCACGGTTGCCGGAACGGGCATTGGCCTGGTAAGCAGTGACCACCTGATGCACGAGCGCTTCAGAGTAATCGCGGCCAAACAGTTCAGCGGACGCAGACATCGTCCCTGCAGACGCGCCTTTATCGTCGATCAGTTTCAGTTCCATTACTTAGCCCCCCCCTTTCGCGAGCTTCGTCTTTGCGGACGGGCTGACGATTACGGTGCCGTTCTTCGAACCGGGGACGGTGCCCTTGATCAGAATGAGTTGGCGCTCAGTGTCAATGCGTGCGACTTCCAGCAATTGCGCGGTGCGATTCACGTTGCCGAGCTGGCCGGCCATGCGCTTGCCCGGAAACACGCGACCCGGATCCTGCGCCATGCCGATGGAACCTGGCACATTGTGCGACTTGGAATTGCCGTGCGAGGCGCGGTTCGAGGAAAAGTGGTGACGCTTGATAACGCCGGAAAATCCCTTGCCCAGCGTCGAGCCCGACACGTCGACCTTCTGGCCGACGGCGAAGATCTCCACGGACACGGTCGAGCCGACTTTCAGCTCGCCGAGTTTTTCCGGAGTGACGGTGAATTCCTTCAAGACCGACCCTGCTTCCACACCGGCTTTGGCGTAATGACCAGCTTGCGGCTTGGCCACACGCGATGCGCGACGCGTGCCGAATGCAACTTGCACGGCCGAGTAGCCATCGGTGTCAGGGGTCTTGATTTGGGTGATGCGGTTGTTCGACACGTCCAGCACGGTTACGGGGATGGCAGTGCCATCATCCGTAAAGATGCGAGTCATGCCGACCTTCCGGCCGACGAGACCAAGACTCATCTTTACATCCTTTCTAGTTTGCCCGAAAAGTAATTAAAATCAATCACTTGACAGGTGCCAGCTACAATTGGCCGGCGGATCATATGTACCTTTTTGGTACGACCTGTTACTACATTCGCCTCAAAGAGGCAAAGAGGCGCGATTATAGCCCCTCTTTCAATACAAATCAACTACTTAGACTTGGACTAAAGCTTGATCTCGACGTCGACGCCCGCCGGAAGATCCAACTTCATCAGCGCATCAACGGTTTTATCCGTCGGGTCGATGATGTCCATGAGGCGCAGATGAGTACGAATCTCGAACTGATCCCGTGAAGTCTTGTTCACGTGCGGTGAACGCAGCACGTCGAATCGCTCGATCTTGGTAGGCAAGGGAACCGGCCCCTTGACGACCGCACCCGTGCGCTTCGCCGTCTCAACGATCTCCGCGGCAGACTGGTCGATGAGGCGATAGTCAAAAGCCTTCAGGCGAATCCGGATTTTCTGTTTGGCGAGTTGTGCAGTTGCCATCTCTTTTCCTTTTGTGCCGCCACGCCGACTGGTCGGCGTGGCGATGTGTTTGCTACGTTACCTCGAAGTCGACGCGCGATTCGGCGCGGCGCACTTACTTGATGATTTTTGACACCACGCCGGCGCCGACGGTACGGCCGCCCTCGCGGATCGCAAAGCGCAGCCCGTCTTCCATCGCGATCGGCGCAATCAGCTGCACGTTGATCTTGACGTTGTCGCCAGGCATCACCATCTCCGTGCCGGCCGGCAGCTGCAGCGCGCCAGTCACGTCGGTGGTGCGGAAGTAAAACTGCGGACGATAGCCATTGAAGAACGGGGTGTGACGACCACCTTCTTCTTTGCTCAGCACATAGATCTCGGCTTCAAAGTCGGTATGCGGGGTGATCGATCCGGGCTTGGCCAGCACCTGGCCGCGCTCGACTTCTTCACGCTTGGTGCCGCGCAGCAGGATGCCGACGTTGTCGCCCGCCTGGCCCTGGTCCAGAAGCTTCCTGAACATTTCCACGCCGGTACAAATGGTCTTGAGGGTCGGCTTCAGGCCAACGATCTCGATTTCCTCGCCAACCTTGATGATGCCGCGCTCCACGCGTCCGGTCACCACCGTGCCACGACCCGAGATCGAGAATACGTCTTCAACCGGCATCAGGAAGGCGCCGTCGAGCGCGCGCTTTGGTTCCGGGATGTAGCTGTCGAGCGCATCGGCCAGCTTCATGATGGCGCCTTCGCCCATCTCGCCGGCGTCGCCTTCCATGGCTTTCAGGGCCGATCCCTTGATGATCGGGATGTCGTCGCCGGGAAACTCGTACTTGGAGAGCAGTTCGCGCACTTCCATTTCAACCAGCTCCAGCAGCTCGGCGTCGTCCACCATGTCGCACTTGTTGAGGAACACGACGATGTAGGGCACGCCGACCTGGCGGGCCAGCAGGATGTGTTCGCGCGTCTGCGGCATCGGGCCGTCAGCAGCGGAACAAACCAGGATGGCGCCGTCCATCTGCGCCGCACCGGTGATCATGTTCTTCACGTAGTCGGCGTGACCAGGACAGTCAACGTGGGCGTAGTGGCGCTTGGAGGTCTCGTATTCCACATGGGCCGTGTTGATGGTGATGCCGCGCGCCTTCTCTTCCGGCGCCGCGTCAATCTGGTCGTAGGCCTTCGCCTCACCACCAAACTTCTTCGCCAATACCATCGTCATCGCCGCCGTCAGCGTCGTCTTGCCGTGGTCCACATGCCCAATCGTCCCCACGTTCACGTGCGGCTTGGTACGCTCAAACTTGCCTTTTGCCATGTTTTCTACCTCTTCAATTCAGTAATTTCTTGGATTATTTCTTGGCGTTGATAATGGCTTCAGCCACATTCTTCGGCGCTTCGGAATAGTGCTTGAACTCCATGGTGTAGGTCGCACGACCCTGCGTAGCTGAGCGCAATGTGGTGGAGTAGCCAAACATTTCCGACAGCGGCACTTCGGCCTTGATGATCTTGCCGCCACCACCGGAGATGTCGTCCATGCCTTGAACCATGCCGCGGCGCGAGGATAAATCTCCCATCACCGTTCCGGCGTAGTCTTCCGGCGTCTCAACTTCAACCGCCATCATCGGCTCCAGCAAAACCGGGCTGGCTTTGCGCATGCCGTCCTTGAAGCCCATTGAGGCCGCCATCTTGAAGGCGTTCTCATTTGAGTCAACGTCGTGATAAGAGCCAAAGTGCAGCGTGACCTTCACGTCGACGACCGGGTACCCAGCCAGAACACCGGCAGGCAGCGTTTCGCGCAGGCCCTTTTCAACCGCCGGAATGAACTCGCGAGGAACGACACCGCCCTTGATCGCGTCGACGAACTCGAAGCCTTTGCCCGGCTCTTGCGGCTCGACCTTCAAAACCACATGCCCGTATTGGCCACGACCGCCGGACTGCTTCACAAACTTGCCTTCGGCGTTTTCGACCGTACCGCGAATGGTTTCGCGGTAGGCTACCTGCGGCTTGCCGACAGTCGCCTCAACGCCGAATTCGCGCTTCATGCGGTCAACAATAATTTCGAGGTGCAGTTCGCCCATCCCCGAAATGATAGTTTGGCCCGATTCTTCGTCTGACCGCACACGGAAAGAGGGGTCTTCCTGCGCCAAGCGGCCAAGGGCAATACCCATTTTTTCCTGGTCGGCCTTGGTTTTCGGTTCGACTGCCTGCGAAATGACAGGCTCAGGGAACACCATGCGCTCAAGAGTAAGAACGGCGTCCGGATCACACAAAGTCTCGCCCGTCGTCACGTCCTTCAAGCCAATGCATGCCGCGATATCACCTGCGCGAATTTCTTCAATTTCCACGCGGTTGTTGGCATGCATCTGCACGATTCGGCCGATACGGTCCTTTTTGCCGCGCACGGGGTTGTAGACCGTATCGCCCTTCGACAACACACCAGAGTACACGCGCACGAAGGTAAGCTGACCGACGAACGGGTCCGTCATGAGCTTGAACGCCAACGCAGAGAATTTCTCCGCGTCATCCGCCTTGCGGCTGGTGGGCTGCTCGTCTTCGGTCATACCCTTGACCGGCGGAATGTCCGTAGGCGCAGGCATGAAGTCGATAACGGCATCCAGCATCGCCTGGACACCCTTGTTCTTGAACGCGGAGCCACAGAGCATGGGCACAATTTCGCTCTTGATGGTGCGCTCGCGAATACCGGCCTTGATTTCTGCCTCGGTCAGCTCGCCGCCCTCGAGGTACTTGTTCATCAGCTCTTCATTGGCTTCAGCGGCGCTTTCAACCATCTTGTTGTGCCACTCTTTGCAGACTTCCACCATTTCGGCCGGAATCTCGCCGTACTTGAAAGTGACGCCCTTGTCATCCTCATTCCAGATGATGGATTTCATCTTGATGAGATCTACCAATCCCTTGAAGTGTTCCTCTGCGCCGATTGGCACCTGCAAGGGGACAGGATTGGCCTTCAGGCGCGCCTTCATTTGGTCGTAGACCTTGAAGAAGTTGGCGCCGGTACGATCCATCTTGTTCACGAAAGCCAGCCGCGGCACCTTGTATTTGTTCGCCTGACGCCATACCGTCTCTGACTGGGGCTGCACGCCGCCGACAGCGCAGTACACCATACATGCGCCATCCAGCACGCGCATGGAACGCTCGACCTCAATAGTGAAATCGACGTGCCCAGGGGTATCAATGATGTTGATGCGGTGCTCTTGATAGTTGTTGGCCATGCCCTTCCAGAAACAGGTCGTGGCTGCCGACGTGATCGTGATGCCGCGCTCTTGCTCCTGCTCCATCCAGTCCATGGTGGCCGCACCATCGTGCACTTCACCAATCTTGTGGTTCACACCGGTGTAAAACAGGATGCGTTCGGTGGTCGTGGTCTTGCCTGCATCAATGTGCGCGGAAATACCAATGTTGCGATAACGCTCGATAGGGGTCTTGCGTGCCACGGTAGTAACCTTCCCGGGTTCGTCCCGATTGAGCCCCGCTGACCTCGTGGGCTCGCGGAGCGAAATTCAAACTCAGAAGCGGTAGTGTGCGAACGCCTTGTTCGCTTCCGCCATACGGTGCACTTCCTCGCGCTTCTTGATTGCAGAGCCGCGACCTTCAGCGGCATCCATCAATTCGCCGGCGAGCCGGGCGCCCATTGACTTCTCACCACGCTTGCGCGCGGCTTCGCGAATCCAACGCATGGAAAGCGCAGTACGACGCACCGGGCGCACTTCAACCGGCACCTGGTAATTGGCGCCGCCAACGCGCCGCGACTTTACCTCCACCATCGGCTTCACCGCATTAATGGCAGCGTTGAACACCTCAACGGCATCCTTGCCCGATTTCTTGGTGATCTGGTCGAGAGCACGGTAAATGATTTGCTCTGCTACCGACTTCTTGCCGGCCTTCATGAGCACATTGACGAACTTGGCGATTTCCGTGCTCTTGAATTTCGGATCAGGCAGGATTTCGCGCTTGGGAACTTCGCGACGACGAGGCATGGTTGTTTCCTCTTAATTCAAATTGATAGCGTGCGCTTACTTTGCGGCGCCGGCTTTGGGCATCTTGGCACCGTACTTGGAGCGCGATTGCTTGCGATCTTTCACGCCCGCTGTATCCAGCGATCCGCGAACGGTGTGATAGCGGACACCAGGCAGATCCTTCACGCGGCCACCGCGAATCAGGACAACCGAGTGCTCCTGGAGGTTATGACCCTCGCCGCCGATATAAGAAATGACTTCATAGCCATTGGTGAGACGAACCTTACAAACCTTCCGCAGCGCCGAGTTCGGCTTTTTCGGAGTGGTTGTGTAGACGCGCGTGCAAACACCGCGCTTTTGCGGGCAATTTTGCATTGCCGGCACTTTGCTCTTTGTTTTGACTTTCGCGCGGGGCTTGCGCAGAAGTTGATTAATGGTTGGCATAATTTATGTCCAATTCAGTCCGCTCTATGAGCTCAATGGCTAGATTGTTTCCTGCTCGAAGCCCAAATACCGCGGGTTCCGGGTTCATCTACAGGTTTGCTTCGATATTGCAACTTGCAAGAATCCTTCCAGAATCGAGAAAAATCTGACCCGATCCCGGACAGCCTTAGATTATAAAAAGAAAACCGCTCCGCTGTCAAACAGCGGAGCGGAATAGGTGGAACATGCTGCTTGGCGTCAGGCCACCTGCTCTTCCGCCTTTTCGGCTTCAGTTTCCTCAAATCCGAAGCTGATTCCGGAGGACTGCGGCATGCGCGGCGAACCCTTCTTGCGCGTACGGTGGTAGGCTAGGCCGGTGCCGGCAGGGATCAGGCGACCAACAATCACGTTTTCCTTCAGGCCGCGCAAATCATCTTTCTTGCCCATGATTGCCGCTTCAGTCAGAACGCGGGTGGTTTCCTGGAACGATGCCGCCGAGATGAACGAATCGGTCGACAGCGAAGCCTTGGTGATTCCCAGCAACATGTAGTTGTAGTTGGCCGGCTTCTTGCCATCCTTCAACACGCGATCATTTTCCTCAAGCACATCCGCGCGCTCGAGTTGCTCGCCCGGGATGAAGCGCGTGTCGCCGTTGTCGACAATGGTAACGCGACGCAGCATCTGGCGAACAATTACCTCGATGTGCTTGTCGTTGATCTTCACACCCTGCAGACGGTAAACGTCCTGAACTTCGTCCGTGATGTAGCGTGCGAGCGCCTCCATACCCTGCAGACGAAGAATGTCATGCGGATCAGACGGGCCGTCGACGATGGTTTCACCCTTGTTCACCACCTGACCGTCGTGTGCGGTCACATGCTTGTCCTTCGGGATGAGGTATTCGTGCGCAACGCCATCGAAGTCAGTGATCACCAGGCGCTGCTTGCCCTTGGTGTCCTTGCCGAATGAGACGGTGCCGGTGACTTCCGCAAGCAGGCCAGCGTCCTTGGGCGAACGCGCCTCGAACAGTTCGGCCACACGCGGCAGACCCCCGGTGATATCGCGGGTCTTCGACGATTCCTGCGGGATGCGCGCCATGACATCACCAACGCCGACCTGCTGGCCGTTCTTGACAGTGATAATGGCACCAATCTGGAAAGTGATGTTCACCGGCGTATCCGAACCCGCGAGCTTCACTTCCTTGCCCTTGGCATCGATGATTTTCACCGCCGGGCGCAGACCCTTAGACGCGGCAGTACCGCGGCGTTTCGGATCGATTACGACCAGGCTGGAGAGGCCGGTGGTTTCGTCAATCTGCTTTGCAACAGTCACCCCCTCTTCAACGTTTTCGAAACGCACCTCACCTGCGTACTCGGTAATGATCGGACGAGTATGCGGATCCCAGGTTGCCAAAGTCAGACCCGCCTTGATCTTGGCGCCTTCCTTGACGGCGAGCGTCGCGCCATAGGGCACTTTGTGACGTTCGCGTTCGCGCCCACTCTCTTCGGCAATGACGATTTCGCCGTTGCGCGAAATGACGATCATCTCGCCCTTCGCGTTATTCACGAACCGCATGCCGGTCGTGAACTTGGCGATACCCGCCGACTTGGCTTCAACGCTGGACGCCACTGCCGTACGCGAAGCGGCACCACCAATGTGGAATGTGCGCATCGTCAGCTGCGTACCTGGCTCGCCGATCGACTGTGCGGCGATCACGCCAACCGCTTCGCCAACGTTGACCAGGCTGCCGCGCCCCAAATCGCGGCCGTAGCAACGCGCACAGAGTCCGTAACGCGTATCGCAGGTCAGTGGCGTGCGCACTTTGACTTCGTCGATCCCGGCTGCATCGATCGCATCCACGGCGTCTTCATCGAGAATCTCACCAGCCTTCATGATCACCGCATTGGTGTCGGGATTGACGACATCCAGGACCGAAACGCGTCCCAGGATTCGTTCGCGAAGAGCCTCGACAACTTCGCCGCCCTCGACCAGCGCCTTTACCGCCAGGCCGTTGCTGGTGCGGCAGTCGTCCTCAATAACCACCAGGTCCTGCGTTACATCCACCAATCGGCGGGTCAGGTAACCTGAGTTTGCGGTCTTCAGGGCAGTATCGGCCAGACCCTTGCGAGCACCGTGCGTGGAGATGAAGTACTGCAGCACATTTAGGCCTTCGCGGAAGTTCGCGGTGATGGGCGTCTCAATAATCGAGCCGTCCGGCTTTGCCATCAGGCCCCGCATGCCGGCCAACTGGCGAATCTGCGCAGCGGAACCGCGGGCGCCGGAATCCGCCATCATGTAAATGGCATTGAAGGATTCCTGCGTTGTTTCCTTGCCGTCGCGGGTGGTAACGGGTTCGGAGCCGAGTTGTTCCATCATGGCCTTTGCCACCTGATCGCCGGCACGTCCCCAGATATCCACCACCTTGTTGTATCGCTCGCCCTGGGTAACCAGGCCGGATGTGTACTGTGCCTCGATTTCCTTCACTTCAGCTTCAGCAGCACCAATGATGTCCTTCTTCTGCTTTGGCACGAGCATGTCATCGATGGAAATCGACAGCCCGGCACGGGTCGCATAGGTGAAACCGGTGTACATCAACTGGTCGGTGAAAATAACCGTTTCGCGGATACCGCAGCGACGGAAGGCCGCGTTAATCAGCTTGGAGATTTCCTTCTTCTTCAACGCCTTGTTGATGAAGGGGAACGGCAGTCCGGGCGGCATGATTTCGGAAAGAATAGCGCGGCCGACCGTCGTCTCATAGCGCTTGGTGCGCGCGATGATCTCGCCATTTTCGTCCTTGTCCGTTTCATTGATGCGGACCACGATTTTGGCGTTGAGCGAAATCTCGCCACAGTCATAGGCGCGCTGCGCTTCGGCCACATTGACGAACATCGAGCCTTCGCCTTTTGCCGCTATGCGTTCGCGGGTCATGTAGTACAGGCCAAGCACGATGTCTTGCGAGGGCACAATCGAAGGTTCACCCGACGCCGGGAAAAGCACGTTGTTGGATGCCAGCATCAGCGTGCGTGCTTCCATCTGCGCTTCCAGCGAGATCGGAACGTGAACGGCCATCTGGTCGCCGTCAAAGTCGGCGTTGAACGCGGCACAAACCAGCGGGTGCAGCTGGATGGCCTTGCCCTCAATCAGCACCGGTTCGAATGCCTGGATGCCCAGGCGGTGCAGTGTTGGCGCACGGTTCAGCATCACCGGGTGTTCGCGGATGACGTCCTCGAGGATGTCCCAGACCAGCGGCTCCTCCGCTTCAACCATGCGCTTTGCGGCCTTGATTGTCGTCGCCGCCCCCAGCACCTCCAGCTTGTGAAAGATGAACGGCTTGAACAATTCGAGCGCCATCTTCTTCGGCAGTCCGCACTGGTGCAACTTGAGCGTCGGTCCGACCACAATTACTGAACGACCCGAATAGTCGACACGCTTGCCGAGCAGGTTTTGGCGGAAGCGGCCAGACTTGCCCTTGATCATGTCGGCGAGCGACTTGAGCGCGCGCTTGTTGGCGCCAGTCATTGCCTTGCCTCGGCGACCGTTGTCCAGCAACGAATCGACTGCTTCCTGCAACATGCGCTTTTCGTTGCGCACAATGATCTCCGGCGCTTTCAACTCCAGAAGGCGCTTAAGACGATTGTTACGATTTATGACGCGGCGATACAGGTCGTTGAGATCGGAGGTCGCAAAGCGGCCTCCATCCAGCGGAACCAGCGGACGCAGGTCCGGCGGCAGCACGGGCAACACTTCCATGATCATCCAGTCCGGCTTGATTCCGGACTTGGAGAAGGCCTCCAACACTTTCAGGCGCTTGGCGATCTTCTTGATCTTGGCTTCGGAACCGGTGTTGCCAAGGTCCTTGCGGAGCTGTTCCATTTCATGGCTGAGGTCGAGCTTGCGCAGCAGCTCGCGAATGCCCTCTGCCCCCATGGCGGCGTGAAAATCGTCACCAAACTCTTCCACTTTGGCCAAATAGTCGTCTTCGGTCAGCAGCTGGCACTTGTTCAGTGGCGTCATGCCCGGATCGGTCACGACAAATGCTTCGAAATACAGTACGCGTTCGATATCGCGCAATGTCATGTCGAGCACCATGCCCAGGCGCGACGGCAACGACTTAAGGAACCAGATGTGCGCTGTCGGCGAAGCCAGTTCGATATGGCCCATTCGTTCGCGGCGAACCTTGGACAGCGTGACTTCCACGCCGCACTTCTCGCATATCACGCCACGATGCTTGAGGCGCTTGTACTTGCCGCAAAGACACTCATAGTCTTTGATCGGGCCAAAAATCTTGGCACAGAACAGGCCATCGCGCTCCGGTTTGAACGTGCGGTAGTTGATGGTCTCGGGCTTCTTGACTTCACCGTACGACCACGAACGGATCTTCTCGGGACTGGCAAGCCCGATTTTGATCGCATCGAATTCTTCTTCCTGTGTAACTTGTTTGAACAGGTCGAGTAGAGCTTTCATAGTTTCTCCTAATCCTTTTCCGGCACGGCCAACTAGTAGCGTTCGAGATCGATGTCGATCGCGAGCGAGCGGATTTCCTTGACCAGCACATTGAACGATTCCGGCATGCCGGCCTCAATCTTGTGCTCGCCCTTGACGATGCTTTCGTAGACCTTGGTGCGGCCCGCTGTATCGTCTGACTTGACCGTCAGCATTTCCTGCAGCGTGTAAGAGGCGCCGTAGGCTTCGAGCGCCCAAACTTCCATTTCACCGAAGCGCTGCCCGCCAAACTGGGCCTTTCCACCGAGCGGCTGTTGGGTTACCAGGGAGTACGGGCCAGTTGATCGTGCGTGCATCTTGTCGTCGACTAGGTGATGCAACTTCAGGATGTGCATGTAGCCCACCGTAACCGAGCGTTCAAACGGTTCGCCGGAACGTCCGTCGTGCAGTACGACCTGAGTCTTGGTCGCATTGAGCTTCAGCTTCGCAGCGGTCTCGTCGTCGTAGGCAAGATCCAGCATCGAGCGGATTTCCTCTTCCGATGCGCCGTCGAATACCGGCGTCGCAAACGGAACGCCCTTGGTCAAATTGCCCGCGAGACCCATGATCTCTTCGTCCGTCAGGGAGGCAATTTCTTCCTTCTTGCCGCTGGTGTTGTAGACCTTGTCCAGAAGCTTGCGAACCTTGCCGGCGTTTTCATTTGCCTTCAGCATCGCGCCAATCTTGTGGCCCAGGCCCTTGGCGGCCCAGCCCAGATGCGTTTCCAGAATCTGGCCGACGTTCATCCGCGAAGGCACACCCAGCGGGTTGAGCACGATATCCATTGGCGTGCCATCCGCCATGAAAGGCATGTCCTCCACCGGAACTATCTTCGAAATGACACCCTTGTTACCGTGACGACCGGCCATCTTGTCGCCAGGCTGCAGGCGACGCTTCACTGCCACATAAACCTTGACCATCTTCTGCACACCGGGAGGCAGTTCATCTCCCTGGGTCAGCTTGCGCTTCTTTTCGTCGAAAGCCTTGTCAAACTCCTTGCGGGTCAAGTCGAGCGCTTCCTTCTGCGATTCAAGCTGACGGGCTTCGTCGTCGTCCGCGAGGCGGATGTCAAACCAGTCGTGATGCGGTACGTCGGCCAGGTATGCCTTGGTGATCTTGTCACCCTTGGCTATCTTCTTCGGACCGCCTTTTGCAATCTTGCCGATCAGCGATTTTTCGATCCGCTGAAACAAATCCTCCTCAACGATGCGCAGTTGATCTCCCAAGTCCTTCTTGTAATCCTTGAGCTGGTCGTCAATGATTTGCTGGGCACGCTTGTCGCGAACGATGCCTTCGCGTGTGAAAACCTGCACGTCGATTACAGTGCCGGAAATGCCGGACGGTACGCGAAGGGAGGTGTCTTTGACGTCAGATGCTTTTTCACCGAAGATCGCGCGCAGCAGCTTTTCTTCCGGAGTCAGCTGGGTTTCGCCCTTGGGCGTCACTTTGCCGACAAGCACATCGCCGGCTTCAACTTCGGCGCCGATGTATACAATGCCAGACTCATCGAGGCGACCGAGCATGCGCTCGGAGAGATTCGAGATGTCGCGGGTGATTTCCTCCGGGCCCAGTTTGGTGTCGCGCGCAACAACCGAGAGCTCCTCGATATGAATCGAGGTGTAGCGGTCTTCCGCGACGATGCGCTCTGAAATCAGAATTGAGTCTTCAAAGTTGTAGCCGTTCCAGGGCATGAAGGCAACCAGCAGGTTTTGTCCCAGCGCCAGCTCGCCCATGTCGGTGGAGGCGCCGTCTGCGATCACGTCCGACTTTGCGATCAGGTCACCGACCTTCACCAGCGGCCGCTGATTAATGTTGGTGTTCTGGTTGGAACGGACGTACTTTACGAGGTTGTAAATATCGACGCCTGCCTCGCCAGCCTGCGTCTCGTTGTCGTTGACTCGCACCACAACACGGCCAGCGTCAACGAAGTCAACGCGGCCACCGCGGCGTGCAAGTACCGCGGTACCCGAGTCCATCGCCACGGTGCGCTCGATACCGGTGCCAACGAGCGATTTCTCGGCACGCAGGCAGGGAACAGCCTGGCGTTGCATGTTCGAGCCCATCAAGGCACGGTTCGCGTCATCGTGTTCGAGGAACGGAATCAGCGATGCGGCAACTGACACAATCTGCGCCGGCGCCACGTCGATATATTCGATTTTGTCCGGGGTCGACAGCATGAACTCATTGTGGTTACGGCACGAAACGAGCTCGTCGACAAACTTGCCTGCCTTGTCAGTCTCGGCGTTTGCCTGCGCAATCACGAACTTGCCCTCTTCGATGGCAGACAAGTACTCGATGTCGCCAGCCACCCGGCCGTTGATCACCTTGCGGTACGGCGTTTCAATGAAACCGTACTCGTTGACGCGCGCGTACAAAGCCAGCGAGTTGATCAGACCGATGTTCGGACCTTCCGGTGTTTCGATCGGGCACACGCGTCCATAGTGGGTCGGGTGAACGTCGCGGACTTCAAAGCCGGCGCGTTCACGCGTCAGACCGCCGGGACCCAGTGCCGATACGCGGCGTTTGTGGGTAATCTCCGACAGCGGGTTGGTCTGATCCATGAACTGCGACAGCTGCGAGGAGCCAAAGAATTCCTTGATCGCGGCCGATACCGGCTTGGCGTTGATCAGGTCGTGCGGCATCAAGTTCTCGCTCTCCGCTTGCGACAAACGCTCGCGCACGGCGCGCTCAACGCGCACGAGGCCGGAGCGGAACTGGTTCTCCGCCAATTCGCCAACGGAACGGACACGGCGATTACCGAGATGGTCGATATCGTCAATTTCACCGCGGCCGTTGCGCAGTTCAACCAGAATCTTGATCACGGCCACGATATCTTCCGTGGACAGCGTCATCGCACCGGTCAGTTCTTCGCGACCGACACGACGGTTGAACTTCATCCGTCCAACCGCAGACAGGTCGTAGCGCTCCTCCGAGAAGAACAGGCCGTTGAACAGGGCATTCACGGCATCTTCAGTCGGCGGCTCACCCGGACGCATCATGCGGTAGATGGCGACCTTGGCATTCAGCGCGTCAACAGTTTCGTCGATGCGAAGCGTCGATGAGATGTAACTGCCCTGGTCCAGGTCATTGGTGTAGATCGTGTAAATCGCCTGAACACCGGCGTCGATCAGCTTGCGCAGTGACACTTCAGTCAGCTCTTCGTTGGCGTTCGCGACCACTTCACCGGTTTCGGTGTTAATGATGTTGGTGGCCAGGACGCGGCCGATCAGGTACTCGTCATTGACCGTGAGGCGCTTCATCTTCGCGGCTTCCATGTCGCGAATGTGCTTGGCGGTGATGCGCTTGTCTTTCTGGACGATGACCTTGCCATCCTTCGACATGATGTCGAACTTGGCGATTTCGCCCTTCAGGCGATCGGCAACCAGCTCGAGCTCGATCTCGCCCTTCTTGGAGATATGGAACTCATCGAAGACAAAGAATTCGCGCAAAATTTGGTCAGGTGAGTAACCCAGCGCCTTCAGCAGGATCGTAACCGGCATCTTGCGCCGGCGATCGACGCGAAAATACAGGTAGTCCTTGGGATCGAATTCGAAGTCAAGCCACGAGCCACGGTAGGGAATTACCCGCGCCGAAAACAGCAGCTTGCCCGACGAATGGGTTTTGCCTCGATCATGCTCGAAGAATACGCCCGGGGACCGATGTAGCTGCGAGACGATGACGCGCTCAGTGCCGTTGATCACAAACGAGCCGTTCGCCGTCATGAGCGGAATTTCGCCCATGTAGACTTCCTGCTCCTTCAGTTCCTTCACCGTCGGCTTGGAGGCCTCGCGATCCATGATCACAAGCCGAACCTTGGCGCGCAGCGGAGATGCGTACGTCAGGCCGCGCTGCTGGCATTCCAGTACGTCGAACGGCGGCTGGCCGAGTTGGTAGCTGACGAATTCCAGACGCGCAAACTGGTTGTGGCTGACGATTGGGAACACCGAGGTGAACGCCGATTGCAGGCCCTGGTTCTTGCGCGTGGCGGGTGCGACTTCTGCCTGCAGGAATTCAGCGTATGAGTTCAGCTGAGTAGCCAGAAGGAATGGAACATCGAGAACACTCGCGCGCTTTGCAAAGCTCTTGCGAATGCGCTTTTTCTCGGTGAATGTGTAGCTGGAAGTTACGGCGTGGGACATGCTTTTCTCCGAACGTTGAAGGAATGTTCGCAAACTGACGTTTGCGTCAATGTTCTTCGACTGGCGCCACCGATAAATTGGTGTCGTCAAGTGTGGCGAAGGGCCGCTACCCTTCTATGGCTGACAGCAACCGGGAGGTTGCCCGACCAAACTTAGTCTTCTGCAGTCGTTTCAGAAGACAAAGCAAAACACGCAGCGATGCAACTGACTCCGCGATTTGCTTTGGCCACTGCCCTGTACCGAAACACTAATCTCCAGCACTGGCGCGGCTTTCCAGGCTTTTTTGTCCTGAAACCCGCATGGATACTGGGGGATATAACTTTGCAACTCCCGAGAAACCAACTCCCGCAACGGGAAAACCCGCGCGGGAGTGAGTTCTCATTTCTTGTCGCAGCGGGCCTCAACCCGCCGGAACTTACTTCAGTTCGGCCTTGGCGCCTGCTTCGGTAAGCTTCTTGGCGATCGCGTCGGCGTCAGCCTTGTTGACACCTTCCTTGACGGCCTTCGGCGCACCTTCGACCAGAGCCTTGGCTTCAGCCAGCCCCAGACCGGTAATTTCGCGAACCGCCTTGATGACGTTGATCTTGTTCGCGCCAATTTCGGTCAGCATTACGTTGAACTCCGTCTTTTCCTCTGCAACCGGCGCAGCGGCGCCACCGGCGGCGGCCGGAGCAGCCATTGCAGCAGCGGAAACACCAAACTTCTCTTCGATCGCCTTTACGAGATCGTTAAGCTCCATGACCGACATCGCGTCGAGGGAGGCCAGAAATGCGTCTTTATCGAATGCCATGATGAATATTCCTATCTAAAAAGTTGAATGTTTTGAGTATCAGGTTGCCTTGGTAAGTCGCAGGCCACTCAGGCCGCAGCACCTTCTGCACGCTTTTCGGCAAGCGCCGCCAGTACACGCGCCATGCGTGAAACCGGGCTTTGCATGAGTCCGAGAAGTTGCGACAGCAGCACTTCCTTGCTTGGGATGTTGGCCAGCGTTTGCACGCCCGCCTTGTCCAGCATCTTGCCGCCGTACGCACCCGCAGTGATGACAAACTTTTCCTTGCCTTTGGCAAAGTCACTCACGACTTTGGCAGCGGCAACGGCGTCCTGGGAGAAACTGTAAATCAGCGGACCAACCATTTTGTCGGCAGCGACCTCGAAAGGTGTACCAACAACAGCGCGACGTGCCAGCGTGTTCTTGAGAACCCGCATGTAAACGCCCTTCGCACGCGCATCGCTGCGCAGCTTGGTCAATTCCGCGACCGTGGTTCCACGATACTCGGCAAGCACCATCGTCTGCGCCTTCGCCACATTGGCGATGACGTCGGCAACGACTTCTTTCTTTCCTTCCAGATTCAAACTCACGTTTGATCTCCTTTACGTTGATCAATGGCCACGCCCTTCGACGAAGCCACACCCACAGCGACCTTGCTTCGGAGATCGACGCTATCGCTTGCACGACAGCGTATCGATATCTTGGCTGGGACCGCCATCTGCGTAGGACGGCAAATCTGCCGATTAAACCTTCGGCCAGGCTACAGCTCTGGCTTCGGTTCCTACGGTCTTTGACAACTCTGACCGCCAATAACCCGGCATCAGACCCAAAGAACCACCCCCGGCGCATGACGCCGAGGGACTTAATTCAAATTTACTGTTGCTGCTGCGCGTTGGTGGAAAAAGCCGAGGTTTCAACACGCACGCCAACGCCCATCGTCGAGGACACCGAAACCTTTCTCAGGTAGATGCCCTTGGAGGAGGCCGGTTTGGCTTTGTTGACGGCCGCAATCAGCGCATTCAAGTTTTCATTCAGCGCCTCAATCGGGAACGAAGCACGCCCGATGGTGCATTGGACGATTCCGGCTTTGTCAGCGCGATACTGGACTTGTCCAGCCTTCGCGTTCTTGACGCCCTGTTCAATGTTTGGCGTGACGGTGCCAACCTTCGGGTTCGGCATCAGGCCGCGGGGGCCAAGAACCTGACCGAGTGCACCCACCACCTTCATGGCATCCGGCGTGGCGATAACCACGTCAAAATCCATGAAGCCGCCCTTGATCTTTTCGGCGAGGTCTTCAAAACCGACAATATCCGCGCCAGCAGCCTTTGCCTTCTCGGCATTTGCGCCCTGGGCGAACACGGCAACACGCACACTCTTGCCGGTGCCGCGCGGCAGCACGACGGATCCGCGAACCGCTTGGTCGGATTTCTTCGCGTCAATGCCGAGATTGATTGCGACGTCGACCGACTCATCAAATTTTGCGGTAGCGGTTTTTTTGACCAATTCCAGCGCATCGGTTACGGCGTAGTTCTTATTGCGGTCAACAATGCCCGCGAGCGCCTTTTGACGCTTGGTAACGGTAGCCATTAGCGCACCCCTTCCACATCAATTCCCATCGAACGCGCACTTCCTGCGATTGTGCGGACCGCAGCATCCATATCCCCGGCGGTGAGGTCTGGCATCTTGGTTTTCGCAATTTCTTCCGCCTGGGCGCGAGTCAGCTTGCCGACCTTGTCAACGTGCGGTACTTTGCTGCCCTTTTCAACCTTGGCGGCCTTCTTGATCAGGATCGACGCCGGTGGCGTCTTCATGATGAAGGTGAAGGATTTATCCGCAAAGGCGGTAATAACCACCGGAATCGGCAGGCCCGGCTCCAGTTTCTGCGTCTGAGCGTTGAACGCCTTGCAGAATTCCATGATGTTCAAGCCGCGCTGCCCCAGAGCGGGGCCGATCGGCGGCGAGGGATTTGCCTTTCCGGCCGGCACTTGCAGCTTGATATAACCGACTACTTTCTTTGCCATGAGTTTCTCCTTGGGTATTAGCGAGCATCGGCTTTACGATGCTCTCCCCGCTGTTTT
>JBGATH010000072.1:0-11058 GCA_044229235.1 Usitatibacteraceae bacterium
CAACCTCACCCCGGCCAAGGTCAGGCGTCTACAGGAAAAATACAACCACAGGCCAAGGAAATGTCTCGGCTTCCTGACCCCATACGAGGTAGCATTCAACCGCCCACCGCGTGTCGGGACTCGTACTTGAATCCGCGAAATGCCGCCAGAAGGCGCACCGAGGCTAGAGTTTGGCTGCGTGGAAAATGGGAGACACCATTTTTTCATTTATTGACCCCATTTAGTACAGTGGTATCGCTGCTGGCGCTGCGACAAATGCGTAAGCCGGCCGCCCGGCGATAGTTTGTGTGATCATTGCCGATGGGGCGCCAGGAGTGATGCCTTGCGGCGATCGGCAGTGGTAGGGTTGCTTCGCCATTTGCGGGTTTCAATTGCGGATTGACATGCTCTCGGTGAGGGTATATCGTGGTAAGTATTCAATTACTTACCAATTGCCATGACCATATCCATTCAGACCCGCCTGCCGACCGAGGAGCGACAGGCCTCGATCGTCGCGGCAGCACTCAAGCTCGCCATCGACGCCAGTCCGGCACAGATCACGACCGCCGCCATCGCCGAGGCCGTGGGCGTCACGCAGGGAGCAGTCTTCAAGCATTTCCCGACCAAGGAGGCGATCTGGCTGGCGGCAATGAAATGGGTCCGCGAGCAGTTACTGGCTGCGCTGGCGCAAGCCGCCGAGAGTCAGTCGTCGCCGATCGATGCGCTGGACGCCATGTTTCGGGCGCACGTGGATTTTGTCGTGCGGCACCCGGGCGTGCCGCGTTTTATTTTTCATGAATTGCAGCAGCCGCACGATTCCCCTGCCAAGCAGGAGGTGCGCGGCGTGTTGCAGGCCTACCGCAAACTTTTGCTGGGCATTCTGGAGCAGGCCGAACGGCAGCATCTTGTTGCGCATGAGCTTGACCGTGAAGCGGCGGCAACAATGTTTGTCGGCATTGTCCAGGGACTGGTGATGCAGGCAATGCTGAACGGCAAACCGGCATTGATGCGCGCCCAGGCCGAGCGCGTGTTTGCGCTCTATTTGCGCGCCATAGGTGACGCGCCATGAAAATTCCCGCAAAGCTTAATCGTTACCTCTCGCTGGGTGCGCTTGCTGTGCTGTTGGTTGGCGCGCTGGTATTCGTGGTCATGCGCGCGGGCCCGCTGGCACCGACCCGCGTCACTGTGGAAACAGCGGCGACGGGCAGTTTCGTCCCGGCCCTGTTCGGCATTGGAACCATTGAAGCGCGACGTTCCTACCTGATTGGTCCAATCGCTGCCGGCCGCGTGCTCAGGGTCGCGGTCGATGTCGGTGAGCCGGTCAAGGCCGGTCAGTTGCTTGCTGAAATGGACCCGGTCGACTTTGCCCAGCGCATGACGGCGCTGGACGCATCGAAGGCACGGGCAAACAGTGTGGTTGCGGCGGCCGAGGGACAACGGCGAGACATGCTGGCGAAAAAAGAACTCGCCTCCGCCAACACCCGGCGATTTGCCGACCTCGCGACGAAGAATTTCGTCAGCCCGTCGGCACTGGAAGGCCGTCTTCAGGAGCAGACATCGGCCGATGCGGCAACCAACGTTGCTGACGCCAACCTGGCTGCGGCGCGCCAGGATCTGAATCGCCTCGCAGCCGAATGGGAGGGGCTGAAACAGCAACGCGACAGCCTGCGGCTGGTGGCGCCGGTAGATGGCGTGGTGATCAGCCGGGATGCCGAGCCGGGCTCGACCGTGGTCGCGGGCCAGCCGGTGTTGCGGATGATCGAACCGTCGTCGCTCTGGGTCAGGCTGCGGCTGGACCAGGGGCGCTCGGCGGGCCTGGCCGCGGGCCTTCCCGCGCAGATTGTCCTGCGCTCGAAGCCAGGCCAGCCGCTTCCCGGAAAGGTTGCGCGTGTCGAGGCAGTCAGTGACAGCATCACCGAGGAGCGGGTTGCGCAGGTGGCATTCGACACCATACCCACCGGTGTCTCGGTCGGCGAATTGGCCGAGATCACGCTTCAACTTAGTCGCACCGCGCCGGCCCTCCTGGTATCCAACGCGAGTATCAAGCGGCGGGGCAATCAAACGGGGGTATGGCGGATCGATGACGGCAAACTCGGCTTCGTCGCCGTGCGCGTCGGATCGGCCAGCCTGGATGGCCAGGTCCAGATTCTTGATGGCCTGAAAGTCGGAGACCAGGTGGTAGTCCATAGCGAGAAGGAGTTGAATGCCGACAGCCGCATCAAGATAGTCGACGCTATTTCGGGGACCAGCCCGTGATCAGCCTCGCCGGCCGCGACATCCTGCATTCGTGGGGCAAATTTGTGCTTACCGGAATCGGACTCGGGCTGTTGATCGGCGTGACCCTGACCATGGCCGGTGTCTATCGCGGCATGGTGGACGACGCGCGCGCGCTGCTCAACAACAGCGGCGCAGACCTGTGGGTGGTACAGCAGGACACGCAAGGGCCCTACGCGGAATCATCGAGTTTGCGCGACGACGCGGTTCGCAGCCTGCGCAGCCTGCCAGGCGTGGCGTGCGCCGCCAACGTTACGTACCTGACGATGCAGGTCAGGAAAGGCGACACCGATGTGCGCGCCATGGTGGTCGGCTTCGAGCCGGGCCAGCCGGGCGAACCTGGCTACCTGATCGCGGGCCGACACATTACCCGCAGCCATTACGAGGCGGTGGCCGATGTGCGTACCGGTTTCCGGCTGGGCGATCGCATTCGTATCCGGCGTCACGACTACG
The DNA here is from genome assembly GCA_044229235.1 of Usitatibacteraceae bacterium. Lineage (GTDB taxonomy): Bacteria > Pseudomonadota > Gammaproteobacteria > Burkholderiales > Usitatibacteraceae > UKL13-2. The sequence continues at coordinate 2,707 of JBGATH010000072.1, forward strand.
AGGTGGTCGGCCTGACGCAGCGTATGGTCTCGTCGGGTGGCGACCCGATGGTGTTCATACCGCTCAAGGATGCGCAGGAAGCGCAGTTTCTCAAGGACAACGACGCCATTCTGAACGACCGGGCACGTACCGCAGCGAACCCCGGCCTCAACCGTCCCGGCGTGCCCGGACTGCTGGAGGCAGTGCTGGCGTCGCAGTCGAGTAGCCACAGTGTGAACACCGTGCTGGTACAGGTGCTGCCGGGGCATTCTGCCGACGAAGTCGCCGGGCCGATACGCCGATGGAAGCATCTGGAGGCATTTACCCGCGTGCAGATGGAAGAAATCCTGGTCGCCAAGCTGATCGCGACGTCCGCCAGGCAGATCGGCATGTTCCTGGTCATCCTCGCCATTGTCAGCGCGGCCATCGTCGCCTTCATCATCTATACGATGACGCTGGGCAAGATCCGCGAGATTGCCGTGCTCAAGCTGATCGGCACCCGCAATCGGACTATCGCCGGCATGATTCTTCAACAGGCCATGGGACTGGGTCTGATCGGTTTCATCGTTGGCAAGGTGGCCGCGACGTTTTGGGCACCGGTGTTTCCGAAGTATGTGTTGCTGGAATCTGGCGATGCCGCACGCGGGCTGGTGGCGGTGATGGTGATCTGCGCGCTGGCCAGTACGCTGGCGATACGGGTTGCGCTCAAGGTCGATCCGGCCACGGCGATCGGCGGCTAAGTTGGCAGCGAACGGCATACTCGTCGAAGACCTTCGCAAGCGCTATGGCGAGGGCGATACCGCCGTCGACGCACTCAAGGGCGTGACCATGTCGGTGGCACCCGGCGAAGTGGTGGGCCTGGTCGGACCATCCGGATCCGGCAAGACCACCCTGCTCAAGTGCCTCGGCGCGGTGATTGAACCGACGGCGGGGCGCATGATCCTGGGTGGGCAGACGATTTACGACAACGGCTGGAAAATCCCGGACCTGCGCGCGCTGCGCCGCGACAGTATCGGCTTCGTCTTCCAGGCGCCGTACCTGATCCCGTTCCTGGATGTGACAGACAACGTCGCACTGCTGCCGATGCTGGCAGGTCGCAGCAACGCCGCAGCGCGTGCCCGCGCGCGCGAATTGCTGGATGCGCTCGATGTCGGGCACCGCGCGAATGCGCAGCCGTCCGAACTTTCCGGTGGCGAGCAACAGCGTATCTCGATCGCGCGCGCGCTGGCCAACAGCCCGCCGGTGATCCTGGCCGACGAGCCCACCGCGCCGCTGGATAGCGAACGTGCGCTGGCGGTGATGCGTATCCTCAAGCAGATGGCCACGCAGCACGACACGGCCATCATCGTCGTCACGCACGACGAAAAAATCATCCCGACCTTCAAGCGGATTTATCACATTCGTGACGGCAAGACATTTGAAGAGGCCGGCGAAGGCCGAGCCCTGTAGGGTGATGAGACCATGAACACATCCGGACGAGATCACCTGCTTCGCGCAGCCGCCACGGTCGGTACCCTGTTTGGCGCGTTGACCGTCGCGGCCGGCGGCCGCGTCCTGTTCGGCGGTGATGCACCAAAAGTAGCCGCTGGCGCCACCGTCTCGTTTGTCCTCTGGTTCAATTTTCTTGCCGGATTCTGCTACGTTGCGGCGGGCGCCGGCCTGTGGTTCCGCCAACGCTGGGCGGCGGAGCTGTCAGCGCTGATAGCCCTGTCTACTGTGCTGGTATTTGCCGCATTTGGTGTTCATGTATGGCTGGGCGGTGAATTCGAAACGCGTACTGTCGCGGCGATGATTTTTCGCGCGCTGGTGTGGGCCGGGATTGCGTGGCTGGGTCTGCTTCAGTTGAAGGCAACGCGCTGAACAGGGTGCGGACGGAGAATGGATACTCCAGCACTGATGGGTGTTTCGGCCAGCTTCTACCTGAAAGGAGAGCCGGTGCCGGGGCTTTTCTCTTGCGTAGGTGAAACTGACCATTTGCTGTCGGCGAACCTACGGTTTCACCTGATGTTCCGACGCTTAAGGGCAAATCCGCTTCAAGAAATGGGGTCACACCATTCATTGCCGAACCGAACACGCCAAACCCCAGCACCAGCGCGCCTCCTGGCGGAATTTCGGCCTGCGAGCCGCGCCAGTGCTTGACTTTCAACGGTCTGGCTTCCCGCTATGCAGTGCCGTTTCGGCGGCAATATCGCGCGTCATCAACCCCGGCGAAAATACCCGCAACGCTGCAAGCACCAGCAAATCCAGCAGGCAATAGAAGGCGCCGGCCGAGAACGGTGGGTTGGCTTGCGTCAGCCCAAGGCCGGGGGCAAATTCCTGCCAGCGCCAGTTGCCCAGCGCCGTGCCGTACAACTCCATCACCAGCGCAAGAACGAACATGGTGGCGTATAGCGCGCGTGCGCCGCTGGTGGCGATGCAGATCACATAGACGCCGAACAGGGCCACGCCAAAGCGATCGAACCCGGCGATCCACGCGTAAATAGCCCAAAGCGCCGCGCCCACCGACACCAGCCACACTGCAGACATGGTCACGCGCCGCGCGACCACCAGCCCGAGCGTCATGAGCAGGGCGTGGCCCGGCGGCACGAACAGCGGCACATTGTGAAACTGGTAGTCGTAAAGTCCCCACACCAGCGACAGCACCACCTCGCCAAAGCCGGCGATCAACGTGCACAGCACGAGTACCCGCCGCTCCTCGGCGGCGGCGATCCGGAACAGCCAGGCAAACACGGCGAAAGTCCACAGGATCGCGAGGATCTGCCCGGGCCAGCCGAGCGCCCGATCCAGCGCCAGGCCGCCGGCGATGACGGCGACGATCTGCAACGGCACGGCGGCGCCGGCGTGTCGCCACAGCCGCAGGTGCATGGGCGTATCGGGCAACATCGCCTAGCGGCGCGACCGTCGGCCGGTTGTCACTTCGTCGGGTGTCACTTCATCACCTGCACCAGGTTGTTGAAGTCGTCCGTCCACAGGCGCCAACCGGCTTGCGGCGTAATGATGTAGGACGCATCCAGGATTTCCGATTTCAGGAACTGGCTGTTGACCCGCGACAGCAGCACCCAGTCGCTGGTGGTGGATCCATCATCATAGGTATCCCGCACCCACGCCAGATGCAATCCGCGTTTTTCAGCGATCTGCTGCACCACGGGTTTGAGGTCGAGGAAGCGGTTGGAGACGTGAAATGCGATCACGCCATCCGCTTTGAGGTGCTTTTCATATATTTGCACGGCTTCCAGGGTAATGAGGTGCACCGGGATCGAGTCGCTGGAAAACGCATCGATGGCGAGAACGTCAAAGTTTTGTGGCGGCTCGCGCTCGAGGCTGAGGCGCGCGTCGCCCAGCGAAATCTCGATGCTGGCATCGCTGTCCCTCAGGTACGTGAAGTCGCGCTTGGCGATGGTCACCACCTCCGGGTTGATGTCGTAGAAGCGCATGACATCACCCTTGTTGCCATAGGTGGCGATGGTGCCGGTGCCGAGGCCGATAACGCCGATGCGCCGGGGCGCATTGGGATGCAGTTTCTCCTTCAGCAGCAGGATGCGGCCGATGCCCGACGCGGCCTTGTAATAGGTGGTCGCGGATCGGTTGTATGGCGGGTCCATGTACTGGTCGCCATGCAGGATGGCGCCGTGCACGAGGGAGCGTTTGCGATATTGTACGTCCGGCGGGTTGTATTCCTTGACGCGCAGCGTGCCGTAAAAGTTGCGCGACATGACCACCACATCCTCGCGAAACTGCGCCATGGTGTACGCCGCGGCGTACCCCGCGGCACCGGTGACGATGACGCCGATCAGCACGAAACCGATGTGCAGCTTGCGCCACATCGACCAGGTCGCCAGCGCGGCGATCAGCACGATGCCGATTTCGAGCTCGAAGTACGCCGGCAATGTCAGCGGAGCGACCACTCCCACCAGCAGCGCGCCCAGCGCCCCGCCCACCGACACCATGAGGTAGAACTGTGTGAGATAGGTCGGGTGCGGCTTGCGCGCCACCAGCTCACCGTGGCACACCATGCAGGCGATAAACAGACCGGCGAGGAACAGGCCAATTTGCCAGTAAAGCTTGAAATGCATGTCCTTGTCGGCAAGCGTCCAGGACATGGCGAGTACTGCGGCGGCCAGCAAGGGCAGGAACAACGCGCGCTGATACCAGCCGGTGCGGCCCTCCTTGGCGTCAAAGCAAAGAATGAAGGTGATGAGGTAGAGCACCAGCGGCACGATCCACAGCAGCGGAATCGACGAGATGTTTTGCGTCAGGTGATTGGACACCGCCAGCAGCAGAATCGAGCCGAGCGCGGAAAAAGCGATCCAGACCGTGTTCTCGGCCCAGGTTGGCGGCGAGGTGGGCACCGATGATCCGAGGCTGCCCATTTCTGTCCGCGCAGCGGATGCCGCAGCACGCATGCCGAACCACGCCGAGGCGGCGATTAGGAGCGCGAACAGTCCGAAGCCGATGGACCAGCCGAGCGCCTGGTGGCGCGTGCTGACCCAGGGTTCGATGAGGAACGGATAGCCCAGCAGCGCCAGCATGGAAGCGAAATTGGACAGGGCGAACAATCGGTACGGACTGGCGCCGGGGTAGGCGCGCGCGAACCAGGCCTGCACCAGCGGACTGGTGGTGGCCAGCAGGAAGTAGGGGAGCCCGATGGTCGCGGAAAGCAGTAGCAGGATGCGCAGGCTGGGTGCTTCATCGCCCTGCGGCTTCCATGTCGCTTCCGGGATGATCGGCAGCAGCACCAGCGCGACCAGCACCAGCCCGACGTGCAGCGCAGCTTGTTGCCGCATGCTGAGGCGGCGTGTGGTCCAGTCGGAATAGAAGTAGCCGGCCAGCAGCGCACACTGGAAAAATACCAGGCACGTGGTCCAGACCGCGGCCGAGCCGCCAAACCACGGCAGGATCTGCTTGGCGATCACCGGCTGGATCAGGAACAGCAGGAATGCCGAAACAAATATCGTGAGCGCGTATAGAACCATGCGCTGATTTTCGCACGGCCACTACGGGCCGCGCGGTTACAATGGCAGCACGCCCGAAAATCAAAAAAAACCCCCCGCAGGCGTGCGGGTGGCCATCACCTTCACCGATCCCTTGCATACCCCCCGCGAATCTTTTCTTGCCGGCATGCGCGACCAGTCGCCCGGCATATTCGGCAATATCCCGTTCGGGCTGATCACGGGTGCTGCAGCCACGAGTGCCGGCATGGATCCGTGGCTGGCCATGGGCATGTCGATTCTGGTATTTGCCGGCGCGTCCCAGCTTGCGGCGATTTCGCTGATGGCGCAAAGCGCGCCTGCCGGTATTGTCGTGCTGACGGTGATGGTGGTGAATTTGCGCATGATGATGTACAGCGCCGCCATCGCGCCCTACTTTCGCCACAGCAGCGCGCCGCGGCGCTGGCTGTTTGCCTATCTGCTCACGGACCATGCGTTTGCGCTCGTCACCAGCAAATTTCGTCCGGATGAACTGCCGAGCGAGATGGATGCGTACTACCTTGGCGCGACCAGTTTCATGTGGGTGATGTGGCAGCTGGCGGTCGCAGTCGGTGTGTTCGCCGGCACCATGGTGCCGGCCGGCTGGTCTCTGGAATTCGCCATCCCGCTGATTTTCCTGTCGCTGGTTTTGCCGGTACTGCAGACACGCAACCACTGGGCGGTCGCGGTGTGCGCGGGAATCGCGGCGACCTGGTGTGTCAGCCTGCCGCTGAAGATGGGCCTGATCGTGGGCGCGGTCACCGGCGTGGTGGTCGGCGTGGCGCTCGATTACTATTTTCCGCGGTCAGGGGAAGTGCAATGATCGGTCGCCGCGCATGAGTGGCTGGTTGGCCTGGCTCACCGTGATCGGCGCCGCCGCGGTAACGCTGGCGATCCGCGCGTCGTTCATCGTGCTGCCCCCGCACACGCGTTTGCCGGCCTGGTTGCTTGAATGCCTCAAGTACGTTGGTGCCGCGGTGCTGCCCGCGCTGATCTTGCCCGAGGTACTGATGCGCGATGTGCCGGCCGGCGACATGTTCAACTGGGTGCGGATCGCCGCGGCGCTGGCGGCGATGCTGTTTGCGCTGCGGACGCGCAGCGTGTTTGGCACGCTGCTGGTCGGCATGGCCGTGCTGTGGCTGCTGAAATGGTGGCTGGGGGCAGCGTGATACACGTCCTGGTGCTACTGGGCGTCAGATTGGATCTGGTGAATTGGCGGGAGTAGTTTCGACGGGTTCCGACGCGACAGCACATTGGGTCTTTGACGTTCCGCGCGGCAGGCGACAATCTTTGCTAGTAAGGCAAAAGCCCAGCACTGGCGCGCCTCTCCAAGGCTTTTTGGCCTGGAAGGCCCGCCAATGCTGGGCTTTTGCAGTTTGCCGCTATGCGGGTTAGTGCAATGACTCGAGGTATTTGTCGGCATCCAGCGCAGCCATGCATCCCGAGCCGGCGCTGGTTACTGCTTGCCGGTAGACGTGGTCCTGCACATCGCCGGCGGCGAATACGCCCGGTACCGAGGTCGCCGTGGCGTTGCCCTGGTTGCCGGATTTGGTAACGATGTAGCCATTGGCCATATCCAGCTGGCCCTCGAAGATGTCGGTGTTCGGTTTGTGGCCGATCGCCACAAAACAGCCCTTGACGGCCAGATCGCGGGTGTTGCCATCGACAGTGGATTTCACGCGCACACCGGTCACGCCGGTTTTGTCGCCGGTCACCGCATCGAGCGTGTGATTCCAGAGGATAGTCGCTTTGCCTTCCTTTTCCTTGGCCATCAGCCGGTCGGCAAGGATCTTCTCCGAGCGGAACTTGTCGCGGCGGTGGATCACCGTCACGTGCCTCGCGATGTTGGTGAGGTAAAGCGCTTCCTCGACCGCGGTATTGCCACCGCCAACCACGCACACATCCTGGTTCTTGTAGAAAAACCCATCGCACGTGGCGCAACCCGACACGCCCTTGCCCATGAACTCCTGCTCCGAGGGCAAGCCCAGATACTGGGCAGACGCGCCGGTGGCGATGATGAGCGCGTCGCATTTGTAGGTGCCGCTGTCGCCCTGCAGTGTGAACGGGCGGTTCTTCAGGTCAACTGTGTGGATGTGGTCGAAGATGATCTGCGTGTTGAATCGCTCCGCATGTTTCAGGAAGCGCTCCATCAACTCTGGGCCTTGTACGCCGTCAGGGTCGGCCGGCCAGTTTTCCACGTCCGTGGTGGTCATCAGCTGGCCGCCCTGGGCGATTCCGGTGATGAGCGCCGGATTGAGATTGGCGCGGGCTGCGTAGACCGCTGCCGAATATCCGGCGGGACCGGAACCGAGAATGATGAGGCGATGGTGCTGGGTGGACATATTGGGCTTTCGGGTTGAATTTGTCGCTATTTTAGCCGAGCGACCCGTCGCCGCCCGGCCCGGCAGCGCACCGATAGTCTTGAAAATGGGGGCGCTGGCCGGGGTTTTCAATCTGACCGCCGGGTCAGCACTGTAGATGCCGTCGCGACGTGGCTGGCGCGAGTTGTGCGAAAATGATTTTTCGACAACGCGCTCGTCGAACAGAACTGCCCGGGTGGCTGCCGCCAGAATGCAGCGATTGCGGGCGTCTCAGATCCTTCTCGTGACCGGGAGTCCAAATGCTTCGTACCATCCCGCTTTTCAAGGACGTCAGCGACGACGATTTGCGTGTCATGGAAGCCGTCGCGATGGAAAAGCACGTTCCCAAGGGGCAGGTTGTCCTGACCGAAGGGGAGGTCGGTGATTCGCTCTACACCATCGCCGCGGGGCGCGTGAAGGTGTTCATTGGCGACGAGGACGGGCGTGAAATCATTCTCAAGATTCTCGGCCCCGGCGATTTCTTCGGCGAAATGTCGCTGATCGACAGCCAGCCCCGGTCCGCATCGGTATCCACTCTGGAAGCGTCCACTTTCCGCGTACTCTCGCACGCGGATTTCGAGATGTGTCTGGAACGCGCGCCGCGCATCGGCTCGACCGTCATGCAGGCGCTGGCCAAGCGTCTTCGCGATGCCGATCGCAAGATTTCGACGCTGGCCCTGATGGATGTCTATGGCCGCGTCGCCAATACGCTGCTGGAACTGGCCATCAACAGCAATGGCAAGCTGATTGTGGGTGAGAAGCTATCCCAGCAGGACATCGCCAACATGGTCGGCGCCTCCCGGGAAATGGTGAACCGCATCCTCAAGGACCTTTCCGATCGCGGCTACATCTCGGTCGAGCAAAAGACCATCACCATCCACGACGAAAAGCTTCCCCCGTCGTTTTAGTCTTGGAAGCTTTCAGTGAGGCTCATATCCGCGCAGCGGATTTGATGCCGGTGCTAAAAGCTTCCCCCGTCGTTTTAGTCTTGGAAGCTTTCAGTGAGGCTCATATCCGCGCAGCGGATGTGATGCCGGTGCTAAATG
>JBGATH010000021.1:0-74822 GCA_044229235.1 Usitatibacteraceae bacterium
CCCCGTTTTTTATTTGGTGGAATTACGGATCGAACTCTCGACCTCGCGAAGCAGCGATGAAATCGCGTCGCCAAATCTAGCGATTCATGCACCCGAAGATTCCCGCATCAGCCGACGATGGGTGGCGCGTGCATGCGGTATCCAGCGAAGTGTCACCCATCGGCGCCACATCAGCAGGCCGCGAATCCATTCGTCAGCCGCGTATGCCAGCCACACGCCGACCAATCCCAGCCCAAGGTAAACGCCGAGAAACCAGCTTCCGCCGGCCAGCACGATGAGCATGGATGCAGCCCCGGCCACCACCGGGTAGCGCGCGTCGCCGGTGGCGCGCAGCGCGTTGATGACGATGAGGTTGAAGGTGCGGCCGGGTTCAAGCAGCACGGTCCACCACAGCAACGCGGTTCCGGCGGCAATGATTTTTTCATTCTGCGAGAACTGCGCAAGCGTCCACGGTGCCACCAGCGCAGATATGGACGTCGCGACCACACTGATGGCAAGACCGATCAGCGTGGCACGACGAACGAGGTGGCTGGCGTTGTGCAGATGGCCACCGCCGATGAGGTGCCCAACCGCGATCTCTACGGCCACGCCGGTGGCCAGCCCGAAGATCAGCGCGACATAGGATATTTGCAGCACGTACGCCTGGGTTGCCAGTGCTTCGGTGCCGAGCAATCCGACAGTGGCAATACTGACCATGAAAGCCAGCCGGTAGGCGATGGTCTCGGCTGCACCCGGCAGGCCGATATGCAGCACCGGAGCCAGCGGCGCCGACTCGATCCTCAGCCAGTCCCGCCAGCGTGGCCGCAGGTCCAGGCGCCCCCGCCACAGCGCCAGATTGGCCGCGAGCGCGATGCCGCGCCCGAGGATCTGCGCCACTGCGTAGCCGTACAGGCCCATCGCCGGCACCGGACCCATGCCGAACATCAGCGGCCATGCCAGCAGCAGGTGGGCGACATTGCTCAGGCACACGACCGCCAGCGCCGGCCGGTTCTGCAGGTTCGCCCGCAGCACGCTCGACATGGACGCGAACCACGCATCGAGCAACAGCGCGGGGGCGAGCATGGCGAGGAAGCCGGCGGCGAGCGGCATCACCTCGGGCGGCGCATTCATGACGCGCATCAGAGGCGCTGCCATGGTTGCCGCGAGCACCGCGGTGACGATGCCGATCCAGGTACTCGCGCCCAGCACCGCGAAGGCGATGCGGCGGGCAAAAGCCGTGCGGCCGCTGCCCAGACTCTGCGTGATGGCCACGCTGACGCCGGCACCGATCACCCGAAACAGCATGAACAGCATGCCGAAAACGTGATTGCCCAGCGCGAAGGCGGCTGCCGATGCGTCGGATATATGCGCGGCCAGGCTGGTGCCGATGAGGCCCATGCCGATTCCCAGCAGCAGTTCCAGAAACAGGGGCCCGGCGATCGACAACAAGCCGCGCGGTGTTGAAATCGGCGTGGGGACGGCGTCGCGGTCGTGTGGTGACCGCCTGGACTCTTTGTTCAATCGGCTCTCGTCAATGCAGCGTGATGACCGGCGAGTCGTCCATGATGAGCGGCCCGGCCGCGGCATCGCCGCCACCCATGCCATGGCCGGACGCCTGCGTGGCCAGCGACCGATAGCCGCCGTCGTAGTCCCAGGTGGTGATGTAAACCTTCGCACCGGAAAGTGACGACGGGTTGCCCAGCGCCGCCGCCGGAATGATGAATGAGATGGTGTTGCGTTTGCCATCGACGCGAATGTCAGCACCGGGTGTGACGATGGTGCCCTCCGCTGTGGCGCTCGCTCCCTCAGCTGAGAACAGCGCGTTGGACCAGCCGCCGGCGCGCAGCCGGACGTTCCAGCGCATGCCGTCGGGCAAGGAGCCGTTCTGCAGAGGCATGATGGCTTCGGCAACTGGACGACCCGGCAGGTGGATGTAGATGGTGAAGGCGACATGGTCGAAGCCGTTTTGCGGATTCCATGACGCGGTCACTTTGTGCATTCCCAGGTCGATGCGCAGGGCGCCGCCGCTGCCGGAAATCTTGATGTTGCGCAGGTCCATCTGGCGGTTGGTGCCCCAGCTCGGGTCGGTGGGATACAGGTAACGGCCGGTGGGTCCGCGGTCATCGCCTGCCGGATCGGCCACCTCTGCCAGGGTCGTCCAGCGGCGCGCTACGCGAAATGTTTGCGGCGTTGATACGGCTGCAAGCGCTCCGGCCTCGTTTTCGGCGATGGCGACCAGGCTGTGCGGGATCACCGGATCGATCATGCGGCTGGTGTCGACGGTGGCCGACCAGCGTCCTGCTGCATCGACGGTCGCTGATTGTGCTGCAGCGAAATCGGCATCCACCACCAGCTTGACGCGACTGGCGTTGCGAGCGCTTCCGGAGACGGAGAAGTCCTTGCTCTGGACGCCGCGCGACAGGGGATCGATGCGAATTTGCTCGTTGCGGGGAGGAATGCTTGCCTTTCCATCGGCGCGCCACACAAAGCCGGCACGCGCCGGCAGTTTCACCGACAGAAGACCGCCGGTCCCGACGATGGCGTCTTCCACCGCGCCATCGATGGCGAACGCGCCGCGCAGCAGGGTGCCGGCTGGCAATCCGGTGGCGACGTTATCGAGCAGCACCTCGGAAGCCGCGGAGTTGAACGCCACCAGCACGTGTTCCGGCCCCAGCGACATGCGGTAGGCAAATGGACCCGCCGCGGCCTCGCTCTGCTTGAGCACAGATGGCGTCCCGCGCGACAGCACTTTGTTTGACGTGCGCAATTTGGCGACGGCCTGGATGTATTTGTACAACGGCGCATCGGTGTCAAAGCGGTCGCGACCGCCGGATCCGAAACCGGCCTTGAACATCGCCGCGCGCTGTGCCACGAACCCTTGCTCGGTGCCGTAGTAGATCGTCGGGATGCCGGGCAGGGTCATGATCAGCAGCAGGTTCTGCTTCAGCGCCGCCACCGAGCCGCCGGCGAGAAAGCGATCGACATCGTGATTGTCGACAAAGGTCGGCATCAGGTGAGGGCGCCGGTGGATGCGCATCATTTGCTCGATGCGGCGACCGAGCTCAGCGGTCGGCTTCCCCCGCGCGAATACATCAGCGGCGGTTCCATAGAGGGGGAAATTGATCATGCCGGGCAGCAACGGGCGGTCGTCGGCGCCGGTCATGTAGCGCTCGATTTTGCGGGTGTATTTGTCTTGACGACCCGCGTCCATGCCGAAACCTTCGCCGAACACGAGGAAGTTGTCGCGACCGGTCTGACGGGCCACCTCGGCGATACCGGGTTGCCGCAGATCCTTTGCATGCAGGAAATCGCGAAAGTAGTCCGGCGGCACGTAGAACGCGGTGTCGACGCGATAGGCATCGACACCCACTTCACGTATCCAGTATGCGTAGCTGTCGCGCAGGGCCGCGCGCACCCGCGGATTCTCGGTGTTCAGGTCGTCGAGCCCGGCCATCTGGAAATTGCGTTCTTGATGTATATCCGAATAGTCGGCCACCTCCGGCGTCCAGTGATAAATGCCGGCCTTGCGCTGCGCGGGATCGCGTGGATCGTTCATGTCGAACGGTGGCTGGCTCGGTCGCGCAACCGGCAAGGAGCCCGGGTTGGGCTGATAGCCAAACGCCGGGTCGTTGGCGCGCCAGTTCTTCCCGTAGGAAAAAAAGTTGCCGGTGTGGTTGATGACGATGTCCTGCACCAGGTACATGCCGGCGCTGTGCAAGGCGTGGGACAGGCGCCGGTAGTCGTCCAGGTTGCCGACGTGTTTGTCGATGGCCCTGAAGTTCTCGGCCCAGTAGCCGTGATAACCCGAGTACTGGTGCTGCGGGTCCCACCATTGGTTGGCTACGGGCGGGGTTATCCAGAGGGCGGTTGCGCCGAGGCCGCGGATGTAATCGATTTTCTGCTCGATGCCGCGCAGGTCCCCGCCGTTGTATTTGCTGTTGTTCCTCGCCTCGAACTCGCCGGCGCCCTGATCGTTGTTGCCCGGGTCGCCATCGTTGAAGCGGTCGGTCATCACAAAGTAAATGATCTGGTCGCGCCAATCCGGTGACGGAACATGCAGCTTGAGCGCAGCTTTTTCCGGCGATGAGGCAATGCTTTGAATAGCCTTTGCCGGTTCTGTCGCCGGCGCTGCGGTGTTTGCTCCTGAAGCTGTTGTCAGCGCGGCGATGGCAAACGCAGCCGCGGCGGTGCGCGGCAAACCATTGCAGCGGGACACGCGGCCACCCGCCCGCATCCCCGCTATCAATCTCGATTGATCGCGCCGGGCTGGCGCGTGACTTTCATGGTCAGCATGCATCTGGGTCGCTCAGGTTGGCAGGCGTTGTGGAGTTCACGGAACGTGAAATCGTCTGTTCAGGCTCGGAATGGTCATTGTTGCGGATTATCGACGCGGTAATTGTTGTAGGAATACTACATTATTCGTACAAAGTCGGCGCGATATTCCGGCAATTTCTGGCGGAAAAGCCCGCACTTCCGCGGTAAATACCCTATTAATTCATAAGCTTAATGCCAGTTTGTCGATTCGTAACGCTAAAAATATTGCGGTTGACAACCGTATAGTTTTATTACAAACTCGCCCGAAATTAGGCTTCAAAAAAATGGCAGTTCAGGTCCCGCGAGCCACAACTGTGGCCCGATATTGAAATCAATCGAGGAGAGGAAGTATGAAGACGCAGAAGAATAGCCGGCGCCACGCTGGTACAGAGGCGAACTTGTTCCGCCGCAGTCCGATCGCAATCGCTTGTGCGATGGCGTTGTTGTCCGTCAGCGCCAATGCCCAGCAAGCCGAGCCGGCGAAGGATGCGACCAAGCAGGAAGCCGCCAAGAACGCCGACAAGAAAGCGGCTGCCAAGCCGGCGCAAACCGTCGATACCGTTGTCGTGACCGGTATCCGCCGCGGCATCGAAGACGCCATCTCCGTCAAGCAAAGTTCCAACTCCATCGTTGAGGCAATTTCGGCCGAAGACATTGGCAAGCTGCCTGATAACAGCATCGCCGAGTCGATCGCGCGCCTGCCTGGTTTGGCTGCCCAGCGCGTGGCAGGCCGTGCCCAGACCATCAGCATTCGCGGTCTGTCCGGTGACTTCGCCGGCACCGTGTTGAACGGTCGCGAGCAAGTCAGCACCGGCGACAACCGCGCGGTGGAATTCGATCAATATCCGTCCGAGCTGCTGAGCAGCGTGGTGATCTACAAGACGCCCGATGCGGCGCTCATCGGCCAGGGCCTGTCGGGCACGGTCGATCTGCAGACGGTCCGTCCTCTCCAGTTCGGCAAGCGTACTCTGGCGGTGAACCTGCGTGGCGAGAAGAACTCGCTGGGCAAGGTCAATGCCGATACGAAGGATCGCGGCAATCGTCTGAGCGTGTCGTACATCGACCAGTCCGCTGACCGCAAGCTCGGCTGGGCGCTGGGTTATGCTCGCCTCGAGTCGCCCAGCCAGGTGCAGCGCTGGGAAGCCTGGGGCTACCCCGATTCCCAAGGCAAGCCGGGTGTGCCGAACGGTACGCTGCTGCTGGGCGGAAGCAAGCAATTCGGTGACTCCACCAAGGCAACGCGCGATGGCTTGATGGGCGTGCTCGAGTACAAGCCCAACGCCAGCTATGCCAGCCTGCTGGATGTCTACTATTCCAAGTTCGACCAGAAGACCGTGTTGCGCGGTTACGAGGCCGGCCTCGAGTGGGGCGGCGGCACGCTGAGCAACCCGACCGTCGGCAACGGCATTGTCAATGCCGGCACCTGGACCAGCATCAAGCCGGTGCTGCGCAACGACCTGAACAAGCGCAAGGACGACATCACCGCGCTCGGCTGGAACAACAAGTTCAACCTGCAGAATGGCTGGACCGCGGTTGGTGACCTGAGCTATTCAAAGGCCAAGCGCAACGAATCCATTCTCGAGACCTACGCCGGCACGATCAACACGCGTGACACGGTGCGTTTCACCACCAACGGCGACGGCCTGCCGAATTTCTCGTACGGCCTGAACTATGCTGACCCGAGCATCATCAAGCTGCTGGATTCGGGCGGCTGGGGCCAGGACGGCTACATCAAGTACCCGAAAGTGACCGACGAGCAGAAGGCGCTGCGCCTATCCGCCAAGAAGGATCTGGAAGGCATGTTCAGCGCGGTCGACTTTGGCGTGAATGTGTCGAAGCGCGAAAAGAGCCGCTTCGTCGACGAGTATTTCCTCACGCTCAAGACACCGAACACCACGGTGCCGAGCGGCCTGCTGATCTCGCCGACCTCGCTCGGATTCGTCGGCGTGCCCGGCGTGCTGAGCTATGACGTGCAAGGCGCGTTCGACTCGCTCTACAACCTGCGCAGCAACGTCAACAACCGCGACATCATCAACAAGGATTGGCGTGTTCAGGAAAAGGTTGCGGTCGCTTACGCCAAACTGGACATCGACAGCGAAATGGGCACGATTCCGGTGCGCGGCAACGTGGGCGTGCAGATCGTCAACACCGACCAAAGTTCCAGCGCATACGCCGTGAACAACAGCGGACCGACCTTCGTGCAAGTGCCGTTCAGCGATGGCAAGAAGTACACCGACTACCTGCCCAGCCTGAACCTGGCATTCAGCTTCCCCTACGAGCAGACCATCCGCGTCGGCATCGCCAAGACCATGGCGCGGGCGCGACTCGACCAATTGCGTGCCAGCAACAACTTCAGCATCGATGTCACCAAGCGGCTGTACAGCGGCGACGGCGGCAATCCGAAGCTGCAACCGTTCCGCGCCAACTCACTTGACCTGTCGTACGAGAAGTATTTCGGCAACAAGGCTTACATCGGCGTGGCCGGGTTCTACAAGAATCTGCTGTCGTATATCTATCAGGACACGATTGCCAAGGACTTCACCGGCTATCCGAACAACACGGCGATCACCCCCATCTCAAACATCGGCTCCTACTCGACGCCGGTGAACGGATCGGGCGGCACGATCTACGGAAGCGAGTTCACGCTGTCACTGCCGCTTAGCCTGGTATCGCCGATGCTGGATGGGTTCGGCGTGGTGGCCAGCCATTCGGATACCAAGAGCGGCATCAAGCCGAATGGTCCGAATGGTGGCACACAGCCGCTGCCGGGATTGTCGCGCCGGGTGACCAACCTGACCGCCTACTATGAGAAATACGGATTCTCGACGCGCATCAGCCAGCGCCAGCGTTCCGATTTCGTGGGCGAGGTAACGGGCTTCGGTGCCGATCGCGAATTCCGCTACATCAAGGGCGAGAAAGTTGCCGACTTCCAGGTGGGCTACGCGTTCGAATCCGGTTCGCTGAAAGGCCTGTCGGTGCTCTTCCAGATCAACAACATGACCAACGAGCCGTATCGTACTTACGACAGTATTCCGCTGAAACCGAATCAGTACACGACCTACGGTCGCACCACGCTGATCGGTATCAACTACAAGATGTAATTGCCGGAAGCGCCTCGACCAACCCTGCCAGCGCGAGCCGGCAGGGTTTTTTTATCCCGCCGCACCGTGCGTTAGCGAAACATCCATTTCGCGGCCGCGGGCGTCACCGGGTGAACGCTGTGACCTGCATTGCCCCCGGCAGGGGCGAGGGGCAATAATGCAGCAAGAAATTGCGGACCGACAGGACAGGATCATGAGTGACAATCGCATCAAGGATATTGTTATTGTTGGCGGGGGTACCGCCGGGTGGATGACGGCGGCGGCGCTGTCAAAAGTGCTGAGCCGCGAGTACAACATCCGGCTGATCGAGAGCGACGAAATCGGCATCGTCGGCGTCGGCGAGGCAACGATTCCACAGATCAAGCTTTTCAACCAGGTCCTGGAACTGGACGAGGACGATTTTGTACGCAGGACCAAGGGAACCTTCAAGCTGGGCATCCAGTTTGTCGACTGGACACGAAAAGGGCACTCCTATATCCACGGCTTTGGAAGCATCGGCCAGGATCTCGGCCTGATCCCGTTCCATCATTACTGGCTGAAGCTGCACCAGGCCGGTCAGGCCCCGGATATCGGCGCGTATTCGCTCAACACCGTTGCCGCCCCGCTCGGCAAGTTCATGCGTTCGGTCGATATCGAGAACTCGCCACTCAACAATATCGCCTATGCCTACCACTTCGATGCCGGGCTGTACGCGAATTACCTGCGCAGCCACAGCGAACAGCGCGGGGTGAAGCGCATCGAAGGCAAGATTGTCAGCACCGTATTGCGCGCGGCGGACGGTTACGTCGAATCGGTGATTCTGGAGGGCGGCGAAAAGGTCAGCGGGGAACTGTTCATCGACTGCTCCGGATTTCGCGGCCTGTTGATCGAGCAGGCGCTCAAGACCGGTTACGAGGACTGGACGCACTGGCTGCCCTGCGACCGTGCCATCGCCGTGCCCTGTGCCAATGCCGGCGACCCCACGCCCTACACGCGTTCGACAGCGCGTCCAGCCGGCTGGCAGTGGCGCATTCCGCTGCAGCACCGCATCGGTAACGGGCACATCTTCTCCAGCAAGCACATGAGCGAGGACGAAGCCACCGCGATACTGCTGGCAAATCTCGATGGCGAAAGGCTGGCGGAACCGCGCACGCTACGTTTCGTGACCGGGCGACGCAAGAAGTTTTGGAACAAGAATGTGGTGGCCGTGGGCCTTGCCAGCGGCTTCATGGAGCCGCTGGAATCGACCAGCATCCACCTCATACAGTCCAGCATCGCGCGGCTCGTAACCTTCTTTCCCGACAAGTCTTTCAGCGATGCCGACCGCGACAAATACAACCAGCAAACACATTGGGAATTCGAGCGCATCCGCGATTTCCTGGTGCTGCACTACAACGCCACCGAGCGCGACGACACGTCATTCTGGAACTACTGCCGCACAATGCCGATTCCGCCGGAACTCAAGGAAAAAACGGAGCTGTTCCGCGCCAACGGCCGGTTCTTCCGCGAGGCGGATGAACTGTTCGGCATCACCAGCTGGGTGCAGGTGATGTGGGGGCAGGGGATCAAGCCGCGCGGTTACCACCCGATGGTGGACCTGCTGACCGACGCGGAGCTGAAGGAGTTTGTCGGCGGCATCAAGAATGTTCTCGATCGCTGCGTAGAGGTGATGCCGACGCACGCCGAATTCATCGCCAAGAACTGCGCATCGCCTGATTCGATGATGGCCAAGCCATCGGCGCGCCAGAGCGCCTAAACGCAAGTTGAAGGCCGGCAAGAACCCGAGCACCTGCGGGTGTCGGGAATTGTCGCGCCGCGAGGGCTGCATCGGCCGACATGTTCGACGTGCAGAGATCGCCAACATCCAAATCGACGCGGTCCGGCGTCATATGAGCTTCAAAGTTCACGGAATTTGCCATGAGAGCTGTCGTCGCTGGTCTGTTGTTTTTCTTGTTTTCCTTCATGGCGACCGCCGCACCACCAAAACCGGACTACCTGGTTCGCGTGAGTTCGACCGACGCTCGCGATATCAGCGTCAGCTTTCGCTACACCGTCGAAAGCCAGGATCTTTCCATGGCCGATTGGGGAGCGGAGCATTTTCCCGAGGGTTGGGGGAAATTTGTTTCCGGCCTGCAGGCGAAAGATGATCGAGGCGCGCCGGTCCCGCTGAGCGGCGGCCCCCAGGCCTGGAAAATCGCCGCAAGCAAAGGGCAGCCTGTCGAGGTCAGCTATCGCTTGCGGCTTGATCACGATCGACATCCCTGGCCGCACGGTCTTGACGAGGCGGCCTTTGTGAAACCCGATGCGATCTTCATGACCGGCATGGCGTTGTTCCTGTCGCCCGACGATACCGCCGGCGCCACGGTGCGCTTCGAGTTGCCGCCGGGCTGGCGTGCCTCGACGCCGTGGAACCGCAATCCCGACGGTTCATTTGGCGTGCCCACCGGGTCCGAACTGCTCAGCAATGTTGTGATGCTGGGGCAGCACGAAGAACGCTTCTTCAGGCAGGATGGCATGCGCGTGACGCTGGCGGTTGGCGGCGCGATGAAGGCGTCGGCCGCGATGCTGGAAAAGGTCATGAAACCTGCTGTCGCCGCCTACGCCAGAATGTTTGGTGGCGTGCCGAAATCGAACTACCTGGTCACGCTGCATGAAGGCGTGACCGATGGCGGCGCCTTTGACCGCAGCTACTCCATGCTGGCCGGCATGCCGCTGACGCGCGCCAACCTGATCGACTGGGGCCATATCGTCGCGCACGAAACACTGCACCTCTGGAACGGTACCGGAATGCGCCCGAAGGCGCAGATGGACTGGTTCAAGGAGGGATTTACCGACTACCTGACGATCGTCACGCTGCGACGCCTCAACTTGATCGATGACGCCCTGTTTACCAAGAAGCTGGAAGGTCATGTGCGTCGCACCATCGGTCCGAAGAGCCTGCCGCTGGCTGAGGCAGGCAAGGACAAGAAGGCCAACTGGGCCTGGATCTACGGTGGCGGGGCGATGGCGGCGCTGGCGCTCGACGCGCAAATTCGCGAGGCGACCCGCGAGCAGCACAGTCTGGATACAGCGATGCAGAAAGTGTTCTCGCTGCACCGTGACCAGCCGTTCGAGCTTGCCGATCTCGTTCGCGCAACAACTGCGGTCGCCGGAAGTGATACCAGCAGTTTCTTCGCCCGGCACATCGCCGGCATGGAGCCCCTGCCGTTGAAGGCCGCCTTTGCCCGCTATGGATATGAACTCATTGTGAACACGCAGGGTGAGGCGTTTCTGGTCTTGCTGGACGATCCTTCGCCGGCACAACGCCAGGCACGCGTTGCCTGGCTATCGGCGCAGAACTAGTGGGAAGGAGTTGCGGTGGGAATTGCATGCAGGAACATGAATTGGTGCAGGCAGCGCTGATCACCCAGGCATCATCTTTCCCGGCGCACCGACTCGCAGGTCGCCATTTGGCGGGCGTTTCCGGCCATTTTCGTGCCAGAAGCCGCGCCACTGCTTGAGTCTCGACAATCGGCAGTACGGCGCCAAACCGGGACGATACGCGTCAGCGGCTGATCAACCCCACCCCGAATAGCGCCGGCACCGTCAGCGAGACCGTGCGACCGGCGGTCTGCACGGTTTCGCCGGTCAGGGCATTTTTCCAGTTCTTGACTTGGGCACTATCGGGCAGTGTCACGCTCACCGTTCGTGGCGCGGTGGCATTGTTGGTTGCCGTGATGGCCCAGGTGTCGCCCAGCTGGCGCGCCAGCACGATGACGTGATCATCGGCAAACAGCGGTGCGGATATGCTGCCGTGGCGCAAGACCGCGTTCTCCTTGCGCATCCTGATGAGCGCCTTGAAGTCGGCCAGCAATGCCAGATCGGGCTTTCCGCCGCGATCGGCCCAGGGGTAGGGGCCGCGATTGTACGGATCGTCTCCGCCGGTCACACCAACCTCATCGCCGTAGTAAATGGTTGGTGCGCCCGGATACACCATCTGAAAAAATACCGCGAGGCGCAGGCGCTGTTTGGCCTCGGCAATCCTGGCGGGATCGGTGTTGTCATTCTCGTAGCCGAACACATGCAGGCCGCGCGCGGCGTCGTGCGTCGATAGCAGGTTCATGAGCGCGTAGAAAGATTGCGGCGGATACACCTCGCGGATCAGTTCCAGGTTTTGATACAGCTGTTTCGCATTGCCGCCCTTGGCGTAATCGAGAACCGTGTTGCGGAAGATGTAATTCATCGTCGAGTCGAAGGTGTCGCCGAGGAAAAACTTGGAGGCATCAAACCAGGTTTCGGCGATGGTGAGCGCATCCGGCCGGTATTGCTTGATGGCGCGTCGCCATTCGCGCCAGAAATCGTCCGGCACCCACGGCGCCACATCCATGCGCCAGCCGGATGCGCCGCGTTCGAGCCATAGTTTCATCACGGAGTCAGGCGCGCCATAGGCAAACTGGCGAAACGCGGGTGACGACTTGTCGATCTCCGGCAGATCCTTGACATCCACCCAGCCTTTGTACTGTTTGTCCGGGTCGGTCTGGGTCTGGTCAAACCGAAACCAGCTCGCGTAGGGTGAGTCGCGGTGGATCTTGCCGCCGGCGAAGGCACCCTTGCCCTGGTAATTGCCGAAGCGGTCGAAGTACACCGAATCGCTGCCGACGTGGTTGAGCGAGGTGTCGGGGATGACGCGGATGCCGCGCCTGGACGCTTCTTTCGAGAGGCGCTCGAAGTCCTCGTTGCTGCCGAACGCAGGGTCGATGTTGCGATAGTCGGCCGTGTCGTACTTGTGATTGCTGGCCGCGGCAAAAACCGGCGTCATGTAGATGGTGTTGGCGCCCAGCTCGGCGATGTAGTCGAGTTTTTCGATGATGCCGGCGAGGTCACCACCAAAGAAGTCATTGTTGTAGGTGTCATCCGAGCCATCGCCGCTGCCAGGCTTGTAGGGGCGGTCCATCCAGTTGCGATGCAACTCGATGCCCTTGTCCTGATAGCGCCGTTTGCCCGGCTGCGGGTCATTGGCCGTGTTGCCGTTGCGAAAGCGATCGGGAAAGATGTAGTAGTAGATGACGTCCGCTGCCCAGGCCGGAACCTTGAAATCCGCTGCGTACACGGTGTGGCGAAAGCGGCGGATGCGCTTGCGTTCGGCCGGCATGTCATCGACCTGGCCACGGCCGTTGCTGCCTTTCTCACGCGTCCAGTAGATCGAATCGCGGTTGTTCTGCACCACGAAGGTTTTGCCATTGGCGACTACCTCGAAGTAGTAGCCGTAAACGCTTGGGTCGCTGAACGGGTAACGTCCCGTCCAGCGCTCGCCGTCTGGGCTCGTACGGCCGACCAGTGGAATGCGCGCAACCTCGCTGTACGCCAGCTGCTCCTGATTGCCCTCCATGCGCCGCTTTTCAATCACCAGCGTCGCACTGGTCAGGCCCGGCGCGGCGTCGAGGGAAAAGTCGACGGCTGTCCCGGCCGGCACCGCCCCGAAAGGCGACTTGTGTGCGGCGAGGCGCGAGTCGAAACTGGCGCTCAGGGCCAATGGGTCGGTGACCGCGACTTCATCCGGGCTCGCAAATGTCCGGGCGCCGATGTGCAGCATGGGTTTGCCATTTTCAAAGGCGATGCGCAGGGTGTGCTCGCCGGCAAATTCAAACGCCAGATTACCCGCGCCATCGGCACTGGCGCGCCCTAGCAGCGACGCAGTGCCGGCAGCAAGCGCCACGCCCTGTCCACCGGCGCCGCCCAGCGTGCCCGGCTGCGTCCAGCCGGCATCACCGATCTTGAATTCTTGGCGGCCCTGCAATCGCACGTTGAGGTAGTACGCATCGCAGCTGTAGCGGAACGCGAAGTCATCCAGTGCTGCCCAGTTGTTCATCGTGCCGCGCAGGAACAGCGTGGACTCGCCCAGCGGTGCGGCCGGGCAGGATTCGATGGCCAACGTGGCAGACGAGGATGAGGCAGGGACAGCGGAAGCGGACATGTTCAGCACCAGTCGGTGGGACCCGCGAAAATCGTAGTGCATTTCCTTGCCCTTGGTCGCGAGCGCCCAGGGTGGTTTACCGGCTGGATTGGCCGCGCCAAAGTCGGCATCGACAGACCAGTCTTCGTCGCCGATCTTGAAGGTCTGCTGGCCTTGGAGCGAGGTGACCAGTTCAAACCGGTTGCACTGGTAAACGAAACGATACGCATCGGCGGCCGCCCAGCCGTTAAAGCTGCCACGCAGGTAAAGGTCGCGCTTGCCCAGTGGCCGGGGCTGGCAGGGCTGGATCGCGTTTGGCGTCGCGGGCATGACGGCTGGCTGCGCCTGCGCCGGCGCCAGTGGCAGGCCAGTGGCGAGCCACGCCGAAAGAAAGACACTGCCCACCACCGAAAAATTGCGCATGCCCGCGAACCGCTCGATTGGCGCAGAGTGGGGCGCCATGGCGATCAGCCCTTCACGCCACCGGCGGTCAATCCCGATACGATCCAGCGCTGCGCGAACAGGAACACGATGGTGATCGGCATACCTGACAATACGGCGGCAGCGGCGAAATCGCCCCAAAGGAATTTCTGTTCGCTCAAATAGTATTTGGAACCGACCGCCAGCGTGAGATTGGCCTCCTCGCGCAGCAGGATGGACGCCACCGGGTATTCGACGATGGTGCCGATGAACGCCAGCACGAACACCACCATGAGTATGGGAACCGCCATCGGCAGCAGCACATAACGGAAGGCCTGCCAGTGCGTTGCGCCATCGACCTTGGCGCATTCTTCAATCTCGACCGGGATGGTCTCGAAGTAGCCGCGAATGGTCCAGATGTGCATGGCAATGCCGCCGATGTACGCGAGGATCACGCCGGCGTGGGTTTCGATACCCAGCCACGGCACGTAATTGCCGATAGTTTCAAAGATGGCGTAAATCGCGACCAGCGCCAGCACCGCCGGAAACATTTGCAGCAACAGCATGGCGTTGAGCATGGCACCCTTGTAGCGGAACTTGAGGCGCGCGAAGGCGTATGCGGCGGTGGTCGAGATCGCCACGATCAGGATGGAGGAAATGGTGGCGATCTTGATCGAATTCCACAGCCAGCGCAGCACCGGGAAGGGCGGCTGCACGATCGAGCCGTCGGCGGCGGTATAGCTCATGCCCAACGCCAGCTTCCAGTGTTCGAAGCTGATTTCCGTGGGGATCAGCGTGCCGGTTGAAAAATTGCCGGGGCGCAGCGAAATCGACACCACGGCCAGCAACGGAAAAATGGTGATGGCGATGAGCGCCCACAGGAAAACGTGCGCTGCCAGCAGGCGCCAGCGCTGGTTTTTCGAAGTAACAATGGCCATGGCGATTCCCCCTTACTTGCTCTCGGCGTTGAGCCGCGCCACCCGCATGTTGGCAATCGACATCAGCGCCACCATCAGGAAGATGAGAGTCGACACCGCTGCGGCGAGACCGAAATTCTGTCCGGAGTCCTGGAAGGCAATGCGGTAGGTATACGACACCAGGATGTCGGTGGTGCCGGCGGGCAGCTTGGTATTGAGGTAATCCGGGCGGCCGTCGGTCAGCAGGGAGATCACCACGAAATTATTGAAATTGAAGGCGAAGATGGTGATCAGCAGCGGCGTCAGGGGCTTCACGATCAGCGGCGTGGTGATCTTGAAAAAGTTGGTCAATGGCGAGGCGCCGGCGATCGCCGAGGCTTCGTAGAGGTCGGATGGAATCGATTTGATCAGGCCCGAACACAGCACCATCACATAGGGATAGCCGAGCCAGGTATTGACGATCAGGATCATCACCTTGGCCAGCAGGGGATCGGCGAACCAGGCCGGCTTGATGTTGAACAGCGCCGACAGGATGGTGTTGATCTCGCCAAAGTTCTGGTTGAACAATCCCTTGAAGACGAGGATGGAAATGAATGCCGGTACGGCGTACGGCAGGAACAGCAGGGTTCGATACAGGCCGCGAAAACGCAACGCTTCCCAGTTGAGCAGCACCGCCAGCGGCATGCCGACCGCCAGCGTGAACAGCAGCGTCAGCCCGGAAAACATCACCGTCCAGATGAAGATCGACAGGAATGGGCCGCGAAATTCCGGATCGGTCGCCATTCGCGTGTAGTTGGCAAAGCCAACGCCGACCTTGAAGCCTGGCTGCGCGCGCACGCCGTCAGCTGTCTCGAAAAATCCGCTGTCGCGGTTGGCGCGGTATATAGCTCCGGTCTCTGCCAGGGTCAGCGAACCATCGCCGTTGTCGTTCCACACCCGCGCCAGGGGTCCGAAATCGCGCAAGCCCGTGTAATGCAGGATGCGCCCATCCGGCATCTCCAGTTGCAGCTGCCGCAGTGCGTCGCGGTGCGAGAGCAACTCGGCCAGCGATAAGGGTGGTGACAGCGGCGGACTGGCGGCATCACGAACCCGCATCGACACTTTTGGCGGGGTGCCCGATTTTGCCAGCGTAAGTTCGGGCGAGAGGAATTGTGCCGGTGGCACACCCTCCGTGCGGGCGGTCAGGATCAGCCGGAAATTGCTGCCGTCGGCGTGCAAGGTGTAGTCCATCAAGCCGTCTTCGTCGGCAACGGCCTGTTCCAGCAGATAGGCCTTGACGCGATCCAGGCTCAGCAGGTGCGCGGACGAATAATTGGTGAAGCCGATCTGCGTGGTCGACAGCAGCGGAAACAGCACAAAAACCGCCATGGCCGCGAGTCCGGGAAAAAGGTAGCGGTAGGCGAAGGCAACATTGGACAGATAAACCACGAAGCCCAGTGTTGAGACCACCAGCACGCCGGCTGCGCCGAGCCACTCACCGGACGCATAGATGCTGAACACCAGGTACAAGCACGCCGCTGCCACCAGCAAGGTGACCGGCCATTTGAGCCAATGCGCGGGTTTCCTCGTCGCTGCGCTCATCGCGCCACCATGCGCGCTGCCGCACCATTGAGGGCTTCCGCCGGCGCCTGGAGCCCATTGGTGATGGCCTCGAGCGCGGCGTCCATCGCCGTCCAAAAGCGCCCCATTTCAGGAATGTTGGGCACAGGTTCACCGCGCCGGGCATTTTCCATCGTGGCGCGAATATGCGGATTGGCCGAAAGCTGCGCATAAAGCGCCTTGTTGGCCGGCACGCCCAGCGGCACATCATCGTTGATGATCTTCAGGTTCTCTGGTCGCAGCAGGTGGTTCTCGATGAACTCGCGGGCGATATCCTTGACCTTGCTCGGCGAGGCGATCATGCAGCCGAGTACGCCGACGAAGGGCTTGGCCGGCTTGCCATCGACGCTCGGAATGGGCGCCACGCCAAAATCGATCTTGCTGCGCTGGGCGTTGTCCCATGCCCACGGGCCCGAGATCATCATGGCGATGCTGCCCTGGTTGAACCCGGCTTCCATGTTGGCGTAACGCGCGCCGCGCGGCAGCTGCCCGTTCTTCACCAGGCCTTCCAGCAGCTGTGCAGCCTGTATGGCGCCGGGCGCATTCACGCCAACCCGGGTCGTGTCGAGTTCGCCCTTGGCATCGCGCGCGAACACGAAGCCGCCGGCGCCGGCCAGAATCGGCCAGGTGAAAAAGGACTTGTTGTAATCCCACAGGATGGCCGACTTGCCCTGTGCCTTGAGCGCCTTGTCGAGTTTGATGACATCGTCGAAAGTCGCCGGCGGCACCGGTACAAGCGCCTTGTTGTAGATCAGTCCGACGGCCTCGATGGCGAGCGGGTATCCCCAGGTTTTTCCCTGATAGCTGAACGCGGTCCAGGCCGCATCCTCGATCTCCGCGCGGATGCGCTTGCCCGGCCGAACGGGAGTCAGCAGGCCGCCCTTGGCCCATTCGCCGAGCCGGTCATGCGGCCAGCAAAAGATATCGGGACCCTTGTTGGCGGCGGCGGCCTGCTGAAACTTGTCGGTGGCGCCTTCGGGGTGCTCGACCTTGACGCGCACGCCGGAAACTTTGGTGAAGGCGTCGCCGACCTTTTGCAGGCCGTTGTAACCCTTGTCGCCGTTGATCCATATGTTCAGTTGCAACGGACTCTGCGCGACTGCCGCCGGGGTGGCGACCAGCGCAACGATTACAGCTGTGGCCAATGCGCGCAGCCGGCCGGTGCGCACAGGCTGGCGCCGCGGCTTAGCGTGCATTCGCGTGAACGCGCCGAAAGGCGATGCCATCGGCATTGAACAGGTAGCAGTCTTCCGGGGCGACACCAAGTTGCAGAATGTCACCCTGACGGACGCGCGTGCGTCCATCGAGTGTGCAGCTCAGCGCCTCGGCGCCCGGAAAGGCGAAGTACGCTTCCGTCGAGCTGCCGAGCGACTCGACAAAGGTCACGGTGGTTTCGATGCGATTGTGCTCGCCGCCCATGCGGAAGTGTTCCGGCCGTACGCCTAGCGTGACTTTGTCGCCCGGGGTACCGCTTTGCGCATCGACGAAGCAGCCGACCTCTGCGCCATTGGCGAGCTTGACCACGGCGTGCTGCGCATCGGCGCGAATCAGTTCGGCGCTGATGAAGTTCATGCGCGGCGAACCGATGAAGCCTGCGACAAACAGATTATTGGGATGCTCGTAAAGCTCGATGGGTGTGCCCACCTGCTCGATCCTGCCGGCCGACAGCACGACGATGCGGTCAGCCAGCGTCATGGCCTCCACCTGATCGTGCGTCACATAAATCATGGTGGTCTTGAGGTCTTCGTGCAGCTTGGCAAATTCGTAGCGCATGCGCACCCGCAGGGCCGCGTCGAGATTCGACAGTGGTTCGTCGAACAGGAATACTTCCGGCTTGCGGACAATGGCGCGGCCGATGGCGACGCGCTGGCGCTGGCCTCCGGATAGATCCTTGGGCTTGCGGTCCAGCAGGTGTTCTATATGCAGGATCTGCCCGGCGTTGCGCACCGCGCGGTCAATTTCGGCCGCCGGCATGCCGGCCAGCTTCAGCCCGAACGCCATGTTGTCGTACAGGTTCATGTGCGGATACAGTGCATATGACTGGAAGACCATGGCGATGCCGCGTTCGGCGGGTGGCACGTCGTTGACCGTTTTGCCGCCAATCGCGAGAGTGCCGCCGGTAATGTCCTCCAGGCCGGCAATCATGCGCAGCAAAGTAGACTTGCCGCAGCCGGAGGGGCCCACGAAGACCATGAACTCGCCGTCGCGGATTTCGAGGTTCACATCCCGCAGCACCTGCGCGCCTGCGTAGGCTTTCTGCACATTGACGAGCCGCACATCCGCCATCTGCACTCCTCCGCTCAGCGCGCCTTGGCGTCACCGAGTCGTGTTTTTATGGGTAGGCACAGTGCCCCAGGCAGGTCACCGCCGTAATAAATATACATCAAACACGGCTCGAATACAATCAAATGAAATGAGGAAATGCAGAAGAATTCGTTATGTTTTCAATAAGATAGTTGTTTTGATATTTTAATGAATGTAGGATAACTACATTTTTGTCTGGTTCGAGATACAATGTTATCTGCGTTTTTTGTTTCCGGTCAAAAGCCGGCAGTGCATGCAGCACCGAACAGGCAGATCGCAGAGCGGTTCCACTGCGGTCGCGGTCCAGGGCAGCGGATTGCGCATACCTGTGCCCACGCTGAAGGAACAATACTATGAGCAAGACATTCGAGTCCAAGGTTGCGAGTCAACGGGCCGGCATATCCCGATCGCCCCAATCCGCCGTTGCGGACGCCTTTCGCAATCAATTCAGGCAACAACTAGCCCAGAGAACCGACGGCCCGACCGCAGCGGCCACGCTACAGGCCGCCGCTATCGCCAGCCGCGACCTGCTGGCTGATCGTTGGGCTGCCACGCAGCGCGCTGATGCCAAGCGTACTGGGCGACGCGTCCACTACCTGTCCATGGAGTTTCTGATGGGGCGGGCGTTGAACAACGCGCTGGCGGCGCTGGACCTGACCGCCGTGCTGGCCGATGTTGCCGGCAAGAACGGCGCATCCACGCTTGCACAGGCAACCGAGAGCGAGCCGGACGCGGCGCTGGGCAACGGCGGCCTGGGCCGGCTGGCCGCCTGCTTTCTCGACGCGTTTGCAACTTTGGAAGTGCCTTCGTTTGGCTATGGCCTGCGCTATCAATATGGCATGTTCGCGCAGCGCATCCAGGATGGCCGCCAGGCGGAAGTGCCTGATGAGTGGCTGGCAGGCGGCAATCCCTGGGAGCTGGCCCGGCATGACATCCGTTTTCCAGTGGGTTTTGGCGGTGTGGTCAGCAGCGAAGGGGCCCATCGTCGCTGGACGCCAAGGGAATTGGTGTTTGCCGACGCATTTGACTTCATCGTTCCCGGCCACGATACCGAGCGCGTTTCGACATTGCGACAGTGGCACGCGCGCTCGGCGCGACCCATCGATCTGGCGGCGTTCTGTCGCGGCGAACATGCCGCCTGCGCGCAGCATCAGCAGGCGGCGGACACACTTAACTGGGTACTGTACCCGGATGACAGTACCGATGCCGGACGCCAACTGCGCCTCAAGCAGGAGTATTTTCTGGTCAGTGCCTCGCTGCAGGATATGGTGGCCCGGCATTTGCGCGAGCGCAGCGACATTGAGACGTTTGGCAAACATAACGCCGTTCACTTGAACGACACGCATCCGGCGCTGGCGCCTGCCGAGTTGATGCGCCTGCTTCTGGACGAGCACGGGCTGGCCTGGGATGCCGCGTGGAAGATCACGCAGCAGGCCACCAGCTACACCAACCACACGCTGATGCCGGAAGCGCTCGAGACCTGGCCGGTGCACATGATGCAGGCCCTGCTTCCCCGGCACCTCGAGATCATCTTTGAAATCAACTGGCGCTTTCTGGACAGCGTCCGTGCCCGATTCCCCGGTGACGAGGCTGCGATCCGTCGCCTGTCCCTGATCGACGAATCCGGCGAGCGTCGTGTGCGCATGGCGCATCTTGCCATCGTCGCCTCACGCCGCGTCAACGGCGTCTCGGCACTACACTCGGCGTTGATGACGGAAACGATCTTCGCGGACTTTGCGGCACTGTGGCCGGATCGCTTCCTGAATGTCACCAACGGCGTCACGCCCCGGCGCTGGCTCGAGCAGGCCAATCCGGATCTGGCTGCCATGCTCGACACTGCTTTGGGCGATGCCTGGCGCACTGACCTGAGCGCCCTGCGCAAGTTGTCGGCGAAGGCGTCGCAGAAGCGCGTCGGCCTCGAATTCCAGAAGACCAAACGGGCAAACAAGGAACGACTCGCCGCCCACATCCGCCAGGAACTGGGCATCGTGGTTGATCCCTCCAGCCTTTTCGATGTGCAGATCAAGCGTATCCATGAGTACAAGCGCCAGCTTCTAAACGTGCTGCACGTCATCGCCCGCTATCAGGCCATGGTTGCCGCGCCAGGCGCCGACTGGACACCACGCACGGTTATCTTTTCCGGCAAAGCCGCGTCGGCTTATCACACCGCAAAGCTCGTGATCCAGTTGATCCATGATGTGGCGCGGGTCGTCAACAGCGATAGCCGCATTGGCGGAAAACTAAAAGTGGTGTTTCTTCCCAACTACGGTGTTTCCCTGGCGGAGCGGATCATTCCGGCGGCAGATCTTTCGGAACAGATTTCGACCGCTGGCACCGAAGCATCGGGAACCGGCAATATGAAGTTCGCCATGAACGGCGCCCTGACCATCGGCACGTGGGACGGCGCGAACATCGAGATGGCGCAGGCAATGGGCGAGGAGAACATGTTCGTGTTTGGCCTGCGTGCCGAGGGCATCGCCAACATGAAGGCGCTGGGCTATGACCCGAAACTCTACGTGGAGCAGGATCGAAGACTCCAGCGGGTGCTCGATGCGCTCGCCTGCGGTGAATTTTCGCCTGGCGAGCCGCAACGGTACCGCAGCCTCGTCGACAACCTGCTGAATCGCGATACCTACATGCTGATGGCGGATTTCGCCGACTATGTCGCCACCCAGGAGCGCGTCGATGCACTGTATCGCCAGCCGGAGGCGTGGGCGGCGCAGGCGTTGCGCAATATCGCCGGCATGGGCCCGTTCTCCGTGGACCGGACCGTCGAGGAATACATGGATAGAATCTGGGCGAGCCCGGCTCTCAACTGAGGCAGGTCGCGTGGCGGCCGGGTCGGCCGGGCAAATGAGGCGGTTACATGCTTTCTGCTGATCATGTTGCGGCGCTGGTCGATGCGCAACATACAGATCCGTTTTCGGTACTCGGCATGCATGCCCACGCTGGCGGCCTGTGGGTGCGCGCGATGCTGCCCCAGGCTGTATCGGTCGAGGTTGTTGATGCCAAATCCGGGCGGCGGGTGGCCGCTTTGGAACGGCGGCACCATGCCGGCCTGTTCGAGGGCGCCATACCACGCCGACGCAACCGATTTGCCTACCACTTGCGCGTTACCTGGGATTCCGGCGCGCAAACAACGGCGGCGGATCCGTACAGCTTCGGCGTCCTGTTGGGCGATGCGGACCTTCATTACCTCGCGGAAGGATCGCACCTGCGCCCGCAATCGGTGTTGGGCGCGCATCCGGTCTCGCTCGACTGTGCCGGCGACGCGGTGCCAGGCGTGCGCTTCGCCGTCTGGGCGCCGAATGCGCGGCGCGTCAGCATTGTCGGCGACTTCAATGCCTGGGATGGACGCCGTCACCAGATGCGCAGTCGCGGTGCGTCTGGTGTCTGGGAATTGTTCATTCCCGAGGTACGCGCCGGTGATCGATACAAGATTGAGATCGTCGGCGCCGACGGCAGTCTGTTGCCGCTGAAAGCGGACCCGTATGCCCGCGCCGCGCAACTGCGCCCGGAGACCGCGAGCATCGTCTGCGACCCCATGGTCCCGCTGCGCCTTCCCGCCGGGCGCGCCGCCCGCAACGCGCGCGGCGCGCCCGTCTCGATTTACGAAGTGCACGCTGGTTCCTGGCGGACCGGCGCCGGCGGCGGATTCGCGCAATGGGATGAACTCTCCGCCACCCTGCCCAAATATGCCGCCGACCTCGGATTCACCCACATCGAACTGATGCCTGTCAGTGAGCATCCGTTTGATGGTTCCTGGGGCTATCAGACGCTGGGTATGTTCGCGCCCAGCGCGCGGTTTGGTCCGCCGGAAGGATTTAGCCGATTTGTTCAAGCCTGCCATGCCGCGGGAATCGGCGTGCTGCTGGACTGGGTACCGGCCCACTTTCCGACCGATGCATTCGGGCTGGCGCGCTTCGATGGAACCGCGCTTTATGAATACGCCGACCCGCGCGAAGGCTTTCACCGCGACTGGAACACGCTTATCTACAACTTCGGCCGCAACGAAGTGCGCAATTTCCTGGCAGGCAGCGCGCTCTACTGGCTCGAGAGTTTCGGTGTTGACGGCTTGCGCGTCGATGCCGTCGCGTCCATGCTGTACCGCGACTACAGCCGCGATTCCGGGCAATGGATACCGAACGCGCACGGCGGGCGCGAGAACCTCGAAGCGATTTCACTGCTGAAACGCATCAACGAAATCATCGGTGCCGAGTGCCCGGGGGCGATTACGCTGGCCGAAGAGTCAACCGCTTTTCCGGGTGTTTCCGCACCCACCTACTCGGGCGGCCTCGGCTTTCACTTCAAGTGGAACATGGGCTGGATGAACGACACCCTGCGCTACATGCAGGAGGAGCCGGTGCATCGCCAATGGCATCACAACAAAATGACCTTCGGGCTCATATATGCCTTCAGCGAAAACTTTGTTCTGCCGATTTCGCATGACGAGGTCGTACACGGCAAAGGGTCCATGTTGTCGAAGATGCCGGGTGACGATTGGCAACGCTTCGCCAACCTGCGTGCGTACTATGGCTTCATGTGGGGACACCCCGGCAAGAAGCTGCTTTTCATGGGCCAGGAATTCGCGCAGACCACCGAATGGACCCACGAGAAACCGTTGCCGTGGGAATTGCTCGCGAACAGCCGCCACGCCGGCGTCCAGCAGCTGGTACGTGATCTCAACCGTGCCTATTGCAGCCATTCGGCACTGCACGAACTCGATTGCGAGTCGCGCGGATTCGAGTGGATTGTCGGCGACGATGCGCAGCAATCGGTATTTGCCTGGCTCCGACGCGATGCCGCCGGGCGCTGCGTGATGGTGGTGGCCAACTTCACGCCGGTGCCGCGCGTCGATTACCGCCTCGGTGTGCCCGAAGGACCGGAGGCGTGGGCCGAGCTCATCAATACTGACGCGCTGGAATATGGCGGCAGCGGCATGGGCAATGGCTCGGCGCGCCTGCCGGTACAGGCGGTTGCCGCGCACGGCCGGGCCCGATCGATTCAACTCACACTCCCGCCCTTGGCGACCCTGTTTCTTGCCGCCGGCTGAGATACCGCCCATGCCACACGATCTGACTGTCAAATGACCAACAGCCATCGCCTGCCCGAGTCAATTCTGACGGGGCGCCACGAGCCACTCGGGTCGAGTGCGCGCGATGGCGGTGTCAATTTTGCGGTGTTCTCGCAACACGCCAGCAGCATCGAGTTGTGCGTGTTTGACACCACCGGCACCCGTGAATTGCGCCGCTACCGTCTGCACGGGCCGTACGACAACGTTTTTCATGGCTTTTTGCCCGAGGTCGGTCCTGGATTGGTGTACGGCTTCCGTGCCCACGGCCCTTATCAACCGGAAGCAGGCCATCGATTCAATGCCAGCAAGCTGCTGCTGGATCCGTACGCGCGTGAAATCATCGGCAAGTTCGGCTGGCGCGCCGAGCACCATGGCTACGAATTGGGCCACCCCGATGGCGCCCGCTCCCTGGACCAGCGCGATAACGGCGTGCACGCCCTCAAGGCAGCAGTCGCCGCGCCATACGATGGCATCCCGTTCCTGACAAAACCGCCGCGACGCGAACCGGAAGAAGTGGTTCTCTACGAAGTGCACGTCAAGGGTTTTTCCATGCTGCATGCGGAGATTCCGGCCGACTTGCGCGGCACCTATGCCGGCCTGGCGCACCCGGCAGCCATCGCACATTTCAGAAAGCTTGGCGTCACGACGCTGTCGCTGCTGCCGGTCCAGTATTGTGTCGATGAGCCGGCGCTGGTGGACCGCGGCATGCATAACTACTGGGGATACAACACGCTCGGATTTTTCTGCGCCGATCCGAGGCTGGCAAGACGCGGGAGCGATAGCGCCGCAGCCAACGAGGAGTTTCGCCGCATGGTCGGCAGCCTGCATGAAAAAGGGCTGGAAGTCGTCATGGACGTGGTTTACAACCACACGCCCGAGGGCAACGAGCACGGACCCACCATCAGCTTTCGCGGCCTCGACAATGCCAGCTGGTACCGGCTTGACCGCAACGACCGCAGCCGCTGTGAAAACCTTACCGGCTGCGGCAACACGCTCAACGTGGCGCATCCGCGCGTCACCCAGTTCGTACTCGATTCGCTGCGTTACTGGGTGGAGGAGATGGGTGTTGACGGTTTTCGTTTTGATCTGGCGCCGGTACTGGGTCGAACCGCGCACGGCTTCGATCCCTCTGCCGCCTTCTTTACGGCGCTGCGCCAGGATCCGGTATTGGCGCGCGTGCATCTCATCGCCGAGCCCTGGGATGCTGGCATTGATGGCTACCAGCTGGGCCGCTTTCCCGGCCGCTTTGCCGAGTGGAACGACAAGTTTCGCGATGCGGTGCGCGGATACTGGTTGCAGCGCGGCGTGGGCCGCGGTGAACTGGCGCGGCGCTTTACGGCATCGAGCGACCTGTTTTATCACGGCCAGCGACGCCCGGCGGCAACGGTCAACTTCGTTACCGCACATGACGGCTTTACGCTGTCCGACCTTGTCAGCCACAGCCGCAAGCACAATGAGGCCAACGGCGAGGACGGTCGCGACGGTCGCGATCACGAACTGTGCGACAACTTCGGAGTGGAAGGTGCCAGCAGCGACCCGGCTGTCGTGGCGCTGCGCAACCAGGTGAAACGCGCCATGCTCGCGACCCTGTTGCTCGCACAAGGCACGCCGATGCTGTGCGCAGGTGACGAAATCGGCAACAGCCAGGGTGGCAACAACAATGCGTATTGCCAGGACAATGCCACCGGCTGGCTGGCCTGGCCCGATGCGGATAACGAACTGGTGAATTTCGTCGGTGAACTCTGCCAGCTGCGAAAGCAGGAGCCATTGTTGCGCCACGATCACTGGTTCGCGCCGCGTGGTGATGCCGGCCAGCTTGCGAGTGTGACCTGGCTGACCTCGGCCGGACAAGAAATGCAAATGCACGACTGGCACGATCACGGCACCTTTGCCTTCGCCTGCCTGCTGTCGGCCGCATGCAATCAACCACACCGGCTGCTGCTGCTGTTCAATCCCGAGCCGGAAAGCCGGGACTTCGCATTGCCGGAAGGTCGCTGGCACATCGCTTTCAACAGCTTTCTTCAGTCAGGCCGGGCTCCGGCTTGCG
The DNA here is from genome assembly GCA_044229235.1 of Usitatibacteraceae bacterium. GTDB lineage: Bacteria > Pseudomonadota > Gammaproteobacteria > Burkholderiales > Usitatibacteraceae > UKL13-2. Next base: position 25,667 of record JBGATH010000021.1, read on the forward strand.
CCATGCAGGGCAGGGTGGAGGCGCCCGCCCGGGCGCTGCTGGTCCTGCGTCTGCACGACAGCGATTCATCAAGGAGTTCCTGATGTCGATTTTGCAAAAGCGCAGTTCCGGCGTGCTGCTGCACGTTTCCTCCCTGCCCGGACCACACGGCATCGGCGATTTTGGTCCCGAGTCGCGCAATTATGTCGACTGGCTGGTTTCTGCCGGCCAGAGCATCTGGCAGTGGCTGCCAACGACACCCATCGGTCCCGCCAATTCCCCGTACCAGAGCGTTTCCGCATTCGCCGGGAGCCCGCTGATGGTGGCGCTGGAGCCCTTGCATGCGAGCGGATGGCTGGATCGAATCGAACTGCCTGCCGATGGATTTGACGCGCACAGCGTCGACTATGACCGCGTCGTTCCTTGGCGAATCGCGCAGTTGCGCAAGGCAGCGAAGGGCTTCTTTGCCCGTGCCGTGAAGCAGGACGCGGATGCTTTTGCCTCTTGGCAACACGCCCAGAGGGCATGGCTTGAAGACTATGCTCTGTTCATGGCCCTCGAGGCAGCACATGGCGGGCAGCCCTGGTGGACCTGGCCCAAGCCGCTTCGCGATCGGGATGTCGCGTCGCTCGAAGCCGCGCGCGTCGCGCACGCCGGGGAAATTGCCTTCTGGAAATTTGTGCAGTGGTGCTTCGATACACAATGTGCGGCACTCAGGAGCTATGCCAACGAGCGTGGCGTATCGATCATGGGAGATCTGCCGATCTTCATCGCCCACCACAGCGCCGATTGCTGGGCGCGCCCCGATCTTTATTTTCTCGACGACGCTTGTCAGCCAACCGTCGTGGCGGGCGTGCCCCCCGACGAGATGGCGCTGCTCGGCCAGCGCTGGGGAAATCCGCTCTACCGTTGGGACCTGATGGCCAGGGAGAATTTTTCCTGGTGGACGACACGTGTCGCCCATGCGCTGCGACTGGCGGATGTAATTCGCATCGATCACTTTCGCGGCTTTGCCGGATATTTCGAGATTCCGGCAAGTTCGCCGGACGCCCGCGAGGGGCGCTGGGTTCCGGCTCCCGGAAAGGCATTGTTCGCCGCCATTGCGCGCGAGCTGGGGACGTTGCCGATAGTGGCGGAAGATCTTGGCCTCATCACCCCCGATGTCATCGACTTGCGCGACACCTGCGGCTTCCCGGGAATGCGCATCCTGCAGTTCGGTTTTGGGCGGGATGGGAATCATGAGTTCCTGCCGCACAACTATGTTCCCGATACGGTCGCCTACACCGGTACCCATGACAACGACACGGCAAGAGGCTGGTGGGACCATGCACCGCCACGCGAACGCGCTTTTGCGGGGACCTACCTTGCCACCGGCGGCAGCGATGTGCACTGGGCGATGATTCGTGCTGCCAGCAATTCGGTGGCCAGAACGGTCGTGTTCCCGATGCAGGATGTGCTCGGCCTCGACGCCAGTCACCGCATGAATATCCCGGGCACCTGCGAGAAAAACTGGCAATGGCGCTTCGATTGGACCATGGTGGGCAGTGAGCCGGGCCGCGTGCTCGGCCTGGTTGCGGCCGCGTCGGGCCGCGGGCCGTTCGCGCCGCTGATGTGACGCCGGCCCGCGACAGAACCGTGGGACGGCCAATGACCCGGGCCACCGCGCGCTCTTCGGCTTGGTGCTTTCCAGGATGGGAAATCTGATGAGTCGTTTGATCGCTGCAATGTTGATGCCGTCCCTGTTCGCTTCGCTGGCCCATGCCGCAGGAATCGATCCTGCGTGTGATGTGCAGGATTCGCAGGTGACGCTGCGGGCCATGCCGGCTGCACAACCGTTGCATGCGGCAGAAGCCGTTTGGCTTGACCACCGCACTCTGCGCTGGCCAGGGCCGGCTATTGGCGGGACCTACAAGCTTTACCACCATCCTGCCGGCACCGTGATGGCAGTCGTGGGCGCACCGGTCAGTGGCGCTGCGGCTGCGATCACCATGCTGCCAGCCGAGGCTGCGCTTTCGCCCGCGGCCGGCGTGCGTTTCAAGTTCGTTGGCGAAGGCGTCACGCTGGCGCTGCCGGCAGGCTCGCAGGTCAGGGCGACAGTAGCCGCCTTGCTGAAACAGCAACTGGTGCTGGTGGAGGAGAATGCCGCCGGCATTGTGCTGCGGGCAACGCGCCTGCAAATTGCCGGCGCGCTCGACAGCCTTTATGTCGCTGCTGCCGCCGCTGATGATCTTGGCGTGAAGGCCGCGCCTCGCCAGGTCAGTTTCAAGGTGTGGGCGCCGACGGCGTCGCACGTAGGCGTGTGCATTTATCCGGATGGCAAGCGTGGGGCGAATCGATATCTTGACCTCGCCGCCGATATTGAAACCGGCATCTGGTCGGCACGCGTCGATGGCGACATGCGCGGCCGTTACTACGCCTATCTCGTGGATGTGCACGCGCCTGGTGTCGGCATGGTCAGGAATCGCGTTACCGATCCTTACTCGATCAGCCTGACCACCAACTCCACGCGCAGCTATGTAGGCAACCTTGATGACCCGCGCTTGAAACCCGCCGGCTGGGATGCGCACCCGTCCCCCGGGCTGAAAGCACCAGTCGATCTGACGATTTACGAGTTGCATGTGCGGGACTTTTCGATCAACGACTCGAGCGTTCCCGCACGCCATCGCGGCAAGTATCTCGCTTTCGATCAGCCCGCCGGCAATGGCATGAAGCACCTGGCCGCGCTTGCCAGGGCCGGCATGACCGATATTCACCTGCTGCCGGTGTTTGACATGGCGACTGTTCCGGAAGCGGGGTGCGTCACGCCTTCGCCCAAGGGCGGCGCGGACAGCGACTCGCAACAGGCAACGGTCGTCGCCGTGAAGGACGGTGATTGCTACAACTGGGGATATGACCCGTTTCACTACACCGCGCCCGAGGGAAGCTATGCCTCCGATGCCGCCGATGGGGCGGTGCGCATCCGCGAGTTCCGGCGCATGGTGCAGGCGCTGCACCGCACCGGTCTGCGGGTCGGCATGGACGTGGTCTACAACCACACGGCGGCATCCGGCCAGCGCGGCAAATCCGTACTGGATCGAATTGTGCCGGGGTACTACCAGCGCCTTGACGCTGCGGGCAAGGTGGAAATGTCCACCTGCTGCGACAACACGGCGACCGAAAACATGATGATGGAAAAGCTCATGTCGGATTCGGTATTGACCTGGGCCCGGCACTACCGCATCGATTCATTTCGCTTCGACTTGATGGGGCACCAGCCTAGGGCCGCGATGGAACGCCTGCGGTCGGCTTTGCGGCAGCAGACCGGCCGCGACATACAACTGATTGGCGAAGGCTGGAATTTCGGTGAAATTGCCGATGGTCGGCGCTTCGAACAAGCTTCGCAGCTTTCCCTCAATGGCAGCGGAATCGGCACGTTCAGCGATCGTGCCCGCGACGCCGTGCGCGGCGGCGGTCCGGCCGACGCCGGCTTGGATCTGCTCCGGCGCCAGGGCTATATCAATGGCCTGTTCTACGACCGAAACGCTTATGCCCCCGCTGCACTGCCGGTGGAGGAACTGCTGCGCAGCGCTGACATGGTTCGCGTGGGATTGGCCGGCTCGCTGCGCAGTTTTCCGCTGCAGACGTTTCGCGGCGATGTGGTGCCGATGTCTGCCATCGATTACAACGGCCAACCGGCAGGCTACGTTGCCGAACCTTCAGAAGTAGTGAACTACGTCGAGAACCACGACAACCAGACGCTTTACGACAACAATGTTTTCAAGCTGCCGGTCACGACCACAACGGCCGAGCGCGCCCGCGTGCAGATTCTGGGTGCCGCGACCACCGCGTTCGGCCAGGGTATCGCCTATTTCCACGCGGGCATCGACATCCTGCGCAGCAAATCGCTGGACCGCAACAGTTTCGATTCCGGTGACTGGTTCAATCGACTCGATTGGCGCTATCGTGAAAATTATTTCGGCACCGGCCTGCCGCCGAAGCAGGATAACGGCAAAGACTACGAGCTCATCCGGCCGCTGCTCGCCAATGCTGCATTGCGACCCAAGGCGGAGGATATCGCCTGGACCCGCGACGCCTTTCGCGACTTGCTGCGCATTCGCGCAAGCTCGACGCTGTTCAGGTTGCGTTCGGCGGCCGATATTCGCCAGCGCCTCAGTTTCGCCAACACCGGACCCAACCAGGTCCCGACCGTGATTGCCGCGCGGCTGGACGGTGCGGACTATGCGGGCGCCAATTTTCGCGAAGTGATCTATCTCATCAACGTCGACCTGGTGCCGCGCCGGGTCCCCGTGGCTTCAACCGCGGGCAAGGCGTTTGCATTGCACCCGGTGCATCGTCGGGCGGACGCGGCAGACAAGCGACCAATCACTGCCGCGCGCTTTGATGCTGCAGCCGGCGTATTCGAAGTTCCGCCACGCACCGCTGTGGTCTATGTGCTTGACTGAGGGGCGCTGATTTTCGCGCCGCCGTCGCGGCGGCGATTGGGTTACGGCCGGCTGCGCGCGTGATGCACCAGGCCCATCAAACCCGGATACGGCGCAGTGATGACCGGCGTGCTGATGTCACGCAGGTAATCCCGGTACCGGCCTTTGTTTTCGAAATGATCGCGAAAGCCGGATCCGGCGAAGAAATCGCCGAGCTTGGGCACGATTCCACCGGCGATAAAGACGCCGCCGCGCGCTCCCAGGGTGAGCGCCACATTTCCGGCAATGCTGCCGAGGAAACAGCAAAAAACATCCACAGTTCTTTCTGATAACCGGTCGGTGCGGGCTGCGCCGCGCCGGCCGATTTCTTCGGAGGTCAGGTCTTCTTCGAGGGGCAGCCCCTCAACTGCCGCTACCGCTTTGCGCAAAGCCGGCAAGCCGATTCCGGAAACCAGGCGCTCCGCGGAAACATGGATGTTGTCGCGCCGGGCCGCACGCAGGATTTCACTCTGGTACTCATCGGAACCGGCCAGCGTGACGTGGCCGCCTTCGCCGCAAATGGTCTGCCAGACGCCGGCCGCGTCGCGGACCGGCACCAGTCCGGCCACGCCCAGTCCGGTGCCCGGTCCGATGACGCCCATGGTCAGGTTGCCGCGGGGAGTCGGCGCACCAACCAGGCTGTATTCCGCGATGGTTAAATGCGGCAACACCAGGGCGATGGCTTCAAAGTCGTTGAATACCTGCAGCGACCGTGTCTGAATTTCACCCGGGAATGCCTGGGGGTCGAGTACCCAATGGCTGTTGGTCACCTTGATGGGGCCGTTGCCGATGGCGCTGGCGATGGCAATCGAGGTCCGCGCCGGCGCCTTGCCCGCGTGAAAACGCTGCAGATAGTCCACCGCCGCCGCACCCGGAGTCAGGTACTGGGCACAGGTCAGCGTCTCGATCGACGTCAGCGGCGCATTGGCATCCTCAACCCAGCCGAAGCGCGCGTTGGTACCGCCGATGTCCCCGACCAGCAGTGGGAACTGGGCGTTCGAACCCACGGCGACAGCCTTGGATGCGGTTTTAAGCAGGCTCATGACGCGCCGTTTTGTTGTTGATCGCAAGGGGCGCTGCTCCCGCGGCGAAACCGAAGGCGTGCAAGGCATCTGGCCAGCGCACCGTTGCTGCAGAATGACTGCTATCCCAAACTGCCGAGAATCCGAGCAATGTCGCCGTCCTTTGTTGGTAAATATCGCCTGTCACACGCAAGGTTTCCAGTGTGAGCGGCAAACTGCAGCGGTTGTCGGCACGGTCGCAGGAATTGATGCATGAATCGCTCCTGCGCCTGTCGCGGCCGGTAACCTGTTCCAGCGGGCAAGCCGGACGTCTTGAAAAGTAGCAAAACTACATGAGATTTTATACGTCGTTGGGGCAGATTTCCAGTAGTTTTTTCATCGAAAGTTGCCCTCCAACCCAGTAATTTCACACATAAACCGCGAAATCGAGGCCCGCTGGACTGGGGCGGTGCCGACCGCCGGATGTAGTTTGGCTACAACAGTTTTTGCACTTCTGCCCATTTTTCTCGACGCTGTGCGTGGTTTCCCGGGCTTGACCTTGCTGCGAGGTGCTTGGACTTTCTGGTCGGTGGCGCGACGACGCGACGAACATCCGGGCCAGATACCGTCGGTAATAGGGCAACGGTGGTCCGGGCGTGTTCCGGTCCTGCCGGAAGCGGGGTGTTTTACCGTGCATTTGTCTCGAACGGTGCCTCAGATTCCCGGACAACAGCCGAAAAGTGTAGTTAAACTACTAGACTGCCGGTAGCGGTTAACCGGCAACCTTTCACCACGACGCGAAAAGAGACATCGATGTCATTCAGTGATGGTGCCCGCCTCCTAGCAGACGTCGGCAGTACCTATGTGCGGTTCGCGCTGGAAACGCGCCGCGGCCACTTCGAACGACTGTCGACGGTGAAATGCGCCGACTACGCGGATTTCGGCAGCGCGCTGCGTGCCTATGTCGATGCCGTGAAAGACACGGGCGTGCGCCATGCAGCCGTTGCCATCAGCAATCCGGTCGAAGGCGACATCGTGCGCATGACCAACTATCACTGGCAGTTTTCCATCGAGCAGACGCGCGTGGATTGCGGTCTCGATACGCTGGTGGTGGTCAACGATTTCACGGCCCTGGCGGCCGGGCTGCCGCATTTGCGGCCCGACCAGTGCCGGCAAGTTGGCGCCGGCGAAGCGCGTGCGCGCAGCGTGATCGGTTTGCTCGGCGCGGGTACCGGCCTTGGCGTGTCAGCCTTGATCCCTGCCGACGACGGCTGGATTTCATTGGGCACGGAAGGGGGGCACGTCAGTTTTTCGCCCACGGACGCGCGCGAGACCGCGATCCTCGAATTCGCCTGGACGCAGTACGCGCACGTTTCCGCCGAACGCCTCATTTCCGGCAGCGGCCTGGAACTGATTTACCGCGCGCTGACGCACAAATCGAAGAAGCCGATGCCCGCGCTTGCCGCGACCGAAATCACCGCAAGGGGCCTCTCGGGCAAATCACCCGAGTGCGCCGAAGCGCTGGAAGTATTTTGCGGCATGCTCGGTACTGTCGCCGCCAACCTTGCGGTCACCATGGGCGCGTTCGGCGGCATCTACATCGGCGGGTCCATTGTTCCCAGGCTGGGTGCCTACTTCGATGCGTCCCCGTTCCGCAAGCGCTTCGAATCGAAGGGACGCTTCTCCGCATACGTCGGTCACATCCCCACCTTTGTCATCACCGCCGACAACGCCACCTTCACCGGTGCGGCCGCGGTGCTGGATGCCCAGCTTCGTCGGCATGGCAGCGGCAGCTCCATCCTCGATCGCATCCGCCAGTCGCACACTGACTTCTCGCCGGCCGAAAGGCGCGTGGCTGACCTGGTGCTCGCGCGTCCACGGTCGATCCTCAACGATCCGATCATCGAGATCGCCCGTGCGGCCGACGTCAGCCAGCCGACTGTGGTGCGCTTCTGCCGCTCGCTCGGCTGTGAGGGCTTGTCCGACTTCAAGCTGCGGCTTGCTTCCAGCCTCACCGGCACCATTCCGGTCACGCACACCCAGGTGACAGACGACGACACTGCCGTCGAGCTGGGTGACAAAGTGCTGGGCAACACCGCCAGCGCCATCCTGCAAACACGCGATCAGCTCAATCGTGCGGCCATCGACCGCGCCATCGAATCGCTGCTGCAAGCGCGTCGCATCGAGTTCTTTGCCGTCGGCAATTACGGCATCGTCGCCGAGGATGCGCAATACAAATTCCTGCGCTTCGGCCTGCCTACCAACGCGCACACCGAGCCGCGCCTGCAGATCATGGCCGCCAATGTGCTCGGCAAGGAAGACGTGGTCGTGGTGGTGTCGAGCACCGGCCGCATCCCGGAATTGAACATCGCAGTGGACGCGGCGCTCAGCCGTGGTGCAAAGGTCATTGCCATCACCGCCAGCCAGTCGCCGCTTGCCAAGCGCGCCACCATCACCATTGCCGTGGATCACACCGAGGACGTGGCCACGCAGGTACCGATGGTCAGCCGCATCCTGTACCTGCTGGTGATCGACATCCTGGCGGTGGGTGTTGCCATGCGTACCGGCGCGAACCGCAATCTGCCGTCGGCGAGCGATATCGGGCATGTGCTTTCCGACGACGAAAGCCAGGCACGTGACAACCGCCTGGCACGCATGGTTTCGCACAGCCGCGAATAGCAGGTTCGCTTACCTCGACCGTGCCGGCACTGGCCCGCCGCCGGTGCGCGGCTGGTCCGGAAATTGCTCAAGGATTGACGGCAACAGACGAGATCCGGGTCGGATACCGGATACCCCGCAAAGACTCCAGGGAGATGCCCGACGTGGCAAATGATGAAAAGGATGCCCGCCTCGGGCAGGAAATACAGTCGCTGGGCCGCCTTTTGGGCGATGTCATCCGCGCGGCCAATGGCGACGCTGTTTTCAACAAAATCGAGCGCATCCGCCAGCTGGCGGTGACGCTGCGTCGCGTTGGCACTGGTGCCGCTTCCGACCTGCAGCCGGTTCGACAGGTGCTCGAAAGCGAACTGGACGGCCTGAGCATCGAACATACCCTGAGTGTGGTGCGTGCTTTCAGCCACTTCTCGCTGCTGGTGAATATTGCCGAGGATCGCCATCAAAACCGGCGGCGGCGGGCGCATCGCCTTGCCGGTTCCCAGCCGCAGCTCGGCAGCCTGCGCCACGCACTCGATACGCTGGCCGCGCGCAAGGTCGGGCCGCAGCAGATCCAGGACTGGCTGGCCGGTGCGCGCGTGAGCCCGGTGCTGACGGCACACCCGACCGAAGTCCAGCGCAAGAGCGTGCTCGACTGCGAACGCGACATCGCCCGGCACCTCACCGTGCTGGAAGGCGCGGCGCTGCTTCCCGAGGAACGCGCGGATGCGGAGGCGGCGCTGCACCGCTCGGTGCTGCAGTTATGGCAGACGGCCATGCTGCGGCTGTCGCGGCTGCGCGTCATCGACGAAATTGAAAACGGCCTGAGTTTTTACCGCTACACATTCCTGTCGGAAATCCCCAAGGTGTACGGCGAAATCGAGCGTGCGCTTGGGGCAAGGTCACGCCTGCCAAGTTTTCTGCGCATGGGCTCATGGATCGGCGGCGATCGCGATGGCAATCCGTACGTGACAGCCGAGGCCCTGGAAGGCGCCATTCGGCGCCAGGCCGGTGCGGCGTTCGAACATTATCTGGTCGAAGTGCATCGGCTTGGTGCCGAGCTGTCGCTCTCCAGCCGGCTGGTGAAGCCGACGACGCAGCTTCTGGAACTCGCCGCCTTTGCCCACGACACCAATCTGCACCGGCAGGACGAGCCTTACCGGCAGGCACTGATCGGCGTCTACGCGCGGGTGGCGGCGACCATGGTCGAGTTGACCGGTGCGTCGCCGATCCGGCGTGCGGAAGTCGTGCTGGAACCCTACAAGTCGCCGGCGGAATTTCGCGCCGACCTTGACATCATCGCCACCTCACTGCATTCGCACGGCGGCGATGCGCTGGCCGCGGGACGACTCGAACAGCTTCGCTACGCGGTCGATATTTTCGGTTTCCACCTGGCCTCCCTGGACCTGCGACAAAATTCAGACGTTCACGAAGTTGTCGTCGCCGAACTGCTGGCAAAGGCCGCCGTCTGCCCGGATTACCTGGCCCTCGATGAGAAAGGCCGCGTTGAGGTGCTGCTGCGCGAGCTGGACAATCCCCGCTCATTGACGGTTGCCGGTGAATCCTACAGCGAGCTGGCGGTGGGGGAGCTGGCGGTATTCCGCGCGGCTGCTTCCATCAATGCGCGTTACGGGCGCGATGCCATTCCGCAGGCGATCATTTCCAAGGGTCAGTCGGTCAGCGATCTGCTTGAGCTGGGGCTGCTGTTGAAGGAAACCGGCTCCGTGGTGACCCGCGACGGCCGGCAGCAGCTACTGGTCGCCATCATCCCGCTGTTCGAAACCATCGATGACCTGCGCGCCTGTTGCGACGTCATGCGCGCTGCGTTCGCGTTGCCCAAATATCGAGGCTGGCTGGAGGGGCAGGGCGGCCTGCAGGAAATCATGCTCGGTTACTCCGACAGCAACAAGGATGGCGGCTACCTGACGGCCAACTGGGAGCTGTATCGGGCCCAGAAGGGACTGGTCGACCTCTTCCAGGAAAGCAATGTACGCCTGCGCCTGTTCCACGGTCGCGGCGGTACTGTCGGCCGCGGCGGGGGTCCGACATTCGAAGCCATCCTCGCCCAGCCGGACGGCGCGTCGAGTGCCGGCTTGCGCATCACCGAGCAGGGCGAAGTCATCGCCGCCAAGTATTCCGACGCCGACCTAGGCCGCCGCAATTTTGAAACGCTGGTATCGGCGGCACTGCTGGCGAGCTTTCCTGCCGCGGCGCGCCGCGAGGACGCGCACTGGTGGGAGGCCATGCATCAGTTGAGCGACCTCGCCTGCAGGGCCTATCGCAAGCTGGTATTTGAAACGCCTGGCTTTGTCGATTTTTTCCGCAGCGCCACGCCCATCGGCGAAATCGCCGGGCTCAACATCGGCAGCCGGCCTGCATCGCGAAAACCCTCCACTTCCATCGCCGATCTGCGCGCCATCCCCTGGGTGTTCAGCTGGAGCCAATGCCGGCTCTCCATTCCCGGCTGGTATGGCTTCGGCTCGGCGATGCAGCAGTGGATACGCCAGTTTCCGCAGGGCGAGGAAGCGGCGATGGCGCTGCTGCGTCAGATGTATGCCGATTGGCCGTTTTTCCGCACGGTGCTGGCCAACATGGACATGGTGCTGGCCAAGACTGACCTGTCGATCGCGTCGCGCTACGCCCGACTGGTCGCCGATGAAACGTTGTCAAGATCAGTGTTTGGCACGATTGAAGCTGAGTGGCATCGTACCGTCGAGTTGCTGTTTGCCATCACCGGCGCCACGTCCTTCCTCGCCGACAATCCGGCGCTGGCGCGCAGCATACGCAACCGCTTCCCCTACCTCGATCCGCTGAACCACCTGCAGATCGAACTGCTGCGCCACTACCGCGCCGGGCAGACCGACGAGAAGACCAAGCGCGCGATTCATCTCACCATCAACGGCCTAGCCGCCGGTTTGAGGAATAGTGGATGAGGCTGGACACGGAACATGCCCTGCGGCATGTTCCGTGCCTGCCGAATCCGAGGGCCATGCAGGGCCCGAGGTGGGAGAGTAAGGACACAAAACATGCCCTGCGGCATGTTCCGTGCCTGCCGAATCCGAGGTCCATGCAGGGGCCGAGGTGGAAGACTAACTCGAAGGAGCAGTCATCGCAGTGGATGTACGTCGATATAGAACATGCCTGCCGAATCCGAGGCCCGTGCAGGGGCCGAGGTGGAAACTGACCATAAGGAGCAGTCATCGCATTTCGTCACCCACGATGACAGAGAAATCAGCGAGTGACCTGCTTCATTTGCCACCGCTCACACCGGCCCGCCTCATACAGCCTGTGACCACTACCGCAAGCAGCCGTCATCGCCCTTCGCGATCAGCGGCAGCAACAATCCGCTAAACCCCAGCACTGGCGCCCCTCCCAGGCCGAAAATGCTCCGCAAGCCGCGCCAATGCTGGAGTTTCAATCTCACTCGTGCCACGAATGCCCATTGCGTTCAGTCAACGCGATCGCTGCGGTCGGCCCCCAGCTGCCGGCGCTGTACGGCTTGCATTTCTGTCCTGTGGATTTCCAGCCATCGATAATGCCGTCGATCCATTTCCACGAGGCTTCGATTTCGTCGCGTCGCACGAACAGCGCGGAGTTGTTGCGTAGTACGTCGAGGAGCATGCGCTCGTAGGCGATGCGGCGGCGCGCCGTTGTGAACGCATCGCCCAGCGAAAGGTTCAGCGGTACTTCCGCCAGCTTGACTTCATTGAGCCCGGGTTTCTTGTGCATCAGCGTCAAGGTGATCATTTCATCCGGCTGCAACTTGATCAGCAGTGCGTTGGGAGCGAGGGTGGCGCCGATGTCGGCAAAGATGTTGTAGGGGGCCGGCTTGAACTGAATCATGATTTCGCTGGAGCGACGCTGCATGCGCTTGCCGGTGCGCAAATAGAACGGCACGCCTGCCCAGCGCCAGTTGTTGACTTCGACCTTCAGCGCAACAAAGGTCTCGGTATCGCTGGCCGGACTGGCCCCGGTTTCTTCCAGGTAGCCTACCGATGACTCGCCGCCGCTGAAGCCGCTGGTGTACTGGCCGCGTACCGTGTGGGTCGCCACTTCCGTCGCGGTGATCGGGCGCAGCGACCACAACACCTTGACCTTCTCGTTGCGTACCGCCGATGGCGTGAAGCTGGCGGGCGGCTCCATCGCCACCAGGCACAGGAGCTGCAGCAGATGGCTTTGCACCATGTCGCGCAGGGTGCCGGTGCTGTCGTAAAACGGCCAGCGACCGCCGACACCTACCGTTTCCGCGACTGTGATCTGCACCTGCTCAATTGCATTGGCATTCCACAGCGGCTCGAAGATGGCATTGGCAAAGCGCAGTGCCAGCAGGTTCTGCACGGCTTCCTTTCCCAGGTAATGGTCGATGCGGAAAACCTGGTTCTCCTCAAAAGCGGCTCCGACGGCAGCGTTGACTTCGAGCGCGCTCGCCGTGTCGGTGCCGATGGGCTTTTCGATGGTGATGCGGCTCTGCGCGTCGACCAAACCATGGTCGCGTAGTGCTAGGCAGATGGGGCCGAACAGCTGCGGCCCGGTCGACAGGTAGTAGATGATGCCCCCGTCTTCGGCGCCGGCGGGTTCGAGCGCGCCGCGGATCGGCTCGAGTCCGCCGGGCGTTTGCACATTGACCGACACGTAGCGGATGCGCCTCGCAAACGTTTCGAACACGGCATCGCTGTAGAGTGCCGCGTTGGCAGATTTGCGGATGGCCTCGCGAACCTTGGCGATGAAATCGTCGTGGGAAAGCGCTGAGGTCGCCGCGCCGATGAGCTGGAACTTCGCCGGCAACAGGCCGTCGTGATCGAGCGCGTAGAGCGACGGCCACAACATGCGTTTGGCAAGGTCGCCAGTCGCGCCGAACAGGACGAGGGCACGGCATTCGCGTGCGGGAATGGATGCAATCATGATGGATTACCTGGCAGTTTTGGCGAGGGTGGCGGCGGTGCGGGCGAGCTGTTCGATGGCCGCCCAGTCGTGCTTTGCGACCAGCGCGGCGGGCGCGAGCCAGGAGCCGCCGACGCATGCAACGTTGGGTAAGGCGAGAAAATTTGGTGCGCTGGCCAAATCGATGCCGCCGGTGGGGCAGAACAATGCCTGCGGCAGCGGGCCGCCGATGGCCTTGAGCATGTCGATGCCGCCGGCCTGTTTGGCGGGGAACAGTTTCATGGCCGTGAATCCGGCATCGAGCACGCGCATCACTTCGCTCGGCGTCATGACGCCGGGCAGAAAGGCAAAGTTGCTGTCGCGCACTTTCGCCAGCAGCTCCGGCGTGTGGCCGGGGCTCACGCCGAACGCCGCCCCGGCGGCGCGGGCCGCGTCTACGTCGGCTGAACTGGTAATGGTGCCCACGCCGACGATGGCTTCAGGGACAGCGCCGCGGATGGCGCGCACGCATTCCAGCGCTACCGGTGTACGCAGCGTGACTTCAAGCACGCGTATGCCGCCGGCGACCAGTGCGCGCGCCAGCGGCACCGCATGTTCGACGCTGTCAAGAACGATGACCGGCATGACCGGGCTCGCCATCATGATTTCCCGAATCGGATTCATACGCTCACTCCTTGCGTGGTGCCTGCGGTAACAGAATCAATGCTGGCGAAAGTTGCGCCGAAGGTCATGGCGCCTTGTTCCGCCGCGGTGGCGTTGGCGCGAGCGGCTTCGAACAGTTCGCGCCCCATGCCGAAACAATTGTGTTCGAGCTCAGGCGTGTTCAGGTTGCGGCGCTGCCACTCTTCGGCGGGCACCAGCGCCTCCAGCGAGCCTGCTTCCGAGTCCAGGCGGATGATGTCGCCGGTGCGAACGCGGCCGAGCGGTCCGCCGGCCAGGCATTCCGGGGAAACGTGGATCGCCGCCGGCACCTTGCCGGAAGCGCCGGACATGCGGCCATCGGTGACGAGAGCGACGCGAAATCCTCTATCCTGCAACGAGCCGAGCGCTGGCGTGAGCTTGTGCAGCTCGGGCATGCCATTTGCGCGCGGGCCCTGAAAGCACACCACGGCGACGAAATCGCGTTCCAGTTCACCGCGCTTGAATGCGGCCAGCACGTCGTTCTGGTCGTGGAAAACAATGGCCGGCGCTTCAATCACGCGATTGGCCGGTTTGACTGAGGAAATCTTGATGACCGCGCGACCGAGATTTCCGCGCAGGGCGCGCAGACCACCGTCGGCGCTGAATGGGTTGGCTGCCGGACGCAGCACGTTTTCGTCCTGGCTGTTTGCCGGGGCAGGGCGCCAGGACAGTTTGCCGTCCGCCATCGTCGGTTCGCGGGTTTGCGTGGCCAGCGTTCCCCCTGCCACCGTACGGGCGTCGCCGTGTAGCAGTCCGGCCTGCAGCAATTCACGAATGACGAAGCCGGTCCCGCCGGCTGCATGGAAGTGGTTCACATCGGCGCTGCCGTTGGGGTAAATCTTGGCCAGTAGGGGCACCACGGCCGAAAGCGCATCGAAGTCATCCCAGTTGACGACGATGCCGGCCGCGCGCGCGATGGCAATGAGGTGAATGGTGTGGTTGGTCGAGCCGCCGGTGGCCAGCAGGCCGACGATGGCGTTGACCATACAGCGCTCATCGACGACCTGCGCGAGCGGTGTGTACTCATTGCCCAGGTGGGTGATGGCGGCAGCGCGACTGGCGGCGGCGCGGGTCAGGGCGTCGCGCAGCGGGGTATTGGGGGTGATGAATGCCGCGCCCGGCAGGTGCAATCCCATCACTTCCATGAGCAACTGGTTGCTGTTGGCCGTGCCGTAGAAGGTGCAGGTGCCCGGACCATGGTAGGCGCGGCTTTCGGCTTCCAGCAAGGCGGCCCGATCGAGCTTGCCCTCGGCGAACTGCTGGCGGATCTTCGCCTTGTCGTCGTTGGAGAGGCCGCTGGTCATGGGGCCGGCGGGTACAAAAATGGCAGGCAGGTGACCAAACTGCAGCGCGCCGATCAACAGACCCGGCACGATCTTGTCGCACACGCCCAGGCACAGTACCGCGTCGAACACGTTATGGGAGAGCGCGATGGCGGTGGACATGGCGATGACGTCGCGCGAAAACAGCGATAGTTCCATGCCGGCTTGACCCTGGGTCACGCCATCGCACATGGCGGGCACGCCGCCGGCGAACTGCGCGGTGGCACCGGCTTCGCGCGCGGCCTCGCGGATCAGTTCCGGGAATCGCGCCAGTGGCTGGTGCGCGGAGAGCATGTCGTTGTAGGCGGAAACGATGCCGATGTTCGGCTGGCGGATCTCGCGCAGCAGCAGCTTGGACTGCGGCGGCTCCGCGGCAAACGCATGGGCGAGGTTGGTGCAGCCGATGCCGCCGCGCGCGGCGCGCTGACCGGCGGCCTTGCGTGCGTCCTCCATGTGCTGCAGGTATCGCGCGCGCGGCTGGCGGCTACGTTCAACAATGCCGGCAGTGATGCGGGCGACGGTGGGATTCAGGGGCATGGCGTCCTCCGGCAGGCGGGGATTTGATGGTGAAGTGTAGTATTTCTACAGAAATTTCGCAAGGAGTCAGGTTGGCCTTGCTGGCGACATGTTTCCATCTTCTATAGGTACAAGGCTCAAAGCGGCAGGCAAGTTGCTCACGACGGTGTGTTGGCATGTTGACAATCTACATATTGGGAGGCACCATGGCGGCCGGAACCCTGCCGTGATCAATACATGCCGCGCCGCCCCGCCACCGCACCTGCCTTGAAACCCGCGAACCGTTCAGCCGCTGCCGTGGCACAGTCCGCTTCGCTGCTGGATCGGGTGCAGTCCCTGTTCGACCGCTTGCGACCATCGGAGCAGGCGGTGGCGCGTTACGTGCTGCGCCACCCGCATCATGTCATCAGCCTGTCGTTTCCTGAAATCGCCGCGCGCGCCGGCGTCAGTCAACCCACAGTCGCCCGGTTTTGCATCGCCGCCGGGTTCAGCGGATACCGTGATTTCAAGTTGCGGCTGGCACAAAGCCTGGCGCACGGCGTGCCCTACGTTCACCACGATGTTGGCAGCAATGACTCGATGGCTGACGTCGGTGCCAAGGTGTTCGACCGGGCCATCGCCGCCTTCACGGCCGTGCGCAACCACCTCGACCCGGCGGCGCTGGAACGTGCCACGGCGCTGCTGGCCGGCGCGCGGCGTATCGAGTTTTACGGTCTGGGAAATTCCGGAATTGTGGCCATGGATGCGCAGCACAAGTTCTTCCGCCTGGGCGCGCCGGCAGTGGCCTATGCCGACCCGCATGTGCACGCCATGGCGGCCTCGCTGCTGGGCAAGGGTGACGTGGTGGTGGCGATTTCGGGCAGCGGTCGCAGCGCGGATGTGGTGCGCAGCGTGGAAATTGCCCGGGAATCCGGCGCCAGCGTGATTGCCATCACCGCCAGCGGATCACCGCTGGCGCGCATTGCGGATGTGGTGTTGTTCGCCGATGCCCCGGAGGATCTGGATGTGTATGCGCCGACCACCTCGCGCCTGGTGCAACTGTCGTTGATCGACGTGCTGTCGGTGGGCGTGGCCTTGCAGCGCGGGCCGACACTGGTGGCAAAGCTCAAGCGAGCCAAGCAGGCGGTGGCGGAGCGCCACCTCGCCGATGCTGCGCCCGGCCCGACCCTGCTCTGATTGATTCCGGCGGCTACATCTCCATCGAAAACACATGCCCGGCGTGCTCCCGCAAGGCGTGAAACTCCACCTTGGGGTAGCGCTCCGAGGCAACTTCCAGTTCTGCCGGGTGTGTCGCCAGGAACGCCGGCGCATCGACGACGTCGTAGGCGATGCGATGGGCATTGGCATCGATGAAGCGCTTGAGCATGACCGGGTCCGGGCAGGTCACCCAGCGCGCCAGCCGGTAGCGTGACATTTCCAGCCGCGCGTCGACGTTGTACTCGCTCTTCAGGCGATGCAGCACCACTTCGAATTGCAGCGTGCCGACTGCGCCCAGCAGCAGGCTGCCGCCGGCGATGGGCCGGAACACCTGGATGGCGCCCTCTTCGCCGAGCTGCTGCAACCCGGTGCGCAGCTGCTTGGACTTCATCGGGTCCTTGATCTCCACGGTCTGGAACGTCTCGGGCGCGAAATAGGGAAGACCCGTGAACTGCAGTGTCTCGCCTTCGGTCAGCGTGTCACCCAGCCGCAACGTACCGTGGTTGGGGATGCCGATGATGTCGCCCGCGTAGGCCTCGTCGAGCAGTTCGCGACGCTGCGACAGGAACGAAACCACGGTGCCGGGCCGGATGTCCTTGCCGGTGCGACAGACCCGCAGTTTCATGCCGCGCTCGAAACGGCCCGAGCACACCCGGACAAAGGCGATGCGATCGCGATGCGACGGATCCATGTTCGCCTGAATCTTGAACACCACGCCGGAAAAAGTTTGCTCATCCGGCTTCACCACCCGTTCCAGCGCGGCGCGCGGCGCGGGCGGCGGAGCGAGATCGACCAGGGCGTCGAGAACCTCGCGCACACCGAAATTATTCACCGCGGAACCGAAAAACAGCGGTGATTGTTTTGCCGCCAGGAAAGCATTGCGGTCGAATGCCGGGCTGGCGTCGCGCAACAGGCCGATCTCGTCACGCGCCTGCGCGTGTTCGGCGCCAAAGCGCTCGACGGCAATCGGATTGTTGAGGCCGTCGAGGATTTCATCGTCGTCGCTTTTCCGGTCCTCACCGGCCTGAAAAACGCGCATCGAATTCAACCGCAGGTCATACACCCCGCCGAAGTGCCGGCCCATGCCCACCGGCCAGGTGAACGGCACCACGTCCATGTTCAGCACGCGCTCCACCTCCTCCATCAGGGAAATGGGCGGCATCACCTCGCGGTCCATCTTGTTGATGAAGGTAATGATCGGCGTATTGCGCGCGCGACAAACCTCGATGAGGCGCAAGGTCTGGGTCTCGACACCCTTGGCCGCGTCGATCACCATCAGCGCCGCATCCACCGCAGTCAGCACGCGATAGGTATCTTCGGAAAAGTCCTGGTGGCCCGGCGTGTCGAGCAGGTTGACCACGCAATCGCGGTATTCCATCTGCATCACCGAGCTCGCCACCGAAATGCCGCGCTGCTTTTCAATCTCCATCCAGTCAGACGTGGCATGGCGGCTGGCCTTGCGTGCCTTCACGCTGCCGGCAATCTGGATGGCGCCGGCAAACAGCAGCAGCTTTTCGGTAAGCGTGGTCTTGCCGGCGTCCGGGTGGGAGATGATGGCGAAAGTGCGGCGACGGGCGATTTGTCTGGTCTGGATGCTCATGGGATGCTGCGGTGCAAAAACGAACGATTATCGCATCCTGCGCGTGGGCGACTCAAATTCGCGACGCGCCTCAGGCCACCTCCCTGGCGCCGCCACAATTTGATACAAAAGCCTGTGGCGCTTTGGCCGACAATGTTGCGCTCCCGTCGGTCGCCGCATCCACCGGTCGCCGACGGACACTTCTGCACCCAGGCATCTGTTCCCACCAGCCAAGCGGCGCGACGACACATCGCAAACCGCGACCGATTTCACCATCAGGAGAGGCGTTTCATGGCAAATCCATTGTGCGTTAACAAGAAAACCATTTCCGTGCTGGTTTCAGCACTGCTCGCGTCCGGCGCCCTCGGCACGGCAACTGCGCAAACGCCGCCGGCGGGTCCCGCCGGTGTGCCCGGCGCGGCCGGTCCGGCCGCCGCCGCCGCGCGGCCCGACGCTGGTGCACCGCGGCCTTTCGCAGACATCATCAAGGACGCCAAGCAGATACCCGGCTACTTCAACGTCTACCAAAAGGACGAAAAGGTCTGGATCGAAGTCAAGCCGGATCAGTTCGAAACGCCATTCTTTTTCCAGATCAACTCCACGCGCGGCATAGGCGAGGCGGGTGTCTATCCAAACTGGATGCTGCGTGGGCACATCGTCGAATTCAAGAAGCTCGGCAACACCATCCAGCTGATCGCCCGCAACAACAAGTTCATTGCCAAGCCCGGCACACCGATCGCGCGCGCCGTCAAGGAGAGCTTCACCGACAGCCTGCTGGCCGTGACCACCGTCGCCAGCGCGCCGCATCCGGAACGCAAGTCGATCCTCATCGATGCGAATGCACTGTTGCTGGCCGACATTCCCGGAACCTCCACGCGCCTTGAAGCCGCGTTCCGCCTGCCTTACGCCTATGACGCGCGCAATTCCGGCTTCGTCAATGTGCGCTCGACCGAGGACATGACCAGTTTCAATGTCACCGCGCACTACGGCATGCCCAAGCTGCCCGCCCCGCCGGCTACGCCGTCGCCGGTGCCCACGCCCCCGCCGCCGTCCACGCTGGAAGACAACCGCAGCATGTTCCTCGGCTACTACTACTCGTTTGCCAAGCTGCCGGACAAGCCGATGGCGCCACGCATGGCCGACAGCCGCGTGGGCCACTTTGTGACGCAGAAATGGAATTTCTCGGACGACATCGCCGCCGTGCCGCGCCAGTACATCGTCAACCGCTGGCGGCTGGAAAAGAAGGATCCGAATGCGGCGCTGTCCGAGCCGGTCAAGCCGATCACCTACTGGCTGGACAAGAATATCCCGCTAAAGTACCGCGCTGCCGTAATGGAGGGGGTGCTTGAATGGAACAAGGCGTTCGAGAAGATCGGCTTCAAGAATGCCATCGAGGCCAAGCAACAGGACGACAACGCCGACTTCGACAACAACGACTCCCGCCACGCCTCGATTCGCTGGTATACCGACACCAGCGATGGCGCCCTGGCGATCGGCCCGAGCCGTGTCGACCCGCGCTCGGGTGAAATCCTTGACGCGGACATTTCCTTCTCGGACGGCTGGACGCGATTGCCGCGCCGCCGCGCGGTCGAGCAGCTGACCAGCGTGGCCGTGGGCAACAATCACGAGAAACACGCTGCCCACAAGCACTCGGAAGCGGAAATCATGCAGTCGCTGGCCCGCGGCGAACTGCCGCAGCTGTGCGAGTACGAGAGCACCGCCATGGACGAAGTCGCCTTCGCCCTCGACCTGCTGGCCGCGCGCGGTGACATCGACCCGGAAAGCCCGGAAGCCGAAGCCATCGTCCGCGATACTCTGCGAGACGTGGTGTGGCATGAGGTCGGGCACACCCTGGGCCTGACGCACAATTTCCGTGCCTCGACCATCTACAGCCTCGACCAGATGGAAAACAAGGACTTCACCAAGGCCAACGGCATCGCCGGCTCGGTCATGGAATACAACGCCCTCAACCTGGCGACCAACGGCAAGAAGCAGGGCGAATATGTGATGACCACCATCGGGCCGTACGACTACTGGGCAATCGAGTATGCGTACAAGCCGGTGGACACGGCGAAGGAAAAGGAAGAGCTGCTGAAGATTGCATCGCGTTCCAAGGAGCCCCAGCTGGCATTCGCCAACGACATCGATGCCGGTCTCGGCCCGGTTGAGGGAATGGATCCGGAAGTCACGCGCCGCGACCTCGGCAGCGATCCGCTGGCGTTCGCGGTGCGCCGCATGCAACTCTCGCGAGAACTGTGGGATCGCCTGCAGGAACGCAAGATCAAGCCGGGCGAACAGTTCGACATCCTGCGCCGGAACTTTGTCAACGCCAGCGCACAGGTGTCGCTGGCCTCCACCGTGGCGGCGAAATACGTCGGCGGCGTAGTGCACCTGCGTGACCATGCCGACAGTGGTCGCGCACCACTGAACCCGGTGCCGGCCGCGAAGCAGCGCCAGGCTCTCAAGCTGATTACCGATGGCCTGTTCCGCACCGAAAGCTTCAAGTTCAAGCCGGAATTCGTGGCGCGCCTGGTGCCGGACCAGTTTGACCGCTGGTTCGGCGGCAATGGTCGCAACCTGGCCGCCGTGGTCAATCCCGATGCCAGCATCAGCGGTGCCGTGCTTGCCATGCAGCGCGGCGCACTGGACCAGTTGATGGCCGACGCGGTCGCCGCGCGAATCCTCGATGCGCCCAGCAAGATGGCCGATGGCAAGCAGGCGTTCGCGCTTTCGGAACTCTACGACACGCTGCAAGGCGCGATCTGGAGCGAACTGAAAGCTGGTGGCGACATTAATGCTTTGCGCCGCAACCTGCAGCGCGAGCACCTGCGCCGCGTGGTCAACGCGCTGATCCGCCCTGCTGCCACTACGCCGGCGGACGCCAAGAGCCTGCTGCGCGCCAATGCGCAACAGCTGCAGGCGCAGATTCGCGCGGCGATGGCCAAGGCCGGCAACAAGGAAACCAAGGCGCACCTGTCGGAAAGCCTGGACCTGCTGACAGAAGCGCTGAAGGCGCCGCTGCAACGCAATACCTGATCGCTGCTGTCATCCACGGCCCGTTCCTGCGAACCAGACTGGTTCGCAGGAACGGGCCGTTTTCACTTGCCAGTTCCAACCGTACGCATTCGCAGGAAGAGCCCATGAACCGTTTCAAGAGACAATTTTCGACCCCCACTTTTTCCGTGCGCAGTCTGCTGTCCGCCCTGGCGATGGCCGGCGCGGCGGGGTATGCCGGGGCGCCGCTGGCTGCCGGCACCGCCGGCATTGATGTTGCCAATATCGACACCTCTGTGCGCGTCCAGGACGACTTCTACCGGCACACCAACGGCAACTGGCTCAAACGCGCGCAGATTCCCGCGGACAAATCGCGCTGGGGTTCATTCGATGAACTGCGCGAGAACTCCATCCTCAACCTGCGGGCCATCATCGAATCGCTGCCGAAGGATGCGGTCGCCGCCAAGGGCAGCGAGGCGCAGAAAATCGCCGATGCGCATGCCAGCTTTGTCGATGAAGCCACCCGCGACGCGCGCGGCATGAAGCCGCTCGCTCCCCTGTTCGAGCGGATTGCCGCGGTCAGCGACAGGCAGCAATTGCCCGGCCTGATGGCAGAACTGATCCGGTCGGGCATCGGCATGCCCTACACCACCGCCATCAATCAGGACCCGAAAGACGCCACACGCTACGCGGTGTTGATGAACCAGGGCGGGCTGGGGCTGCCGGACCGGGACTACTACCTGAACGACAAGGACCAGAAGAACGCCACCATCCGCGGCAAGTATGTCGCGCTGATCGAAAAGTTGCTGGCGCGGTCCGGCGAGACCGACGCTGCGGGGATGGCAAAAGCCGTGATGGCGCTGGAGACCGAACTGGCGAAATCGCACTGGACGCGCGTCGAAAACCGCAACCCCGTCAGGACCTACAACAAGGTTGAAATCACCAAGCTAGCTGAACTCGCCCCCGGCTATGACTGGCGGGCATACCTGGATGCGGTGGGTGTGGGCGGCAAAGTCGATTACGTAATCGTGCGCCAGCCAGGCTACCTCAGCAGATTTGCGAGGCTGGTGCAATCGACCCCGCTTCCGGTCTGGCGCGCCTACCTCAATTGGCATGTGATCAATCACCACGCGCTGCAGCTGGATCGGCAAACGGTGGCGGATCATTTCGGTTTTTTCAGCACGGTGCTGCGTGGCATTCCTGAAAACGAGCCGAACTGGAAGCGCGCCGTTCGTTTCGTCGACGGTGGCATGGGAGAAGCGCTGGGCAAGCTGTATGTGGCCAAGCACTTCTCTGCGGAAAGCAAGGCGCGCATGGAGAAAATCGTCGCCAACCTGCTGGCGGCGTATCGCGACAGCATCGATTCGCTGGAATGGATGAGCCCCGCGACAAAAAAGGAAGCCCAGGCAAAACTCGCGACCTTTTCCCCCAAGATTGGCTACACCGAGAAATGGCGCGACTACACCGCGCTGAGCGTGACACGTGACGATGTGGTCGGCAACGCGCAGCAGTTCAGCCGCTTCAATTTCCAGCGCAACCTGGCCAAGCTGGGACAGCCGGTCGATCGCACCGAGTGGGGCATGACCCCGCAAACGGTCAATGCCTATTACAGCGCCGTCCGCAATGAAATCGTCTTTCCCGCCGCCATCCTGCAACCGCCGTTTTTCAACGCGGCGGCCGACGATGCGGTGAACTACGGCGGCATCGGCGCCGTGATCGGCCACGAAATCGGCCACGGCTTCGACGACAGCGGCAGCCAGTACGACGGCAGCGGCAACCTGCGCAACTGGTGGACGGCTGAGGATCGCGAGAAATACCTGACCCGCACCCGCGCGCTGGTGGTGCAGTACGACCAGTACAGTCCGGTGCCGGGCTATTTTGTGAACGGCTCACTGACGCTGGGGGAGAACATCGGCGACAACTCGGGTGCGGCGATCGCTTACAAAGCTTGGCAATTGTCGTTGGCCGGCAAACCGGCGCCGGTGATCGACGGCTACACCGGCGCACAACGCTTCTTCATGGGCTTCGCGCAAATCTGGCGCAACAAGACGCGTGATGAAGCGCTGATCGTGCAGATCAAGACCGATCCGCACACGCCTGGAGAATTTCGCGCCAACGGATCCATCCGCAATCAGCCCGGGTTTTACGACGCATTTGGCGTGAAACCGGGCGACAAACTTTACCTGCCGCCGGATCAACGGGTTCGCATCTGGTAACGTCGCCCGGCGCGACAACGCGAAACCCCAGCATTGGCGCGGCTTGCAGGCCTTTTTCGGCTCGCAGGCCTCGCCAATGCTGGGGTTTCGCCCTGTTTTGCAGGTGAAACACGAATTTTCTAGGTGTTTTGGCCCGCTTCGCGTATAGTCGCGTTTCCGCAGTGCAGCAAAACACCGTTTGCACCGCGATTGTTCATCGTCTCCTCCCCCCGCTTTTCTCCTCCGCTTCGTCCGAAGCCTCAGGAATCGCAAATTGGTTGGCGCCGATGTTGGTGCGTCACTGTTTGCGATCCGGTTCTCCCGATCCCGATCCAGCTTGCCGTCTCGTTTCCGTTTTCGAGGCGACGCCCCGTTTTTTTGTTGATGCGCTCCCACCGGAATGGGCGTGCTGGAAAAACTTGAACATGAATTTTGATTCCCTGGGCTTAGCCGCCCCGATCCGCGAAGCGATTGCCTTGGCGGGCTACACCGATCCGACCCCCGTGCAGGCGCGCGCCGTGCCCGAAGCCATTGCCGGCCGCGATCTGCTCGTCTCCTCGCAAACCGGCAGCGGCAAGACCGCTGCCTTCATGCTGCCCGCCTTGCAGCTGTTGAGCGAGCCGCATGCCGTCGCCGGCCGCGGCCCGCGGGTGCTGGTGCTCACGCCCACGCGCGAACTCTCCATGCAGGTCACCAAGGCTGCCGAAACCTACGGTCGCAAAATGAAGAAGGTGAAAACCGTCTCCATCGTCGGCGGCATGCCGTATCCGGTGCAGAACCGCTTGCTCAAGATCGGCGTCGATATTCTCGTTGCCACGCCGGGTCGCTTGCTGGACCAGATGCAGTCGGGCCGCGTCGATCTTTCGCGCCTGCAGATGCTGGTGCTCGACGAAGCCGACCGCATGCTCGACATGGGCTTCAAGGACGACCTCGAAGCCATCGTCGCGAAAATGCCCACCAATCGCCAGACGCTATTCTTCTCGGCCACGCTGGAAGCCAACATTGCCCGCCTTGCCGCCTCGATGCTCAACGATCCGGTGCGCATCGAGATCGACAGCCAGCAGACCCGCCACGAGAACATCGAACAGCGCCTGCATTTCGCCGACGACATGGGCCACAAGAACCGTTTGCTCGATCACCTGTTGCGTGACACCGAGATGAACCAGGCCATCGTCTTCACCGCCACCAAGCGTGCCGCCGATGACCTGGCCAGCAACCTCAACGAAGCCGGTTTCTCGGTCGCGGCCCTGCACGGCGACATGAAGCAGGGCGCCCGCACCCGCACGCTGCAGGCCTTGCGCCGCGGCGGACTCAAGGTGCTGGTGGCCACCGACGTGGCCGCGCGCGGCATCGACGTGCAGGGCATCTCGCACGTCATCAATTACGATCTGCCGCGCCAGGCCGAAGACTACGTGCACCGCATCGGCCGCACCGGTCGCGCGGGCAAGAATGGCATCGCCATTTCGCTGGCCAATGTGCGCGAGCATTTCCAGGTGAAGCTGATCGAGCGCTTTACTTCGCAGGCGATTCCGGTCACCACCATTCCGGGCCTGGAGCCGAAGCAGCGTGTGTTCACCAAGCCGTCGGGCCCGCGTCCGGCCGGGCGTGACGGCGCGCGCAAGTTTGGCGGGCGCGGCAACGATGCGCCGCGCTCGGGCAAGCCCGGTGGCTACAGTGGTTTCGGCAAGAGCGGATCGGGCAAGCCGTTCGCCAAGACCGCCCCCAAGTCGCCGTGGCAAGGCAAGTAGTCCCGCGTCATTCAGACAGAGAAAAAAGCCCGCTTCGCGCGGGCCTTTTTTCGTGGTGCGGCAAATATTGCCGGTGCGGATTCAGGATGCAAGGCTGCGCCCTATAATTTGCGAATCGACGCAGGCCTCCCGCAACCACCAGATTGACCGCCATGCCCATCTACGAATACCAATGCCTCGATTGCAAGAACGATTTCGAAAAACTGGTGCGCGCGTCCGACGCGCCGCCACAATGTCCGAAATGCAGCAGTACGTCGCTGCACAAGAAGCTCTCCGCCTTTGCCGCGGTCACCGGCGGGTCGTCTTCGGGCGCTGACCTGTCGGCTTGCCAGACCTGCGGCAATCCTGGTGGCCCCGGTGCCTGCGGCTTGCCGCACGGCTGAACAGATTTCGCGTTACGCGTAGTCCAGCGGCAGCGCGGTGGTGTATTTGAGTTGCTCCATGGCGAAACTGGAGCTGACGTCGAACAGTTCGATGTCCTTGATCAGCTTTTTGTACACCGCGTCGTAGCCGGCGATGTCCGGCACCACCACCCGCAGCAGGTAGTCGATGTCGCCGCTCATCCGATAGACCTCGACCACTTCCGGAATTGCCGCGATCACCCTGGCAAAGCGCGCCAGCCATTCGCTGTTGTGCTGGCTGGTCTTCACCGAGACAAATACCGTGACGCCGACATTAATGGCGGCTGGGTCGAGCAAGGCGACGCGCTTGCGGATGATGCCGGCCGCCTCCATGCGTTGAATGCGTCGCCAGCAGGGGGTCGGTGACAGCTTGACTGCCTCGGCCAGGGCATTGAGGCTGAGGCTGGCATCGGTCTGCAGGTGCTTGAGGAGCGCGCGATCGACCCGGTCTAGAAGAATTTTCTCTTTGGCAGGCATACCTGTAGTGTATTTTGGCGTGAATCATTAATTATGCGCCAAGAAACGCAAACCCGTTTCCGTTATCCAGCGCGAGAATGCTGGCTTCGCGTAGGAGGCCCGCCATGAACAACAACCCGTTTACCCAGCACCCCGCCGAGGTCGGCGAGTCCTATTGGCAGCATCTGCGCATGGCGCTGGGGTTCGCCGTGGAGTTGTTCGCCGCAGGATTCGCAGCCTTGGTGCATGCGTTCCTGCCGTTCCTGTTCGTCAAGACCGGCAGCAAGGCCATCACGCGCCTGCACGATCGCATGGTGATCAATCGCACCAGGGCAGCTTCCGCCGCGCCGGCCGCCGCGCAACTCACCACCCGCTAGTCGCGGGAAGCCTCAGCGGCCCAGTCGGCAATCGCGTCGATCAGGGCGTCGATCTCGCCCAGCGCCGGCAGCACCCGAAAGCGCATGCCGGTGCGATCCCGCGCCGCCGTCACCAGCGCCGGCAAATCCTTGCGCAGATGACCGCCCAGAGCGAGAAATATCGGCGCCACCATCACTTCCCTGATTCCCTGTTGGTGGAGCGCATCCACGCATTCATCGAACGACGGTGTCATGCGCTCCAGAAAGGCCAGTTCCACCACGCGTTCGGGTTGCCGAGCCTGCACCGCAGCCTTGAGCCGGCGAAATGGCGCTGCCCAACCCGGGTCGGAGGAACCGTGGGCGAACAGCAGCAGGGCGCGATCAGAATTCTGGATGTCCATGCGTGAAGCCGGGCAGGCGTGAAGTTTCGCTGGCGGCATCATAGCAAGACACCCGCCGGCGGACTGGTACGCGGATTGCTTTACTTGGTGATCCATGAAAGCGCACAAAAGCAAACCGCTAAAAGTCATGCTGGTCGATGAGGACCCCGATCGCGCGGCCGATGTGCGTGCGGCGCTGCTGGCGAACGGTTGCGAGGTGATCTCGCTGCTGGCCTCGCCGCTGGAGATCTATGCGGCCGTGGCCCAGTGCTCCCCGGACGTGATCATCATCGACACCGAGTCCCCCTCGCGCGATTCGCTGGAGAACCTTGCCTTCGTGTCGCGTGACCGTCCGCACCCGATCGTCATGTTCTCGGGCGACCGCAGCGGCGAGACCATCCGCGCCGCCATCCTCGCGGGGGTGTCCGCCTACGTGGTGGACGGGCTGTCGGAAGCGCGCCTGCAGCCGATTCTCGAAGTCGCGGTCGAGCGGTTCGCGGCCGAGCAGAGCCTGAAGAAAGAACTTGCTGTCGCGAAATCGGCGCTGTCGGAACGCAAGTCGGTCGAGCGCGCCAAGGGCATTCTCATGAAGCAGAAAAGCATCGACGAAGAAGCAGCGTTTCAGATGCTGCGCAAGTTCGCCATGGATCGCGGCATGAGGATGGCGGAAGCGGCCTCCAAAGTGATCGAGATGTCGCAACTGATGGGCTGATCGGCCGCGCGTGCCGATGTGCCGCTTTGGTGCACCGCAGCATTGTCGCACCACGCTTTTGGTGCGTTCGCTTTCCGGCCCGGTTTAGGCTGCGCTCGGCCTGCTGAAAAAATCGCCATTCAAATCAGCGCGTTGACGCAATTCTGCCGGTTGGCACCGGAATTGCATTGGTAAGGTTATACGTGCATCAACGCTGATGCACCATGGACAACGGCGTCCAGTCAGGAAAGTTTGTTCGCGTGCGCAACCCGCTTCGTTGCGCGCATCGAGCAGGCCTTCCCGGCTGGACGCTTTTTTTCTGGAACACGACTGTGCATTCAACCATCCAGGGAGCGCTGCAATGGCTGACATCAAGCAAGGCATCACTGAAGACAACACAAGTATCGCCACGGAAGCTGCTGACGCCAGGCGGCGCAACTTCATCCGTGCCTCCGGCAGCCTGCTGGGCGGCGCGGCGCTGATGGCCATCGTTCCCCCCGGCGTGCGCTCTGCGGCATGGGCCGCCGGCTCGGATGCGCCGGAGAAAAAGGAAGTGAAGATCGGCTTCATTCCCCTCACCGACTGCGCCTCGGTGGTGATCGCCTCGGTCATGAAGTTCGACGAGAAATACGGCATCAAGATCGTTCCCTCCAAGGAAGCCTCGTGGGCCAGTGTGCGCGACAAGCTGGTCAACGGTGAACTCGATGCGGCGCATGTCTTGTATGGCCTGATTTACGGCGTGCAGATGGGCATCGGCGGGCCGAAGAAGGACATGGCGGTGCTGATGAACCTGAATCACAATGGCCAGGCCATCACCCTGGCCAAGAAGTTTGCCGACGGCGGCGCCAAGGATGGCCCCGGCCTCAAGGCCTTCATCGACAAGAACAAGGCCGAGTACACATTCGCGCAGACTTTCCCGACCGGCACCCATGCCATGTGGCTGTATTACTGGCTGGCCACCTACGGCATCGATCCCTTCAAGGATGTGAAGACCATCGTCGTGCCGCCACCGCAGATGGTGGCCAACATGCGCGTGGGCAACATGGACGGATTCTGCGTCGGCGAGCCGTGGAACAACCGTGCCATCTACGACAAGATCGGCTTCACCGCCGAGACCACGCAGGGAATCTGGAAGGACCATCCGGAAAAGACCCTGGGCACCACGGCCGACTTCATCAAGCAGAACCCCAACACCGCGCGCGCCATGACCGCCGCCATCCTCGACGCCAGCAAGTTCATCGACGTCATGACCAACCGCAAGAAAGTGGCCGAGATCATCGCCGACAAGTCCTACGTGAATTGCCCGGTGGATGTGATCGACCAGCGGCTGGCGGGCGACTATGACAACGGCGTGGGCAAGAAGTGGAAGGACCCCGACTACATGAAGTTCTACAACGAAGGCGCGGTGAACTACCCGTACCTGTCGGATGGCATGTGGTTCCTCACCCAGCACAAGCGCTGGGGCCTGCTGAAGGACGACCCGGATTACCTCGCGGTGGCAAAGCAGGTCAACCAGATCGAGATCTACAAGCAGGCCGCCGCCGCTGCAAAGGTGCCGCTGCCAAAGAGTGAAATGCGCACCTCGAAACTCATCGACGGCACGGTGTGGGACGGCAAGGATCCGAAGAAATACGCGGCCTCATTCAAGATCAAGGCCTGACCATGAGCGCAGCCGCAAATGAACTCATCGTCGATCCGGGCCCGGTGGTCGGCGCACCAAAAAGCGAGGCAGCCAAGCTCGTTGTCGTCCCGAAAACCCGTGCCAGCATGAAGCCCGCCATCATGAAATGGACCATGCTGGTCCTGCCTCCGGTGATGGGCGTCCTCATGTTCATCGGCCTGTGGTCGATCGTTGCCGCTTCCAGCAGCAACCTGCCGGGTCCCGCCAAGACCTGGGCCTCGGCCGTGCAGGTGTTCAGCGATCCGTTCTACCAGAAGGGACCGAACGACCAGGGCATCGGCTGGAATATTTTGAGTTCATTGAAGCGTGTCGGCATCGGCTTCGGCATGGCGGCGCTGGTTGGTATCCCGCTCGGCTTCCTGATCGGCCGCGTGGCCTTCATCAACGGTATGGTCTCGCCCATCATCAGCCTGCTGCGCCCCGTGTCGCCGCTGGCCTGGTTGCCGATCGGCCTGCTGGTATTCAAGGCTGCCAACCCGGCGGCCATCTGGGTGATCTTCATCTCTGCCATCTGGCCGCTGATCATCAACACCGCCGTCGGCGTCTCGCGCGTGCCGCAGGATTACCTCAATGTGGCCAAGGTGCTGGACCTGTCGCCGTGGAAAGTCATCAGCAAGATCCTGCTACCCGCCACCTTGCCCTACATCCTCACCGGCATCCGCCTGTCCATCGGTGTGGCCTGGCTGGTCATCGTCGCGGCCGAAATGCTCACTGGCGGCGTTGGCCTGGGATTCTGGGTGTGGGACGAGTGGAACAACCTCAACGTCGAGCACATCATCATTGCGATTTTCATCGTCGGCATCGTCGGCCTGTTGCTGGAACAACTGCTGGTGTTTGTCGCGAAGAAGTTCAGTTATGAGTACCAAGCGTGAAGTTGTCGTCCCCGCGAATGCGGGGACCTCTGACTATTCTCTAGACCAGGAAATCCAGAGTTCCCCGCCTTCGCGGGGACGACAGGTAAATCAAAGGAAGCCGGCATGCAAAAATTCCTCTCCATCGAAAACGTCGGCATGGAATTCGACACCAAGCGCGGCCGCTTCGAGGCGCTGCGCGATGTGAATCTCAATATCCAGCAGGGCGAATTCGTCAGCCTCATCGGCCATTCCGGCTGCGGCAAGTCCACGCTGCTCAACATGATCGCGGGCCTGCTCTATCCCACCGCCGGCGTGGTGTTGCTGTCAAACCGCGAGGTGAAGGGTGCCGGCACCGATCGCGCCGTGGTGTTCCAGAATCACTCGCTGCTTCCCTGGCTGACGTGCTTTGAAAATGTATATCTCTCGGTGGAGCGCGTGTTCGCCGAAAGCGAATCCAAGGCGCAGTTGAAGGCGCGCACCCACGATGCATTGAAGCTGGTCGGCCTCACCCACGCCGAGCAAAAGCACCCCAACGAAATCTCCGGCGGTATGAAGCAGCGCGTCGGCATTGCCCGCGCCATCGCCATGCAGCCGAAAGTTCTTTTGCTCGACGAGCCGTTCGGCGCACTAGACGCCTTGACGCGCGCCAAGCTGCAGGATGAACTCATGGGTATCGTCGCGGCCATCAAAAGCACGGTGGTGATGGTGACGCACGATGTGGATGAAGCGGTGCTGCTGTCGGATCGCATCGTCATGATGACCAACGGCCCGGCCGCTACCATCGGCGATGTTGTCACTGTGCCAATCGAGCGTCCGCGCGACCGCCTGAAACTGCTGGCCGATCCCGTCTACCTCGATTGCCGCCGCCAGGTGCTCGAGTTCCTGTACCAGAAGCAATTGCGCGCCGCAGCCTGACCGTCGACCCCATCGTGGCTGAAACCAAAACCACCTGTCCCTACTGCGGCGTCGGCTGCGGTGTGATCGTCGAGCACGATGCGACAACGATCACGGGCGTGCGTGGCGATCCGGATCATCCCGCCAACTTCGGCAAGCTCTGCAGCAAGGGTTCCACGTTGCATCTCACGCTGAACCCGAACGCGCGCATCCGCTTTCCGGAAATGCGCGTCAAGAAAACGGCCGCGCGCCGGCGCGCAAGCTGGGATGATGCGCTGGAGCACGTCGCCGAAAAATTTGCCCAGACCATTCGCCGGCACGGCCCGGACAGCGTCGCGTTTTATGTGTCCGGCCAGCTACTGACCGAGGACTACTACGTCTTCAACAAGCTCGCCAAGGGCCTCATCGGCACCAACAACATCGACACCAATTCGCGCCTGTGCATGAGCTCGGCCGTGGCCGGCTACAAGGCCACACTGGGGGCCGACGCACCGCCCTGCGCGTATGAAGACATCGACCACGCTGACTGCATCTTCATCGTCGGCTCGAACGCGGCCTTCGCGCATCCGATCCTGTTTCGCCGCATCGAGGCCGCCAAAGAAAGAAATCCGGCGCTGAAAATCATCGTCGCCGATCCGCGTCGCACCGACACCGCCGAGCTCGCCGATCTGTTCCTGCCGATCACGCCGGGCAGCGATGTGGCGCTGTTCCATGGCCTGCTGCATTTGCTGCTGGCCGATGGCCGCGTTGATCGCGACTTTATTGCCGACCACACTGAAAACTTCGCCACGCTTGAGGCGACGGTTGCCGATTACACACCCGACAAAGTGTCCAGCTGGTGCGGCGTTCCGGCCGAAAAGCTTCGCGAAGCCGCGTCAATGCTGGGGTTTGCCCCGCGGGTGCTCTCGCTGTATTGCCAGGGCCTCAACCAGAGCGTGCACGGCACCGACAAGAATGCGGCGCTCATCAACCTGCACCTGGCGATGGGCAAGATCGGCAAGCCGGGCTGTGGTCCGTTCTCGCTCACCGGCCAGCCCAATGCCATGGGCGGGCGCGAAGTGGGCGGCATGGCCAACCTGCTGTCCGCACACCGCGATCTCGCCAACCCTGAACATCGCGCCGAGATCGCCGCGCTATGGGGTGTTGAAAGCGTTCCGGACAAACCGGGCACGACGGCAGTGGAAATGTTCGACGCGGTCGCAAAGGGTGAAATCAAATGCCTGTGGATCGCCTGCACCAATCCCGCGCAATCGATGCCCGACCAGAACCTGATTCGCGCCGCGCTCGAAACGGCGGAACTGGTGGTGGTGCAGGAATGTTTTGCCGGCGTCGATACCGTCGCCTATGCCGACGTACTGCTGCCCGCGACAACATGGGGCGAAAAGGACGGCACGGTAACCAATTCCGAGCGGCGCATCTCGCGGGTGCGGCCGGCCGTCCCCGGTCCCGGCGAAACACGCCACGACTGGCGGATCGTCATCGACTTTGCGCACAAACTGGCGCCCAAGCTCGGCAAGAATCCCGCCGCCCTGTTTCCCTATCGCAATGTGGAACAAATCTGGAACGAGCACCGCGAATCCACACGCGGCCGCGACCTCGACATCACCGGCATGAGCTATGCACTTCTCGAATCCGCGCCGCAGCAGTGGCCGATGGCGGAGGGATCGGGCAGCGGCAAGGTACGGCTGTACGCGGACGGCGTGTTCCCGACTGCCAGCGGCCGCGCGCATTTTCACGACTGCAGGTTCAAGCCAACGACCGACCTGCCGGGTGACCTGTTTCCATTGCGGCTCACCACCGGACGCCTGCGCGATCAGTGGCACGGCATGTCGCGCACCGGACTGGCGCCGCAACTGTTCAGCCACGCGCCGGAACCGATGCTGGGGCTGCACGCGAGCGACATGGCCGCACGCGGCCTGGCAGACGGCGATGTGGCGCGCGTCAACACCCGCCGCGGTACCCTGCATGTACGCGTCAGCACCAGCAGCGAAGTGCAGCCCGGCGTGGCCTACCTGCCGATGCACTGGGGCAGCCAGTTCATGACCGGCGCCGGCATCAACATTCTCACCACCGGCGCGTTCGATCCGGTGTCGAAGCAGCCGGAACTCAAGCACGCCGCCATCCAGGTGGCGAAGATCAACGTGGGCTGGCGCCTGATGGCGGCGCGCGTGGTCGATGATGTCCACGCGACCATGCAGCGACTCGTGCCGCTGCTGGCGCGCTTCGATTACGCCAGTCTCGCTCCCGCTGGTTCGGGCCGGCCCGTGGTGCTGTTGCGCGCCTGGCACGGCGAGGCGCCGCACGAGAGCCTGGTCGCCGAAATCGATGCCATCCTCGGCATCGATGCCGATGCCTGCGAACTGGTCATCGACGATCCGGCGGCAGGCCACGGCAAGCGGGTGCTGACCGAGGGCGAGGTCATGACCGGTTTCCGGCTCGCCGGCGAAACGCTGGCGGGCGAATGGATGAAGGAATTCGTCAGCAGCGGCGCCGACATCACCGAGGTATGGCCTTCGCTGCTGGCGCCGCTTGCGCAGCTGGCCACCGGCGCGGTGTCGCGCGGGCGTATCGTCTGCGCATGCCATGACGTGGCCGAGAGCGCCATCGCCGGCTGTTTGCGCGCTGGTGAATCGTTGGGCGACGTGCAGGCGAAACTCAAATGCGGCACCGGCTGCGGTTCCTGTGTGCCGGAGTTGCGGCGCATGGCGCGCGACCTGCGAGTCGCAGAAGCGGTGGCCGATCTGATGGCGGCTGAATGATGACGATGCCAGCCAATCTCGCACCGGGAGCAGTGGGCAAAGTCTGGCTGATCGGCGCGGGCCCGGGCGACGCTGAACTGCTGACACTGAAGGCAGTGCGGGCACTGGCTGCTGCCGACGTGGTGCTGCTGGATGACCTGGTCAATCGCGAGGTGCTGGTGCACGCGAAACCCGGTGTGCGCATCATCGAGGTCGGCAAGCGCGGCGGCTGCCAATCCACGCCACAGGCCTTCATCGAAAAACTGATGGTCCGGCTGGCCAGGACCGGCGCGGCGGTGGCGCGCGTCAAAGGCGGCGACCCGTTCATGTTCGGCCGCGGCGGCGAGGAAATGCTGGCGCTGCGCGACGCCGGCATTGCCGTTGAGGTAATTCCCGGCGTGACCAGCGGCATGGCCGTGCCCGCTTCGCTGGGCATCCCGGTCACGCATCGCAATTTTTCGCGCGGCGTGACCTTTGTGACCGGCCACTCGGCACTATCGACGCCGAATTGGCGTGCGCTGGCGCAGTCCGGCACCACGCTGGTGGTCTACATGGGAATCGCCAGCCTGCCGGCCATCTGCAGTGCGCTGCTCACCGCCGGCATGGCGGCAGCGATGCCGGCCTGCGCCATCCAGAACGGCACACGTAGCGATGCGCGGCAGGTCATCTCCACGCTCGGCAATCTTGCCGATGATGTCGCCGCCGCCGGCATCGGCAGCCCGGCAATCATCGTCATCGGCGAAGTGGTTGCGCTGGCCGATGTCACGGCACAGGTCCAAACGTCCATCCTGAAATCGGCGGCGGCATGACGCACGCGGACAGCCACGCCACCGGCGGCACCACCACCCGCACCAAGGCCAAACTCATCGTGGTCGGCAGCGGCATGGCGGCCACGCGCACCATCGAGCACCTGCTGACCATCGCGCCGGATCGCTACGACATCTCGATCTACGGCGCCGAGCCGCATCCGAATTACAACCGCATCCTGCTCTCGCCGGTGCTGGCCGGCGAAATGTCGATGCGCGACATCGTGCTCAACGACCGCGCCTGGTACCAGCAGCGCGGCATCGCCCTGCACACCGGTGTGCAGATCGTCGCCATCGACCGGATTCACCGTGAAGTGGTCAGCGCGGACGGCACCCGCGAACGCTACGACCGGCTGCTGCTGGCGACCGGCTCAGTGCCATTCAAATTGCCGGTGCCCGGCTTGGAGCTCGCGGATGTCATTACCTATCGCGATATCGCCGATACCGAAGCCATGATCGATGCCTCGCAATCGAAAGGGCGCGCGGTGGTGATCGGCGGCGGCCTGCTGGGGCTGGAGGCTGCCAATGGCCTGCGCGCGCGCGGCATGGCGGTCAGCGTGTTGCACGTCATGCCCTGGTTGATGGAGCGGCAGCTGGACCGGACTGCGGCCGCGCTGCTGCAACAGTCGCTGGAAGCGCGCGGCATCCGCTTCATGCTTGGCGCGCAGACGGCATCCATCACTGGTGAAGGCGGCAAGGTGTCGTCGGTGGTGCTTGCCTCCGGCGAAACGCTGCCGGCCGATCTGGTGGTGATGGCGGTCGGGATTCGCCCCAATGTCAGTCTCGCGGAAGCGGCCGGGTTGCGGGTCCATCGCGGCATCGTGGTCGACGACACCATGCAAACCTTCGACCCGCGCATCTACGCCGTGGGCGAGTGTGTGGCGCATCGCGGCGTGGGCTATGGCCTGGTGGCGCCGCTGTACGAAATGGCCAAGGTTGCGGCGGCACACCTGGCGCATGCCGGCATCACCTACTACGCCGGCTCGGTGGTCTCGACCAAACTGAAAGTCACCGGCGTGGATCTGTTTTCCGCAGGTGAATTCATGGGCGGCAAGGATTGTGAGGAGGTTGTTCTGCGCGACCGGCGCCGTCAAATCTATAAAAAACTGGTCCTGCGAAACAACAAGCTGGTGGGCGGTGTCCTGGTCGGGGACACCGCTCACGCCACGCGCTACCTGGAACTGATCCGCAATGCGACCGATGTGCGGCCGTTCCGGCATGAACTGATGTTTCTGAAGGAAGCGGCATGAGTGCGACTGGTGCTGTGCTTGCAAAAGCCCTTTTGCAGCCATCTATCCTTTACGCAACGCAAATCCCCCGGTATTGCCTGGTTTGGCGGGCTCGATATGCCGCCCCCTTTAGAAAAGGGGGCAAACGCTTGTGCCCGTTTGAAAAAGGGCAGTCCCGGGGATTTGAAGTCGCTGACTTGGCCGATGCCGGCACGACATCATTTGCAGGAATGGTGCGATGAGCGACATGAACGAATTTTCCGACGAGCA
Organism: Usitatibacteraceae bacterium; assembly: GCA_044229235.1. Taxonomy (GTDB): domain Bacteria; phylum Pseudomonadota; class Gammaproteobacteria; order Burkholderiales; family Usitatibacteraceae; genus UKL13-2. Next base: position 61,628 of record JBGATH010000021.1, read on the forward strand.
GAAGAAGTACCTTGAGGGCTTCGCCAGCGGCATTGGCATCGCGCGGCTGGGTGCGCTGAGTGCAATGGCAGCCAAGCACACGACACCGGCTGCCGTGCCCACCGGCCCCGACGCCATCCACCACCAGGCCCGCGCGCGCACCGTCGCTGCCGGCGGCAAGCTCGTCGCTGAGGAAAGAGCCAAAGGCGACAAGCATGCCTTCGACATGTGGGAGGAGATCAAGGCCAATGCCGAGGCCGGCCGGTTTCCGAAGGGCACCGATGTGTTCCTCTACAAATTCCACGGCCTGTTTCACGTCGCGCCCGCGCAGGACAGCTTCATGTGCCGGCTTCGTATCCCCGGCGGCATGCTGCGCGCGGATCAGCTCGATGGCATTGCCGACCTGGTCGAGCGCCATGCCGGCCACTATGCGCACATCACCACCCGCGCCAACCTGCAACTGCGTGAAATTGGCCCGGCCGGCACGGTGCATATCCTCACCGGCCTCGCCGACCTCGGCCTCACCAGCCGTGGTGCGGGTTCGGACAACATCCGCAACATCACCGGCTCTCCGACCGCCGGCATCGATGCGCAGGAACTCATCGACACCCAGCCGCTTTGCGCGGACATGCACCACACCATCCTCAACAAGCGCGAAATGTCCGGCTTGCCGCGCAAGTTCAACATTGCCTTTGACGGCGGCGGCAAGGTCGCGGCGCTGGACGACACCAACGACATCGGTTTCTTCGCCGTGCGCGTGCCCGAGGGAAAAGCGGTTCCAGCCGGCGTGTACTTTCGCCTGCGGCTGGGCGGCATTATCGGCCATCGCGACTTCGCGCGCGACGAAGGTGTGCTGGTCGCGCCCGCGCAATGCGTGCGGGTGGCCGAAGCCATCGTGCGGGTGTTTGCTGAGGAGGGCGATCGCACCAACCGCCAGAAGGCGCGCATGAAGTACGTACTGGATCGCATCGGCCATGAGGAATACCTCAAGCGCGTGGAAGCGCTGCTGCCGTTTGCGCTGCCGCGCCTGCCGATGGCCGACTGCGAACCGCGTCCGCCGGTGGCCAAACACGGCCACGTAGGCTTTCACGCGCAGAAACAGCCCGGCAAGTTTTACGTCGGCATCATCACGCCGGTGGGCCGTATGAGCTGCGAGCAGATGCGCGGCATCGCCGGTATCGCACGCCGATTCGGCAGTGGCCGCATCCGCCTGACGGTGTGGCAGAACCTGATCATCTCCGACATCGACGCAGCCGACATCGATGCGACCAAAGCGGCCATCGAGGCGCTGGGACTGTCCTGGCAGGCAGGTTCGATCCGCGCCGGCCTCATCGCCTGCACCGGCAATACCGGCTGCAAGTTCGCGGCCAGCGACACCAAGGGCCATGCGCTGCAAATTGCCGATCATGTGGAAAGCCGCGTGCCGCTGGATACGCCGGTCAATGTGCATCTCACCGGTTGCCATCACTCCTGCGCGCAGCACTACATCGGCGACATCGGCCTGATTGGCGCGAAAGTCACCGAGGGCGAGGACGAGGTGGAGGGCTATCACATCCACGTCGGCGGCGGCTATGGCGAGGAGCAGGCACTGGCGCGCGAATTGTTCCGTGATGTGAAGGCCGCCGATGCGCCGCTGGTGATTGAAAAAATGCTGGCCGGCTACATGGCCAGGCGCGTGGACGAGGCGGAGAGTTTTCACGCCTTCACCAACCGGCAATCAATCGAAGAGCTGCAGGCGGCGTTCAGCGGGGCATCAGCATGATGGCGCTGCTTCCCGAGAACGCGCCGTTTTCCCAGCCGCAGCGCGCTTGGCTGAATGGTTTTTTCGCCGGCCTCCTGGGTCTGGAGCAATTGACCAGCGGCGCCGCAAGCGCGCCGGCCGCCGTGCCGGTGGAAGAAGAAATCGATACGCCCTGGCACGACCCTGCCATGCCACTCGCGGATCGTATGGCGCTGGCCGAAGGCAAGCCGCTGAAGTGGCAGCTGATGGCAGCCATGGGCCAGCTCGATTGCGGACAGTGCGGCCTGCTGTGCGATGCCTACGCCGGCGAAATCGCAGCGGGTCGCGAGTCCGACATCAGCAAGTGCGTGCCCGGCGGCAAGGCCACCGCCAAGACCATCAAGCTCCTGTTGGAGAAAAATCCACCGGCTGCCGCCCCAGCAGAAAAAGCCGAAACCCCAGCATTGGCGGGCATCCCAGGCCAGAATGCCGTGGAGAACCCCGCCAATGCTGGAGTTTCACGGGATCGTCCCGTCATGGCCAGAATGCTCGCGGTCAGCAAGCTCAACGCCGCCGACACGGACAAGCCGGTGAACAACATCGCGCTGTCGCTCGCCGGCACCGGCCTCGCCTATCAGCCCGGCGATTCGCTGGGTGTGTGGCCGACCAATAACCCCGACGAGGTCGAGCTGATCCTGTCGATTCTCAAGACCAGTGGCGCCAAGTCCGTTTCGCTGCGTGGTGAAGCAAGCAATGCGCGCAACGTGCTCACGCGCCGCGTGAATCTGCGTGAACCGACCAGTGAGTTGTTCCAGCTGATGGCCGAGCACGCGCGGCTGGAATTCGAATCGGTGCGGCTCGCCAAGCTGGCCGAGAACGACGAACTGGTGGCGGAATACGGCATACATGATGTGTTCGACGTGCTGGTGAAATTCCGCTCCGCGCGCCCACCCATCGGTCCGTTCGTCAACGCGCTGGCGCCGTTGCAGCCGCGCCTGTATTCCATCGCGTCCAGCCTCAAGGCGCATCCTGACGAGGTGCATCTCACGGTTGGGGTGGTGCGCTACGATCTCAACGGCCGCGGCTATCACGGCGTCGCTTCCAACTTCTTTGCCGAACACCTGGCCGAAGGGCGCCGTGTCCCCGTATACGTCCAGCCTTCGCACGGCTTCAAGCTGCCGGCCGACGGCAACACGCCGGTCATCATGGTGGGGCCGGGCACGGGCATCGCGCCATTTCGGTCGTTCTTGGAGGAACGCCACGCCACGGGCGCGACCGGCAGGAACTGGCTGTTCTTCGGCGCGCAGCACGAGGCCAGCGATTTTCTGTATCGCGATGAACTGGAAAAGTTCGCGGCTGTTGGCACGCTGACAAAGCTGTCTACCGCCTTCTCGCGCGACCAGTCACAGAAAATCTACGTGCAGCACCGCATGATCGAGCGGGCCGCGGACATCTGGGCCTGGCTGGTCGAAGGCGCACATTTCTACGTCTGCGGTGATGCCAAGCGCATGGCGGCCGACGTCGATGCCGCGCTCCGGGAAATCGTTGCCGAGCAGGGCAAGATGGATGCGGCGGCCGCAGCGACCTACGTCAAACAGCTGGCCAAGGACGGCCGCTACAGTCGCGACGTTTATTGAGCATAAACAAGCGGCCGCGTTTTCCTGACGCCGGTCGTTTGCAGCCCCCGCGCTTTTCCGCGAAACTGGCCTCTTTGGTCATTTGCCAACGGGAAAAGCGATGCCATCGAAGATTGCCTTCATCGGCCTTGGCAACATGGGCGGCAACATGGTCCGCCACCTCATCAAGGCCGGCCACACGCTGACGGTGCACGCGCGCCGCGCCGAAACCATGGCGCCGTTTGCAGCCTTGGGCGCACACACGGCAGCTTCGCCGGCCGAGGCCGCGCGCGATGCCGATTTCATCATGACCAACGTCACCGCCACAGCCGATGTGGCATCGGTGCTGTTGGGCGACGAGGGGGTGGTACATGGCGCCCGGGCCGGCGCCGTGGTCTGCGATTTCTCGACCATCGATGTGCGCGAAACGCGGCGCTTCGCGCGCGAGCTGGATGCGAAAGGCATCGAGTTCCTCGATTGCCCGGTGTCGGGCGGCACCAAGGCGGCAGAGGCCGCCACGTTGACCATCCTGGTGGGCGGCCGCGAGGACGTGCTGGCGCGGGTGCGGCCGCTGCTGGAAAAACTCGGCTCGAACATTTTTCACATGGGCGGCGTGGGTTGCGGCCAGGTCACCAAAGCCGCAAACCAGATCGCGCAGGTGGTGGCCATCGAAGGCATCGCCGAAGCCATGCTGTTCGCAGGCGCCAACGGCGTCGAGGGCAACAAGGTGGTGGAAGCGCTCATGTCGGGCTTCGCCGGTTCGAAAATGCTGGGACTGATGGGCCCGAAGATGGCTAACCGCGATTTTGCGGCGGGCATCGAAGCGCGGCTGCACCACAAGGATTTCGGGCTGGTCGCCAACATGGCGCGGCAGCAGGGCCTGTCCATGCCCGCCGTCCAGCTGGTGCACGGCCAGCTGGAAAAACTGATGCAGCATGGCTGGGGCACGATGGATACCTGCAATCTGTTGCGGGTGCTTGAGGAGGAAAAATCATGAACCTCTACAAACTCCTGCAGCAACGCGTGGCCTCGGGCAACCCGCTGCGCATCGGCCTGATCGGCGCGGGCAAGTTCGGCTCGATGTACCTGTCGCAGATTCCCCGCACGCCCGGCCTGCATCTGCTGGGGGTGGCGGATCTCAACCCGGCGCGGGCGCAGGAATCGTTGCGGCGGGTGGGCTGGAAGGACGAGCAGTTCGCCGCCACCACCTTCAAGCAGGCATTTGTCAGCGGCACCACCTTCATCACCGATGACGCGATGAGCCTGATCCGCAATCGCCAGATCGAAGTCATCATCGACGCCACCGGTCACCCGGCAGCGGGCATTTCGCATGTGCTGGCCTGCTGCGAATACAAGAAGCACATCGTCATGGTCAACGTCGAGGCCGATGCTCTCGCCGGCCCGCTGCTGGCCAGGCGCGCAGAGGAGGCGGGCATCGTCTATTCGCTTGCTTATGGCGACCAGCCGGCGCTGATCTGCGAAATGGTGGACTGGGCGCGCGCGGCCGGATTTGAAGTCGTGGCCGCCGGCAAGGGCACCAAGTACCTTCCCGCTTATCACGCCTCCACGCCGGATACGGTCTGGGGTCATTACGGGTTCAGCGAAGAAATGGTCAAGGGCGGCGACTTCAACGCGCAGATGTTCAACTCCTTCCTCGACGGCACCAAGAGCGCCATTGAAATGGCGGCGGTGGCCAACGCCACCGGTCTCACGCCCGCGCCGCAGGGCCTGAATTTTCCGCCGTGCGGTGTGGATGACCTCGCGCGGGTCCTCAAGCCCAAGTCCGACGGCGGCCAGCTGCATCATCGCGGCCAGGTGGAAGTGATTTCCTCGGTAGAGCGCGACGGGCGCCCGGTGTACCGCGACCTGCGCTGGGGCGTGTATGTGACGTTCGCCGCCGACAGCGAGTATGTGCAGCGCTGCTTCCAGGAATACGGCCTCATCACCGACGACACCGGCAATTACTCATCGATGTACAAGCCGTTTCACCTCATCGGCCTGGAACTGGGCATCAGCGTGGCCAGTGTCGCCTTGCGCCACGAAGCCACCGGCGCGGCAACGGCCTGGCGCGGCGATTGCGTGGCCACGGCCAAGCGCAATCTCAAGGCCGGCGAAATGCTCGATGGCGAGGGCGGCTACACGGTCTACGGCAAGCTCATGCCTGCAGTCGTCTCCAAGCGCCTGGGCGGATTGCCGATCGGCCTCGCGCACAAGGTCAAGCTGCTGCGCGACGTGGCCGCCGGCAAACCGGTCACCTGGGAGGATGTAGCGTTTGACGCGAAGACCGAGGCGGTGCGCTTCCGGCGCGAGATGGAGAAAGTATTCGCGTAGGCTCCTGTCCTGAGGCCCGCGCGTTCGGGCGCAAGCCCGTCGAGAGAATTTGCTGAACCAGCCAACCACATGAAAAAAGACACCAAACTTTCCCATCTTGGTCGCAATGCGGCTCACGTTGCCCGGACCGTCAACTCGCCCATCTATCGCGCCTCCACGGTCCTGTTCGGATCGATGGCCGAGCAGCGGGAAATCCAGCGCGATTTCGATGCGGACAAGCAGGTTCCGACCTATGGCGTGTTCAACATGCCCGATTCGCTGGCGCTGGAAAATGCCGTGGCCGAGATCGAGGGTGGCTACCGCGCGGTCGCCTACCCGAGCGGGCTGGCCGCGGTGGCCGGCGCGCTGCTGGCCTGCGTGAAGGCAGGCGACCACGTGCTCATTCCCGACTCGTGCTATTTCCCGGCGCGGCGTTTTGCCGACCGGTTCCTCGCGCGCTTCGGCGTGGACACCAGCTATTACGACCCCTGCATCGGCGCCGGCATTGAGAAGCTGATGCAGCCCAATACCAGCGTGGTGTACACCGAAACGCCCGGTTCGCACACCTTCGAGATGCAGGATATTCCCGCCATCGCCGGCGTGGCGCATGTGCACGGCGCGAAGGTCATCATCGACAACGCCTGGGCCACCGGCTATTTCTTCAACGCATTCGCGCACGGCTGCGACCTGGTGATCCAGCCGGCCACCAAATACTATGCCGGCCACTCCGATGTCCTCATCGGCCTGGTGGTGGCCAACGAAAGCACCTGGCCGCAACTCAAATCCGCGACACTGGATCTGGGCCAGCGGGCGTCACCCGACGACTGCTTTCTCACGCTGCGCGGCATGCGCACCATGGGCGTGCGACTGGCCCGCCACCAGCAGAGCGCGCTCCAGGTCGCGCAGTGGCTGCAGCAGCGCCCGGAAGTGGCGCGCGTGATGTATCCGGCGCTGCCCAGCGATCCGGGCCACGCGCTGTGGAAGCGTGATTTTTCCGGCGCCGGCGGTCTCTTCACCATCGAGCTGCACGACTGCAGCGACAAACAGCTCGCGGCCATGATGGACGGCTATGCGCTGTTCGGCATGGGCTACTCCTGGGGCGGCTTTGAGAGCCTCGCGGTGGTCGCGCACATCGCGCGCACGGTGACGGAAATGCCGCGGGGAAAGATGGTGCGCTACAGCATCGGCCTGGAAGATCCGGACGACTTGATCGCCGATCTGGAGGCTGGGTTCAATCGCCTGCGTTCCGCATGAGCATCGATCACCGGGAAAGAAAATGACGCGAACCACCGCCATCCAGTCGGCAGAGAAGTACTTTGATGACAGGGCCTTTCATGCCGACCTGGCGCGCCGCGTCGCCATTGCCACCGAGAGCCAGAACCCGGATCGCAAGCCCGAGCTGCACAGCTACCTCACCGGCGAGCTGACCACCTCGCTGGTTGCGATGGGATTCACCTGCAGCGTGCACGAAAGCCCGGTGGGCAAGAGCCCGTTCATGATCGCCACGCGCATCGAGGACGTTGACCTGCCGACCGTGTTGTCTTACGGTCACGGCGATGTCATCCGCGGCCTGGAGTCACAGTGGCGCGACGGTCTAAGCCCCTGGCGGCTGCAGGTTGAAGGCGAGCGCATCTACGGTCGCGGCACAGCCGACAACAAGGGCCAGCACACCATCAATCTCGGTGCATTGCAGGCGGTACTCGCGACGCGCGGCAAGCTCGGCTTCAACGTCAAGTTGCTGATCGAGACCGGTGAGGAAATCGGCTCGCCCGGCCTCGACGCGTTTTGCAGGCAGCACCTGGATGCGCTGAAGGCCGATGTGTTCATCGCCTCGGACGGCCCGCGCCTCAAGCCCGACCGGCCAACCATCTTCCTCGGTTCGCGCGGCGTGGTGAATTTTGATCTGACGGTGGACCTGCGACCCGGCGCGCATCACTCCGGCAACTGGGGCGGGCTGATCGCCGATCCCGGCATCATCCTCACCCAGGCCATCGCCAGCATTACCGACCGGCGCGGCATGATTCGCGTGCCCGAGTGGCGGCCGGCCGGCATTCCAGAGGTGGTGCGCGACGCGCTGAAGGACTGCGACCCGGGCGGCGGCGACGACGGACCGGATATCGATTTCGACTGGGGCGAGCCCGGGTTGTCACCGGCGGAGCGCGTGTTCGGCTGGTCGAGTTTTTCGGTGCTGGCGATGAAGGTCGGCAATCCCGATTTTCCGGTGAATGCCATTGCCGGAAAAGCCTGGGCGCGCGGCCATCTTCGCTTCGTGGTCGGCATCGATCCGCACGATGTGATTCCCGCGCTGCAGCGGCATCTCGCGCGCGCAGGGTTTCCGCAGGTGACTGTCACGTCCGCGCGCGACGAGCTGATGCACGCCACCCGCCTGAGCCCCGACAATCGCTGGGTGCGGTGGGCCGTTGACAGCATCCAGCGCACCACCGGAAAGAAGCCTGCGATCCTGCCCAACCTTGGCGGGTCACTGCCGAACGAAGTCTTTGCCGACACGCTCGGCCTGCCCACCATCTGGATTCCGCATTCGTACTCGGCGTGCTCGCAGCACGCGCCCAATGAGCACATGCTGGCGCCGATTGCGCGCGAAGGGCTGGCGATCATGGCGGGGGTGTTCTGGGATCTGGGGGAGACGGGAATCCCGCAGGACTGATAGAGTCGCGTTTCTCACGCCTGTTGAAACGCCTTTGTTGAAACCCGTCCGTCGAAGTTCCTCCCCCTTTCCTAAAGGGGGACACAGGGGGATTTGCAGCGGTCGCGGCAAGGCAGGCACCGTAAATCCCCCTCGATCCCCCTTTAGGAAAGGGGGAAGTGCAGTGCGTAGTCATTCACCCTGCCTGACCATCGCGCATGACGCCGACGGCATGTCGGGCAAAACCAAATCAAACTCAATAGGCTTTTCCATGATCCGTTCCCTCACCGCCGGCCTGCTCATTGTCCTGTTCTCCACGCTGGCACCCGCCCAGGCGCCCTCACCGCCGGCCGCGCCCGAATACAGCGTCCAGGAAAACTACACCAAGTACGAATACCGCATCCCGATGCGCGACGGCAAGAAGCTGTTCACCGCCGTGTACGCACCGAAGGACCAGTCGAAGCCCTATCCCTTCCTGATGGAACGTACGCCCTACAGCGCCGGTCCCTACGGCGTCGATTTCATGCCGCGGCGCCTCGGGCCCTCGGCCGATTTTCCGAAAGCCGGCTTCATCTTCGTCGTGCAGGATGTGCGCGGGCGCTACATGTCAGAAGGCAAGTTCGTCGAGATGACGCCACACAAAGCGAATAAAAAGGCTGGCGACGTGGATGAAAGTACCGACATGCATGACACCGTCGAGTGGCTGCTGAAGAATGTGCCGAACAACAACGGCAAGGTCGGCATCTGGGGAAATTCCTATCCGGGATTCTTCGTTTCGGCCAGCATTATCGACAGCCATCCGGCCATCAAGGCGGCATCGCCGCAGGCGCCGGTGACCGACCTGTACATGAACGACGACAGCTATCACAACGGCGCCTTCATGCTCGCCGCCAACTACGGCTTCTACACCTCGTTCAAGCATCAGGACAACCCGACGGTGCAACCGAAAAAGTGGGACGAGTTTGAATACGGCACCGCCGACGGCTACGAGTATTTCCTGAAGCTGGGCACGCTCGCCAACATCATCAAGACCCTGTCGAAGGACAAGGCCTCGCTGTTTCCGGATCAGGCGCAGCACGATACCTACGACGACTACTGGAAGTCGCGCAACATCGCTGCCCACCTGAAGAACGTCAAGGCTGCCGTGCTGACCGTGGGCGGCTGGTTCGATGCCGAGGATCCGCAAGGTCCGCTGACCACCTATCGCGCCATCAAGCAGAACAATCCGGGCACCTTCAACGCGCTGGTGATGGGCCCGTGGACGCATGGCGGCTGGCAATCATACGACGGCGCGAAGATCGGTCGCGTCACGTTCGGCTTCAAGACAGCCGAGCACTATCGCAAGAACATCCTGCTGCCGTTCTTCGAGCGCTTCCTGAAAGACAAGGCCGACGTAAAAATCGGCGAAGCCCATGCCTTCGAAACCGGCACCAACGTGTGGCGCGAATACAGCGCCTGGCCGCCGAAAGAGGCGAAGAAACGCACACTGTATTTCCAGGACAAGGGCAGGCTGGGCTGGAGCGCGCCATCCGGCAATGGATTCGACGAATACATCAGCGACCCCGCCAAGCCGGTGCCGTTCATCATGGCGATTTCCACCGGTGTGCCGCAGGAGTTTGTGGTCGCGGACCAGCGTTTTGCATCCAGCCGACCCGATGTGCTGGTGTACCAGAGCGAGACTCTGGAGGAAGACGTAACGCTGGCGGGACCACTGCTGCCGAAGCTGTTCGTGTCCACTTCGGGCACCGATTCAGACTTCGTGGTGAAGCTGATCGATGTTTATCCGCCTGAATATCCGGAAACGGAAACGCCGGCTGCCGACGGCAAGCGTCCCAGCGATCCCCAGCCGGCCAAATTTGTCATGTCCGGCTACCAACAACTGGTGCGCGGCGAACCGATGCGCGGCAAGTTCCGCAAGAGCTTTGAGAAGCCCGAGCCGTTCACGCCAGGCAAGGTCGAAGCCGTCAACTTTGCCATGCCCGACGTACACCATACTTTTCGCCGCGGGCATCGCATCATGGTGCATGTGCAGAGTTCCTGGTTCCCGCTGGTCGATCTGAACCCGCAGACTTTTGTGCGCATTCCGGAAGCGAAGGCCGAGGATTTCCGCAAAGCCACGCAACGGGTGTATCGCGGTGCGGCGCAGGCGTCGGGTATCGACGTGTTGGTGCTGGGCAAGTAGCGGCTGGCATTTCATTTGCTTCCGAATGGCGGTATCCAGCCATTCGGAACCGCAGCCATGAACCTGATCATCCGCCCCTCGCGTGACGAGGACGTGCCCACGCTCGCCGCTTTCTACATTGCCAGCGTAAAAACCGAAACCGCCTCGTGGGAATACGATCCGCCGGACGTCGCCGAATTCGCCCGTCGTCGTGAAGCCGTGCTCGCCGGCGGCTACCCGTACTTCACCGCTGAACTCGAGGGCAGGCCGGTGGGCTACAGCTACGCCAGCGCTTATCGTTCGCGCATCGGTTATCGCTACGTGGTCGAGGATTCCATCTACGTCGATCCGGCCATGAAGGGCCGCGGCATCGGCAAGCAATTGCTCGACACGCTCATCGAGGAATGCACGCGAAGGGGCTTCCGGCAAATGGTGGCGGTAATCGGCGACAGCGCCAACACCGGCTCCATCAGGTTGCATGAAGCCTGCGGCTTTGTGCAAGTCGCCCTGTTCCAGGGCATCGGCTACAAGTTCGACCGATGGCTGGACAGCGTGCAGATGCAGCGGGCGCTGGGCGCAGGGTCTGCCACACCGCCAACTTGAAACTCCAGCATTGGCGGGGCTTTCCAGCCAAAAGTGTCCGAAGAGGCGCTCCAGTGCTGGCGTTCGGCATTTCTCCGACGTGATAACGGCAATTAACATTTGCGCTATCCTGTGCGCTCGCCGCATCGGGTAATTGCTGAATCGGAGGCTGGTGTGAGGCTGGCTGCTGCACTGCGCACTGACGGGATCATCGCCGCCTTTCCACGACTTCCGCGCGCGCATGGGTTCGCGCACGTCTGCGCGCCGGCACTCGTTGTGTTGGCCGTTGCACTGCTGGTTTCAGCCAACCCGGCCCCGGCCCTCGCCCAGACCAACATCAAGACATTGCCCACGGGCAGTTCGTCCCAGGGTGTGGCTGTCAATCCGATCACCCACAAGGTGTACATCACCAACGGCAATGCGAGCAGCGTGACCATCATCGACGGCCGCACGCTGACCGCCACCAACCTGGCCATGCCGCCCGGGCCGTATCCGATCGCCGTGAACCCTGTCACCAACAAGATTTATGTCGGGCGCGTCAGTGGTGTCACGGTGATCGACGGCAACGACAACTCGAAGGTCGAGATCAGCGGCGGCGCCGGACCCGCAGCCATTGCCGTCAATACCGTGACCAACAAGATTTACGCGGCCAACATCGGAAGCAATAACCTCACGGTCATCGACGGCAGCAATAACACCACCGTCACGGTGGCGGTCGGCAGTGAGCCGCAAGCCATCGCCATCAACCCGCTCACCAACAAGATTTACGTGGTGAACAACGCCAGCAACAATGTCACCGTCATCGACGGCACGAACAACAGCACCGTGACCGTCGCCACCGGCACATTTCCGACCGCGGTGGCGGTGAACCCCGTCACCAACAAGATCTACGTTACCAACAACTTCGGCGCCAGCGGCAACAGCGTGACGGTGATCGATGGCAGCAACAATGCAACGAGCAGCGTTGCAGTTGGCACCGAGCCGATCGGGCTCGCGGTCAATCCGGCCACCAATCGCATTGTGGTGGCCAACAGCGGTAGCAATGACGCCACCATCATCGACGGCAGCAACAACAGCACCGTGACGGTTGGCGCGGGCGGCTATCCCGCCGCGGTGGCCGTCAACGTCACGACCAACCAGTATTACGTGATGAACCAGTCCGGCAACAGCCTCACCGTCATCGACGGCAACGACAACAGCACCACGGCCGTCGGTACCGGGTCCTTGCCCGCAGGCCTGGCCATCGACGCCACCACCAACCGGGTGTACGTCGCCAACTCCGGCGGCAACAACGCGTCGGTGATCGACGGCAACACCAACCGGACCACGCTGGTGGGCGTGGGCAGCAATCCCTCCGCGGCCGCGATCAATCCGGTCACCAACCGCATCTATGTGGCCAACGAGTTCGCCAACACGGTCTCCGTAATCAATGGCAGCGACAACTCGATTGCGACGGTCGGCGTCGGTGCGCAGCCAAGCGCCATCGCCATCAACAGCGTGACCAACCGAATCTACGTTGCCTGCAGCGACAACAACACGGTCACCGTTATCGACGGCGGCAACAACGGCACCGTCGGCATTCCGGTCGGTCCCAATCCCACTGCACTCGCCGTCAACCCGATCACCAACAAGATCTACGTTGCCAACCGCAACTCATCGCTGGTAACTGTGATTGACGGGGCGAACAACAGCACCATGACGCTCAACCTCGGGCCGGGGCCGATCGGCGTTGCCGTCAACCCCGTCACGAATCGAATCTACATTGCAAGAGCTGGCGCAGTGTCGGTCATCGATGGCGCGACCAATGGCGTCGTCCACCTGCCGGTGGGCGGCTCGCCGTTTGCCGTGGCGATCAATGCGGTCACAAACCGAATCTACGTCACCAACGTTGCCAGCAACAACGTCAGTGTCATCGACGGCAGCAACAACAGCATCACGACCGTGCCGACCGGAACCTACCCGCAGGCCGTGGCGGTCAACCCGCTGACCAACCGGATCTATGTCGTCAATAATCTCAGCAACGATGTCACGATCGTCGATGGCGGCAACAACAGCACCAATACCATCGCCGTCGGCACGGAACCCATCGCCGTCGCCATCAACCTCGCCACCAATCAGGTTTACATCGCCAACAGCGTCAGCAACAACATCAGCGTGATCGACGGGGCAATCAATGCAGTCGG
>JBGATH010000073.1:0-10454 GCA_044229235.1 Usitatibacteraceae bacterium
CGCCTTGCGCGATGGCCGGCAGGAATTGCGCCGGATCGAGGGTGGATCGAATGCGGGCATGAAATCCCAAGCGCTTGAGGCCCGCTGCCGCCAGGATGATGGCGTCGTATTGGCCGGCGTCGAGCTTGGCCAGCCGCGTATTGACGTTGCCACGCAGGGCTTCGATCTTCAGGTCCGGTCGCACGTATCGCAGCTGGCTCTCCCGGCGCAGGCTGGATGTCCCGACCGAGGCCCCGATCGGCAGGTCCGCGACTGAATGAAAACGATTCGACACGAATGCATCCTGAACATCTTCGCGCTCGCCGACGATGATGGCGGCGAACCCTTCCGGCAGGGTCATCGGCACGTCCTTCATCGAATGCACGGCGATGTCGGCGCGCCCTTCCTCAAGCGCGACTTCCAGCTCCTTGATGAACAAGCCCTTGCCGCCAATTTGAGCCAGCGGCTTGTCCAAAATCTGGTCGCCGCGCGTGGTCATGCCGACGATGCTGACCTCGACCCCGGCGTGGAAACCGCGAAGTTTGGTCGCAACCCACTCGCTCTGCACCATCGCCAGGCTGCTTTCACGGGAGGCGATGGCAATCGATCGGGGCGCGGTCATGTTGGCGTGGGAAGAGTCTGGTTTTGACAGCGGACGATGTTAGCACGCAGGCGCATTGCGCCCTGCACCAGCCCGCCGGTCCGCTGCCCGGAAATTGATTCCAGTCAATGGTATTTGCTGCACTGCGGTAGAATGACTGGTTCCACTCTGCAGGTTTACTGACACGATCCCATGGCATTCAATCCGGCCTACGTTCCGCCCCCAAAAGCCCCGCGCAAAGCGGGTGAGATCGTGGCGTTGAGCGGGCAGGGTGCCAGCAATCGCGCGCCGCAGGACACAGAGCCGCCCCGCTTGCGCGAAATCCCCTACAACTACACCTCTTTTTCCGACCGCGAGATCGTCATCCGGCTGCTGGGCAACGATGCCTGGGACATGTTGCTGGACTTACGCGGCGAACGCAAAACCGGTCGCAGCGCGCGCATGCTGTACGAGGTGCTGGGCGATATCTGGGTCGTCGAGCGCAACCCCTATCTGCAGGAAGACATGCTCGACAACCCGCGACGGCGCCTTGCGCTCACCGGGGCGATGCGCCACCGCCTGCGCGAAATCGAGAAGCGTCGCCTGCTCGATCAGGGCGGCAACGCTGTCGAATCTGACGGCGACCGCGCCGCCCGCGCCGGCAAAGTTGCCGAGTTGCTCAAGCGCGCCCATGAGGCCGTGGATCGTTTCGAAAAAGAGTTTTCCGACACCTGGGACTTTCGCAAGAAGGTGGAGCGCCGGCTTGCCAAAGTCACGCGCCGCGACAACATTGCTTTTGACGGGCTGGCGCGCGTCTCGCATGTCACTGACGCCACCGACTGGCGCGTCGAGTATCCCTTCGTGGTGGTCAACCCCGACACGGAAGAAGAGGTCGCACCATTGGTCAAGGCCCTCATCGAACTGGGTCTGACGATTATTCCGCGCGGCGGCGGTACCGGCTACACCGGTGGCGCCATTCCCCTCAGCAAACGCTCCGCGGTGATCAACACGGAGAAACTGGATGCGCTCGGCAGCGTCGAACGCATGTCATTGCCGGGCCTGTCCGAGCCGGTGACCACCATCCGTTGCGAGGCCGGCGTGGTGACGCGCCGCGCCATGGAAGCGGCCGAACTGGCCGGCGTGGTGTGGGCATGCGACCCCACCAGCGCCGACGCTTCCTGTATCGGCGGCAATATCGCCATGAACGCCGGCGGCAAGAAGGCAGTGCTGTGGGGAACCGCACTGGACAATCTCGCCTCGTGGCGCATGGTCACGCCGGATGCCGATTGGATGGAGATTGAGCGCCTGGACCATAACCTTGGCAAGATCCATGATGTCGAGTTCGCAAAGTTTCGCGTTCGGACATTTGATGAAACCGGCAAGAAGCAACTGCGCGAGGAAATCCTCACCATCCCCGGTGCAACTTTTCGCAAGACCGGTCTGGGCAAGGATGTCACCGACAAATTCCTGGCCGGCCTGCCGGGCATCCAGAAAGAAGGCTGCGACGGCATCATCACTTCGGCACGCTTCATCCTGCACCGCATGCCCAGGCACGTGCGTACGGTCTGCCTCGAATTCTTTGGTTCGGTGAAGGAAGCGGTGCCTTCGATCGTCGAGATCAAGGATTACCTCGATGGGCACGAGCACGCCATCCTCGCCGGACTTGAGCACCTGGACGAGCGTTACCTGAAGGCCGTCGGCTACGCCACCAAATCGCGCCGCAACCAGCGGCCGAAAATGGTGCTGATCGGCGACATCGTTGCCGACGACGAAAGCGCGGTGATGGCGGCTGCCAGTGCGGTGGTACGGCTGGCAAATGGCCGCAACGGCGAAGGCTTCATCGCCGTCACCGCCGACGCGCGCAAGAAGTTCTGGCTGGACCGCGCACGCACGGCAGCCATCGCCAAACACACCAATGCCTTCAAGATCAACGAAGACGTGGTGATTCCGCTGGACCGCCTCGGCGACTATTCGGAAGGCATTGAACGCATCAACATCGAGCTCTCCCTCAAGAACAAGCTGCGCCTGGCCGAAGCGCTTGCCGCCTTCTTCTCGGGCCGCCTGGTGCTGGACGAAGACGATGAGCAGATTCCGCTGGAAGAGCTGATCGGCTCGCGCCGCCAGGAAGCGCTGGACCTGGTCAACCGCGTGGCCGCGACCTGGCGGGACTACCTCGCCAATCTGGATGCGCATTTTCCGGCACTGCAAAGCCATGCGCTGCGCGCATCCTGGAAGTCCGAGATCCGCGAGCCGCTGCACGAAATATTTTCCGGCCGCATGTTCGTCAAGCTGCTGCAGCGGGTCGATGGCATTCACAGGGAAGTGCTGCACAGCCGCGTGTTCGTGGCGTTGCACATGCACGCCGGCGACGGCAATGTGCACACCAACATTCCCGTCAACTCGGATGATTACCCGATGCTGCAGGAAGCCAATGCCGCCGTGGCGCGCATCATGGCGTTCGCGCGGCAACTCAACGGCGTCATTTCCGGCGAGCACGGCATCGGCATCACCAAGTTCGAATTCCTGACGCCGGATGAGGTCAAGCCGTTCACCGACTACAAGGGCCGGGTCGACCCCAACGGCCGCTTCAATGCCGGCAAATTGATGCCGGGCGGCGATCTTGCCCGCGCCTACACACCCAGTTTCGGACTGCTCGGCGCCGAGTCGCTGATCCTGGAGCAATCGGACATCGGCGCCATCTCCGATTCCATCAAGGACTGCCTGCGCTGCGGCAAATGCAAGCCGGTCTGCGCCACCCATGTGCCGCGCGCCAACCTGCTGTATTCGCCGCGCAACAAAATCCTCGCCACCTCGCTGCTGATCGAGGCATTCCTTTACGAGGAGCAGACGCGGCGCGGCGTGTCGCTGCGGCATTTTGACGAGTTTTCGGACGTGGCTGACCACTGTACCGTCTGCCACAAATGCGAAAGCCCCTGCCCGGTGGACATCGACTTCGGCGACGTATCGATTGCCATGCGCAACCTGCTGCGCAAGGAAGGCAAGAAGAAATTCAACCCGGGCGCGGCCGCCGCGATGTTCTTCCTGAATGCCACCGACCCGGCAACCATCAAGCTGACCAAGGCGCTGATGATCGACTTCGGCTACAAGGTTCAGCGATTTGCGCACAGCCTTGGCCGAAAGTTCCTGCTGCCGCAGGCGCAAACCAGGCGCCCCCCTGCAACGGTCGGCAAACCGCCGCTGAAGGCACAGGTGATTCACTTTATCAACAAGCCCATGCCTGGCGGTCTGCCGAAGAGGACCTCGCGGGCGCTGCTGGATATCGAGGACAACACCATCGTCCCGATCATTCGCGACGCGACCAAGGGGGTCGACGCCGAAGCCGTGTTCTATTTTCCCGGGTGCGGCTCGGAGCGCCTGTTCGGCCAGGTCGGCCTGGCCACGCAGGCGATGCTTTACCACGTTGGCGTGCAGACGGTGCTGCCCCCCGGCTATCTGTGCTGCGGCTATCCACAGACCGCCAGCGGCAATGCCGACAAGGGCCAGCAGATCAGCACCGACAATCGCGTGCTGTTCCACCGCGTCGCCAATACGCTCAACTACCTCGACATCAAGACCGTCATCGTGTCCTGCGGCACCTGCATGGACCAGTTGCAGAAATACGAATTCGAGAAGATCTTCCCGGGTTGCCGGCTGCTCGACATCCACGAGTACCTGCTGGAGAAGGGCGTGAAACTCGAAGGCATTACCGGCACCCGCTACATGTACCACGACCCTTGTCACACGCCGATGAAGACCTATCAGCCCGTGAAGGTGGTCAATGAACTGATGGGCGCGCCTGTGTCGCTGAATGAGCGCTGCTGCGGCGAATCCGGCACCCTGGCGGCAACGCGCGCGGACATTTCCACGCAGGTGCGGTTCCGCAAGGAAGAGGAAATGCGTGGCGGCGCGGAACGACTTCGGCGTGACGGCTTCAAAGGAGATGTAAAGATCCTCACCTCATGTCCTTCCTGCCTGCAAGGTCTGTCGCGATACGACAATGACAGCGGCACCAGCGCTGACTACATCGTGGTGGAAATGGCCAGGCACCTGCTGGGGGAAAACTGGATGGCCAGTTTTGTCGCGCGGGCGAATGCGGGCGGCATTGAGCGGGTACTGCTCTAGGGCGACATCCGTGTAGACTTCCGGCGCGTATTCTCCCGGCATGCAAGGTGCAGAAACACTACGTCCGATGACCCCGACCCGAACAATTCTTACCGGCCTGCTTGCCATCCTGCTGCTCGCGGGCGGCTGCGCGCACAGCCCGATGCAGCAGGTGCCCGCCACCATTTCCGTTGCGACCCTTCCGCCCGCCTGTGCCGGCCTGAACCAACTCAACGACGAGGAAGCGGCATTGCGCCTCGACATGGTCGAGGAGATGCTGCGCATGGTTCGCGCACGCACCGGCAAAAGCAATGAGGATGTGTGTGGGATGCCCACGGAAACCGTCGCCCGCGTGCTTGTGGCTGAGCGCCAGCGGTACAAGAACCCGGACCGGAAGAAGTTCCGCGCCCCGGCCAAGGAATGGATGCGCGAGTGGGATCGGGACGACGAAGGCCGCTTGCCGACTGCGACGCAGATTCTCGACGCGGAGCAGGCACGCAAGAACCTGATCGCGGGCGTGCGCCGTGGCAGCGGACCGGGGGAGAGCGCGCTGAACCTCGCCGCCGGGCTCACCAACACCCAGTGGTCGGAGCTCGGGCCTTCCAACATCGGTGGCCGGATACGCGCCATCGCCATCGATCCGCGCAACCAGAATCGCGTGTACATCGGCGCGGCTTCGGGTGGCGTATGGCTGACCGAGAACGCCGGCCAGACTTTCCGGCCGTTGCAGGAATTCATGGCCAGCCTGACCATCGGCGCGATGGAAATGGATCCGAACAATCCCAACGTGATCTATGCGGGCACCGGGGAAAGCTTCGCCGGCCTGGCAGGCATCGGCATGTTCAAGACTACCGATGGCGGCACCACCTGGAATTTTCTGCCGGCCACCACCACGGATACCGCTCTGAATACCTTCGGCGCCGACTGGGTGACGATCAATCGAATCGCCGTGAGCCCCGCCAACTCCAGCCTGGTGCTGGCAGCCACCGGCGGCGGACTTTTCCGCTCGACCAACGGCGGCACCTCGTGGACCAAGGTGGAAACGTTTGATGTCATCGACCTTCGATTCGACCCGAACGATGCTGAAAAAGCCATTGCGGCCGGCGACCAGGGTTTCGTCGCCTATTCGAGCGATGCGGGATTGACGTGGACACGCACTGCGCCGCTCGTCACCACCTTGAAAGGACGTGGCAGCAGCGCGCGCGCCGAAGTCGCGTATGCACGCAGCCGTGCCGGCCTTGTTTACATGTCTCTCGACAATTCGCCCGATGCCACCGGCGCGCGTGGAGAAGTCTGGAAAAGCGAGGACGGCGGTGTGAACTGGTCACAGCTGTCAGTGCCCAAGCATCTCAACGAGCAAGGCGATTACGACAACACCATCTGGGTCGATCCCACCAACGAGCAGCATGTCATCGTCGGCGGGCTCGATCTGTACCAGTCCCTCGACGGCGGCCTGACATTCAACAAGATCAGCGACTGGCGCTTCGGACTCCCGGGCCAGCCGCAACCGCACGCCGACCACCACCAGATCGTGTCCGTGCCCAATTTCAGCTCGGGCAATCCCATTGTTTACATCGGCAATGACGGCGGCCTGTACCGCTCGAACAATATTTTCAATGCCAGCGCCAGCGGCACCGGCAACTGGCAAAACCTGAACAACGGCCTCGCCGTCACCCAGTTTTACGGTGGCGCCGGCCTGCGCGCGGCGGGCGGGCGCATCATCGGCGGCACGCAGGACAATGGCGCATTGCAGTATTCCTTTGGCACCACCTGGGCGCGCACGGCTGGCGGCGACGGCGGTTATGCTGCGGTCGATCCGCTGGACGACAGTACGTTTTACGGCGAGTACGTTTATGCCTCGGTGCACCGCACGATCGGCGGCGGCAGTCGCCAGTACATTTGCGGCGGCATCACCGAAGGGCTGAAGGATGAAGGCCAGACCTACTGCGGCGCCAACGCGACCGAGGAGGCCAACTTCATCGCGCCGTTCATCCTCGATCCCAATGACCGCGACCGGATGCTGGTCGGCGCCAAGTCGCTTTGGGCATCGAACAACGTACGTATCAACGGCCTCGGCGGCCCGGTATGGAGCGCGATCAAGGCACCGGTGAACCTGGCAAGCCAGACGCGTAATTACATCAACGCCATTGCCGTCCAGCCGGGCGACTCGAACGTCATCTGGGTGGGCTACAACGCGACCAACAGCACGAGCACGCCGGCGCAAATCTACAAAACCACCAATGGCCTCGATGCGGCGCCCGCCTGGGCCCTCAAGTCGCGCAGCGGCATGCCCAACGCGCAGATCTCGCGCATCACCATCGACGAGGGCAACCCCGATCGCGTGTGGGTCACCTACACCGGCTTTTCCCCCAACCGGCTGTGGGAGACCAGCGACGGCGGTACCACCTGGCGCAGCATTACCGGAAACCTTCCCGCCGTAAGCCTTTATGACATCAAGCGCCACCCGGTGCGGCCCGACTGGCTATACGTCGCGGCAGCCAATGGCGTTTACACCAGCGAAAACGGCGGCCAGACCTGGAACACCAGCAACGATGGACCGGCCAGCGTGCGCGTGCGGGAATTGTTCTGGTACGACCAGTCGACGCTGGTCGCCGCCACCTTCGGGCGCGGCATGTTCCGCGCCACCGTTTCGGCTGGCGCAGCCTTGAACTACAGTGACCTCTGGTGGGGCGGCACATCCGAAAACGGCTGGGGGATGACCGTGCAGCAGCACGGCAACCTGCAGTTCAACGTGTTCTTCGTCTACGACGGCAACGGCAAACCCGTGTGGTACGTGATGCCCGGCTGCACCTGGAACAGTGATTTCACCGTCTGCAACGGCCAGCTGTACAAGCCGACTGGTTCACCGCTCAACACCTACAACCCGGCGCAGTTCGCCGCCGGCGCGGTAGCCGGCAACGTCACGCTCAATTACACCAGCGCCAGCACCGCCACGCTGCAATATGTCATCAACGGCGTCGCCGGACAGAAGAGCATCCAGCGTCAGGTGTTCGGTGCCGTCGACAACACGTCAGGCCTGAAGGTGGGCGACATGTGGTGGGGCGGCAGCAGCCAGAACGGCTGGGGCGTATCCATCAGCCAGCAGTACCGCACGTTGTTCGCCGCCTGGTACACCTACGACCTGGGCGGCAACGTCACCTGGTTCACCATGCCCGGCGGCGCGTGGTCGGGAAACACTTATTCCGGCGTGATTGCCGCCACCACCAGTTCGCCGTGGATCGGCGTGCCCTACAACGCCGCGCAGTTTGCGGCCAGTGTAGTCGGCAATGTATCGTTTGCCTTCAGCGACGCCAATAACGCCACCATGACCTACAGCTTTACCGGCGGCCCCTTCGCCGGCACCACCCAATCCAGGCCGATCGTTCGGCAGCCCTACTGATGACGAGCGTGCAGGCTTGCGAACTCTGTGACGGCGACGGCGGGTCGCCGATCTTTCGCAGCGCCAAGTGGCGCGTGGTGCGCGTCACCGGTGCGGACGGCGAGGCCTTCCCGGGATTTTGCCGCGTGGTCTGGAACGAGCATGTGCGGGAGATGTCGGATCTGGACGCTGCCGATCGCGCGCTGTTCATGGAAGCCGTGTTCCGCGTCGAAGGCGCCTTGCGGGCGGCGCTGAAGCCGCACAAGATGAATCTGGCTAGCCTGGGAAACCTGACGCCGCACCTTCATTGGCATGTCATCCCGCGCTACCATGACGACATCGCCTATCCCAAGCCGATCTGGACCGTGACCCTGGCGGCTACCCAACCTGGGCAAGGGCTTGGTACACTTGCGCACCGCCGCTTGAATCAGTCTGCGCAGACAGACATGGACAGCCAATGGGAGTTGGCGGTACGTCGCGCACTCGAAACCACATGAGTTTTCGAAAAAGCTGGTACAGGTGACAGACGAACGGGAATCCTGACTTCGGTCGTTTCCCGGAAAGGAAATACAGATGGCGATTCAGACCGCGCCCGATTCAAGACCCGGCACCATGTTCTTTACCGACGCGCGCAGTTGCAAAGACTGGCTCAAGTCGATCCCGCTGACCAATATTCCCCAGGCCCAGCAGAACATCATTGACGGCCTGCGCATCCTCAATCGCGGCAGCGACTTCATTCCGCTTGACCGGCTGACCTGCATGGAACTCATGCGCGACAAGGTCTCGTTCCTGCTCAGCGAGCAGCGCGCGCGCTATTCCGGCAAGACGATTCCGCTGCAGCATGGCGACAGCGCAGCCTGGCAGGTCTCGCAGACGCTGCTCACCGAGATGGAGTCCGGCTATCGCCGCTGCTGGGCCGATGCCACCGCCGAAGACAGCCCCTTGTACAGCCATGCCGCGCTGGTGATGCAGCGCATCATGCGCTACATCGGCCTGCAGATGCTGATGGCCGGATTCATCTACCGGCGCTTCGACCCGGCGCTGTGGATGCGCTTGCACATGCTGTGGATGGAGGCAGAGTCGCGCCACCTGATCGACAAGAAAGTGAAGGATTCGATCGGCTCCGTCGACGGCTATTCTTCGATTCAGCAGGCCTACACGGCAGTACTGCTCGGGCAGGCGGCAAACACCTATGAGCTGGCGCCCCGGCAGATCGATTTTGTCGATGCCGTGTTGAAGCGCTTCGGCCACAAAGTCACGATTGGCCATGCCGGCATGCCGTCCGGGCTCGGAGCGCAATGCGCGGTCGACCTGCTGTCCAACGCCGGTTGCGCATTCCACACCAACGTGCCCGCCGCCGAGCACGTGCGCATCCTGCAGCTGGATGACCTGTCGAAATCGTTGCGGCGTCGCATCCGGAAGCTGGGCGACGGCGAGAATCCGGCCGCGCTTGACTTGCCGGCCGACTGGGGCGCGCCCGAGGCCTGCGAACAGTTGCTGCGCCTGTACAAACTGTGGTGCGAGGGAACGCACATGCGGCCGCCGGCGACCGTGCCGGAAGAGTCCGAAGCCACGCTGTGCTTCGGCATTTCGGCAACCCACTTCTTCATGTCCGGCAATATCTTTGAACAGCCGGATGTGAAACGTGAACTGACCCGCCAGGAGATGAACGACATCACCATGTTCGGCAAGGTGTCGGAAGCCACCATCCGCGCCCGCTATGCGGAGTTCAACTACGGCACCGAAAAGTGGAGCGTCAACGACGAAAGCCGCGGCTTCCTGCGCATGATGCGGCCGCCCAACTCCTCGTTCGGTCTCGCCATCGGCAAGCTGGTCGGCATCAAGATCGGCTCGCAGGATACGTTTTACCTTGGCGTGCTCAGCCACCTCAGCGAGGAACTGAGCGGCAGCATTTACGCGACCTTTGCCATGCTGCCGGGCAAGCCCGAGGCGATCTCGGTGCGTTCCGCCGACAACCGCAACCGCGCCGGGACCTATGTGCAGGGCTTCCGCCTGGCACCGATGCCCGCGCTGAAAATCCCCGAGACACTGGTCGTTCCCTCCGCGCTTGCGCACCGCGGTCGCGGCATCGACATCTTCCATCCCGGTCATGGCAGCCCGAAGGAAGTGAAGGTGCTGGATTTTGTCGAGCGCGGCGTCGACTTCGACCGCGTCACCATCAGCTGACCGCGTCGCTGGCGGGAATTCAAACTCAAGCACTGGCGCGGCTTCCGGGGCGAAATTGCCCGGAAAGCCGCGCCAATTGTCGTTCTACGTGTAATGTTTCAATAGGTTGTTCACCTGGCCGATTCGGAGAAACTGGTGTTTCCAGACAACAGAAACTCCGGGGAACGACCAGATGAACATACACAAGAATGCCAGATTAACGGTGCACGGGCGAGTGCACGTGAATGA
>JBGATH010000022.1:0-73323 GCA_044229235.1 Usitatibacteraceae bacterium
TCACCCCGGCCAAGGTCAGGCGTCTGCAGGAAAAATACAACCACAGGCCAAGGAAATGTCTCGGCTTCCTGACCCCATACGAGGTAGCATTCAACCGCCCACCGCGTGTCGGGACTCGTACTTGAATCCGCGAAAATGCCCTGAAAGCCGCGCCAATGCTGGTGTTCAGTGCCCGAGCCCGGTCAGCGTGTAGGCCATGACCCAGTAGCCGATGCCGATCACGCCGGCCACGCCGGCGAGTCCCAGCATCCAGCGGCGCCGCGTCAATACGCAGATCGACGCCAGCGAAATGGCGATCTGGATGAAGGTCATCGACATCGACAGCTTGTGGTGCGGATTGAGCGCGGTTTCCGAGGTCTTGTTGGCTTCGTCCGAGAGCTTTTCCAGCGACTCGGCCTTTTTGCGGATATCGTCCTGCTCGCCTTGATAGCGCTTCACGTCGGCGGCATATTTCGCCTTTTTTTCCGGATCGGTTGCCAATTGCTCGGCCAGTTCCGCCAGATTCTTCTTGGTGCCCTTCGCCTGAAAGAAGGACCATTGGTTCGAGGCATCGGCTTTCTTCAGTACCGCCTCATTCTTGTAATAGAGCGCCTCATTCTGGGTGTGCCCGCCGAGGTAGCTGACGATGGCACCAAGCGTGGCGAGGATGGCGGTAAAGATCGCCACCTGTTGCGCAAGGCCCGGGCCGTGGCCGCCTTCGTGCGCGCCCTGCGCCTCGTGCTCGACAGCGTGGTCGTGGGGACCGTGCACATGAAATTTTCCGCCTGACATTGCCGTTCATCCAAAGTTAAATATGAGCCGGAATTATCCCGCGATGCGCCGCCCTGCGCCAATCCCGTCGTAGCCGTCCCGGCTGCGCCCAGCCGCTATAATTGACGGGCGCCGGTTTCACCTGGCACAAGCTCATGGACCAACACCACGGCATGCAGGCCTCTTCGCGCCAGGCCACCGTGACGAACTTCCCAAGAAAAACATGAAAATTCTCGTCACCGGCGCCGCCGGTTTCATCGGTCACCATCTTGCGTTGCGCCTGCTGGCGCGCGGCGACACGGTGGTCGGACTCGACAACCTCAACGACTACTACGACGTCACGCTCAAGGAAAACCGCCTCAAGCGCCTCACGCCGCACGCCGGTTTCCGCTTCGTCAGGCTGGATCTCGCCGACAAGCCTGGCATGGATGCATTGTTCGCCGCGGAGAAGTTCGACGCGGTCGTGAACTTGGCCGCGCAGGCCGGGGTGCGCTACTCGCTGGAGAACCCGCAGGCATACGTCGATGCCAACCTGGTCGGCTTTACCAACGTGCTCGAAGGTTCGCGTCATAACCAGGTCAAACACCTGGTGTTCGCGTCGTCGAGTTCAGTCTACGGCGCCAACACCAAGCTGCCGTTCTCGGAATCGGATTCGGTCGATCATCCCATTTCGCTTTATGCCGCCAGCAAGAAAGCCAACGAGTTGATGGCGCACTGCTACGCCGACCTGTTCGACCTGCCCTGCACCGGCCTGCGTTTTTTCACGGTGTACGGCCCCTGGGGCCGGCCCGACATGGCGCTGTTCAAGTTCACCAAGGCCATTCTCGCCGGCGAGCCCATCACCGTGTTCAACCACGGCAACATGATTCGCGACTTCACCTACGTCGATGACATCGTCGAGGGGGTGATGCGCGTGGTCGATCGCCCGGCGACCCCTGATGCGGCATGGTCCGGAGACCGGCCGGACCCGGCCACCAGCTACGCGCCCTACCGGATCTTCAATATCGGCAACAGCACGCCGGTACAGCTGATGCGCTACATCCAGGCAATCGAAACGGCGCTGGGCATCAAAGCGAAGATGGAGATGCTGCCGATGCAGCCGGGCGATGTGCCGGCCACGTCCGCGGACGTCAGGCGCCTGGTGGAATGGGTGCAGTTCCGTCCGCAAACCAATGTCGAGGATGGCATTTCGCGCTTCATCGGCTGGTATCGCGAATACTACAAAGTCTAGGCTGGTCGCCTGCCGCAACTCACGCCTCGCCATCGAATTCACCGTGCATTGAGGGAGAAGTCATTTTGAACAACGAAATTATTGGCGTCATCGGGCTCGGCTATGTCGGGTTACCCCTGGCTGTCGAATTCGGCAAGAAATTCCGGACGGTAGGCTGCGATCTGCACCGCGAAAAAGTCGAGTCATACCAGCGCCACGTCGATCCCACGGGAGAGGTGTCGAGCGACGACCTGCGCGCCGCCAAACACCTGACCTGCACCACCGACGCATCAAGGCTGGCAAATGCAGATGTCATTATCATCGCGGTACCGACACCCGTTGATGAGGCGCGCCTGCCCGATTTCGCGCCGCTGATCGGCGCCAGCCGCGCCATCGGCCCGCACCTCAAGCAGGGTGCCATCGTCGTATTCGAGTCCACCGTGTATCCGGGGGCCACCGAGGAAGTGTGCATTCCGGAGCTGGAACGCGCCTCGGGCAAGCAATGGAAAAGGGATTTCTTTGTCGGCTATTCGCCCGAGCGCATCAATCCGGGAGACCGGGAACATACGCTGACACGCATCACCAAGGTGGTCTCGGGCGACACGCCGGCGACGCTCGACAAGCTGGCATCTGTTTACGGCGCCGTCATCACGGCGGGCGTGCATCGCGCCTCAAGCATCCGCGTCGCCGAGGCCGCCAAAGTCATCGAGAACTCCCAGCGCGACCTCAACATCGCCTTCATGAACGAGCTCGCCATAATCTTCAACAAGATGGGGCTGGACACCAGCGAGGTTCTGGCAGCGGCGGGAACAAAATGGAACTTCCTGAAATTCCGGCCCGGCCTGGTGGGCGGCCACTGCATCGGCGTGGACCCCTATTACCTGACCTACCAGGCTGAAAAATACGGCCACCATCCGGAAGTGATCCTCTCCGGACGCCGCATCAACGACTCGATGGGCAAGTATGTGGCAGAGCAGACCGTGAAGACACTGGTGAAGTCCGGCGGCCAGCTACAGGGCGCCGTGGTCAATGTGCTCGGCCTGACGTTCAAGGAAAATTGCCCGGATGTGCGCAACACCAAGGTGGTGGACATCGTGCGGGAACTGCGCGAATACGGCATGACCGTGCATGTCCATGATCCGTACGCCTCCGCGCCCGAGGCCCTGCATGAGTACGGGCTGAACCTCGCCGCCTGGGAGGCGCTGCCGGTGGCCGACGCACTGGTGGTTGCGGTGTCACACCGCGAATACCTTTCGCAGCCCCTGGCCAACCTGCTCGCCAAGGTCAAGGCCAGCGGTGCGGTGATCGATGTGAAAGCCGCGCTCGACGCCGGCGCGGTACAGGCCAGCGGCCGCCAGCTCTGGAGGTTGTAGGCGCCGCGGCGATTAACGGGGCGTTTGCAGCTCGGCCAGCGGGATCACTTTCTCCCAAAGCCGGCGACCGTCGGCGTCAAAGCCGCGCAGGGTCAGGCGCCGCTCGCGGTTCTTCCCCGAAAAATCGACGGTGCAGAAGTTGTGCTCGGTGACATAAGTGCCGTCGACAATCTTCGGGTTAATGTGCTCGGTCCTGGCGTCGGCATGAATGCCTGAAGTCAGCGGCGAGCAGGTCAGCTCATACAAGGGATACGATCCCGGCCGCTCGGTACGCAGCATCTCGGTGAAGTGCCTGTCCCCTGCCAGCAGCACGACACCGTTGATCTTGTGATCGGTCAGGAACTTCAGGAAATCGTCGCGCTCGCGCGGAAACTTGTCCCAGCTTTCGCGTCGATTGAGCGGGTTCGTCACCTGGCTGCCCACCACCACCAGCTTCACCGGTGAAACCGACGCCATCAACGCATTCTTCAGCCAGCGCATCTGCGCGGCGCCCAGCATCGACTTGTCCTCGGCCACCAGCCAGTCGCTGTCCCGGTAATAGCGGTTGTCCGTCAGGAAGAACTCGGCGTCGTTGAACGTGAAATTGCTGAACACGCCGGGCGCTTCCGGCAATCCGTAAGTCGGATTGGCGAAGTAGCGCTTGAACAGTTTCAGCGTTTCGCCCTTCAGGGGGAAACTTGAGTTGGAATCGTTCGGGCCATAGTCGTGGTCGTCCCAGATCGCGAAGTGATGACCGGTGCGCAACAGGTTCTGCACCTGCGGGATGCCGCGATCGTGCTTCCAGCGGTAGCGCAGCCCCCATTCGCTGTCCCAATCGGCTTCGCGGTAGTACAGGTAATCGCCGCCCCACAGCATGACATCGGGCTTCTGGCTGGCGATGCTGTCGTAAATGCGCATGGCCTCCGGCGGCCCGCCATACGGCTTGCCGGGGCGGTCGTAGGCGATTTCATTGGTGTAGGCGCAGGAGCCAAAGGCCAGTTTCCACTCTGGCGGATCGGTGCGCCATTGCCACAGCGTTTGCGTCATGAATTGCAGCGACTGCGGGACAGGTTGCAGCTTGCCGTCGATCAGCACGCGGTAACCGAAACGACGGCCCGGCTCCAGCGCCACGATGTCGACGCGCGCCGCGAAGTCTTCGTCTTCCTGTAGCGTCAGCAACCGCGAACGCAGCACCACCTTCGGCGTATCGCGGTCCCAGTATTCGATGACCACCTTCCCCGGTCCGTCGGCCTGCAGCCAGATGCTGGCGCCACGCATGCCGGAGGCACCCGCCATCGGTCCGGCAACCAATTTTGCCGCTTCAACGCACGGCGAGAGGAACAGGACCAGCAGGACGGCGGCAAGGCGAAGCGTCGTGATCATGGACAACAGATTTCAGTAGGGGCCGGCAAGAATATCACCACCTTGCCGGTGGATTGCGGCACCGCCGGGCCGCAAGCTGCTGCACCCGGCGCTGGTTGAAATCGCCCGGAATACGCAAACGCTTGCATTTTGACCAGAAACTGTATAAAAATACAGACATGAACGAACTGACCCCCCGCCAGCAAGAAATCCTCGCCTTTCTCCGTGCATGGATACAGGAGAACGGCATGCCCCCCACCCGCGCCGAGATGTGTTCCGCCCTGGGCTTCCGTTCGCCGAACGCCGCGGAAGAGCACCTGCGCGCGCTCGAACGCAAAGGCGCCATCGAAATGCTCGCCGGCTCATCGCGCGGCATCCGCATCCGGGATGGTGGCGCCATGGGTACCGAAGCCGCCAACGACGAGGAAGGCGGTCTGCCGCTGATCGGCAAGGTCGCTGCGGGCTCGCCGATCCTCGCGCAGGAAAACGTGGTGGGGCGCTATCCAGTCAGCCCGCTGATGTTCAAACCCAGGGCCGACTATTTGCTCAAGGTCTCAGGAATGAGCATGAAGGATGTCGGCATCATGGACGGTGACTGGCTGGCCGTGCATCGCACCTCGCAGGCGCAGAACGGGCAGATCGTGGTGGCGCGCATCGAAGGCGACGCCACCGTCAAGCGCCTCAAGGTCAAGGGTCGCCAGGCATTCCTGATCGCCGAAAACCCGGATTTCCTGCCCATCGTGCTTGACCTGGGCAAGCAGACTCTCGATATCGAGGGCCTGGTGGTGGGTGTCGTTCGTACCATGTAGTTTTTTTGTGCGACAAGCGGGGCGCCGGGTGCAACCCGCCGCGCCATACCAATGCCGTCGCAATCCCGCCGGGCTCAGTCGCAGCTGGCGCGGCGCATCGGAAAGTCGACAAACTTGTCCTTGCCCTTCTCCTTGCCTTCGATGCGGGCATGCAGCACCGATGCCGACTTGAGCTCATAGATCACCCGCTGAGGAAAGTCGTGCGCCAGATTTTCGAAGACCACGCGGTTGTTGTCGCCTGACAACATCCGGAAACTGGCTTCGGCCTGTCCGGACGGTTTTGCCGTGAACACCGGCACACCCGTCGCGTCCGCTTCGATGCGCATCGCCTCATGTGACACCACCTTGCGATTGGCCAGGGTGCGTCCCATCCCCATCATCGTGCCTCCGGCGGCGGGCATCCAGTGCTCGCGAAACTCCATGCGACCATTGCTGCCGGCCCAGCAGCCGGGCAGCCAGGACAACTCCTTCAATGCAACCGACGGCGCCGCAGTACTGCGCAACGGCCTCGCCACGTAGCCTTCAAAAAACGGCTGGAACTCGGCAATGTCGAGATTGAACAGCTTGTCGCGCACCATCGGGTCGCCTGCGAATTGCGCGAGCGCGGACTGGGCATCCGCCACGCGCAGGATCAGCATGCCTTTGTCGGCTGCACTGTCGCGAAAACGCGCGCCCACCAGCAGGATGCCTTCGCGGCGCATGCGACCAAGATTCTGTGAGTGTTCCTTGAAGCCGGCCTGTTCGTCAGCCGGCTTGGACGCATCCCATGCCGCGCCGGTGGTAATTTGGACAATGTACAGGGGCTGTGGCGCCAACGCCGCCTCGGTCATGGGCGGCGAGCCGGGCGGCTGCGCCGGCGCGGGCGGGGTTTGCGACTCCGCCACCGAGATCGCGAGCGCCACCAACCAGGGCGCGCATTTCATTGCATTCATGGTGTTCTCCCGTTGAAGCCAGCATGGTACACGCGCCTGTTGCGATGTGATCGCGCCGCCATCGCCGCAAGCGACGCGAGGCTATACTGTCGGCCATTCCGATTCAGGAGGTGACGTTGGCCAAGCTCTATTTTCGATTCGCGGCGATGAATGCAGGCAAGTCCACCGCCTTGCAACAGGTGGCCTACAACTACGAAGAACGCGGTCAGTCCGTGAATCTGTTCACGGCGGCAATCGACAACCGCTACGGCGAAGGCCAAGTAGTGTCGCGACTCGGCGTGCAGCGCGCAGCGGAAGTATTCTCGGCAGCGACGAACTTCACGTCGCTGTACCAGACGCGCCCGATTCCATCGTGCATTTTGATCGACGAGGCGCAGTTCATGACCGAGGATCAAGTGGTGCAGTTGCATGAGCTTGCGCACACCCGCGGCACCCCGGTGATCTGCTATGGCCTGCGCAGCGACTTCCTCGGCCAGCCGTTTCCCGGCTCGAAGGCGCTGCTGACACTTGCAGACGACCTCGAAGAAATGAAGACCATTTGCCGCTGCGGTCGCAAGGCCACCATGAACGTGCGCCTCGATGCCAGCGGCAATCGCGTAACGCAGGGCGAGCAGGTTGAAATCGGCGGCAACGACCGCTATGAGGCAGTGTGTCCGCGGCGCTTCTACACCGGGCGCTGCAAGGACTGAACGCGCCTGCCCGTCGCGGTTTGAACAGCGGCGCCCGGGGCAGTTCAATTGCCTAATCGCCGCGCGTGCCGGCGGCCCGCCAGCAGCGCGGTTCCCGCCGGCAATGCACCAGCGGCACGGCCTATTTCGCGTCGAACCCCATGCCCAGCGCCTTGTAGAAATCGGCCACGGCGGCGCGGAAGCCGCGCTCGGCCTCGATGCGATTGAGCTCGGCCAGCAGCAGATTGCGTTCGGCATCGATCACGTCCAGCTGGCTGGCAATGCCGTTGTTGTAGCGAAGCTTGGCCAGTTCCCACGACTTGGCCAGCGCCGTCACGCGGCGCTGTTCGATAGCGTAGACCTCACGCGCGGCCGCCTGCGCCTGGATGGCATCCTGCGCTTCGCGAAAGGCATTGGCGACCGCGGTTTTGTACTGGGCCACAAACTGTTCATTGCGCGCCTCGGCGGCATCGACCTGGCGAGTGATGCGACCCGCACCCCACAGCGGCTGGGTGAGATTGCCGGCGAAATTCCAGATGCGGGCGGGCCCCGTGAACAGATCCGACAGAGACGAGCTCTCGCTGCCGAGAAGCCCGGTCAGCGTGATCGACGGAAAATACGCGGCGCGTGCCACGCCGATGCGTGCGTTGGCGGCAATCAGGTTCTGTTCGGCGGCGACGATATCCGGCCGGCGCAGCAGCACTTCCGACGACAGTCCTGCCGGCACCGTAACGTTGCCCGACGGCTGGAAAGCGGCCGAACGCCCAGGCGCAGCCTGAAGGATGGCGCGGGGCGACCGACCCAACAGCACGCCCAGTGCACGCTCCTGCTGGCCGAGCTGGTTTTGCAGCGGCGGGAGCAAGGCGCGCGCGGCATCGACTTCCGCGGCCCGCTGCTGGAAGTCGAACTCGGAAATCACGCCTGCCTCAAAGCGCTTTTTCTGCAGGGCAAAGCCTTCCTCGGCACGGACGATGGCCTGCCGGGTCGCGGCCAGCTTCGCATCCAACGCCAGCAGATTGAAGTATCCCTGCGCCGCTTGCGACGTAAGCGACAGCAGCAGCGCGTCACGATTGGCCTGCACCGCCAGCAGGTCAGCGCGCGCGGCCTCGCTGGCGCGGCGGTACTTGCCCCAGAAATCGATCTCGTAGGAAACGTTCAGGGTCGCACGATTGGTCGTCGATCGCAGCGGCTGATCCGGTCCCGAACGGCTGCTTTCGCCCGAGTTGCGGTTGCGTTCGCGCGATGCCGCGGCATAAACACTTGGCACCTGATCCGAAACCGCGAGGCCCAATTGGGCACGCGCTTCGGCGACGCGCGCGGCAGCAGCAACCAGGTCCTGGTTGTTTTTCACAGCCTCGGCAATGGTCGCGTCCAGCAGCGGATCGTTGAAACTGGCCCACCAGTTCTGCGAGCCGGCAGCGGTGACGCCATCCGCCGCGGGGCGTGCCACGGCGCTGGCTGAATCAGCCGCAGGCAATTCCATGGCAGGCCGCTGGTAGTCCGGACCAACCGCGCAGGAGGACAGCAGCGCGGCCAAAAGCGCGGCGGGTAACGTTTTTCTCAGCGATGAGTTCATGTTCGTGGGTTTCATGGCCTTACACCTGATCGTTCGGTAGTACATGGTGTCCCGGCTTGGGCATCACCCGGCTCCTGGCCAGCGCGTGCGCATGCACGGCCTCGGCGCGGATTTCTGCTTCGCTGCGCGACTCGCCGAGCTTGCGTTCCGCGATAACCTTGTAAAACAGCGGCACAAAAAAGATCGCCAAGAACGTTGCGGCCAGCATGCCGCCCATGACGCCGGTACCCACGGAATGCCGCGCCCCCGCACCCGCCCCTGATGAAAATGCCAGCGGCGCGACGCCGAGAATGAACGCGAGGGACGTCATCAGGATCGGGCGGAAGCGCAGGCGCGCCGCTTCCATCGCCGCCGCCGATGCGCTCATGCCCTCGGCGGACTTGTAAACCGCGAATTCGACAATAAGGATGGCGTTCTTGGCGGCCAGCCCCAGCAGGGTCACCAGACCGATCTGGAAATAGACGTCGTTGGTCAGTTGCGACGGCGTCATTTGTATGCCGACCATGCCTAGCGCCATCGCCAGCAGGGCGCTGCCGTGCGTGGTGACCCACACAGCGGCCAGCGAACCGAAGATACCGAAAGGCATTGCCAGCAGCACCGACAGCGGCAGCGACCACTTTTC
Organism: Usitatibacteraceae bacterium; assembly: GCA_044229235.1. GTDB lineage: Bacteria > Pseudomonadota > Gammaproteobacteria > Burkholderiales > Usitatibacteraceae > UKL13-2. Next base: position 9,282 of record JBGATH010000022.1, read on the forward strand.
ATACTGCGCGGCGAGGATCAGGAACGCCATCACCGCGGCCAGCACCAGTGCGATGCCCGAGGTCCCCGACGCGCGCTTTTCCTGGAAGGAGGAACCGGTCCAGTCGTAGCTCATGTCGGATGGCAGCACCTGTTTGGCGATGCGCTCCATTTCCACGATCGCCTCACCGGACGAGCGGCCCGGCGCCGCCTGGCCGATGAGTTTCACCGCCGGCAGGTTGTTGAAGCGGTCCAGCGTGTCCGGTCCCGCGGAGTAATCGATCTTCGCAAACGCGGACACCGGCACCATCGCGCCCCGATCGCTCTTGACGAAGATGCGGCCAATGTCGTCCGGCCGCTTGCGATGCTGACTGTCGGCCGACATCAGCACCTGCCAGGTTCGACCGTATTTGTTGAAGTCGTTCACGTAATAGGTGCCAAGCGTAGCTGCAAGAGTGTTGAAGGCAGAGTCCAGCGGAATGCCCAGTGCCTTGGCCTTTTCGCGATCAACGTTGACCTTCAACTGCGGCGAGGATGGACGCCACAGCGTCTGTACACCCGCCAGCACCTTGCTCTGGCCGGCCGCGCCCATGACCCCATACATGGCCTGCGCGAGTTTCTCCGCGCCGCCCTCGCCCTTGTTCTGCAAGTACACCTCGAAGCCGCTGGTGTTGCCCAGGCCAAAAATCGGCGGCGGCGCAAATGCCAGAACCAGTGCTTCCTTGATGCCGCCGGTCTTCATGAAGAACTCGCCGACCAGTGCCTGCACCGGCACCTTGCGATCGTCCCAGTGTTTTTGCGTGATGAACAGCGTGGCGGCGCTGTTTCGATAGCCGCCGCCGAGGAAGTCAAAGCCGGTGAAGGCCACCACGTCCTCGTTGTTCGGGTTCGACTTGATGGCAGCCACCACTTCCGCCACCACCTTGTCGGTGCGGTCCAGCGACGCGCCATCGGGCAGGAATACGGCCGCGATGTAGAAGCCCTGGTCCTCATCCGGCACCAGCGAACCCGGCGTGGCTTTCCACAGGCCGGCGGTGATGATCACCATGCCGACAAAAAGAATGACGCCGAGTGTGCCGCGCTTGATCATCCACAGCACGCTGTCGGTATAGCGGAAGGTGACGCGATGGAACCAGTCGTTGAACCAGGTGAAAAATTTTCCCGGGCCGCGATGCGCCTTTTTCAGCACCACCACGCAAAGCGCCGGCGTCATGGTCAGCGCGACGATGCCGGAGATCACCACGGCGATCGAGATCGTCACCGCGAATTGGCGATACAGCTCGCCGGTGAGTCCGCCTAGGAAGGCGATCGGCACGAACACCGACACCAGCACCAGCACGATGGCGATGACCGGCCCGGTCACTTCGGTCATGGCCTGCAGCGCCGCTTCGCGTGCCGGTAACCCCTCTTCATGCATGATGCGTTCGATGTTTTCCAGCACGACGATGGCATCGTCGACCACGATGCCGATGGCCAGCACCATGCCAAACAGCGTGAGGGTATTGATGGAGTATCCAAGCAGCATCAGCCCGGCGAAAGTACCGATCAGCGACACCGGCACGGCGGCGAACGGAATCAACGTGGCGCGCCAGTTCTGCAGGAACAGGAACACCACCAGGAACACCAGCGCCATGGCTTCGGCCAGCGTCTTGACCACTTCGCGGATCGATACCTCGACGAAGCGTGTCGTATCGTAAGGCACGGCATAGGCCAGTCCCTCGGGGAACCGCTCCTTGGCCGTGGCCAGCGTTTTCTTGACTTCGCCCGCAACGTCCAGGGCATTGGCGCCCGGCTGCAGGAAGATGCCGACCAGTGTGGCGGGCTTGCCGTTGAAGCGGCCCATGAAGTCGTAGTCCTTTGAGCCGAGCTCGACGCGCGCAATGTCCTTGAGCCGCAACGAACCGGCGGCCGGATCGGAACGCACGATGATGTTTTCAAATTCCTCGGGCGTGGACAGGCGGCCCTTGGTGGTGACGGTGTAGACCATGTCCTGCCCGCCGCCGTTGGGTGCCTGGCCGATCTTGCCGGCGGCGAACTGGGCGTTCTGCTCGTTGAGCGCGCGCGCCACTTCATCCACGGTCACCTTCAGCTGCGTCATGCGGTCGGGCTTTAGCCAGATGCGCATCGCATAGTCCTTGGCACCGAAGATCTGCACGTTGGTGGTGCCCGGCACGCGCTTGAGGTTGTCGAGCACGTTCAGCGTCACGTAGTTGGACGTGTAGAGGTCGTTGAAGCGGCCGTCCGGCGAATAGAACGCGACCACCTGCAGGAACGCGGATGATCCCTTCTCGACGGTCACGCCTTGCCGGCGCACTTCCTGCGGCAGCTTGGCCTCGACCTGCTTGACGCGGTTGTTGATGCTTTGCGCGGCCTTGTCGACATCGGTGCCGATTTCGAATGTCACCTGGATGGTGACGATGCCGCTGGAGGTGGACGTGGAAGACATGTACATCAGGCCTTCCAGGCCGGTCAGTGCGTTTTCGATGGGTGCGGCCACGGTCTGCTCGACCACCTGCGCCGAGGCGCCGGGATAGACCGCAATCACCTGCACCACCGGCGGCGAAATCTCCGGGTACTGGGCGATCGGCAATGAACGCATGGAGGCCAGCCCGGCGATGACGATGAAAATCGAGATCACGAAGGCAAAGATGGGCCTGTCGATGAAGAAGCGGGAGAACATGGTCTGAGATCCTTTCGCTTACTTCTTGGCGTCGGCCGGCGCGGCCGGTTTGGCCGGCGCAGCTTCAGGAGCCTTCGGCGCGCCCTGCCCGCCCGCAGGCGCCGCCTGCGCCGCGGCAGCCTTGGCGGCTTCTTCCGCTGTCATCGGCACCACCGGCTGGCCCGGCGCAAAAATACGCGCCATGCCGTCAACGATCACCTGGTCGCCGGCTTTCAAGCCCTGCTGGATGATCCAGCCGTTGGCATCGGCGCCTTCCAGCGTGACCCATTCACCCGGTACCACCGGACGCGGTTCCGCCGCCGGCTTGCCGTCCTGGCCTTTGCCGACCACATAGACATACTTGCCCATCGGTCCGTCCAGCACCGCGCGCTGCGGCACCGCGATGGCGTTGGGACGCGTCGCGCCGGACAGCACCACGCGCACGAACTGACCGGGCGAGAGGCTGCCGTCGGCATTGGGAAACAAGGCTCGCGCGGCGTAGGCGCCGGTGTTGGCATCGGCCTTGTAGTCGCTGAAATCGAGCTTGCCCAGCGGCCTGAGCCACTTTCCGTCCGAGGTCTTGAGCTTGGCGACGTAGCCGGATTTGGGCAGCTTCAGTGTGCCGGCGGCGATTTCGGCTTGCGCCGCATTGCGGTCGCTTTCGGCGATGGAAAAATTGACGTGCATCGGATCAGTCAGCGCCATGGTGGCCAGCAGGCTGTCGCCTGAGGCATTGGCCAGCGCGCCTTCGACCTTCAGGGCACGGCCGATCACACCGGCGATGGGTGCGCGGATGTCGGTGTAGCCGAGGTTGACGCGCGCGGCATCGAGTTGCGCCTGCGCCTGCTTCAGCTGGGCGCGGGAAACATCCAGCGCGGAAGCGGCGCTGTCCCAGTCCTTCTGGCTAATGGCCTTGGCTTCCAGCAGCGGTTTCAGGCGCGCGTACTCGCGCTCGGCCAGTTTCAGGTTGGCATCGGCCGTGGCCACGCCCGCTTCCGCCTGCGCAAATGCGGCCACATAGGGTGCGGAATCGAGCTTGAACAAAGGCTGCCCGGCGCGCACCAGCGAGCCTTCCTCATACAGACGCTTCTCGACAATGCCGTTTACGCGTGCGCGAATTTCCACCTCGCGCGAGCCGTTGGCCTGGCCGACGTATTCGCGCTCCACCGGGACTTCCCGCGGCGCGATGACCTGGTAGGTGACTTGCGCGGGCGGCATGCCGTGGAAGCCACCGGCCTCGCCACCTTTGCCGCAGGCGGCCAGGGATGCGGCAATCACAACTGCGGACAGGGCGAGCAACGGGCGGCGCAGAGCGCGAGAGGTGCGGGGAGAAGTGGACAGCATGGAGAGATTCCTTTCGGTGAGCGGATCAGCACATGGCTGCGTGCCGCTTCACGGTTTGACGATTGGCGCCACGACGGGCCGCCAAGGAAAGTTCGATAAATTTTCGGGAAGGACGTATAATACATACATTCGCGCATGTATGTAAGTATTTTTGACTTCGCTTAACAAAAATACGTTGCGGCGCGAAACCGGTCGTTCCGCGCACGCAGGAAGTCGCTTCTCGCGCAGCAGTTCAGCCGGGAGTCACAGGTATTGGTGAATGCACGCGGCCGGGAGCACATGCCCGCACCGCAGGAGAGAGACCGAAGATGGTACGCAGGACCAAGGAAGAAGCGCAGGAAACCCGCAACCGCTTGCTCGACACGGCCGAACTCGTGTTCAACGAGCGCGGTGTGTCGCGCACCTCGCTGGCCGAAATTGCCGAGTCCGCCGGCCTCACCCGCGGCGCGATCTACTGGCACTTCAAGAACAAGCTCGACCTGTTCAACGCCATGATGGAGCGCGTCACGTTGCCGATGGAAGAAATGACCGAGGGCTTCGTCGGCGCCGATCCGGACGACCCGCTCGCGACCATCCGCGAGCGCTCCCTTGCCGTGCTCCACGACCTAGGCAGTAACCCGCGCATGCAGCGCGTGTTCGACATCATGACCCACAAGTGCGAATACGTGGACGACATGGCGCCGTTGCGTGACCGGCACATGGAATGCCGCAGCGAGTGCGTGGGCAACATCGAGGAAAGCTTTCGCTGCGCCATCCGTCAGGGCGCATTGCCAAAAGACGTTGACCCGCGGCTGGCCGCCATTGGCCTGCATGCGCTGATCGACGGACTGATCATGAACTGGCTGCTCGAACCGGCGTACTTTTCATTCGAGCGCGATGCCGCGCCCATGGTAGACACCTACCTGCGCGGGCTCGCGACCGCGCCCGTGAAGGCCGCGTGCGCACCACGCGCCGTGAAGGCGGCGCCGGTGAAGCAGGCGCGGAAGAAATAGAAAGTCCATCATTGGCGCGGTGTTGCGGGCAAAAATGCCCCGAACACCGCACCAATGCTGGACTTTAGACTTAGCGTGCTGGCGAGAACCTTGCCGCCGCGATGAGCGTACCGCTCAGCAGGCCCACTCCGACAAGCCTTCGACCTCGTAAAGTTTCTTCCAGCTGGGCCGCGTGCGCATCAGGTCCGCATAGCGCTTCAGCGCCGGCCATTCCGTCACCGGCCGGGGCATGTTTCTTGACCAGCGCATCAGCATCAGCAGCAACAGGTCGGCACCGCTGAAACGTGCGCCTAACAGGTACGGGCCGTTGGCGCCGAGGTGCGCATCGAGCCGGTCCCAAACCGACTCGATTTTTTTCTGCAGCGCGGCGCGTACCGCCGGCGGATGCTCGGCGCTTCCCAGGTCGGGCGGGTAAAACCAGTAACGATAGGTGGCGGCCAGCGAATTGCTCAAATACACGATCCACTGGTACCACGCATCGCGTTCGGCTGTGCCTACCGGCGGTGCCAGTTTCGCCTCGGGGTGCCGGTCAGCAAGCATCATGAGAATCGCCGCCGACTCGGTCATCGCCCGGCCGTCGATCACCAGCGTCGGCACCACGCCTTGCGGGTTCAGCTTCTGATACGCCGCACTGTGCTGTTCATCCTTGTCAAAATCCACCAGCCGCAGTTCATGCGGTGCGCCGATTTCCAGCAGCGCCAGGTGCACCACCATGCTCGCGGTGGCGGGAGAGTAATAGAGGATGTACACAGAATCTCCTTTCTTCGTGGATGAACTGACTGTCAGTTTTCGACCGCGGACTTGCGCAGCTCCAGTGCTTCCCAGCGCGCGATGGACTGCTCGATCTCGATCGCCAGCGCATCGAGGCGCATGGACAGCGACTTGGCTTCCAGCGGCGCACTGGCATAAAGCGACGGATCGGCGAGGCGCAGCTGCGCGGCGGCCTGCTCCTTTTCCAGCGCGTCGATTTTTCCGGGCAGCGATTCGAGTTCACGCACTTCGTTGAAACTGAGTTTCTGCTTGCGCGCCACCGGCTTCGGCGTCGCCGCCTCAACCGGCTTCCTCTCGATGGCGGCGGGCTCCGGTGCCGCGCTGCGCTGATACAGCCAGTCGTCGTAGCCGCCGGCATATTCCTGCACCCGCCCATCGCCTTCAAACACGAATACCTGCGTTACGACATTGTTGAGGAAGGTACGGTCGTGGCTGACCAGCAGGATGGTGCCGGGAAATTCCGGCAACAGCGCTTCGAGCAATTCCAGCGTTTCAATGTCGAGGTCGTTGGTCGGTTCATCCAGCACCAGCACGTTGGCCGTCTTCGCGAACAGCCGCGCCAGCAGCAGCCGGTTGCGCTCGCCGCCCGAGAGCGACTTCACTTTCGCCCGGGCGCGTTGCGGCGGGAACAGAAAGTCGCCCAGATAACTGATGATGTGCTTGCGCGTGCCGCCGACTTCCACAAACTCGGAGCCGGGGCTGATGACATCGGCCAGCGTGGCTTCATCGTCCAGCGCCTCGCGGAACTGGTCGAAGTAAGCCACTTCCATCTGCGTGCCGCGCTTGATTTCACCGCTATCGGGCTCCAGTTCGCCGAGGATCAATTTCAGCAGCGTGGACTTGCCGGCGCCATTGGGCCCGATCAGGCCGATGCGGTCACCGCGCTGCACCACGCCGGTGAAGTTTCGAATCACCACCTTGTCGCCGAATGACTTGCTGACATTGATCAGATCCGCGACGCGCTTGCCGGAGCGCTCGCCCGCATCGAGCGTGAAGTTGACCTTGCCGACGCGCTCGCGGCGCGCGGCACGTTCGCGGCGCAGCTGCTCCAGACGGCGAACCCGGCCTTCGTTGCGGGTGCGGCGCGCTTCCACGCCTTTGCGAATCCACACCTCTTCTTCCTTCAGCAGCTTGTCGAAGCGCGCGTTTTCCTGCGCTTCGGCATTGAGCGCCTCGGCCTTGCGGCGCTGGTACTCACTGAAACTGCCGGGGTAGCTGAACAGCCGGCCGCGGTCCAGTTCGACGATGCGCGTGGATATATTGTCGAGGAACTTCCGATCGTGACTGATGACCAGCACCGCGCCTGGGTAGGACTTCACCGCCTCTTCCAACCAGGCGATGCCATCAATGTCGAGATGATTGGTCGGCTCATCCAGCAGCAGCAGTTCGCTTTCGGCCACCAGCGCGCGCACCAGCGCAACCCGTTTTTTCATGCCGCCCGACAGCGCCGATATGTGCAATTCCTCGGCGACACCGATGCGCTCGACCGCCTGGGTCACGCGCCGTTCCAGTTGCCAACCGTTGCCGGCGTCGAGCTTCGCCTGCCACACCGACATTTCCTCCAGCGCCGCCTCGTCGCCCTCGGTGGCGCGATGGATGGCCTCGTGATAACCGACCAGATCCTTGGCCGCATCACCCAACCCGCTGGCGATGGCATCGAATACGGTGTCGGCATCGGAAAAGTCCGGCTCCTGCGCGACCAGCGCCACCGTCAGCGACGGCGATTTCGAAATCACGCCATCGTCAGCATGTGCCGACCCGGCGAGGATTTTCAGCAGACTGGACTTGCCGGCGCCGTTGCGGCCGATGAGCGCAATGCGTTCGCCGGGCTCGATGGTGAACTCGACGTGGTCGAGCAAGGCGACGTCGCCATAGGCGAGACAGATGTCTTTGAGTTGCAGCAGCGGCATAGGGAAATTTCAGTGCGAAGGGAACGGGGCGACGGGCAAGGCGGGAACCACACAAAAGCGCAGCCAGGCGGTGACCGCGAGGCCGGCGCAGGCGGCGAAAGCATAGGCGACGGTGGCGCCGTGTGCCTGCCACAGCCAGCCCAGCAGTAGCCCCGCCGGTATGGAGGCGATGCCGACCAGCGCGTAGTACCAGCCGAACAGTGTGCCGCGCGAGCGGGCATCGGCCATGTCGCCGATCACGGCGCGCTCAACGCCCTCGCCCACCGACATGGCGAAACCAAAGAACAAGGCAGCCGCCCACAGGCCGCCGAGATTGGTCGCGAAGCAGAAGCCGAGCATCGCCAGGCTGTGCAAGGTCCAGCCCGGCACCAGCAGCGAAAAACGGCCATGTTTGTCTGCCCAGGCTCCGGCGGCGTAGTTGGCGAATATCTTCACGAAATTCAGCGCGGACCACAGCAGCAGTGCGTGTACCGTGGACGCACCGAGTTCATGCGCGCGCAGCACGATGAATACTTCCGCCGTGCGCGCGAAGGTGAACATCATCACGGTCAGCAGGTAGCCGCGCGCGTGCGGCGGCACGTCGCGCCAGCGGAATGAAACGGCCAGCGTGACCGGCACCGGCGGCTTGGCTTTCTCTTTCACGCCAAACGCAAACAACGCCACACACAGCAGACCGGGTATGGCGGAGATCAGCAGCACGTCCTTGAGGTTGTCCGAATACACGGTGATGACCAGCGCCCCCAGCAACGCGCCGCCCATGGCACCGAGATTGTCGAACGCGCGATGGATGCCGAAGGCGCGCGCCAGCATGCTCTTGGGCGCAATATCGACGATGAGTGCATCGCGCGGCGCATTGCGCAGGCCTTTGCCGACCCGATCCATGGCTCGGATCACCACCACCTGCCACCACACCACCGCGAAGCCCAGCAACGGTCGCACCGCATTGGAAACCAGATAGCCGCTGACCGCCAACGGCTTGCGACGGCCGCCGCGCGCATCGGAGAAGCGGCCCGCCCAGATCTGCATCACGCAAGCCACCGCGTTGGCCAGACCTTCGACGAGGCCGAGCACCACCGGGCCGCTGACCAGCACCGTGGCCAGCAGGATCGGGATCAGCGGAGTGACCATTTCGGTCGCGATGTCGTTCAGCATGCTGACCATGCCGATGACATAAACGGTCCAGGGCATGCGCACGCGACTGCCACCGCTCCCCGTCTCGTCAAGCCTGGATTCGGCTGGTGGGGCTGGGTTGGGCATGCGCGAAGTTTACGCGTAAAATCGGCCCGTCTCGGTGCGCAGCAGGTGCGCAACGACCAGTCCGCCCTCGTAGCTCAGTGGATAGAGCATCCCCCTCCTAAGGGGAGGGTCACACGTTCGATTCGTGTCGAGGGCGCCAACCTTTTTCTGGTCGATTTTTCCAGGCCCACATGCCAAAACCCCAGCATTGGCGGGGTTCCCAGGCCATTTATGCTCCGAAAGGCCCGCCAGTTCTGGGGTTTGGGAAACGGTTTGGCTCGGCTCGGATTGGATCTACGCAATCGCAGTCACACCCGGTAGGAAGTATGCGATGAGCAATCGTTTGATCGGTGCGCAGCGCTGCCGCCAGCCGCTGTCGACTTGGGCCAAGCTCAAATGATCGCCGCGTTACCGATAAAGCACCTGCGCCCGAACATCCAATAGCGCCTTCTTGGCCAGATCCCTCAGCGCGCGCTGCGTGGCGATATCGCAAACGTTTCCCGGTGTGCGGTCTTCCAGGCTACGCCAGACTCGAATCAGGTTCGCCTTCATCGAGTAAGTCGCCTGGTAGGTCACGAGGCCGCTGGTCAGACTGACATTTTTTGGGACGTGCAGAATCTTCACGGACTTGGGAAATTGCACGGCGTGCTCCTCGACCAATTTCGCGCCGTAGCAAGTAACCTGCCTGGCTTCTTCCTCAAGATAATTCGCGCTGGACAGAACCGACTGGATGGATGTCCCGGTGTAGTACATCGAGTTGATTGGCGTCGCGCCAGCACCGGGTAACGGCAGATATTCCTTGGAATTGAACGTGACCTTGTAGTGGTAGGTGTCCAGCAAAGCCGTGGGATCGTCCTTTTCCATTTTCCCGCCGCCACCGGCGTTATTGCGATCAAACAGCCGCTTCAGGCTGTCTTCTTCAAAATCCCGATTTATGAACCGCATCCGCTCCCGCGTGCCTACAGCGAATACACCCTGCTCGGTGACATCGACTTCGCCCGTGGCGCCACCTTCCGCGTTGATTTTCAAACTGTTCTTCACGACGCTCAGATTGCGTGCGCCATTGGTTCGCGGGGTCCGTGTACCCTCCTTGTAATCGGTCACCCACAGCACGGGCTTGTCTGCGTCCGAGAATGGCAGCATGCCGAACGGCGTGCTGTTCGATGTCGAATCGAGGTAAAGGTCCCAGGCTGGAATGTAGTTGATGACATGGTTGACCGCGGACACCACCGGCGCACGGGCCAGGCGGTACGATCCGCCGGCATTGACCAGCGCCTGGATGTTGACAATGCCCTTGGCATGCAGCAGCGCTTGCAGCAGTGTGGCGTGATCCTTGCAATCGCCCATTTTGTTGTCGAGCACGAAGTCGATATCGCGGGGTACCACCGCACCGATGCCGACACAGTTTCCGGCATAGGTGATATTCACGGCGACCCACTCGTAAAGCAACCGCGCCTGTTCCCGGAGTACTTTCTCGGCACCTACAATTTCGTCGGCCAGCTTCTGTATCCGGGGCGTGACTTTCGCCTTGGGAGTGGCCCGATCTCCATAGGCGGTGGCGATCTCGCCATAGGAGCGAAAGGTCGATAGCGAGAGGCCCGGCTCTTCGTCGCCTTCGTAGACCGAGAAATTGCGCCGCTTGCTCTTCGTGGGCGATTTGTTGGAATAGGTCCATTCCATCAGCTTTCGCCCATCTTTCTCTTGATTCATGGCCTCGGTCAGCTGGCGCGCGTCATGCACCAGATACAGCCCGACCGGCGCATCCAGGCGAATCCGGACATCATCAAACGCCGAATTCCGGGGGAAGGAATTATCGACAGAAAAGTGCTTGGGGAAAATCGGCTCCGTGGTCGTAATCTTGTAGCGAAGCACGGTGGTGTCGTTGGCAGCCACGTCCGGGAAAATAATCGTCAGGGTCGTAAAGTCAGAAAAAGCCGCGGCGCCGCCCTGCGCGCCGGAATTGACCTCAAGCTGATAGCTGTTCTTTGCGACATCCAGCCGACGCCCATCGGCCTTCAATGTGTACGCATCCAATACATCGGCTTTCTGCACGCTGGTGCTATAGCCGAGGTAACCCTGCTTGGCAAAAAGCACGGCGCGCTTGTCCAGAATTTTGGTCGCAATCTCGCGCTCTTCGGTGTGAGTGCCATCAGCAAGAATGGTGTAGTTGACGTAGAAGCGTTCGAAGCGCGTTTGCACGTCTTTGACTTCGTCGGCGGCTTGTGCCGAAGGCGAAGCGGCCACCAATGTCGCGAAAACAAAAAGGGAATACTTGAGCAAAGATCTCTCCAAAGTGGATTAGTGATTTCGCGATCGCATGGGACATCGCGTGCGGCGCAATTTGCCACTCTTTACACCAATTCTCGTCGACGGGCGGCGCTCCATAGGCAAAGAATTGGGGTGACCCCATGGCCACGCATTTCTCTCACGGCAGACCCGGCGGCTTTAGGTCCGGATTGGAATCAAAGACATTTTTCATGATTTCGATATACATGATGCCTAAGATGTCACCGACGGCCTTTCGAAGGTGATCAAGGTCCTCCTCGCTAAGCTGCGGCTGCGCTTGCCTCACGAGGTCATTTAGCTGCTCATCAAGCGAAAGAAAAGTGCCGCAAATTCTTACAGCAAGCGCGCGTTCTAGGGTCATCTTTACATACATCCGGCATCCTTTAAGCAATCGTTCACACAGTTGAAAAATGGAAATCCTTGCGAGCACCTGTCAGTAGGAAACAAACCTGAACACTTTGCACGGCAGTCCGCAGCCACTTTGATGCACCTTTTGCGCTCGCCTTCCCCTGATGTGCCCGACGCCGATTCGGTGACAAGAAAATTGAGTATTCGACGAATTGTATCGAGTGTAACCGCCGCGGTGCCAACAATTAGCGCACCAAACGCGGCCGCGCACGGCACGTCAGCAATACACAAAGCTATGATTGCCGGAAACGGTATCAGCCCTGTTCTATCAACCTTGAGGATTGGGGACCCCATCGCGTACAGAAAGGTATTTATTCCTCCATCGATCCCAATTGGATCACTTTCCACGTAGCGCCCAAGCTTGGAATCATATTCCCGATGCCAGTTCTGATGCAGGCCTGTCTCTTGGTCCTTGTACTGCCCCGGAAACCGGTGATTGAACGTCATTACTCCCAAGGTTGACGGGTTTTCATTCGGCGCCGTCTCCCCAAACGGCAAACTATCCCACTTCCAGATCGACACATGCTGGTTAGATGCGTTGATTCTGGTGAGTTCCCGCGGCGTATTCAGATGATCGATCCACACATAGGCTAATGCCGTCTCTGAACATCCCCCACCACTCAAGCAATAAAAGGGGTCAGCGTTATTTTCTTCACAGCCCAAGCTTGCCTTGCCCCGGCAGGACAGGCAAAGGTGGCTCGCCTTCCAGCCTTGGTCGCCCACGCGGCCTCGGTTCGCGACGATCGCCTGTTTTGCGTTCTATCTGCGCGTGAAACCGGGAATTGCCCAGCGGCTGGTTCTGGTTCAGCGCCAATCGGATATCGCCGATGGCCGCTTCATCCAGGTGGGCACGAAACAAATCCCGATATCCGGTTTGCCGCTTCTTGTCGGTGGTGCCAAGCGCCAGGTATAGCGGGTGCGGCGTGAGGCGGCTATCGGCTTGGCCCAGCGCGTTGTGCCGATAACTGGTCCAGCGGTAGTGTGCCGGATCGGCCACCATCGCCGCCCGCACCGGATTCAATTCAATGTAGCGCTGACAAGTCAGCAGATAGGTGTCGGACTGGACCACGGAGGATTTGTAGCGGCTGTCCCACAGCGTGCCGGTGCGGCGGTGGGTGCGGTTGATGTATTGCACGTAGCGCCGGCCCAGGGACATGATCACACGGGGTACCGCCTCGGCTTTCTTCGGTGTCAGCAGCAGGTGCACATGATTGGTCATGAGCACGTAGGCGTGTAGCGCACATTCTGTCTCGGCCAGCGCTTCGCCCAGCCAGTGCAGATAACTTAAGTAGTCGTCCTCGCCGAAGAAGCAGGCTTCGCGATTGTGGCCGCGCTGGACGATATGCAGCGGGACTCGATCAAGCTGGATGCGGGGGCGGCGGGGCATATGGCATCATACGCCTAAAATAATTCACCCTGACCCCTTTGATTTCTCAAGAAATCACTTCAATCGGTAAAACAATTCACCCTGGCCCTTTAGAATTCCCTACAAATCGTCTTTCAATCTCTCTACCCCTTCAGTATCGAGACAGGTTTGAATCCACGCCGAAGGAAATTGATATGTGCGAAGGCACAGGCCACGGCTAGTTCCTGAAATATACGAAAGCCGCACGCCTGCGACGTGATACCGAATACTTGTTTCCGTTTCTCCATTCCTGCTTGCAAGCTCTTGTAGGCTTGGGAATCGACCCTCTTTTGAGTGAAAGGCTATTGCGTCTGAACGCAGATGCATTAGAAACTCACTTGCACGCTTGCTCTGGAAATTCCCGATAGCAAACGCCAATCCGATACCCGCAACGGCAACAACTAAAGAACATGCACTGTTGCCGAAAGTCCGCTTCTTGTAAATTTCAATAACGGTCAGCGGGATAAGAATGAGAATGCAGTAGACAATCAAGTAGAGCCATGTCTTTTGACGTAGATCGGCAAGCATGCCAAGTAAGCACGCTATCGACAGAAAGATCGTGACAACTATTAGCGGACTGACTCTGCGTCCATTCATGCTCACCGTCCTCCGCATGAGCAACCGCCGGCGCTTCGGAGATCACTTAGTGTGGCCCCCGCTCCCGCTAGCTGAACGCCAAGTAATCCAGCCTGCATCGCTGCAGAACTAAATCCGGTTTCAGATTCGCCAAGCGCCTTCAAAAGTGGTTTGAGCGCTTGGTAACACACGACAGCAACCTGTCCTAGTAGTGTGCCAAGTCGACTCTGCGTATTCTGGAACCCCTCAAAGAAATTCTCAATGTTCCGCATTTCCGTATGTTCAAACCCAAGCGTGACTCGCATTGAGTAAGCATAAGCCTGTGGATCAGGCTGACATGCGGCCATGCAGAACATGCCACCCGGCGTGCCTCCTGGATCAAGGCCCGTCATATCAGTGCGAATAATTGGCCTTCCATCTGCGTACGCAAAGGTATTCGTGCCTGCTGCCAGCCCAAGCGGATCGCTTGTGATGTACCGTCCAAGGCGGGGATCATATTCCCGATGCCAGTTCTGATGCAGCCCCGTCTCCTTGTCGAAGTACTGCCCCGGGAACCGATGATTGAAGTTCATGATTCCGAGATTGCTTGGGTTTTGATTCGGCGCTGTTTCCCCGAACGGCAGAGAGTCCCACTTCCAGAGGCTGACGTGCTGGTTACTTGCGTTGACTCGGGTGAGTTCTCTCGGCGTATTGAGATGATCGGCCCAAACATAAGCCACCGCCATCTCCGCGCATCCACCGCCCGTCAAACACGGCATTGTCCCCCGTACTGCAATCGGTGTCTCCCCCATCCAGAAAAGCTCCTGCACCAAGCTCCCCGCCGCATCGTACTCCGCCAGCATGTGCCCCGCATCATCATAAATGTACGATGCATTGGTTGTGGCATTCCACTTCCTGACCCGCAAGTTCTGAAAGTTGACGAGGAAATTGGTCGCGACCCCAGATTTCGTCGCAACAGTCATTCGCCCCCGCGCATCATAGGTGTATGTGGATGACCCATCAGCGGTGAGGTTGCCGGCATTGTCATACACATTTGACCGGACCAGCCCGCCGCTCACCATCGCCAACCGGTTATTGCCGGTTTGATACGTGTAGGTGCTGGTGACGCCGTTGAGCACGCTGGTGAGGCGGTTGCCGTTGCTGTCGTAGGTAAACGACTGCGTCTGATTGATGCTGGCTTGGCCGTTGCCGTTGCTGGTGAAGCCGCTAAAGCTGGTGAGACGACCGACGTTGTCGTAGCCGAAGGATTGCGTGCCGGACAAGGTCGCGTTGACCGTTCCGATGTAGTCACCGATTTGCGCAATGCGGCCGGCGTTGTCGAAGGTCAGCCCACGGTAGCCGGTCGGAGTACTGTATTTCTGGATACGGCTGTCGGAATCAATCCATCGCGTGTAATCCTTCACGCCAGCGACGTTGGCGCCCAGCAACCAGCTTTCTGGACCACCAAGCGGGAAATATTCGATGGCGCTAATAAGTGCACTACCGTTCAGCGTCATGTTGGTGATTCGGCTCTCGGTATAGCTCATTCCCAGGACGGAACCACTCGGATACGTGATGCTAGTCAGTCGACCTGAGCCATCGCGGGCGTAAGTGATTGTCTTGGCGCCGCCTGGGGCGCCATTGATATAGGTTGTCTTGGTTGCAACGCGACCATAGGCGTCATACGTGTACGCCGTTGTGCCGCTCAGATCGGCGACGCTAGCCAGTCGGCCAACACCGTTGGTGGCGACGTCGTAGGTATGCGTAAGCGCGTAGCCATCGGCAAAGACAACGCTGGTGACCCGGCCGAGCGCGTCATAAGCGTATGACGTGGTCTTCCCGCGCGAATCGACCTTGATCTGTACCAGACCTGCGGCGTTGTAGGTCATGTTGGTGGTGGCCGTGTCCGGGCTTTGAATCTGGGTCTGCTCGCCAAAGCCGTTATAGGCGTAGGTCGTCGTGTTGTTGTTTGGGTCCTGGATGCTTGCCACCTTGTCATTGGCGAGGTAGTTCGTGGCGACCGTTTTCAGATTCGGGTCGGTCACCAGGATCGGGCGGTTGAGTACGTCGTACTGCGTGGTCGTGGTGAAGTTGTTGGGGTCGGTGACCGACGTGACATTGCCATTGGCGTCATAGCTGTAGTTGGTGACCTTGCCGTTGGCGTCGATTCGCTGCAATACGCGGTTGAGGCCGTCGTAGACCACGCTGGACTTCGTCGCCGGTTGGTCCTCGGCGTCAAAGGTTTCGGTCATGATGGTCCGACCCGCGTTATCCAGGGTATAGCGGAGCTTCTCTCCGTTGGAGAGGTTCTTGCCCGTCAGGCGCAGCGCGGAATCATATAGATAGCTGGTGGTGCCGCCATAACCGTCGGTTGACGATGCCAGCAGTCCGTTCGTGGTGTAGGTGTTGATCTGGACTATTCCATTGGCAGTGGTCCGCCACAACCTGCCGCGCGCGTCGTAGTCCTTTTGGACGCCAGTCCCATCCGGGTTGTAGATCAACGTCGGATTGCCGTGGGCATCGTAACTGGCATAAGTCGTGGTCTGGCCTTTGGGGTTCGTCATTTGGTAGACGTTACCATTGGCGTCGTACGTATAGGTCGTCACATCGTTGACGTCGCTGCGCGGCCCATCGACGCTGGCCAGCCTGCCCTGAACGTTGTACGTGTAGGTGGTGGTACGCGCGGTTTGGCCTGCCGTGGCCACGGTTTCGGTCAACCTGCGCCCGGCGCCGTCGTAGGTGTAAGTCGTCGTCCGGGTCGGTGCCGAGGCAATGCCGGTCGGCTCGGTGATTACCAGCGGAACATTGAAGCTCGCGTGCCAGGTGGTGGTGCGGGTGCGCATCAGGCCGGTGCCGGCTGCCTGCGTAGTGCTGGCCACCAAGCCGCGGCCATCATTAGTGTAGGTGGTGGTGGTCGTTACGCCCCCCCGGTCAGTTTGACTGGTCACGAAACCATTTGTGTCGTAAGCGAAAGTCTCGAACAGATTCGCGCAGGCGGCACAGATATGCATGTAATCCACGCGCGTCGGCAGCACCCGGCCCTGAATGGTGGTGAAGGTGCGCTTTACCGTTGCGTTGCTCGGATACGTGCCGGAAACGTTCAGGCAGTATTTCGCATTGCTCGATGCATCGAGGTACTGTGCCGGGCAGGACGCCGGCTGCTGGTCGGTCGGCCCATAGCGGGTAACGGCGGAACTGTCGTATGAAACGGAACTTCCATCGGCACTGTAGCTGACCTTGATGCGGCCGGTGCCACTGGCTTCATTGCTGGTGTTGCCGAAGAAGTTGCCAATAGCGCGGCCGTTGGTACCGTCATAGGAAAACGTGACGTACGTGTTCTCCACACCACCTTCGTAGGTGGCTATCGAGGTAAGTGCGAATTTCCGTGTCGGGTCCTGGTATTTGTAGCGACGTGCCCTGCCGTCGGGGAAGGTCACCGACACCAACCGGTCCAGCCGATCCTGCGCGGCATTCGAGTCCGGGTCGTAGGCATAGGTCGTTACGCCGCCCGATGGATCGGTAAGGGTGGACAGCCGGCCCTTCGTATCGTAGGCAAATGTCAGGTGGCGACCACTGGGGTCAGTGACCTGCGACAAACGATTTGAGGTATAGGTCAGCGTGTATTGCTCTCCTGTACTAAGCGTCAGGGCCGTGAAGACTCCGCTGCCGTCATAAGTCTCGGTGTTGTCGCCTGATTTGTAGGCCCAGCTGATTCCACCAGAACCAGCCAGCGTGTCGGTGATGTCGGCATCGGTTTTCCAAGTCCCATCGGCCTGTTTGTCGAAGACATATGAGCTACCGTCACCTCGCGTGACGCGAACCTTGTTCGCACTACCTGCGACGTAGCTCACCGATCGGTCCCAAATGGAGTACCAGCCGGGGCCAAGTTTTTGTCGCACCGAAGAAGATGCATCAGGAGCCTGGGCTTGGTATGTCCGGCGGAACGCCAGCACAAAACCCGACCTGGTTGAATAGTCGGTCTGAGGATGCGACTTGTTTCCAAGCCCGCTGTGAATCGGATCGCCAAACATCAAATAGTCGGCGGCATCGACATTCGTTCCAATATCACCTGCAGGGTTGTTGTAGGCGAGCATCGTATTCGATTCAGCTTCTATCGACGAAGTCCGATCGCAAGGATCTACTCGCGGCGACGGCGGTTCCGTTAGCACGGAACTTATGCCGAACTCAGATCCACCTGCGCCTCCGCCCATGGCGCCATTTGCCGGGAGCTTTATTTTTCCCGCAATGACATCTATGGGAGGGCAAGGTGGCGCTCCTCCACCCTCGCACTGTTCAGCATCTACCATTGCTTGATTCGGATTTGCCGCACCACCAACATTTTTGTCGCCAACTCCTGTGCCGCCCGAACTGGTCGTACCGCCACCACCAAACACCAAGCCTTGCTCGCCAGCCCCCGTCCCCGAAACATTTACCACCGACCCCGTCCCGTTGTGCGGCACGGTAATGGAAGTATTTAGAGTACCAGTGGCGCTGGGAATGAACGTCACCGTCAACTGGCACTCAGCACCCGGCGGAACCGTGCCGTTACAAGAGTTGGAATTTGGATCAACCACGAAGTTCGTGTTTGAGGTCGTCGCCGGATCGGCTGTAACTATCGTGCTGCCAGTGTTCTTCAAGACAATGGTTTGCGCTGTGGACGCCACACCGAAAGGCTGCGTGCCAAACGTCGTGTTCGCGGTCTGTACTGTCAGCGTACCTGGCGGCGTATTGAATAGGCCGGACAGCGAAGCCTGGAACAGGTACGGCGCACCGTAAGCGCCGACATACAAGGTGTCGTATGCCCATTGGTTCGGCGTATTCACCGGAGCGGTAAAGCGGATCGTCAACGCACAATTCGCACCAACCGCGATGGGGTTGGGGCAAGTCGAACCTACGATCGAATAGAAGGTAGCTGCCGGATGTTCGAAGGCGTAGGAGAAAATACTCGCCGGTTCGTCACCGTTGTTCGTCACCGTAATTGGTACATCGGCGCGGTTGCTCGGCACCGTGGCATTGGGGTTTACCGTTGGGAATGTGCCACTGTAGGTCAGGGAAAGACTAACCGTGGCGCTCGCACTCGTGACGACAGAAAACCAAAACAGGGCTGCGAAGCATCTATTGACCAACTGCGGTTTCCACACTGCTCGATTTACCGGCAAACTCCGAAAGAAATGTGCGGCCAGAGACAATCCAATTGAAACGCTGCGCATTGGTAATCACTCCCTGAAATTGTCGGCGTCGCTTTCGTAGCGCGCTTGCCAACATTGTGTTTTGCGAATCTACAACGCCAAATGTGCGATTTGATTTGCACTGCCGCAAATTGTGTCAACTCCTACCCGATCGGGTAGGGTGTAAGTTGCACAAAACCAACAAACGGGCTGGCAACAACACGCCGAATTGGTGAATTGGTGGCCCCGCTCTGAAGGGCGCCGTTTCGTAAGGGCGAGGCATACTGCGGCGCGCAACGTGGTATCGCGGCGCGACGAGATAGCAATGCAGTCGCCCGCCGGCACGCGGCGGGTTCGCGCGCATCACGGTAAACTGCGCCAACGCCCGACCACCTCCGCTTCTAAGGGGCAGTCACACGCTTACGCCGCGTACTGAGCACCACCCTTTTTCCAAGGAACATATGCCAAAAACCCAGCATTGGCGCGGTTCGCAGGCCATTTTTGCGCCAGAAGGCGCGCCGGTGCTTGAGTTTCGTCCATGCGGGGCTGGCAGATTGCGCGGCTTTTCGCTCATCGAAGTCGTCATCGTCATGGCCATCATCGCCATCCTCGCGCTGATGGTGATGCCCTACCTCGCCGAGCAGACCGCGCGCCAGCAGATCAAGGACAGCATGGAACTGGCCAACATTGCCAAGGCGGGCGTGGCCAACTATTACGGCAAGAGCGGCGGCAAATTTCCGAGCGACAACACGGTGGCCGGCATTCCGGCTGCAGACAAGATCATCGGCAATTACGTCACCAGCGTGGCGATCGTCGATGGCGGGGTGAACATGACCTTCGGCAACAACGCGAACGCCGTCATCAAGGGCAAGGTCTTGTCGATTCGTCCGGCTTACGTGGTGGACACCCCGTCGGTGCCGCTTGCCTGGGTATGTGCGGGTATGCCGGTGCCGTCCGGCATGGAGGTGGCGGGGGCAAACGCGACGACGTTGAAGGTGACTTCGTTGCCGGTGGAGTGCAGGTAGTTCTTCCGCAACACTGGCAGGTCGGTTTGCCGGACGCGGTCACGGTCTGCCTGAGTCGAGCCGATCAGGTCACCGGCGCGCAGATTCGCGATGCAACGAGTTGTTGAAATTCGCAGGCGCTATCTTTGACGTGCTCTTTCACCAGGCACTTCTCCCTTTCCCAAAGGGGAGAGCGTAGCGAGGGGGGGGAGAGGGATTTTGAGCGATTGCTTGATGCGGACCGCCGAAAATCTCCCTCGATCCCTCTTTAGGAAAGAGGGAAGTGCACTGCGTAGACCACGACTTTCTGTGACATCTCGAATTTCGACAACTCGCTGGAGATGCCGCAGGGCATATCTTGTGTCCGGCCTCATCCTGCCGCGTCGTTCACCTGTTCGTTGAACTCCGCGAGGCTCATGGCGTTACCGATTTCGCGGGGCAGCGCGTCGCGCACCGAGAACACGCCGAGGATCTTGTTGCCGGGAGCGACGATGGGCAGGTGACGGAAGCCGCGCTCGATCATGATCAGCACCGCGTCCGACACCAGCATTTCCGGTTCGACCGTGATCGGGTTCCTGGTCATCACTTCCGAGACCTTGGTCTGCTCGGGATTGCGTGCCTTGGCGAGCACACGCGTCATCAGGTCACGCTCGGTGACGATGCCGAGCATGTTTCCGGACGTATCGACGATAAGCACGCTGCCGCAGTTGGCCTTGGTCATCACACAGGCCGCCTCCCACACGCTGGCATTCGGACCGATGCTGATCACGTGCTTGTGCGACATGGACTGGAAAACCGTGCGTTCGGACATGATGGCGCCCCTTGAGGAATGAAGATTGGATGACAGGACGGCCTGCGCGAATTCAGCGCAGCGCGGCGTTGATTTTGCTGAGCGCCCCGGTACCCGGACACAGTTGCCCGACCGACAGGCTGTTGAGCGGCTTGTCGGTGGTGTTCATGGCGGTGTGCAGGTCGGTGGCCAGCGGATCGAGATAAAGCAGTCCGGTCACAACTTCGCCGCGCGCCTGGTGCTGCTGCATGTAATTCATGGCAACGTAGCGATCGGTGGGGTCGTAATCGGCGTGCAGCTTGCGCAAGCGCAGCATCGAGCCATCGTGCTGCTGCACGTCAACCACCTCACCGGGTTCGTACTGGGTGGTGATCTCATTGCGCGGCGTGATGAAGTCGATGCGACTGACCGCTTCGTTGTGCTGCCGGACATAGTCGTAGCTCTTGGTGCTGCCGGCGTGATTGTTGAAGGTCACGCAGGGGCTGATGATGTCGATGAACGCGGCGCCGCCATGCGCGATTGCACCCTTGATGAGCGGCACCATCTGCGCCTTGTCACCGGAAAAGCTGCGCGCGACAAAGGTGGCGCCCAGCTGCAATGCCAGGCCGACCAGGTCGACCGGGCTGTCGCTGTTGATGACGCCCTTTTTGCTCTTGGAGCCGCGGTCGGCCGTCGCGGAGAACTGCCCCTTGGTCAGGCCGTACACGCCGTTGTTCTCGACGATGTAGGCCATGCGCACCCCGCGCCGCATGGCGTTGGCAAACTGACCCAGGCCGATGGATGCCGAGTCGCCGTCGCCCGACACGCCCAGGTACAGCAGGTCACGATTGGCGAGATTGGCGCCGGTCAGTACCGACGGCATGCGGCCGTGCACGGTATTGAAGCCGTGAGAGGCGCCGAGGAAATAATCCGGCGTCTTGGAACTGCAGCCGATGCCCGACAGCTTGGCAACGCGGTGCGGCTCGATGTCCAGTTCCCAGCAGGCTTGAATGATCGCTGCAGAAATCGAATCGTGCCCGCAACCCGCGCACAGCGTGGAAATTCGCCCTTCATAGTCGCGCCGCGTGTAGCCGACCTTGTTGGCGGTCAGTGTCGGGTGGTGCAGCTGCGGTTTGGCGATATAGGTCATGCGACCTCCCGTTGCGGTTCGGCAAGTTCGGCGGGTTGGAGAATCTTCTTGATGGCGGCCACGATGAAGCGCGCCGTGATCGGCGTGCCATCGTAGTGCAGCACCTTGACCAATTGCGCCGGATCGATTTCCATTTCATTGATCATCATCGAGCGCATCTGCGCGTCGCGGTTTTGCTCGACCACGAACACCTTGTCGTGCGCGGCGATGAATTCGTTGACCGATTCCGGAAACGGAAACGCGCAGAGGCGCATCGCATCCAGGTGCAGTGCTTCGGCCTCCAGCACATCCAGCGCTTCGCGCATGGCGGGCGTGGTGGAGCCGAAGTAGATCACGCCGAACTTCGTCTTCTGCGCGGCCTTGCGCACGATCGGTTGCGGCACCAGCGTGGCCGCAGTCTTGAATTTGCGCAGCAGCCGTTCCATGTTGTAGATGTAGTCCGGCCCGCGCTCGGAATAGCGCGCATACGGGTCGCGCGTGGTGCCGCGCGTGAAGAACGCGCCCTTGCTCGGGTGGGTGCCGGGCAGCGTGCGCCACGGCACGCCGTCACCATCCACGTCCTTGTAGCGGCCGAAGTCCTTGCCCGCTTCCAGCTCTTCGGCAGTCATGACCTTGCCGCGGTCGTAGGTGCGGGTATCGTCCCACTCAAACGGCCGGGACAGGCGCTGGTTCATGCCAATATCCAGGTCGCTCATCAGGAATACCGGCGTCTGCAGGCGGTCAGCCAAATCAAGCGCGGCCGCGGCGAACGTGAAGCATTCGTACGGATCCTGCGGGAACAGCAATACATGCTTGGTATCGCCATGCGAGGCATATGCACAGGAGAGCAGGTCGGACTGCTGCGTGCGTGTCGGCATGCCGGTGGACGGGCCGCCGCGCTGGATGTTGATGATGGTGACCGGAATCTCGGCGAAGTATGCCAACCCCAGAAACTCGGTCATCAGCGACACGCCGGGGCCGGAGGTGGCGGTAAACGCCCGCGCGCCGTTCCAGCCGGCGCCGATCACCATGCCGATTGAGGCAAGTTCATCCTCGGCCTGAACGATGGCGTAGTTGTGGCGCCCTGTTGCCGGATCGACCCGGAACTTGTCGCAGTATTTCTGGAATGCTTCCGCCACCGAGGATGATGGCGTGATCGGATACCAGGCTGCCACCGTCGCGCCACCGTAAATGCAGCCGAGCGCAGCGGCGCTGTTGCCGTCGGTAAAGATCTGGTCGCCGACCTTGTCCGACTTCTGCACACGGATGCCCAGCGGGAATTGCAGGTGGGACTTGGCGTAATCCCGGCCCAGGTTCAGCGCACGCACATTGGAATCGAGCAGTCGTTCCTTCCCCTTGTATTGCTCGCCAAACAGCTTGGTGAAAACATCCGCATCCATGTCCAGCAGCACCGACAGCACACCGACGTAGATGATGTTCTTGAACAGCTGCCGCTGCCGCGGGTCGGTGTAGGCGGCGTTGCTGATTTCGGTCAGCGGCACGCCGATGACGTTGATGTCCTCGCGAAACTTCGACGCCGGCATCGGCCGCGTGCTGTCGTAAAACAGGTAGCCGCCCGGCTCGATCTCGGCGACGTCGCCATCCCAGGTCTGCGGATTCATGGCCACCATCATGTCCACACCGCCGCGACGGCCGTGATAGCCCTTTTCGCAAACACGCGCCTCGTACCAGGTCGGCATGCCCTGAATATTGCTGGGGAAAATGTTGCGCGGGCTCACCGGCACCCCCATGCGCATCACCGCCTTGGCGAACAGTTCGTTGGCCGAGGCGGAACCCGATCCGTTGACATTGGCAAACTTGATGACGAAGTCGTTGATCGCTGTAATGGGCTTCTTCATTCCGCCGCCTCCGCCATGTTGGCTGTTTTGTGTTTGCCGCATCCTGCATGCGTCATTTCAATGTAGGTTTTCTGCATGTCCCACGCGCCGGTCGGGCAGCGCTCGGCGCAGAGGCCGCAATGCAGGCACACATCTTCGTCCTTGGCCATGATGCGGCCGGTCTTGAGCCCGGCGCCGATGTACAGGTCCTGGTTGAGGTTGGTGGCGGCTGCCGTCAGCCGCGCGCGCACGTCCTGCTCCTCGCCATCCACCGTGAAGGTGATGCAGTCCATCGGGCAAATGTCGACGCAGGCATCGCATTCGATGCAGGCCTGCGCGGTGAACACCGTCTGCACATCGCAATTGAGGCAGCGCTGCGCTTCCTTGAATGCCAGTTGCGCGTCGAAGCCCAGTTCGACCTCAACTTTGATGCT
The DNA here is from genome assembly GCA_044229235.1 of Usitatibacteraceae bacterium. Taxonomy (GTDB): domain Bacteria; phylum Pseudomonadota; class Gammaproteobacteria; order Burkholderiales; family Usitatibacteraceae; genus UKL13-2. The sequence continues at coordinate 33,168 of JBGATH010000022.1, forward strand.
CTTGAGCGCCAGTGAGACATCCTTCAGCGGCACCTTGTACCGCGAGTCGTTGGCCACATTGTTGTCGTAGCTCCACTCGTGAATGCCCATCTTCTGGCTGATGAGGTTCATGGTCGGCGGCGGCCGGTCGGCGGCATTTTCGCCGAGGCAGAATTTGTCGATGGACACCGCCGCCTCGTGGCCGTGCGCGACTGCCCAGATGATGTTCTTGGGTCCGAACGCCGCATCGCCGCCAAAGAATACCTTCGGCAGCGTGGATTGCAGCGTGGACTTGTCGACCACGGGCATGCCCCATTTGTCGAATTCCAGGCCGAGGTCGCGTTCGATCCAGGTAAAGGAATTCTCCTGGCCGATGGCGACCAGCACGTCATCGCAGGGGAAATGCACGTTGGGTTTGCCCGAAGGCACCAGGCTGCGTCGGCCCTTGTCGTCGTACGTGGCTTCGACGATTTCAAACGTCACGCCGGTGAGCTTGCCGTTCGCATGCGTGAACTCGACCGGCACATGGAAGTTGAGGATCGGGATGCCTTCGTGCTGGGCATCTTCCTTCTCCCAGGGACTGGCTTTCATTTCATCGAATCCTGAACGCACGATTACTTTGACGTCATCTCCGCCCAGTCGGCGCGAGGACCGGCAGCAGTCCATGGCGGTATTGCCGCCCCCGAGCACGATGACGCGCTTGCCGATCTTGTCAATGTGTCCGAACGAGACCGAGGACAGCCAGTCGATGCCGATGTGGATATTGGCCGCGGATTCCTTGCGGCCGGGAATGTCCAGGTCGCGGCCACGCGGGGCACCGGTGCCGACGAAGATGGCATCGTAGTTCTCTGCCATCAATTTCTTCAGGCTGTCGACGCGCGTGCCGGAGCGGAATTCGACGCCAAGGTTCAGGATGTAGCCCGTCTCCTCGTCGATCACTTCTTCCGGCAGGCGAAAGCGCGGAATCTGGCTGCGGATCATACCGCCGGCCTTGTTGTCGCCATCGAACACCGTGACGTGGTATCCCAGCGGAGCGAGATCGCGCGCGACGGTCAGCGAGGCCGGGCCGGCGCCGACGCAGGCAATGCGCTTGCCGTTCTTCTTGAACGGCGCCTGCGGCAGGCGGGCGCGGATGTCGTCCTTGTTGTCGGCAGCAACGCGCTTGAGCCGGCATATGGCCACCGGCTCGGGCTTGGCCAGGTTTTCCTCTTCCACGCGCCCGCGGCGACAGGCAGGCTCGCACGGCCGATCACAGGTTCGACCCAGGACACCGGGGAAGACATTCGATTTCCAGTTGATCATGTAGGCATCGCTGTACCGTCCCGCCGCAATCAGGCGGATGTATTCCGGTACGGGGGTATGGGCCGGGCAGGCCCACTGGCAATCAACCACCTTGTGAAAGTGGTCAGGACTGCGAATATCAGTCGGCTTCAACTAACTCCTCCTTGGGACGGGGATAAGCGGCGAGGCACGGCCCTCCGGTGCGAGCGACCGCCCGACAGTGGGCGATCGAGCCCACGGGGCTCAACATGTGGGAAGAATGGTACAGGCACCACCGCGCATTTCAAATACTCGCGATTTGATTCAGCGCAAATCTGTGGTGGAACGGCGGACTACTGCGCGTATCCGCTGACGAACTCGGGAGGTGTGCGGCGCAGGGAATAGTCGGGGCTGGTGCTGATCTGCCGGGCAAAGTGGACGTTCTTGGTCGCCGCGTGCATATAGAGATTGAAACCGCCGAAATGCGTTGCCGCATAGTTGTAAGCACCGCCAAGGTCATATTCAAGACGATTCACCGCCGAATCGAAAAATGCCGGCGTTTTGCGCACCAGGTCGTCGCCGGACTCGAAAACCACTTCCATTCCGGCGATCGAGCTCTTCACTGCGATGCCGCCGGCGACAAATTCCGGGTAGAGGCGATCCCGGCACTTCTCAAGGTAACAGCGATCGGACATCTGGGCGATGATGTCGGCCGAGCCGAGCAGGCTGCCGAGCAGCCGCAGCAGCGGGTCTTCGATGAGGATGTCGGCCACGCGTTTTTCGAAGCCGGTGAAGTGAATCAGTTCGGCCGCCGCCTGGGCCATCTCGCCCATGCCGATCTGCGGCATGTATTCGCGCAGGAACGCCCCGCCACGCGAGACATGCTTCAAGGTGTATTCCGCGCCGTTGCGGGCAGTGGTATCGCGGGTGCTGCGGATGTAGCCCACATCGTGAAACAACGCGGCGACAATGCCCAGCTGGTACAGGCGCACCCCCAGCGCCGGCGTGTCGCGGCGCGATCGCTCGTAACCGTCCATGAGGCGGGCCATGGCCAGCGTGACATCCATGACGTGCTGGATATCGTGATAGGCGGTATCGCATGCCAGGTAGCCGGGGTAGTCGCCACGGTAGATTCGGGCGATGTCGGCGAAGGCGTGATCCATGGCGGCATGGGCCGCGCCGGGATACAGCAGGCGGAAAAGCCGTGCAATTTCACGCTGCACCGCCGCCGTGTCGGTGGTCTGGATGCGATTGGTTACATCAAAATCATTGCGCCGGACTTGCATTTGCGAGTATCCCATTGTGTGGTATCGCTTTGTCTTGTATGCGGCCGCTGTCGCCCGCCCCCCCTTAGCCGGCCCATTTGACACTGCGCAAGCGAAAAAATCAACCAAACCAATTGCGTACCGGTGGGCTGTGAAAATTCCGGAGGCGGCGTTATATTGGTGCTTCCCTCTGGAGGATCTGCCATGAATGCTGAGAGCGCGGAAGCAATCGAGCGCCGCATCATCGAGCTCAAGCAGGAACACCGTGACCTTGACCTCGCCATCGGCGCGTTGGTGTCGACACCGGTACACGACGAATTGCAGTTGAAGCGCCTGAAGAAGCGCAAATTGCTGCTGAAGGATCAGGTCTCATTCCTCGAAGCGCAGCTGACGCCCGACGTGCCGGCCTGAACGGCTTTGCGCCGGGCGGGCGCTTTTTGACGGGGCAGATACCCCCCGGCAGCTTGCCTGCGCCGGGGAATTCGCTGCAATGCGGGCAACAAGACCCGCTGGCAGCGGCAGGTTTGGTGCAGAAAGCGGCCGCTAGAAGCGATTCAGGTCCGGACTGCGGTAAAAACTCATGACTTTGGGCACGTACGCGCGCGTCTCGGGATACGGAGGGATGCGGTTTCCGGCGCGCAAGACGGCATTTTCGCCCGCGTTGTAACCGGCGATGGCCAGTTCGAGGTTGCCATTGAACATGTTGAGCAGGTCGCGCAGGTAGCGCACGCCACCCGAAACATTCTGGTGCGGGTCGTAGATATCCTGCACGCCGTAGCGCTGCGCCGTTGCCGGGATCAACTGCATGAGGCCGATGGCCCCCTTGGACGAAACTGCATTGGCGTTGTAGCCGGATTCAGCGCGAATCACCGCGTGGATCAGGCGCGGGTCTACCCCGTTGATGCGGGCGGCGTCATTGATGATCGGGATCAGCCGTGAAATCTCCACCGAACTTGGCCCGGTTGGCGACCAGGCGTTCGGGCGCATCTGCCCGGATGTGGGAATGCGGTAGACCAGCCGGTAGCGCTTGTCCAGGTGCGGCATGTTGGTGAAGTGGGTAACGCCGTTCTCATCCTTGAAGGAATAGATGTTTGCTTCTGCCACAGACGCGCACAGCAGCGCGCCTGCCGCCACTGCGGCAACGCCGGCTACTCGCCAAACCCTGGAAATTGTGCAGCTGATGTTCATGGCATTTCTGAAAAAAGTGCAAAACCCGTTGAATTGTATGCCTATTTTAAGCAGGCTGTCGACCCAATCCCGCGATGCCGCGCTTTTGCCGGATTCGTCAATGCGGTAACCTAGCCAAATGGAGAATCAACCAACGTCAGTCGACCAGCAGACAGCTGGCAAGCCCCGAAAGTTCGAGCTTCCCTGGTTAATCGTCGCCGCGCTACTGGTTTCGACCGTGGTCACAGCCTACCAAAGCTGGCAGCAGGCGCAAGTCGATGCCCGGAAGCGCTTCGCGGAATTGGCCGCAACCGAGTCGCAGGCGCTGTCGCGACAGATGCGTGCGATCGAGGATTTGCTGGCCGGAATACGTGCCTTCACCACCGCCGTCCCGGAACTCAGCCGTCCCGCCTGGGAGACTTACCTCAAGGTTCGCGGCCCGAAAACCGAGGATCGCGCCGGGCTGGCCGGCCTGCGGCTGAAAATTGACAGGCCGCGCGCTGCCGCCGGAGCGCAGGATGCTCTCACAACCTACCTGCCCGCGCCACCGGCCGGCCTGACCAGCCCCGAGTGGGAAAACATGGCGGGCGTCGGCGAAGCCCTGGCCAAATCCGCCCAGACCAACCGCGCCGTGCTCAGCGGCCGCGTCGGCCCAACTGCCACCGGCAACAGCGCGGCGCTGCTGGTCATGGCCGCGCGCTGGGATGCCGGGGCGGCCGCCGGCGACACCGGCCGCCGCGCTGGCGGGCAGGCCAACCTGATGGCATTGATCGACCTGTCACAGGTCATGCGGCAACTGGAAAAGTCACGCGCCGCGCCCATCGTCGTCGAGCTGTTCGACGGCCAGCATCGTTTGTTCGGGCCTGGCACAGGCGCGGAAAGCGCCGCGGAAGGAACCATGGCCGTCGAACTGCCCCTGGCGGCCGGTGGGCGCGATCTGCGAATGCGCGTCGCCTCGACCGCGGCACTCGATGCCAGCCTGCAGAACAACACGCCGCGCACCATCCTCATGATCGGCATCCTCAGCTCGCTGCTGCTCGCCGGACTGATCTGGCTGCTGACGCGGCTGCGCGAACAGGCCAAGGTGATGGCGACGCGCATGACCCGGCAATTGCAGCAGCAGACGCGGTTCACCGAGGATCTCATCGAGTTCAACCCCAGCCCGATCTTCCGCAAGGATCCGGCCGGCCGGTTTGTCTCGGTCAACCGTGCCTGGGAGCAGTTGACCGGCCGTTCGCGCAGCGACGTGCTTGGCAAAACCTACCGGGACTTCCTGCCCGGCGACCTGGCGGACGCGAGCGAACGCATGGATCAGGACGTGCTCGCCTCGTCCAGCGGCTACCAGGTGGGCGAATCCGTGATCGTGCACCGCGACGGCCGGCAGCTTGAAACCATTGTCGCCAAGCAGGTACTGCGCGGTGCGGGGGGCGCCAGCGAAGGCATCATCGGCACCATCACCGACGTCACGCCGATCAAGCGCCTCGAGCGCGAGGTCGCCATGCAGCGCGAGCGGCTCAACCTCGTCATCCGCTCCTCGCAGCAGGGCATCTGGGACGTGGACATGTCGGCCGGGGGCAGCGCCTACTTTTCCGAGCGCTTTCGCGAAATGCTCGGCTATGACCTCGACGACTTTCCGGAACCCTTCGACTGGCGCATGGCCATACACCCCGAGGATGAAGCCGCATTCGCCCGGCAGATGACGCAGCACTTCAAGCGGCAGACGCCGCTGTTCGACATCGAATCGCGCATCCGCCGCAAGGACGGCAGCTACATCTGGGTGCGCACGCGCGCCATCGCGCAGCATGATGCCAATGGACGTGCGCACCGCTTTGTGGGGTCGATTTCCGACATCACCGACCGCAAGAAGGCCGAGCAGGAACTGGTCGATGCCAACGTGCGCGTGACCGATGCCGCGCGCGCCAAGGAGGCGTTCCTGGCCACCATGAGCCACGAGATCCGCACGCCGCTCAATGGCGTATTGGGCATGGCCAGCCTGCTGTCGGAAACCGCGCTCAATGACGAGCAGCACGACTACATCCGCCTGATCCGCGCGTCCGGCGACACGCTGCTGCGGCTGATCGACGACGTGCTCGATTTCTCGAAGATCGAGTCCGGCCGGATGACGCTCGAATCGGTGCCGGTGGAACTGGTGCCGCTGGCCGAGGAGGCGATCGAACTGGTGGCCGAGAAAGCCCGCGAGAAGCGCCTCGCCCTGCTGTTCGACATCGATGACGAGTGCCCCTATTACATTTTGGGTGACCCCACGCGGCTGCGACAGATCCTTCTCAATTTACTGACCAACGCCATCAAATTCACCGAGGTCGGCGAGGTGCGCCTGTCGCTGTCCGGGCGCCGCACGCTGGACGGCCAGGTGCTGCTGGAAGGCCGCGTCAGCGACAGCGGCATCGGCATTCCGGCCGACCGCGCCGGCCAGTTGTTCCAGTCGTTCACGCAGGTCGATGCATCAACCACCCGCAAGTACGGCGGCACCGGCCTGGGGCTGGCGATCTGCAAGCGCCTGACCCAGCTCATGGGCGGCGATATCCGCGTGGAAAGCGTCGAAGGCCAGGGGTCGGTATTCATCTTCAGTTTCCTCACGCAGGCGTCACGCGGTCCCCTGAAGCCCTACATGCAGCGCGATGTCTTCGACTTCGCCGGCAAGCGCCTGCTGGCGGTCGACTCGATTTCCAACCGGCATCCGATCATGCAGCGCCTGTTTGCGCGCTGGGGGCTGGAGGCAATCTGCGTGCTGCCCGCGGATGCCGAGCGCACATTCCGCGAGCGCGGACCGTTTGACGTCATCGTCAGCGATACGGTGGCCGCCTCCGCCGACAGCAAGGCCCTGCAGGCGGCGCTGCAGGAGGACGACGCGGCGCGCACGGCGCGCGGTGTGGCGCCGATGGTATCGATACTGGTCTCAAGCATTTCGCGCGCCGAGCTTTCGCAGTCAGGCCTGCCGCCGGCCTTGCGCCACGACTTCTTCATCATGCGACCGGTCAGCCGGGCACGTCTGTTCGATGTGCTGATTCGCGCCATCCTGCATGAACCGAACCTGGATGTGGCCACGCGCCCCTACATGCCCGAGCCGGTGTACGACCGCGCGTTCAGCCACGTGTTGCGTGGCGGTATCGAGAAACTCAACCCCGGGGCAGCCAATACCGGCTTCAAGCCGTCGATCCGCGTCGCGCCCGCACATGTGATGCGCGTGCTGGTGGCCGAGGACAATGAAGTCAACCAGCAGGTCATCCTCGGCATGCTGAAGAATCTCGGTCATCGCGTGGCCGTGGTCGGTGACGGGCGCAGCGCGGTCAATCGCGCCATCGCCGAGGATTTCGATATCGTGCTCATGGACATACACATGCCGGAACTCGACGGCATCGGCGCGATGAAGGAAATCCGCGCGCACCTGCTCGGCGGCAAATGTCCGCCGATCGCGGCAATGACCGCACACGCCCTGCCTGGTGACCGCGAGCATTACATCGCGGTAGGCATGGATGACTACATTGCCAAGCCGGTGCGTCCGGCCGAGCTGGCGGAACTGCTGGACCGCGCCCTGAACAATACCCATCCCGGTGCCAGCGCACCGGTGGCCCTTGAGGCAATTCCGCCCATGGCCAACGTCAAGGCCTCGGCGCCCGCACCGGCCGAATCAACCAGCATCCTCGACTTCGAACAGCTGGAGGACCTGCGCGGCCTGCCGGCCATGCCTGGCGAGGAAGCGGACCCCGGCGATCCGGTCGGCGGCCTGATTCGCCTGTTCCAGGAAAAGACCGCGGAACGCCTGCACAGCATGATTGCCCAGCACCAGGCAGGCGAATGGACACCGCTTGCGGAGACCGCCCACAGCCTGCGCGGCGCCGCGGCGAGCATGGGATTTGTGCAGGTCGCCGCGCGCTGCAAGGACCTCGAACTCGCAGCCCGCTCCGTTGCCACGCTCGGCAACCTGGCAACCAGCGACGATGCCGGCCGACTCAAGAGCCTGCTGGTGCAGATCGAGGACAACTATGCCGAGGCCAATATCGCACTGGGCCACTGGATCGCGAACGCGACAGCTGCCTCTTCGTAGTCAGCATCCGGTTTGATGACGCGGGCCGGGCGCCGCTTGCCGAGGACAAACTCCAGCATTGGCGCGCCGTTCCGGGCAAAAATGCGCCAGAAGCCGCGCCAATGCTGGCGTTTTGATAAAGGCCGCTTTGGCGGCGGCCGGCCCGTGCGAGCCTCTAGGAAGAACGCGCCAGGTAGAACCACTCGTTGCCGGCTTCGGCCTTGGCGTCGGGGAACAGAATGAAACCATCTTCCTCGGCGCGCAACTCGGTGCCATCGCGCCGTGTGCCGATCAGGTCGCCTTTGCGCAGACGGTCGAAGCTCGCCCAAGGGCGGCTGAAGCTGTCGGCGGCGTGGTGCTTGTCGGTCACGTCATACATCTGCAACTGTTCGGCGTCGCGGATGGGGGGCGGAATGTTGCCGTCACTGATGCCGAGAAACGCCAAGGCATTGACGATGGCGCGGTAGCCGACTTCCGGCGACTCGGGTGCCTCGTGCTGGCCGCACTCGAGGGTGATGGCATAGCCGCCGGTCGAGCGCATGTACTCGGTGGTGCCGATGCCGTAGCGCGCGTCGGTATTGAGCGGATTCAGCCGCCGTCCGCCGGCATTCGCCGCCTCGACCCGCCGCTCAACGCCGATCGCATAGGTATCGAGCCAGCCGTCGACAAACCGTGACACGCCGAGGTGGCGCGCCAACGCCCGTTCCGCCTCGAAGTGCCGGAACGGTTGCAGCGGCCCGTTGTTGTTGCGCGGGCCAAGCATGGCGAAGGCGGGGTTGGCGGCACGAGTGGAATGCAGGTCCAGCAGCACCTCGTGCGCGGCCAGCAGTGGACACAGCCAGTTGCCGACATGATCCTCAAAATCCACCGGGTTCTCGGTGGGCCCGAGGTTGCGATTGAGATTGCGGTCGCCGATGCGCTCGCCATGCGCATACGCTTTCGGGTTGGTCACCGGCACGAATGTGACCTGTCCGGCGACGATGCGGATTTCACCGCGATCAATCTCGTCAAGCACGCGGCGAATGGCGCGGGTGCCGCAGATTTCGTTGCCATGCACCGCGCCGGTGACGATCAGCCTCGGCCCGGCTGCGACGCCGCAGACGAACGCGATCGACTTGAAATTCTCCAGGGGACAGCGGGTTGGATTCGGTCATCTTGCACGTAGCGTGCGGCGCCTGTCGGCGTTACACGGCAAAAAAGTAACAGGGAAATTCGCGGGAATCGCGGCCACGCCGGCGGCGCCGCGTGTTGAAATAGCCGTTTCGACGAACGCGTAGTTTAGCAATTGGACGGCAAGGCGCATGCAAGCATCGATTTCCTGTGAATCCGTTCCCGGCCACCCGGACTTCCGGCCGCTGTCGGCTATCGCCGGCATCCATGTCGAACTGCGCTACGCGACCGCCAATAACTTCGTCGGCCGCGACCTGTATTCGCCGCTGGACTGTGCCTGGCTGCACAAGCATGCCGCCGCCGCCGTGGAAAACGCCCGCGACTGGCTGCAGCAGCGCCGGCCCGAACTTACCTTGCTGATTCTCGATGCCATTCGCCCGCAGCGCGTGCAGGAACAACTGTGGGCGGCATTGCAGGGCACCGACCTGCTGCAATACCTGGCCAATCCCGAGCGCGGCTCCATCCACTCGTTCGGCATGGCTGTCGACATCACGCTTGCGCGGCATGATGGCGCGGAACTGGACATGGGCACGCCCTTCGATGACCTGACCGAGCTGTCGCACCCGGCGCTGGAGGAAGGCTTTCTTGCCAAAGGGGATTTGACGGCGGTGCAGGTCGCCAACCGCGTGCTGTTGCGGGACACGATGCGCGCCGCCGGCTTTGCCGGCATCAACACCGAATGGTGGCATTTCGATTGCGGCGACCGGCTCAAGGTTCGCGCGCAGTACGCGCGGATTCTGTAGCGGCTGCGGCCACCGGCATCACTGCAGCGGATTGGCACCACCCTGCTGCGTCACCCAGTCGATCACCGCATCGAGCGCCGGCCGCGCCGATGCGCCCTTGCTGTCCGGGTGGTTGATGATCGCCACCACCACCACCGGTCGTCCGGCGGCATCGGGGACGAAACCGGCAACCGAAAAGGCATCGCGCAGGCTGCCGGTCTTGAAGCGGCCGAGCTCCCGTGCCGGACCGTTCTTCGCGCGATTGAGCATGGCGCCGTCCACACCGATGATGGGCAAGCTGGACATGAACTCCGGCGCCCATTTGCTGCCGTAGGCTGCGCGCAGCACTGCCGCCAGTTGCGCCGGCGTGATGCGTTCACTGCGGGAAAGGCCCGAACCGTTGTCGAGCACCAACCCCTGGTCGTTAATCCCACGCTCGCGCAACCAGCCCCGCACCACGCTCTCGGCGAGGTCTGCTGTCGGCGTTGCTGAAGCTTCGGTTGCGCGCGCATGCCGGCCCAGGTGCAGGTAGATGACGCGGGTGATGGGATTGTCACTGCGCTTGTTCACGTCGCGCAGCAGCTCGGCCAGGGTCCGCGAGCGGTGCTCCGCCAGCAACGCGCCCTGCTCCAGGCCGCGGTCGGCCGGGCCACGTTCGCGCGCCACGCCGTGAAATCGTCCACCCAGTTCGCGCCACAGGGACCGGAACAGGCGATCGGCATAATCGCTGCGGTCGATGACGCTGACCGCGGTCGAGGTGGTGCAGTCGCGCGGAAATTCGCCGCGCAGGTGGATGGTCAGTTCGGCATCGCCATCCGCATCGCCGCCACCGCCACGGCGCGATAGCCGCGGCACCTGCCAGCCGTCCTCCCACTTCTCGCAGGCGCGGTCGATGAGCTTCATTTCGTCGCTGACCACGCTGACCCGGTCCAGCGCCGGCGTCATGCGCAACACCCTGAAGGCCGTGCCATTGGCCTGCAGGTCGAACTGAATCAGGTTGGTATTGAGCAGCAACGCGTCGGGAATGACGTTGTAGCGAAACTCCGGGGTCTCGTCGAACGGCGGTACGCCCAGGTCAGGCCGCGCCGGCGCGAACCACTCGCGATCAATGATCAGGTCGCCGCGAATGTCATCGATGCCCTTGTCACGCACCAATTGCAGCATGCGCCGCAGCGCCGCCCAGTCAAGATCGACATCACCCATGCCGCGCAACACCAGGTCGCCTTCGAGTACGCCGTGGCGAACGTCACCACGGGCACGCATCTCGGTTCGCGCGCGGAACGCCGGGCCGAGCCGCTCGAGCGCGACGATCGAGGTCAGTGTCTTCAGGGTGGATGCGGGTTGCATCGGCCGCTGCGCGTCGTGCGCGAGCAGCACGCCGCCATCGCTGACACGCACCGCCAGCACCCCGATCGCATCGTCCGACAGGCCGGCCGCTGCCAGCATCTGCACCACCCGAGGCGGCAGCCCGGCGCTTGCCGGCGCGCCCGTGGCGGCAAGCACCATGGCCACCAACAGCAGGCGCAGTTGCGCTGCCACACGAGCGGGCAAGGAGTGTCGGGTTCGGAAGCTCATTTCGGGCTGTTGTTTTTTCGCAACGCGACTTACATTTTGAAACATTGGTAGTATAGTGGTATTAGCTTGCCACACCCCGGCAATGCCCGCAGCACACACGGCGCACTTGCTGCAAACCGCAACGCAAAAAATGTTCAGGGAGGGACTCTTTTGCATCGTGGCACCCGATTCATTGGCGGCACAAGCCGCCGCACTCCGAGCCACGTAAGCGCCGTGCCTGTGTACGCCTGCCGATCCGCCACCGCGGTTCGCGCAGTCCGTTTCCCGCCGTCCCGCGCACCCATTTCCCGCATCACCCGGCACCACCCCCTGCACCGAATCGTTTTCCCTCGTTTGGCTTTTCTTACTGCACCACTGTAACAACAGGAGACCCCAGTGAAACTCAAAAGAATCGTTCAAGTTGTCTCGCTCGTCTGCATTGCCGGCCCGGTTGCGGCGCAGACCACGGCACCCGCGCCTTCACAAAAGGTTGAAAAAATAGAAATCACCGGTAGTAGCATCAAGCGGGTGCAGACGGAGACCGCCTTGCCGGTGCAGATCATCACCAAGGAAGACATCGACCGCGCCGGCATCACCAGCGCCGAACAGTTGATCGCCACCATCAGTGCCAACGGCACCGGTTCGGACAACCTGTCGTCGAACGTCGGCATCGTCAACAATGGCGTGACCGACCGCAACAACAACGGCAACTCCAGCGCCAACCTGCGCGGCCTGGGTGCTTCCAGCACCCTGGTGCTGTTGAACGGCCGCCGCGTCTCGCTGCATGGCGCCAAGGGCAACGCGGTCGACCTGAATTCCATTCCGCTCGCTGCCGTCCAGCGCGTCGAAGTGCTGAAAGACGGCGCCTCCGCTATCTACGGTACCGATGCAATCGGCGGCGTGATCAACTTCATCCTGAAGAAGGACTACCAGGGTGTGGAACTGACCGCGTTTACCGACATGACGGAGGAAGGCGGCGGACGCCTGTCGCGCGGCTCGATCGTGGCCGGCTGGGGCGACCTGGCTGCCAACCGCTTCAATGTCATGGCCAGCCTGACCTACGACAAGCAGGAGGTTCTCAATTCAAGCCAGCGCGGCTTCGTCAATGGCGAGCAGCCGTCGCGCGGCCTGTCGCCGGACACCACCGGCACGCCGTTCGCGACGCAGACCGGCGGTGCCGGTACCGCAATCGGCTCCACCTTCACCACGCCGAACCTCGGCACCGGCACACAGACGTTCAACCGCGCCAACCTGCTGAGCTTCCAGGGCAATTGCAACATCATTCCGCACCAGACGCAGTACGATTTCGCGCTTTGGGGCAGCCCGGGCTTTCGCTACGGCTGCGATTTCGACTACGGCGGCACGCAGCGCCTGATCCAGCCTCAGGAACGCTACAACGCGTTGGTACGTGGCGCATTCCAGCTGTCGCCCAACCACATGGGCATATTCGAAGCCGTCGGTTCGCGCAGCACGGCATCGAAAGCATTTGAGCAAAGCCAGGTAACCACCAGCGTTGCCGCCGGCAATGCCTACCCGGTCAGCGGGCCGTACTACCAGAACCTTTCGCAATACATACCCGCCTTCAACGCCAACTTGCCAATCGCCTACCGCTGGCGCTGTGTGTCCTGCGGACAACGTACCATTGAGACCGAGAGCGAACAGTCGCGCATCATGCTCGGCCTCGAGGGTGTGATTGCCGGCTGGGATTACAAGACCGGCGTGTCGGCCGCCAAGAGTACCGCCGACTCCATCCTGACCGACGGTTACATGCGTGCGAGCGCCTTCAATGCGGCACTGGCTACCGGCCTCATCAACCCCTGGCTGCTGCCCGGCCAGACGCAGACCCCGGCGGCCCAGGCGCTGATCGATGCGGCCAAGGCGCGCAATGCCAAGCTGTTCGGCGGCGAAGCCACGCTGCGTCAGTTCGACGGCACGATCTCGGGTGAGGTGTACAACCTGCCGGCCGGCGCGGTCGCCGTGGCCGCTGGCTTCGACGTTCGCAAGGAAAGCTACAAGTTCAGCGACGGGTCGCCGCAAGCCTCGGCGGATGGCGGCATCCGCGATGCACCATTCGACGCGGAATTCCCAAAGGTGTCGCGCAACATCAAGGCCATCTACGGTGAAATTGCCGTGCCGATCATGAAGAACCTCGAGTTCACGGCGGCCGTGCGCCATGACCGCTACAGCGATTTCGGCAGCACCACCAACCCGAAATACTCGATCAAATTCCTACCTGTGCCCGAAGTCATGTTGCGCGGCTCGTATAACACCGGCTTCCGCGCGCCGAGCTTCTTCACGCTCTACGGCGCGGTCAGCGAATCGCCGGTACCGGGCAACATTGCCGACCCGATCCTGTGTCCGCTCAACCCCACCGACCTTTCCGTCTGTGCGATCCGTCCGCTGGGGCGCTCGGGTGGCAACAAGGACCTGCAGCCGGAAACCTCGCGGCAATGGACCTATGGTTTCGTGGTCTCACCCACGAGCTGGCTGTCGGCCAACATCGATTACTGGCAGGTGCGCCGTTCGGATCGCATCTATGAACTGACGGCGCAGCAGGTGGTGGCCAACTACACCACGTTCCCGGAAAACCTGGTGCGTGGCGCAAACGGCCGCCTTGACGGACTGGGCGGCTACATCCGCGCCGGCTTCGTCAATGCCGAAGGCGATGTGACCGAGGGCGTGGACGTGGGTGTGGCCGCCAACTGGAATGCACTGCAGGGCAAGTGGACGGCCGAAATCAACGGCACCTACATCGACAGCTTCCGTTCACGCGTGTTCGCCACGCAGAAATACACGGAAACCGCCGGCCAGTACAATGCCCGCGACCTGTTCGTGCGCTGGAAGCACACCCTTAAAATCGGCTACGAGACCGGTCCTTGGGCCGGCACTCTCTACCAGTACTTCACTTCCGGTTACAAGGATGAAAAACCGCTGGGCGTGATTCCGCCCGGGTTCGATCCGAACGTCGAGAACTACATCCGCTACAACGTGTCGGGCACCTACAAGGGCTTCAAGAACCTGACGATCCGTCTCGGCATCAAGAACATCCTCAACACCGACCCGCCGTTCACCGCGCACAACGTGGACTTTTCGCCGGGAGCGGGCTGGGATGCGCGTGTGGCCGACCCGCGTGGCCGCGCCTACACGGCAAGCGTCACTTACAAGTTCTAGGAAGCAAACCGCCGGGAAACCGGCGGTCCACTCTTTCAAGCAGGGCGCCCATGGCTGCCCTGCTTTTTTTTCGGGATCGCGCAACATGAATCGACGTGACTTTTCCGCGGCAATGGCAGGTCTCGCGGGCCTGGCGGCGCTGCCGTCGGCGATTGCAGCACCGGCGCCAGCGCGGCGCCTGATCAAGCCGCCACGCTTGAAACCGGGCGCGCTCATCGGGCTCATCATGCCCAGCGGCGTGACCGACGACGCGCACATCGAGAAGTGCCACCGGCAGCTGGAAGCGCTGGGCTTTCGCGTGAAGGACGGCAGGAACATCCGCGCCGCCTGGGGTGGCTATGCCGGGTCGGTGAAGGAACGCCTGGCCGACCTGCACGACATGTTTGAAGATCGTGAAGTTGCCGCCATCTGGGCCGGTCGCGGCGGCTCCGGCGCCAGCGCCCTGATGCCCGGCATTCGCTACGACCTCATCCGCCGCAACCCGAAGATCCTCATCGGCTATTCGGACATCACCGCGCTGCACCTCGCCCTCTATCGCCACGCCGGACTGGTGACCTTCCACGGGCCGGTCGCGTCATCGTCGCCCACCGACTACACCGTCACGCAGATGCAGGCGGTGCTGATGAATCCACGGCCCGAGACGACGATCTACATGTCGATCGAGAACCAGCGGCGCGCGGAAACCCAGCCCGCGTTTGCCATGCGCACCATTCGCCCCGGCATTGCAGAGGGTCGGCTGACCGGCGGCAACCTCAGCGTGCTCGCGGCGCTGATCGGCACACCGTATGCGGCCACGCTGCAAAACCATCTGCTGTTTCTCGAGGATGTCAGCGAGGCGCCCTACCGCGTCGATCGCATGCTCACGCAGCTTGACCAGGCAGCGGGACTGAAGAATGCCGCCGGCAGCCTGCTGGGCGTGTTCACCCGCGGCGATGCCCCCAAGGGCGACAAGTCGCTGACGATGGAGCAAGTGATCGACCATCACTTCGCGCCGTTGAAAGCACCGTCCCTGTACGGCGGCTCGTTCGGCCATATTCCGCACCAGTTCACGATTCCGATGGGCATCCGCGCCAGACTCGACACCGAGGCGCAGACGCTGACGCTGTTGGAAAGTGCGGTGTCGGACGCCTGACCTTTCGGCGCCCCGTACCCGGGATCGCTAATAAAAACTCAAGCACTGGCGGGCCTTTCCGACCACTTTTGCCCTGAAAGGCGCGCCAGTGCTTGAGTTTGACCGGTTGCTCAATCCAGGCTGTTACGCCGGCAACGCGAAATCGCGCGCAACGGGCAGCGTCGTACTATGCTGCTGGCCGACGCGCCGTCAGGATCAGGCTCCATGGCTCGCGCCAGAAGATGCCGTGCTCGAACACCGGGTCGCGATGTACCACCACGTCGACGAAGCCCGCCTGTACAAAATTGCGCCACAGCGCGTCGAGCGAGAACAGGCGGAACTCCAGTGTCATGCCCTCCCCGCCATGAAACACGAGGTTGCTGAAGCGTTCGACCACGCCTGCCGCCGTGGTGTTTTCCAGTACCCAGTTGCCATCCTCCTGACGAACGGAGAATTCGTGCAGCGACGGGTAGTGTTCGCGTGTTTCGGCTTCCAGGCTGAAGGGCACCGAGAATACCACCACGCCGCCGGGCTTGAGGATCCGAAACAGATTGTCGAACGCGGGTTGGATGGGTGGAGCCACATGCTCGAACACATCTGTTGAAATCACGAAGTCATAGCGGCATACATGTTCCGGTCCGGGACGGGTGATATCGAGCAGCGGTTCGGCGTGATAGTAGGTGTTGGTGTAGTCGAAGGTCTTTTCGAGCCAGCGGGCGTAACAGACGGCATCGCTCATGCCGAGGCCGCGAATGCGCTTGTCCGCCGGCAGGTCGCGCAGCACGCGGATCTGGCCGAACATCACGCGCGTCAGTGCCGCCAACACGCCGCGATAGCGAATGTTCGTACCGCACGTTGAGCAGGGCGCGCCCTCGCGATGCATCTCGGGCGCCTGGCACCAATCGTCGGCGCCGCACACGTTACAGGTGTAGTACAGCGCCCCCGGCTGTTTCGCCGGCAACATTGCGCTCATCGACACGTTGCCGTTCCGCGGTGGCGCATCAGCGGACCTGCTGCAGAATCGCCCGGCGGTACAACGCCGTGAGGATCTGTTCCTCATGCCGGTACATGGCCGAGTACGCGCCAGGATAGGTTTCCGGATCAAAGCCCGGGCCACCGGTGAGAAAGATCAAGCCGGTTTTCGTGGCGCGATCGAACGCCATGATTGAGGTGAGTCCCCAGGCATCGCCCATGTGTCCGGACGCCTTGAAACCACCTTGCTCCACCAGCCGGTCGCCGCGGTTCGGACCGGTGAGGTCGAGGAAGTGCTGCACGCCCAGGCCCCAGGCGTTCATGCGATCGGCGTGCGTGCCGTAGCCGGCCTCACCGTTGCTGTCGCCGTTCCTGCCCTTGCCGTCGTGTCGCCATTGCATGGACAGCATCTGCTCAATGCTGTCGCGCTTGAGCATGGTCTTGCCTTCATGCTGCCCGCCGTTTATCAGCATGAGCATCACCGCCGCCAATCCCGCTGCGCTGAGGCGGCAGTTGCCCTGCGGGCCGAACAGGGTGCCGTTGGTGCCCGGCACATAGTCCGGCAGTGCGCGCGGCGCCGGCGATTCCTGCCGGTAGTCATCCACCTGCACCACCCACGGACCCTTGACGTTCCAGATTTCCTTGCCGTTGAGCTCGGTGCGTTTGCGATACAGCGTGGCGACATTGGCCAGATCCTGTGTGGACATATCCGCGGGGTGATAGCCGCCCTTGAGGCCCATCGGGTCCAGCACCAGCCGGCGCATCAGCCGGTCAAAGCGCTCATTGGTCACGCGTTCCATGATGGTGCCGATGACGCCCCACGGGAAATTGGCGTACTGGAAATAGGCGCCCGGCTTTGCATTCGACGCCCACATCTCGCCCTTGCCGTAGAGCTTGCCGCCCGGCACCAGCACATCCTTCAGGTTCACGCCGAGTTTTGCTTCCCAGTAGTAGCCGCCATCGTCGCGCAGCGAGGAGGTGTGGCTCATCATCATGCGCAAGGTAATCGGCACGTCGGGAAAATGCGGATTGCGCAGCTTGTAGCCGAGGTAATCGCTGACATCGGCATCCAGCGACAGCTTGCCGTCTTCCACCAGCTTCATCACGCCCAGCGCGGTGATGAGCTTGGAGATGGAGGCAATGCGATACATGCTGTTGGCATCTGCCGGCTTGCTGTTGGCGGGATTGGCGAGGTCGATCGATTTGTGGCCGAACTGCTGGTGATAGACCACCTTGCCGTCCTTCATGGCCAATACCGAGAGGCTGGCCAGCGGATGCGTGGGGCTTTCCACCACCGCGCGCAACTCGGCATCAAGTTTGCTTTTGGCGGACGCCGGCAGCGGCCCGGCAGCCAGCAGGCTGCTGCTCATGAGGGATGCTCCCAGCAGGATGGAAAGAGTGGTTTTCATGGCGCGGCGGACTTGGCGACCTGCGGGGCCGGCTGCCTCAGCATGCCCAGCGGATTGGCCACGATGACGTCGAGCAGCGCGGCCGTCTCGGCATCCATTTCGCCGTCAAACTTCGCCGGACGGTATTTCATCTGGAACGCGCCGATGACCGACTTGGTGACTTCATCGTATTCGCCGTTGCGCGGCACGGCGAACCCGTGTTTCTCCAGCATCACCTGGAACCACTCCACATCGGGCAGTTCCTGTTCATAGACCAGTCGGCGCTGCGCAACCAGGGACTCATCGGGCCACACGATCAGGCCTTCCTCGGCAAAACGCTTCCACGGAAAACGCGGGCCCGGGTCGGTCTTGCGCGTCGGCGCGATATCGCTATGCCCCAGCACGCGGTCGGGCCGGATGTTGTGTTCCTTGATGACTTTTTTCGACAGCGCGATCACTGCATCCATCTGCGCCTGCGGATAGTCGGGCCAGACGCGACCCTGCGGGGTGTTGATGTAACCGAGACCGACAATCTCGATGCCCACCGAGGCCGCATTCAAGGCCGAGCTGCCCTTCCAGTAGCTGACACCGGCGTGATACGAACGCCGGTTCTCATCCACCAGCTGGTAAATCGTCGGCGGCTCGTCGTTGACCAAGTAATGGCTGCTGACCGGCCCGTCCACCAGCGTTTTGAGGGAACCCGTGAAAGGCCCGGCGGTGTAATGCAGGATCAGGAACTGTACCCGGCTGTCCTGGCTTTTGGCCGTATAAGTACGATCGATGTAGGGGGTGGCGCAGCCGGCGAGCATCAGCACGGTAGCCACCATCAGCAGCTTCTTCATCTCACAACTCCCGGGGAAACATGTTTTGCGGCAAGCCGTGCCGCGGCATGGTGGGCATCGCTGACGCGCAGTTGCAGGTCAGCAGCCGGCGGCAAGGCGGCGCGCATGCTGTCGAGGATGCTGGCGTGCAGCGTGGCCGCGCGACCCGACAGGGCGATCGGACGCACGCCAAAGCGGGAGGTCAGCGCGGCGGCGAGGCGCGCCAGTTCTCTTCCGGCCGCGGCAAGAATGTCGCGCGCTACCGGATCGGTCCCGGCGGTGGCGCCCACAGCAAGGGCCAGCTTGCCGATGTCGCCGCGTTCACCGGCGTACACGAAGCGGCGCGTGAACGACCAGTCGCTGCCACCGATACGTTTGAAAATTTCCACCGCCATCGGCGACTCCTGCCATGCGCCCGGGCGTTCGTCTTCGCCGCGCCAGATGTGCCGCAATGCTTCACGCGCGATCCAGAAGCCGCCGCCGGCATCATCCAGCATCACGCCGCGCCCGCCGGCACGATGCAGGGCGCCGTCCGTGTCGATGAACGCGGCGATGGAACCGGTGCCCGCATAGACCACGTAGCCCTCGCCCGGCCGGAACAGGTCGAAGCAGGCAATCTCGATATCGCTTTTCATCGACACCGCATCCGCGCTGATCGCGAGCGGCGCGGCGATCATCTCGGCGAGCACGCGCGCCGTGCCGTCGACGCCGGTGAATCCGGCACATACGGCCCGCGGCCGGCCATGCGCCAATACCGTTTGCGCCAGCGCGGCCAGCGCCTCCCGCAATTGCTGCCGGCCGGCATCGCTGTTGAGCAGCAGCCCGGTCATGCCGGCCACGCTGCCCTCGGCGGCGATGTTGCCCGCAGCATCAGCCAGCGCCCAGCGTGTCTGTGTGCCGCCGGCGTCCACACCCAGCCCGGGTGTCGCGATCGCCGCGTTCATGGCAAGCCTGCGCCCTGCGCGCCGTAGTTCACCCGCACCCGCGGGCTTTCGTTGCCGTTGCGATCGAGCGCGCTCAGCACGTAGGCACCGTCACCGCCGAGCGCCGACAGCGCCAGCCAGCGAACCGAACCGTTGGCGTCACGCTGCACCGGCTCCAGCCGCAGCTGCCAGCCGACGGCGGTGCGCGTCCAGACCGCAAACTGTGCCGGCAGATCACCGCCGCCCGGTGCCACCAGCACCACCGGCTTGCCGCTGGCCGGATCGGTCGCCCGGCGGACCAGCGGTGCGACTGCGCTCGCGCCCAGCCACGGCATCGCCGGCACCGCGGCGACGGACGGATAGGCGACCGCGCGCAACTGGTCGGCGATGCCCTTCCTGTTTTGCATCAGCGCGACCGCGCTGAAGTGAATGTGACCGCGCGCCTTGTCATCGCTGCTGGCGCGCGTTCGGGTCAGCCCGATCTGGTCGAGAATTTCCTGCGGCTCCCATGACTTGGCGGTGTCGCCCGGATTCGGGTTGGCGCCGTCGAGAATGCGGCTGGTGAAGATCCCCGCCCACACGTGCCGGCCCGCCGTGTTTTCACGCAGCCAGTAATCCTGCAGCACCGCGAACGCCTGTGCCTTCTGTTCGATCGGCCAGTAGAGCTGCGGCGCGAGGTAGTCCATCCAGCCTTTGGCCAACCACAGTTCCACATCGGCGTAGAGCTTGTCGTACTGGCTGAAGCCGCTGATGCCGGCCGGGCGCGTGTCGGGCTTGCCCAGACCGAAGGGGCTGACGCCGAACTTCACCCACTGCTTTTCGCGCTTGATGCCGTTGTAAATTTTTTCGATCAGGTCGTTGACGTTCTGCCGCCGCCAGTCGGCGCGCGCCAGCTTGCCACCGGCCAGCAGATAGGTGCTCCAGGCGGGCTCGTCGGGAAAGTCCACCTCAGGCGCGTTTGGACCGCTGCCGTTCGTCACCGGGTACGGATAGAAGTAATCATCGATGTGCACGCCATCGATATCGTAGCGTTTCACCACATCGAGGATGACGTTGAGCGTATGCTGCGCCGCAGCCGGCTCGCCCGGATCCATCCACTGGAAATTGCCGTAGGCCTTCACCAGCTTCGGCTGGCTGATGGACACATGGGTACGCGCGGCCGGGGATTTGGCCTGGTTGTGGCGCGCGCGATACGGGTTGAACCAGGCATGCAGTTCGATGCCGCGCTTGTGCGATTCCTCCACCCACACCTGCAGCGGATCATAGAACGGCTCCGGTGCCTTGCCCTGCGTGCCGGTGAGGTATTCCGACCACGGCTCGATATCGGATAAGTAGAGCGCGTCGGCGCTGGGTCGCACCTGGAAAATCAGCGCGTTCAGGTTCAGCGCTTTCGCGCGCTCGACGATGGCGATGATTTCCGCGCGCTGCTGCGCCGCGGTCAGGTCGCGCCGGCTGGGCCAGTCGATGTTGGCCACGGTTGCCACCCACGCGGCGCGAAATTCGCGCGGAATGGCAGGCGGGTCTTCCAGCGCAACGGCAGCGCCTTCGCCGCGCGGTGCCGGCGCGCCGCAGCCAGCCACGGTCATGAGCAGCAACACCAGCGCCGCCAGCGGACCAGCAAGCGCCGTCTTCAAACCTTTACGAACCATTGCTTTTTCCACATCCACCACGCGATTGCAAACATGCACAGGTTGAACAATACCGCGAACAGCAGCGAGGCATTCACGGCCGAGAGGGGCAGCGCCTTGAGCGGCACATACAACAGCGTTTTCAGCGCGACCGGCGGGCCATCGGCCTGGGCGAACTTGATGAAGCCCAGCATCTTGGCCACGAAGCCGGAGAAGGCAAAAATGAACAGCGCATTCATGCCGTAGATGGTGAACGGCAACAGCAGGCGCGATGCACGTTCACGCAGGCGCGCAGACGGGTTGGCATCGATCAGCCAGTAGAACGCGGCGAACACCAGCAGCGCCCAGCCGCACATGAACACGGCATACGAAGTGGACCAAAGGCTCTTGTTGATCGGCATGACCAGTACGTCGAGCATGGCGCCGACCCACAGGAACAGGAGACCCGCCAGCAACATCCACACCGTCTTTACCGCTTTTTCATGGCTGGTCGCCAGCCAATGCCCCAGCAGCACGCCGAACAGCTGCGTGCAGAGCGCCGGCAGGGTACTGACCACGCCTTCCGGATCCCAGGTCTTGGATTTCACCCAGAGGTGGCCGTCGAGCAGCCAGCGGTCGACGAAGGCGCCGAGGTCGCGGCCCGGTTCCAGCACACCGGCGGCGATGCGGCCCTGCACGTCCGGGACCGGGACAAACAGCATCAGCAGCGTGTAGGCCGCGAGCAGGCCGGCAATCCACAGGCACTGCTGGCGCCAGCTGAAATACACCACGATGGGCGCGGCCAGCATGGTGCATAGCGCAATGCGCTGCAACACGCCGGGAATGCGCACGGCGCCGAAATTGAAATTCGGGATCAGGTTGAGCGCGAAGCCGATGAGGAAAATGATCGCGGCGCGCTTGAACAACTGCACCAGCAGCGCCTGCCTGTCATCGCCCGCCTGCGCGCGGCGACCCAGCGACATCGTCATCGACACGCCGCAGATGAACAGGAAAAAAGGGAAGATCCAGTCAGTGAAGGTCCAGCCGTTCCACTCGGCATGGCCGAGTTGCGAATAAATGCTGTTCCAGTCGCCGGGGTTGTTCACCAGCAGCATGACGGCAATGGTGAAGCCGCGGAAGGCGTCGAGCGAAACCAGTCGTGAAGCAGGCGTGCTGCTCATTGCTGCGCACCCGGGTGCCAAACTCCAGCAATGGCGCGGCTCTTCAGGCATTTTTGCCCTGGAAGGCGCGCCAGTGCTGGAGTTTTGTCACTAGCTTGCACTGGCGACTTTCTTGCCAAACGCCGGATCGATCTTCAGGAACAGGGTGACGATGACCGACGGCACGCAGCAGATGCACACCCACACGAAGAAGTGCGGGTAGCCGAGCTGGGTCTGGATCCAGCCGCTCACCATGCCCGGCAGCATCATGCCCAGCGCCATGAAGCCGGTGCAGATGGCATAGTGCGCGGTCTTGTGCGGCCCTTCCGAGACCATGATCATGAACAGCAGGTACGCGGCGAAGCCGAAGCCGTAGCCGAACTGCTCCACCGCAATCGCCGTGGCGATGATGACGGTGTCGGTCGGCAGCGTGTAGGCCAGGTACACAAACACCAGATTGGGAACGTGCACCGCAAGCAACATGGGCCAGATCCATTTGCGCAGACCGCCGATGGAAATCGCCACACCACCGACGATGCCGCCCAGGGTCAAGGCACCGACACCGATGGTGCCGTACACCAGCCCGACCTGCTTGTTTGTCAGTCCCAGTCCACCCTTGTCGATGCCGTCGAGCAGGAACGGCGCCACCAACTTCAGCGCCTGCGCCTCGCCAAAGCGAAACAGCAACAGGAATGCCAGCACCAGCAGGATGTCCTTGCGCTGGAAATAGGAAGCGAAGGTCTCGACGAAGCCTTCGACCACATTGCTGCCCTTGGCGGTCGGCTGGTCGCTGTCCGGTCGCGGCAGCACCCACTGGTGATACACGCACATCACCACGAACATCGCCGCCAGCACAAAGAACACGATGCTCCAGGCCAGCTTGATGTCGCCGCTGCGTTCCCCGAGCTGTCCGGCGAGATACACCAGCCCGCCCTGCCCGGCAATCATGGCGATGCGGTAGAAGGTGCTGCGCACGCCGACAAAGGCCGCCTGGGCGTGCGTCGGCAGTGCCAGCATGTAGAAGCCGTCGGCCGCGATATCGTGCGTGGCCGAACTGAAGGCCATCAGCCAGAACACCGCCAGCGTGACCTGGAAAAACGCCGGCCCAGGGATGGTCAGGGCCACCGACGCCAGCGCCGCGCCGATCAACAGCTGCAGCGTAACGATCCAGAAACGCTTGGTGCGAAACATGTCCACCAGCGGCGACCACAGCGGCTTGATCACCCAGGGCAGGTAAAGCCAGCTGGTGTAGAGCGCGATGTCGGTATTGGAGACGCCGAGGTTTTTGTACATGATGACCGACAGCGTCATCACCACCACGTAGGGAATGCCCTGGCCGAAGTACAGCGACGGGATCCACCACCAGGCGCTGCGCGTTTTTTCGATCGGGGACTGCATGGGCAGCTAGGCCGCGAGGGCAGCGCGCACGCTGCCCTTGTGTGCGTCCAGCCGCTGCCGCGCTTCGTCAACCGTGATCTGGCGCGAGATGGCGACGATGGCGACCTTGACGTGATGCCCGCAGGCTTCCAGGGTGGTGCGCGCCGTGGTTTCGTCCGCACCGGTGGCCAGTGCAGTGAGGCGGATGGTGCGGCGGATCAGCTTGGCGTTGGTCGGCTTCACATCCACCATCAGGTTGCCGTACACCTTGTTCAGGCGCACCATCAGCGCGCTGGAAAAAGTGTTGAGCGTGATCTTCTGCGCGGTGCCGGCCTTGAGGCGGGTGCTGCCGGAGATGAGTTCGCTGCCGGTATCGATGGTGATGGCGAATTCGGTCTCGCGGGTGACGGGCGCACCAGGATTGTTGGCGATGCCGACGGTCAGCGCCCCGGCGCCGCGCGCCGCGGCCAGGGCACCCATCACATAGGGAGTGGCTCCGGAAGCCGCCAGCAGCAGCACCACGTCGTTCGGCCCGACCTCGGCGCCGAGGATATCGGCTGCCCCTTGTTCGCCGTTGTCTTCCGCGCCCTCGATCGCCTCATGCACGGCGCGCATGCCGCCGGCCAACAATGCCACCACGCGATCCTTGGGCCAGGAAAACGTGGGATAGAGCTCGACACTGTCGAGCAGGCCCAGCCGGCCCGAGGTACCGGCACCGACGTAGACCAGGCGTCCGCCGGCCTCGATGCGCGGCACGGCCGCGGCAACCGCTGCTGCAATTTGCGGCACGGCCGCGCGCACCGCAGCAACGGCCTGTTGCTGATCTTCGACGAACGCGTCAACCAGCTGCTCGACGCCATAGGTGTCGAGTTCGGGATGCTTGGCGCTGGGGGTCTCGGTGTTGAGCATGATCCTGGTCACTGACATCACCCGCGCCTAATGTGGCGTTGCCACACAGCGATCGCGGATGGATACCGGCATGGTAGCAGTGCGTCCATGCCCGGAGGCGCGACAAAAGTTGCGTTGTGGTTCATGGACGGCTAGCGGGTTCGCGTTACCTTGGCGAGGTGGCGTGGATGATCCGGGTCGAAACCGCGCGCGCGCGCCAGTGCTTCCACCATCGGATAGAAACTCTGGATGCAGGCAATCGGATCGAGCTCAAGGCTGGACGACTCGATGATGGGCAGCAGGCATCCCGGCGTGCCGGCGGGCGCGGCCAGCAAAACCAGCGCACCGCGCGCGCGCATCTCCTCGGCCATCGTCAGCAACCCCGCCTGCGCCGGCCCGCGCGGCGCGAGCACCAGCAAGGGGTAGCCACGGTCGATCAGCGCCATCGGCCCGTGCTTCACTTCGGCGCCGGAAAATGCTTCCGCCTGGATGGCGCAGGTCTCCTTGAATTTCAGGGCGGCTTCCATGGCCACCGCGAGGCCGGTACCGCGCCCGATCACAAACATCTGCTCGATATCCACCAGTGCGTCCACCGCCGCCGACCAGTCGGTGTCGGCCGCGCGCTGCAACACCGCCGGCAGCTCGCACAGCGCCGCGGCCAGCTCGGCATCGCGCTGCCACGCCTCCACCACGCGCACGCCGGCCACCAGCTGGCAGATGAAACTCTTGGTCGCCGCGATGCTGCGTTCCGCCCCGGCGTGCAGGGGAAATACCCATTGCGACGCCTCGGCCAGCGGCGACGCCGACTCGTTGACGAAGGCTGCCGTGGTCGCGCCGCCGGCCGAGAAATATTTCATCGGTGCCACCAGGTCGGGACTTTGGCCCGACTGCGAAAATGCCAGCGCCAGCAAGCCGCGCCGCTCGATCTGCGACTGATACAGCGTTACCAGCGACATCGGCAGCGAGGTAACCAGCTTGCCGAGGCGGGCCATGATGAGATACGACATGAAATGCGCCGCGTGGTCCGAGCTGCCGCGCGCGACCGTGAGGATCGAGGTGGGGGAATGCTCGCGCAACGTGGCGCCGAAGCGCGCGTATCGCTCGATGTCGGCATCAAGCTGCCGCGCGACGGCGGCCGGTGCCCCGCGGGCTTCCTCGAGCATGCGTGTGTGATGCGCGCGGCCCTCAGGCGAGTTCAATGCGTCGGCCCTCCGCCACCACCTGCTGCAGCTTCAAGTCGCGATCCATCACCACCAGGTCCGCCCACGCGCCTGCCGCGATGCGACCACGCGCGGATTCGCCGAGATAGTCGGCGGCATTGGTGGAAACGCGCCTGGACGCATCGGCCAGATCCAGCCCGACTTCGTTCACCAGGTTGCGCAGCGCCTGGTCCATCGTCAGCGTGGAGCCGGCCAGCGTGCCGTCCGCGAGCCGCACGCCGCCCAGGCACTTGGTCACCGTATGGCGCCCCAGCCGGTATTCGCCGTCGGGCATGCCCGCCGCCGCGGTCGAATCGGTCACGCAAAACAGGCGTGGAATGGCCCGCAGCGCCACGCGGATCGCGCCCGGATGCACATGCAGCAGGTCGGGAATGATCTCGGCGAATTCGGCGTGCGCCAGCGCCGCGCCGACCATGCCGGGCTTGCGGTGGTGGATACCGGTCATGGCGTTGAACAGGTGCGTGAAACCGCGCGCTCCCTTGCCCAGTGCGGCCACGCCTTCTTCATACCCGCCGAGGCTATGGCCAATCTGCACGATGTGCCCGGCGGCCACCAGCCGCTCGATAACGTCAAAGTTGCCGGGCATTTCCGGTGCCAGCGTAATCAGCCGGATTGGCGCCATGCGATGCAGCCGCGCCAGTTCCTGCAGATCGGTGGTACGCGCAAAATCCGGTTGCGCGCCGAGCTTGCCGGGGTTGATGTAAGGGCCTTCGAGGTGCACGCCCAGCACGCGCGCGGCATCGGGCCACCTGGTGCGGCAGGATTCGGCCAGCGCACTGAACGCCCGGTCGAGGTCACTGGGCGGCGCGGTCATGGTGGTGGCCAGCAGGGCCGTGGTGCCGTGTCGCGCGTGCAACGCCGCCACTTTTTGCACGGCGCCATTGCCTTCCATGATGTCGGCGCCGCCGCCGCCATGCACATGCAGGTCGATGAAGCCGGGCAGGATGATCGGCAGTCCATGGTCGCGCACCGCAGCGGCCGCGATGGTGGTGCCCTCAATGCCCGCGATGCGGCAGTCCTCACCGATTCGGACACGGCCCTCCACAAAGCCCTGCGTGGTGAGCACGACACCGTCGACGCTGCGCGGCAAATCGGCGGCGCGACTAGACACGTCGCATCTCGGCCACGAAATCGTAATAGTCGCTGTGGCAGTAGGAGTGCGTCATTTCGACCGGCTGCCCGGACTCGAGGTAGCCGATGCGGGTGATGAACAGCAGGGCCTGGCCCACCGGCACGCCCATGCGCTCGGCCAGCTTGGGCTGTGCATTGAGCGCGCGAATGTGCTGCAACGCGCGCACCGGGGCACTGCCGCTGCGGGCAAGGTACTCGTAGAGCGAGCCCTCCACTTTTTGCGGCGCGGCCAGCAGCGCCTGCGGAACGGCGGTGACCTCGTAGGCCATCACCACGTTGTCGGCGAGGCGCAGGCGTTCAAGCCGGGCCACGCGCGAGTTCGGGGACAGCGACAGGCTCAATTGCTCCTCGGGGGTGGCCGCGGCGACCACCCGCACCAGCCAGCGCGAACTTGGCGAATAGCCGCGCCGCGACAGCTCTTCCGAGAAACTGGTGAGTCGTGAAAGCGGCTGCTCGATATGCGGAACAATGTAATTGCCGGAACCGCGGCGGCGCTCGATCAGCCCCTGCTCGACCAACTGGTCGATGGCCTTGCGCGCGGTCACGCGCGAGACGCCGGCCTTCTCTGACAGCAAACGCTCCGAAGGCAAGGCTTCACGCGCCTGGAAATTACCCTCGCGAATCGAATCCGCAAGCCGCCGCGCCAGTTGCAGGTATAGCGGTGAACTGTCGCGCGGATCCGGCCTGAAGGCGGCGATGTTGTTCTTCTTGGTAACCCGCTTCGGGCGCTCCATGGCGGTCCGGAAATGACATAATGACAATAGTACCAATTTAATACCAAATCCCGGCAGCGTCAACCTGAGCCGCGCGTGTGACGTGCATTTTTCTCATAAAAACAGAGTTTTAAGCGATTGCCGCCGCATGCCGCGATCAAGGTGGTTACAGTCCACTTTGGGTGCCTGCAGGGCAGTCGCTGCAAGCGCCACAATTGGTAGACTGCACTGGATTCGTTCGTTGCACCGGCCTGACAGGGTGGCCGGTACCGTCAAGAAATCAAGCTGGAGGAATGCATGAAAATCCGCGCGTTGCTGTTTTGCCTGGTCGTGTCGCTGATCCTGCCTGCCGAGGCGTCCGCAAAGACTTTCCGCTGGACATCCAAGAGCGATACCACCACGCTCGACCCGCACGGCAACGATGAGGGGTTCACCAACGCGATCAACATGCTGGTTTACGAGCGCCTGATACAACCCGGCAAGGACATGTCGCTCACGCCCTGGCTGGCTACCAGCTGGAAGGCCGTCAGCCCCACCAAGCGCCTGGTGACCCTGCGCAAGGGCGTGAAGTTTCAGGATGGCACGCCATTCACCGCCGACGATGTGGTGTTCTCGTTTGAACGCGCCATGCGCACCAAGCAGTTCAAGACCTACGCCGCGCTGGCAGGCAAGGCGCGCAAGGTCGACGAACTGACCGTGGAATTTGTTACCGATTCCCCCACACCCACCGCGGTCAGCGCGCTCACGCAAGTACCGATCATGAGCAAGGCGTGGTGCGAGAAGAACAAGTCAGTGGAAGCACATGACCTGACCAACAAAGACACGCCCTACGCTTCGCGCAACGCCATGGGCACCGGTCCGTTCAAGCTGGTGTCGTTTGAACCGGGCGTGAAAATGCTTCACACCAGGAATCCGACCTGGTGGGGTCTTGCCGAGAAACGTTTTGAGGGCAATATCGAAACGCTTGAATACCGGCCGATTACCGCGGATGCCACACGCATGGCAGCATTGAAGTCGGGCGAAGTCGACCTGGTGCTGGACCCCAGCCCGCAGGACATCAGCCGTCTCAAGGAAGACCGCGACCTCAAGGTATGGGAAGGCGATGAGTACCGCATCATCTCCATCGCCCTCGACCAGGCCCGCGACGAGCTTCTGTATGCCGACGTGAAAGGCAAGAACCCGTTCAAGGACCGGCGCGTGCGCCAGGCGATGTACCAGGCCATCGACGCCAATGCCATCAAGGCGCAGGTGATGCGCGGCCTGGCTACGCCGACCGGAATTCTCACGCCGAATCCCAAGGGGGAAGGCATCCCGGCGGCGCTGGACAAGCGCCTGCCGTACAACACGGATGCCGCGAAAAAGCTGCTGGCCGAGGCGGGTTACCCGAATGGCTTCGGATTCACGCTGCATTGTCCCAATGACCGCTACATCAATGACGAAAAGATCTGCGTTGCGCTGGCCGGCATGTGGGCACGCATCGGCCTGAACGTGAAGGTTGATGCCATGCCGAAGGCCCAGTACTTCGGGCGCACCCCGAAGAAGGAATTCAGCGCCTGCCTCCAGGGCTGGGGCGACATCAATCTCGATGCCATGTTCACCCTGAAGCCGCTTTACCACAGCGCGAACGACAAGGGCTACGGCGACACCAACTACGGCAACCTCAAGAATGCCGAACTCGACGAACTCATCGAAAAAGCCGAAACCGAAATGGACACCGCCAAGCGCCAGACGCTGATCAACAAGGCCGTCGAATTGCTGCAACGCGAGGTGCTGGCGATCCCGCTGCACCGCCAGGTCATCCCTTGGGTGTCACGCGCCAATGTCTCGCTGGTTCATCGGCCGGACAACAAGTTCGCGCCGCTGTGGATCACCATCAAGTAGCCCGCTGACAACCTGAAAACGGCCCGTTCATGACACTCACTTACATCTGGACGGGCTTCTTCATCGTCGGCTTTCTTGCGGCACTGGCGCAGTGTCTGTTCGCCGGCGATACCGAAGTCTTCAAGCGCATCATCGATGGCACCTTCGAATCGGCCCGCGTCGGCGTGATGGAGATCGCCCTGCCGCTGGCCGGCGTGATGACACTTTGGCTGGGAATCCTCAGCATCGGCGAGAAAGCCGGCGCCATCAACTTCATCGCCAAGATCATCGGCCCGTTCTTTTCGCGCATTTTTCCCGGTGTACCGAAAGACCATCCCGCGACCGGCCACATGGTGATGAATTTCTCGGCCAACTTTCTCGGCCTCGACAATGCCGCCACCCCTTTTGGCCTCAAGGCCATGGCCAGCCTGCAGGAGCTCAACCCGAGCAAGGATGAAGCCACCAACGCGCAGATCATGTTCCTGGTGCTGCATGCGTCCGGCCTCACCCTGATTCCGCTGGCAGTGATGGCGCAGCGCGCGGTGCTGGGCGCGCAGGACCCCTCCGACATCTTCATCCCCTGCATGATCGCCACCTACGTGGCGACGGTGGTCGGACTCGTGGCGGTAGCCATCAAGCAGCGCATCAATCTGTTCGATCGCGTCATCATGGGCTGGCTGGGCGGAATTACCCTGGCCATCGTCGCCATGGTCTGGTACCTGAGCACACAACTCACCAAGGCCGAAATCACGCTGGTATCGAAACTCGTCAGCAACCTGTTGCTGCTGTCGATCATCATCGTCTTTATCGTCGGCGGATTGCGCAAAGGGGTGAATGTCTACGAGGCGTTCATCGAAGGCGCCAAGGGCGGCATCGAGACCTCGATCAAGATCATCCCCTATCTCGTCGGCATGCTCGTCGCCATCAGCGTGCTGCGCAACTCGGGCGTGCTTGGCTACATCGTCAGCGGCTTCACCTGGGTGTTCACGCAGATGGGCCTCAACACCGACTTCACGCCGGCGCTGCCCACAGCGCTCATGAAGCCGATCAGCGGCAGCGGCGCGCGGGCGATGATGATCGATGCCATGAAAACGTTCGGCGTCGACTCTTTTGTCGGGCGGCTTGCGTGCATTTTCCAGGGCTCAGCCGACACCACGTTTTACATCGTGGCGCTGTACTTCGGTTCGGTCGGCATCAGCAAGACGCGCTACGCCATCACCTACGGACTCATTGCCGAATTCGCCGGCGTCATTGCCGCTGTCTGGGTGGCGTACCTGTTCTTTCACTGAGTCGCGCACCGCGCGGATGCGGCACATTCAACGCCGGAATCAGTGCCCGCTCAGGTGCTCGTCGGCGGTAATCCTGCGGCGGATGCGCCGCAACAGCAGCGACACCGCCAGCAGCACCACCGGAATGGACAAGCCGGTCGCCAATTCCGGAGAAATGCCGATGCCAACAGCGTGGATCGACTTGAACATGATTCCCGCGAGTCCCACCACGTAATAGCTGATGGCAGCGATCGACAGCCCCTCCACGGTTTCCTGCAGACGCAACTGTTGGCGCGCACGACGTTCCATTGACGCCAGCAGCGCCTGATTCTGCTTCGAGCGCGCGATGTCCACGCGTGTCGACAACAGTCCGCTGGTCTGGGAGATGCGCTCCGAGAGGTCGTGCAAACGCTGCGCTACGACACTGCAGGTCGCCATGGCGGGCGCCAGCCGCCGGGACATGAACTCATCGATCGTCTGAAACCCCGGCATGCGCTGTTCGAGCAATTCGGCGATGCGCGCGCACACCAATGCGTAGTACGCGCGGCTGGCTGCATACCGAAACTGGCTGGCAACAATTGCGCGTTCGACGTCAGCCGCCAGCTTGGTCAATTCTCCAAGCAGCGCTTCGTCGCCGGTAGCATCGCGTGCGATCGCTTCAGTAACGCCGGCGAGCGCCGCCTCCATCGCTTGCACCTGTGGCGATTGTCGGCTTGCGATCGGCAACGCCAGCAGGGCCAGCATGCGGTACGCCTCGATTTCCAGCAGGCGCTGGACCATGCGCCCGGCCTGATCCGGCGTCATGTCACGGTCGAGAAGCAAGAACCTCGAATAGCCGTCTTTGTGGATCCTGAAATCGGTCAGCGCCACGCCGCTGCCGCCAGCGATTTCACCGCCGACCGTTTCGTTACCGCCAAAAAATGATGCGACTTGCTCCCTGTCAGGGAACTTGCTGCCGGCAGGCAGGACCTCAAGATGAGCCGCCAGGATTCGCTGGCCCGGGATCCCGTCGATCCAGCCATCCGGCAGAAAACCCGCGGCAGGCTCATCGAATGGGCGTTCGGCGAGTCCCGGAACGAACACCGTGTAGCCGGAAATCTCGCTGTGACGTTCCCATTTGATACGAATGCCGTCGCGCCGCGCGCTGAAATGTGTCTCGCCCTCGGCAGGCGGCGGCACGTTGAAATGCGCGCACAGTACCTCGAAATGGGAGCGTGCCGCCGATCGCGCTTCCGGCGGCGTGAGGACGGCGAGATAGCTCACGCGTTCCGGGGTTTTCACACCCATCGAGGGCCGAGCATGCACCTCGGCAGAAAGTGTTAAGCGATCAGGATGATCTGTCAGGACGTGATTCATGGGGAACTATCAGCGAGTCGTAGGTTGGAGCGAAGGGTGCGGCCTCCAGCTGAGCACAGAAGGCGTGCCCATTATGCTACGGGCTGTTCACAGCGATCAGGGCAGCCCGTCATTCCGCTACGTGCCAGGTTGGTGCCGGCCACGCTTGCCAAATCCTTTTGGAACGCGATTTTCTGCCTCCATCTCCCGGCGCAGCGGCCCCTCGCTGCGCGCCGGGAATCACCGCGGCCTTTCCCGCGCAAGCCAAATTCTTGGCTTGCTTTGGCGGCGCCAAGGGGATTCGGTCACGTCCCGCGACCCCGCCGCGGCGGTTCTTCGCTGCGCTCAGAACATCGCCGACGGCCTTCGAATCCCCACGCGAGCCAAACTGTTGGCTCGCTCTGGTGCCGCCCAAATAAAAACGCCACCCGAAGGTGGCGTTTGTATTTTGGCGTCCCCAGGGGGATTCGAACCCCCGTTACTGCCGTGAAAGGGCAATGTCCTAGGCCTCTAGACGATGGGGACAGCCGCATGTACGACTCGATAGACGCCAAATTCTGTGGTGGAGGTAAACGGGATCGAACCGATGACCTCTTGCATGCCATGCAAGCGCTCTCCCAGCTGAGCTATACCCCCACAGGGAAAGACGCGCATTATAGCGGGAATAGCGAGACTTTGCCAAGTCCCGGACGGGGAGCCGTCACGAAGCCGCCCTGGCGCCAAGACGCATCAGCGTCTCTTCGCGCCCCATCACATCCATGATGGCATCGACCGAAGGCGTGTGCGTTTCGCCGGTCAGCAAAACGCGAAGCGGCATCATCACCTGCGGCATTTTCAGCGCGTGTTTTGCCACGCAGGCCTTGATGACGGCGCCGATTTCCGGCTTCGTCCAATTGACCGCGCCGAGCACTTGGCGCACCTCATTCATTGCTGGACGCGCGGCTTCGACGAGATGCTGCGCCAGCAATGCCGGATTCACGTCAGGACGGACATAAAAATAGCGGGCCGCGGCGGCCATCTCGACCAGCGTAGGCGCTCGCTCGCGCAGGAGCTCCGCGACGCGCGCTGGCGGCGGGCCGCTGGCCGGATCAATCCCGGCTTCAATCAAGTACGGCGCGAGCAGTGTCGCCAACGTGGAAGGATCGGTTTTCTTGAGGTACTCGTGATTCAGCCAGTTCAATTTCTCGGTATTGAACTGTGCCGCCGAAGGCGTAATGTGCTCGAGGTCAAACCACTGGCAAAACTGCTCCATCGAGAACACTTCATCATCGCCGTGCGACCAGCCAAGGCGCGCCAGGTAATTGACGACGGCATCACGCAAATAGCCCTTGGCCGGGTAATCCATCACCGAGACCGCGCCGTGGCGCTTGGACAGCTTCTGGCCGTCGTCGCCCAGAATCATCGACAGGTGCGCATACACCGGGATCTCGGCGCCGAGGGCGGCGAGGATGTTGATCTGGCGCGGCGTGTTATTGACATGGTCGTCGCCGCGGATCACATGAGTGATCTTCATATCCCAGTCATCCACGCATACGCAGAAGTTGTAAGTGGGCGTGCCGTCGCCGCGCGCAATGACCAGGTCGTCCAGTTCCGCATTGGCGATTTCGATGCGGCCTTTCACGGCGTCGACCCAGGCAACACTGCCGCCCACCGGATTGTGAAATCGCACCACCGGTCTGACATCGGCCGGAATGGCGGGCAAGGTCTTGCCCGGCTCGGGCCGCCAGCGGCCATCGTAACGTGGCTTCTCGCCGCGCGCGCGCTGCGCCTCACGCAACGCGTCCAGCTCGGCAGGCGTGGTGTAACAGTGGTAGGCGGTGCCGGCGGCAAGCATTTGCGCAATCACTTCCTTGTAGCGCGGCATGCGCTGCATCTGGAAGAAGGGGCCTTCATCGTGCTGCAGGCCCAGCCAATTCATGCCGTCCAGGATGGCCTGCACGGCCTCGGGCGTGGAACGCTCGACGTCGGTGTCCTCGATGCGCAGGATGAAAGTGCCACCGTGACGACGTGCAAATGCCCAGGCAAAAAGCGCGGTGCGCGCGCCGCCAATGTGCAAATAGCCGGTGGGGCTGGGAGCGAAACGGGAGCGAACGGTCATTGAGTCTTGATCCTGGATTACATTTTTGGCAGGGTGACGCCGTGCTGCCCCTGATACTTGCCGCCGCGATCCTTGTACGAGGTTTCGCATACTTCGTCGCTCTCGAAGAACAGCACCTGCGCGATACCTTCGTTGGCGTAAATCTTGGCGGGCAACGGCGTGGTGTTGGAAAACTCCAGGGTGACATGGCCTTCCCATTCCGGCTCGAATGGCGTGACATTGACGATGATGCCGCAACGCGCGTAGGTGGATTTGCCCAGGCACACCGTCAGCACATTGCGCGGAATGCGAAAGTACTCGACCGTCCGCGCCAGCGCGAACGAATTCGGCGGGATGATGCAAAAGTCGGCCTTGATGTCCACGAACGAGTTCGGGTCGAAATTCTTCGGGTCGACGATGGTCGAATTCAAGTTGGTGAACAGCTTGAATTCGTCCGAGCAGCGGATGTCGTAGCCATAGCTCGAGGTACCGTAGCTGACGATGCGATGGCCGTTGGCCTCGCGCACCTGCCCGGGCTCGAACGGCTCGATCATGCCGTGCTCCTGCGCCATCCTGCGGATCCACTTGTCGGCTTTGATGCTCACTTGTCAGCTCCTTGTTCGGTTGCTTCAGTCTTCGTACAGCACCAGGGTCACGTCGGCACCCTGCTCGCGCAGCGGCACCAGCGCCTGGTATTCCGGCGAATCGTGCCACGCGTTGGCCGCCGCCAGGCTGTCGAATCGCAGCGTGACAACGCGCTCATGCGGCATGGCCCCGGAATACACCCGGGCCTGCGCCCCGCGAAACAGCACCTGTCCTCCGTACTGCGTAATCGTTGCGCCCACGCGGCTGCGGTATTGCTCCCACGCCAACGGGTCTTTCACGCGAATCAGCCCCACGCAAAACGCTGCCATCGCCCGCCGCCCAGCTAGTCGTCATAGGGCGGATTGAGATGCTCCGCATAGTATGAAATTGCGCGCTTGTAGCGTATCGCGCCTGGATCGGTCGAATGCTCGGCGATGTGCGCAAGCAGCAGGCGCAGGGCTTCATCGTGCTCGCCCATGTTGTGCCTGGTCAGCGCCAGGAAGATATCGAACTCGCGCGCATTCGGGAATGTCGTCGCGCCTTTTTGCAAAATGCGCGCCGAATCACCATACCGCTCCACGCAGCGATAAGAACTGCCCAGGCCAAGCATTGCCCCGCGCAGTTCATCGCCATCGAGGCCGCACTGGATGGCGTGTTCGTAAAAGCCGATCGCCTCGTCCTCCACGCCCTGGGTGTCATAGGTGCATGCCAGTTCGTAATTCACCCGCGGATCATCGGGATGCTTGTCGTACAGGTCGAGCAGGATCGCCAGCGCCTCGGTGTGCTGGGACTCGCGGCGCAACTCGATGGCGCGCTGGATGGCGTCTTGCATCGGCAATCAGGTGTTCTGGATGACGATCTTGGGAAAGATGCTGGAGCGATCCTGCGATTGCTTGGCGATCTTGGCCGCGCACTTGCGGGCGATCTCCTTGTAGATACCCGCCAGCACGCCGTCCGGCTCCGACACCACCGTCGGCTTGCCGCCATCAGCCATTTCGCGAATCTTGATGTCCAGCGGCAGCGAACCCAGCAGGTCGATGTTGTAATCCTTGGCCATTTTTTCGCCGCCGCCGGTGCCGAAAATATGTTCCATGTGCCCGCAGTTGCTGCAGACATGCATCGCCATGTTTTCGACGATGCCGATGATCGGCACGCCGACCTTCTCGAACATCTTCAGGCCTTTGCGCGCGTCCAGCAGCGCGATGTCCTGCGGCGTGGTGACGATGACCGCACCCGTGACCGGAACTTTTTGCGCCAGGGTCAGCTGGATGTCACCGGTACCCGGCGGCAGGTCCACGATCAGGTAATCGAGGTCGTTCCAGTTGGTTTCGTTCAGCAGCTGTTCCAGCGCTTGTGTAACCATCGGGCCGCGCCACACCATCGGCGTTTCAGGGTCGATCAGGAAACCCACGCTCATGGCCTGAATGCCATGGCCTTCGAGCGGCTCCATGGTCTTGCCGTCCTTCGAGGCGGGCCGACCGGTAATGCCCAACATCATCGGCTGCGACGGCCCGTAAATATCCGCATCGAGCATGCCGACCGAGGCGCCCTCGGCAGCCAGCGCCAACGCCAGGTTCACCGCAGTGGTGCTCTTGCCCACACCGCCTTTTCCGGAGGCGACGGCGATGATGTTCTTGATGCCCGGCACCAGCTTCACGCCGCGCTGCGCGCTGTGGGAAACAATCTTGGAAAAGACATTAGCGGAGATATTGCCGATGCCCGGAATTTTTTTGAGCCGGTCGATCACCTGCTTGCGGATCGGCTCGGTAACACTCTTGCCCGGATAGCCGAGCACGATTTCCAGGGAGACATCGGCGCCGTCGATCTTGATGTTCTTGGCGGACTTGCCGTCGACGAAGTTCTCGCCGGTGACGGGGTCGATCAATTCACGCAAGGCGTTCTGGATGGATTCAACATTGAGGCTCATGGCGTTTCTTTGCGTTGGGTGAATTGGCTATTTTATCGGATTCGCTCTCGCCGCCATATCTATCGCACTTGCGGCTTGGTACAATTCACCAAGAGAAAAATCATTCGAATCAACCAGTTCTGCGTCCGCTTCGGCGTTACCTGCCGGCCCGGCAAAAAATATATCCAGATGTCCCGAAAACTATTCGTCACCACCGCCCTTCCCTACGCCAACGGTAGCTTTCATATCGGCCACATCATGGAATACATCCAGGCTGATATCTGGGTGCGGTTCCAGCGCATGCAAGGCCACGAGGTGCACTTCGTCTGCGCCGACGACACGCACGGCGCGGCCATCATGCTCAACGCCGAGAAGCTGGGCATCACGCCGGAGCAGCTCATCGAGCGCATTGCCCTCGACCACAACGCCGACTGGCCGCGCTTTCATCTCAGCTTCGATCACTGGCATTCAACGCATTCGCCGGAGAACGTCGAACTCGCCCAGGACATCTACCGCAAGCTGAAGGCCGCCAAGCTCATTGCCGGCAAGGAAGTCGAGCAGTTCTACGACCCGGTGAAAGGCATGTTCCTGCCGGACCGCTTCATCAAGGGTGAATGCCCCAAGTGCGGCACCAAGGACCAGTACGGCGATGCCTGCGAGAACTGCGGCGCGGTCTACGCGCCGACCGACCTGAAGAATCCGTACTCCACCATCACCGGCGCGCGCCCGGTGCTGAAAAAGTCAGAGCATTTCTTTTTCAAGCTCTCCGACAAGAAGTGCGTGCAGTTCCTGCAGGAATGGACACAAAAGACGCCTCTGCAGAGCGAAGTCGTCAACAAGCTGGCCGAGTGGCTGGGCGATGGTGGCAAAAATTTCAACGACTGGGATATCTCCCGCGACGCGCCGTATTTCGGCATCGAGATTCCCGACGCGCCGGGCAAATACTTCTATGTGTGGCTGGATGCGCCGGTGGGCTACCTGGCCAGCCTCAAGGCCTATTTCGAATCGGGCAAGGCCCGCGCCAATGGCGAGAAACGCAGCTTTGATGAATTCCTCGCCGACGACAAGGTCGAGCAATACCACTTCATCGGCAAGGACATCGTCTACTTCCATACCCTGTTCTGGCCTGCCATGCTGCATTTTGCCGGGCGCAAGGTGCCGAACAACGTGTTCGTGCACGGCTTCATCCAGATCACCGGCGAGAAGATGTCCAAGTCGCGCGGGGTCGGTTTCGGACCAGCCAAATACCTGGAGGTGGGCCTCAACCCGGAATGGCTGCGCTACTACATCGCGGCCAAGCTGAATGACAAGGTCGAGGATCTGGACTTTAATCCCGACGACTTCCTCACGCGCGTCAACAGCGACCTGATCGGCAAGTACGTCAACATCGCCAGCCGCGCCGCGGGCTTCATCACCCGCAAGTTCGACGGCAAGATGGGCAAGCCCGCGCTGCCCAAAGAGATCGCCGCGGAGTTTTCCGGCGCCGCCGAGGAAATCGCCGGGTACTACGACGGGCGTGAATTCGGCAAGGCCATCCGCAAGATCATGGCGCTGGCCGACCTGGCCAACCAGTATGTGGACGCCAACAAACCCTGGGAACTGGCCAAGCATGAAGGCAAGGAAGCCGAGTTGCTCACGGTGTGTTCGACCGCGGTCGCCATGTTCCGCGACCTCACCATTTATCTGGCGCCGGTGCTGCCCGAACTCTCCGCCAAGGCGGGGGAAATGTTCAATTTCGATCCGCTCGACTGGAAAGCGGTGGCCAAGCCGCTGAAGGAAGGCCACGAGATCAAGCCGTACAAGCACCTCATGGGCCGCATTGACCCGAAGCAGATCGACGCCCTGATGGCACCGCCGAAAGAAGTCGCCGAAACCAAGCCCGCCAAGGCCGACAGCAAAGCCGCTGCCGAGGCACCGTCCGCGCCGACCGAATTCGTGCTGCAGCCGGTGGAACCGCCCAAGCCGATCGTCGTTGCCCCGATTGCCGAGACCATTTCCATCGACGATTTCGGCCGCCTGGATTTGCGTGTGGCCAAGATTCTTGACGCCGAGCTGGTGGCGGAGGCCGACAAGCTGCTCAAACTCACTCTCGACCTCGGCATCGAAACGCGCACCGTATTCGCCGGCATCCGCTCCGCCTACAACCCGAAAGACCTGGTCGGCCGCCTGACCGTAATGGTCGCCAACCTCGCGCCACGCAAGATGCGCTTTGGCGAATCGCAAGGCATGGTGCTGGCGGCGGGTGACGGCACGGGTGTGTACCTGCTCTCGCCGGATTCGGGTGCGGTACCGGGGATGCGCATCAAATGACGCGTTCCGTCCAAGAGCGCAAGCAACGCGCCGCGCGATTGGTTACGGACGCGTCGTCCCCGCGCAGGCGGGGATCCAGTCGCCGTGCCTGATAGGGATCTTCCGCTGCGGCTGCCGCCGTACGCGGTGGATCGCGATACGCTTGAGCAGGAAGTGCGCGTCGATACCTATCGCGCCTCCGGGCCCGGCGGGCAGCATGTCAACAAGACCAATTCGGCCATCCGCCTCACCCACCTGCCCTCCGGCGTGGTGGTCATTGCGCAGGATTCCTCCTCGCAATTTCGTAACAAGGAAGTGGCCTACGAACGTTTGGTCGAGCGGCTGAAAAAGCTCAATCACGTGCCAAAGAAACGTCTGGCGACCAAGCCGACACGCGCCTCGAAGGAGCGCCGCATCGAAGCCAAGAAAACCCGTGCCACGGTCAAGTCGGTGCGCAGCAAAAACATCCGCCACGACGAATGAATGACCATGTCATCACGGTAAGGCTTGAAATCACCGGCCGCGTGCAGGGTGTCGGTTACCGCGAGTCGATGCGCGCGGTGGCGCAGGCGCTCGAGGTGACCGGCTGGGTTCGCAATTGCGAGGACGGCAGCGTTGAAGCCATGGTGCAGGGTGCGGAAGCCGACGTGGAGCGTGTCATCGCCTGGTGCCACAACGGTCCACCGGGTGCCTACGTGAAATTTGTGAAGGCCGATCTCGTCGAAAACAGCGAGAACTTCATCGCCTTCACCCGCTGGCCGAACGTCTAGCCAACCGACAAACACCAGCACTGGCGCGGCACTCCGGGCATAAATGGCCTGGAAGCCGCGCCAATGGTGGTGTTTTTTCATCAGGCGCGGTAACGGACGCATCCTGTGCCCAACACAGTCCCGGTCATTCGCCGTGAACCGCGGTGCCGTTGCTGTCGCGATGCATGCCGCCAGTTGACACCGCCCGCCTCTTCAAATATAGTTCTAACACGAACTACTTTTCTGGCGGCAGAAAATTCGCCATCGATCCACCCGCGACCGCCCGCGCACCGCAGGCTGCCGCGACGCGACATCCCGCCAAATCCGTGTTGTACTTCTGATGCAATACAAACGCTTCATCGTCGTCGTCCGCGAACTGGTCGAATGCACCCGCGCCTTCGAGCAGTTCTCGTCGGCACACATCCGCCAGCTCGACCTCACGC